>NZ_JAPNUF010000008.1:0-573018 GCF_036631475.1 Chryseobacterium sp. 1B4
GTATTGTAAATATAACAATATTGAGGTTAAAGGAATTTATCGTGAAGACTATTCTGCTAAAAATTTCAATCGTCCAGAGTGGAAAGAATTATTCTCCGAAATTAAAAAGAAGTCATCAGAAGATAAAAATATATTATTTATTAAATGGGATCGATTTAGTCGCAATGTCGAATATGCTTACGAAATGATTGGAAAGCTTCGGAAGTACAAGACAACCGCAATGGCTATCGATCAACCTATTGATTTCTCCGTGCCTGAAAGTACTGTTATGTTGGCTGTATATTTAGCCGTTCCAGAGGCAGAAAATACTCGAAGAGCTCAAAATACTTCTAATGGTATTCGTCGAGCTAAGTTAATGGGTAGATATCCAAATAAAGCTCCCATAGGATTTATCAACGTAACGTTAATTGATGGTAAAAAAGCTATTGTACCTAAAAAACCGGAAGCTGAAATTATAAAATGGGCTTTCAGTCAAGCTGTTCAAAATCATCACAAAATATCTGAAATCAGTAAAATAGCTAATGAGAAAGGATTGATATGCTCACGATCATACTTTTTCGGATTTTGCGCAATCCAATTTATTGTGGAATCATATCAGTTAAACTTAATTCTAATGAAAGACAGATGATAAAGGGATTACATGAACCATTAATATCTGAGGCATTATTTGATCAAGTTCAATCTGTCATTAATACAAAAAGAAAAATGACAGCTAAAAGAGATGATTTAAAAGAAATGTTTTTCTTCGAGGCTTTTTGACTTGTCCTGTTTGTGGTCGAAAACTTACCGGAAGTTTTTCAGGTAAGCAGAATAGATATCCCTATTACCATTGTGACAATCGTTGCAAAATTAGAATTGGTGCAGTTTTACTTAATGACAGTTATCAAAATAAACTTCAAGAATTAATACTAGCAGATAACACGATGGAGTTGTTTAAGAATATTTTGGAAAATCAGAATATAAAGACTCAGAAAGCGAGTTATTTGTATGCTCAACAATTAGTAGACAGAAAGATAAAAGAGGAAAATTAACACTTTCTCGAGGCAGGAAATTATTTATAGCAGGAATATTAAAGATCGATGATTATAATGAATTAAAACAAGAAAGTCAAATCAACACAAAAAATCTGAAGAAAGAAGAGCGTGACATTACTCTTAATTTAAGAGTAATCGATAAAATGAATCAAATGGAAAATAAGACATTTCGTGAGATTTTCCAAAAATTTGTCAAGTTTGATACTTCAGATAAAAAGTATCTTGTGAATCTTATTCCTCCTGTTGATATTGATTATAAAACTGGAGACCTTTCATTAGAACTTAAGCCAGCATTTTCAAAATATTGTCAAAAAAAGTAATCGAAAAAACAATAGGAAAATGAATTTCATTGATAGAACTGTTTCAGTAGAACAAGCGATTATTATTCTGGCCAAGAATGGTGTTCAGGTAAATGAGAAAGAAGCTAAGGATATATTAGAATTGCTATATTTAGTAGCAAAAACCTACAATAAGTCAAAAGAGAAAAAAGCTCTAACCTTAAGGAGAATTCGAACTCTTAATGATTGTAGATTACAAGCCTATTGTGGCACTTTCAGACTGTTTATTTCAAACAGACTAAGTATTTTACGTTTAAAACATCGAACACAAAAAGTCAAATTTTAAAAATTTGATAACTAAGCATTTACGGATAAAAAAGGAGACAACTATTTATTAGTTGTCTCCTTAAGTGACCGCAGAAGGATTCGAACCCTCACTGTCGGAGCCGAAATCCGAAGTTCTATCCATTAAACTATGCAGCCGTATTCATAAGTAATGAGTAACTCATAATGATTACTGATTACTTATATTTTTAGAAAGTGATCTTCACGCCTCCCAGAAACTGTGCACCCAGGACCTTATATCCTTTGTACGTCTGGTATTTTGAGCTCAGAAGATTATTTCCGAGTGCGAAAATACTGAAATTTTTGTGAATTTTATACTCTGCGGAAAGATTTAAATCAGCATAACCGCCAACTTTATCATTTGTATTCTCCGTAGACTGATAAATTACATTCGGAGCACCTACTGCTTCAATCGCATAAGAGTTTGTAGTTCTGTCACTTGCAAAGATTCCTTTAAATCCCAGTAGTAACTTTTTGTCAAGCATGGTATATTTTGCCCCGATACTTGCATTGAACAAAGGAACGTTATAAATATTATCGTAATTCTTAAGATTGTACTTTGTAAATCTTAATTCTCCGTCTAAAATAAGATTTGCCAACGGAAATACTGTACACTTCCTTTGATATCACTTACATTTCCGTCATCATATATTGCAGAGAACGTATTGGCAAAATTGTATGCAGAACGGTTAACAGAGCTGTTATCAAAAAGATCATTGGCCTTAAAGAACATAATATCTCTCATCTTTCCGTAACCTGCAGAGAAGTCGTATTTCAGCGTTTCATCAATATCTCCTCTCAATCCTACATAAAAATGATATTTCGTCTCTGTAGGCTTTAAAAACTGGTCAGAAAGGATGAATGGATTCGTCTGCAGCATATCTCCGTAAGTATTCAGTTTCAGACCACCGTCTACCCCTCCGTAGAATTTAAATTCATTAGCCGCGGCAAACTGGAACTCTGCCTGCGGGAACCAGTAAGTCTTATTATTTTTTTGCTGGTCCAGCTGGTCATTGGAATTTTTAGCATTCAGGAAAGAGAATGAAGATCCTAACATCAAATAAGAGTCTCCTTTTCTGAAGGTCACTTTAGGAGCCAGGCTGGTATTGAAGAAATTAGCTGAGTTTTTATCCCTGATGGCAAAATCTGTCTTCACAGCATCTAATCCCACTCCCAGATCAGCATTCAGGTTAATTCCTGATTTTCCTAATTCAACCGCATGTTTTGAGAAATTGGCAAGAATAGACACCTGGTTTTCCTGTGCATCAAAATGATCTTTCAGGAAGGATGATTTTACTCTTACATCATTCAGGATTTCATTGGAATAAAAATCATAGTAACCGTTTACCTTAAACTGATTGACTTTTTGCTTCAGGTCAAGTTCTCCGGTAGGCTGCATGGCATAAATTCCATAATAATTATAGCTGTCCAGACCATATTCTGCATTAAGGTTGAATTTACCCTTTTCGCCGTAAGAATTTAAGAAAGCACCGATATTGGCTGATGTCTGCCCGGATTTCCAGTCATAATCTTTTTTAAGACCATTCGTAGAAAGAACATGAACATCTGCTCCTACTTCCAGCTTATTCTCCAGGGTTTTGGAAACATTTCCGTCTACTAAGACTTTCCCGTAGTTACCCATTCCGAACTGGAAATAGTTATTCTGAGCGGTCCCGTCAAATTTCGGGGCTACGTCCTCCCCTGAATGGTTGAAGTTTTGAAATCTGAAACAGCAGGAACATCTGTGATAGTATACTTCACAGGGTTCTGCGACTTCTTCCGGCGGATAATTTTTAATGGTTTCCACTGAAGTTTTCTTCTTCTCGATCTTCTTCACTTCCGGTTCCCTCTTTTTGTTAAGAACCAGTTTTTCCTCCTTGATCTGGGAAAACGCCACCGACGAAACCCCTAAAAATAATATGGATAATATTTGAATTTTCTTGTTCATATTTTCTTTATTTGAAAAAATATATAACGGGCTTTTATTTATTGGAAGCAATATAACTGCCTAATAAAGCTTTCCCTGACTGTTTTGAAAAAGTTCTCCCCAGTCTGAATATATTAAACAGCCAAAGGCTTTGATAAACCTGTAATTTGTATTGATAATTTTTTGTTGTATTGTTCTCAGCTACATCATAACTGTAAGAAATATTATATGGAAATCCTGAAGGCAGCAATCCGACTGTAATCATACTCCCGATCATTGGGTTTCCGCAAGGGGTGTATGCGTCATCATCGGATGCAGGGTGATTTTAGCTGCATGGGTACTGTCTTCCACAATTTCATAAATATCGGAATGTTTTAAAATCTCAAATTCCTTCTTAAGTTCTTTATTCACTACAAAAGCCTTTTGCTTGGGAAAGTCAGCTTTTGCACGGTTATACTCTTTGGGATATGCACTGTACGATGGAATGCAGCTCCAGAGTGAAGCCGGAACCAAGAAAGAATAAACAGCAATTTTAAAAACCTTCATCTCCTATTTCTTAATCTGTTTTTTAACTTCTTTTGCTTCTGCAACAATTTCAGGGAAATCCTTATAGTTGGCAATGATCTGATCACAGGTATAACTTGCCTGGTAGTTATCCTTCAGGCCGATATAGTTTTTCGCCATCAGTACTAACGCTTGCCCCAGAATTCCTCTGACGCATAGTTATTGGCAAGCTTAAAGATTGTTTCATTGGAAGATTTAAACGCTTTTCCTTTGTTCTGATAATAGGCTTTGGCATATAAAGCTTCTGCGGCTACTGAAGTATTGGATGATTTTTCAAGAGAAGAATAGGAAGTCTGTGCATCTTTATCTTTCCTGAGTTCATCAGGCTTCTTGCTTTGATCACTTTCGCAGTCTCAATAACAGCTGCTGAGTTTTTAGAATTGGCAATTACTGCATTGGCTAATTTTTCAGCTTCTGAGAAATTATTTTCTTCTGCATACAGTTTCATCAATTCAACATTTGCATAATTTTTAATGCTGATATTAGAAGAATTTTTAATGCCTTCAAGGTACTTTTAGCTTCCGCTGTATTCCCTTGTGCAAGGTAGATCTGAGCTAAACGAGTTTGTGCATCATCCTGTAATCATTCTGAATTCCAGCCACTTCCTGAAGAACAAGTAAAGCTTTAGTTGAATTATTGGTCTGGTAATAACTTTCTCCCAATTCATACTTCGCCTGATACAATCCTTCCCCTGTTGGGTTCTGTGTCAGATACTTTTCGTAATAAGAAATAGCGTTTTTATAATCTTTCTTCGCGAACAGCTGTTTACCTGTAGATAAGTTGATCTCATCAATTTCTGCAGCATCTACGTTCACCCCAACATTTCTTGCGAAGGTTTCATATCCTGAAACATCTCCGTTTTTCGTAAAGATAGGTTTAGCAGCCTGAACAACTTTTTGGGCATAAGCTGTATTTTTATACTGCTCACCCAAAGTCTTCAACTCAGAAAGTGCTTTGTCATTCTGATTCTGGTCTATATAATTCTGTGCTCTGTAGATAGAAGCATTGGCAATAAGATCTTTGTCAGAAGACCCTTTAATTACTTTTCCGAAATAATCATTGGAATTGGCAAAGTCATCCTGAGCCGCATATGCAGTTCCTATTTCATATTGGGCATCATCGTAATATTCAGAATCAGGGTATTTCAATAAAAGGTTTTTAAGGTTGTTAATTTTTGCCTGAGTATCACCTTTAAATCCTAAAGCCATTGCTTTCTGGTACAAAGTATAATCCGTGGCATCTTCATTTTTATCATAAATGGCAATCGCTTCATTCAGATCATTATTGGCATAATGAATATCTGCAAGACGAAGTTCTGCATCATTTTTAAATTCCGGTTTAGGATTGGCAAGATACTGCTTGAAGTAAGTTGCAGCCTGATCAAATTTTTTGGATTTGAAATAGGCATATCCCAAATCATAAGGAAGCTGCTGTTTCTCAGGGAAATTTTCGTTAAGAAGTTTTTCATAACGAACAATGGCAGATGGATAATTTCCTTTCTGATAATACACCTGTGCCAGCCAGTATAAAGCTCTGCTGTTAAATTCTTTATTGATATTGAAACCAAGACTTCTTAAGAAATACTTCTCAGCTTCATCATAATTTCCTTTGTTGAATTCTTCCGTTCCCAATAAATAGGAAACTTCTGATCTACTTTGTTGATCTCAGGAGTTGAACTCTGTAACCTGTCGATCGCGTTCAGGGTTTCTTTATAGTTTCCGGAATACAGGTATGATTTCACCAATAATGATCTCATTTCAGAAGCATTGGCACCATCCTGATTCTCGTTGATATAGCTTTGGATAACCGCGGAAGGACTTTCAAACGGGTTACCGATATCATAGCTTAATTTGGCGTACTGCTCGGGGCCAGTTTTTTCACTTTTGCATCATAATCCATCTGGTAAGAAGAACGGAATGCAGAAAGTGCCTCCTGCTTTTATCTACTGCCAGATAAGCATTTCCCAACTGATAGTAAGCATTCTGCGCCAAAGCAGAATTGCTGTTCAGAAGCTGGTTATAATAAGAAACCGCTTCATCATACTTTTTCAGCTGTGCTGCCACAAATCCCATCTCATACAAATCGTTTTCAGATGGATTCTGCTGTACACTCAGGTAGTCTTTTAGATGGGGATAAGCAGCGTTATAATCATTCTTCATGAAATAACTCTCTCCGATGATCTTATGAACTTCTGCCTTATAAGAATCCGAAATATTTTCGTTCAACAGGGCATTTCCTTCTGTAATGGCCTGATCGTAGTTCTTATCATTATAATACATCTGTACATAATAAGGACGTACAAGCTTTGAGAATTTATCCTGATCTTTAATGGAATCAAAATACTGAAAAGCTTTATCATTTTGCCTGTTGCTGTAATATAAGTGCCCAAGCATATAAGCAATATCTCCTTTCTGAGACTGATCTGCTGTTTTATAGGCTTCTTCCAGTGCATCAATAGCTCCTTTAGAATCACCTGTCATAAATTTTGCATACCCAAGCTTAAGAATATACTGAGTATTTTCCTCTTTCGAAAGCTGATACTGATTCACTTTTTAAGTGTTTCCAGCGCTTTGTCAAAGTCTTTTTTTGCCAAATAATAATCCGCAAGCGGAAGATTAGCCTGTGCAAAATAAGCAGAATTAGGATATTCTTTCATGAAAGCGGTTAATCCCTCTTCAGCATGATTTTTCTGAAGAATAACGCCGATCACATTATCAAAAAACTGGGCACCTTCTTTCTTAGAACGGGACAAATTCTGATTGTAGAAATATTGTCTTGCATATTCATATTGGGAGGCGTTGTATATTTTGGTCTGATAAAGATTTTCGGCTAGATTGAACCTGTAATTTTCTTTCTGGGTAAAATATTGGGACTGTTGAGCATCGGAGATTCCGAAATAAATGACCGCAGCCGCTAAAAGTATTTTTTTTGATTTCATTCTTCTTGATATAAGAAAATTAGTCTAAATAAGTTAACGAAAATATTAAAAACTTATTGTTTAAGCAAGTTTTAACAGATTTAATGGTTGTAAATAACAATTTTATAACACTGAAAATTTTCTCACTGCCTAATGATAAAATTTACTACTTTCGTCTGATAAAATATAAACAATTTTAATAAACAGTTATCAAAAACTTATTTTAATTTGATACTTTTTCAACAGCAGCTAAAAACATACCATAAATACACCAATACATGAAATTTAAGATATTTTTAGCATTAATTTTTGTGAACCTCATGCAGGCACAAAAATTTTACTTTCCAAAAACAGCTGTAACTGACTCTGTTATATTGGAAAAACAGATGCCGGGACTTGCACAGCAAGTGATTCCTCACCTTCAGTCTGCAAAATATAAACCGGAAAATACTGTTGATCTTATGGATAATCTTTTCCGTCTGCAGATGGTTGCCCAGGATTACAAAAACTCGTTGGCTTCTCTTTCTGAAAACCGTAATCTGTTTGCCGACAACAATATGGGTGGATACAGATATATCGGATTTGAGCTGTACAGCCTTGCAAAGACGGAACAAAAAAGAAAACAATATTCCTTTTCCAATGCGCTCCAGAAAGTATTCAACCAAAAATATGAAAGTCTTCCGGAAAATTTGATTCCAAGACTGGAGCTCGCTCTTAACGGAGATGTGAAAGAATCCAGAAAATTGTTGAAGAACCTGCTGAACAAGCAAAAGGCAAGGACAGCGTCGATTACAGAACAGCGCTGGCTTTATGTAAAAGTTACCTGAATTATAAAACCTACTCCAGCATCAAACCTCAGGTCATGCAGCAGCTGGCTTCAAAAGACAAGGAAAAATTTATTACCGAAACGAAAGACCTTAAGATCAACGGGAATACCTTAACGATCACTATTGTCCGTAAAAAGGAGAATACTTCCCCGCTTCCTGTTATTTTAACCAATAATATCTATGCAGGTCCCATTGATGGTTTCCTTGGAAAGAGAGCTGCTACTTATAATTATGTGGGAGCTATAGTCAATACCAGGGGTAAGAGAAACAGCAATGATATAAACAATCCTTTTGAGCATGAATCGGAAGATATTTATGAAGTGATAGACTGGGTAAGCAAACAGCCGTGGTCCAATGGAACAGTGGGAATGGTAGGAGGAAGTTATTTAGGCTTTAGTCAGTGGGCTGCGGTAAAAAGCTTCATCCTGCATTGAAAACGATAGTTCCTCAGGTAGCAGTAGGCATCGGAATAGATTATCCTGCTCAGAATAATGTCTTCATGAGCTATATGCTGCAGTGGATTCAGTATGTAACCAACAATAAATTTACCGATGAAGCAAATTTTACTAATGCTATAAAATGGGACTCTATTTTTACAAAATGGTACAAAAGTGGGAAATCATTCAGGTCGTTAGATAAAATAAGCGGGAAACCCAGCAAAATATTCCAGCGATGGCTGGATCATCCGGGATATGATGAGTACTGGCAGAAGATGGTTCCTTACAAAGAAGATTTTTCTAAAATCAATATTCCGATCCTGACCACTACAGGGTATTATGATGACGATCAGATTGGTGCGTTGTATTATTTTAAGCAACATCATCTGTACAATAAAAATGCAGAGCATTATCTGGTAATTGGTCCTTATAATCATGGAGGGGCACAAAATTTCGGGTTTACGTATGTGAATGGAAATCCTATTGATCCGGTGGCCAGAATAAGTATTGATGATCTTGCTTTTTCCTGGTTTGATTATATTCTTAAGGGAGGTAAAAAACCGGAAATCCTAAAAGACAGGATCAATTTTCAGATCATGAATACAAATACTTGGAAGCATGTTGCTGATCTTGACAAAATGCACAATTCTTCCTTGAAATTTTACCTTCAGGACAAAAAATACTTCTTCAGTATTCAGCAAACCGGTAAAGCAGAACTTCACCAAACAAACCGTTGATTTAAAAAACAGGAATCAGAAAGACACCTATTATAAAGTCAGCAAAAAAGACAGTATAAAAACGACGAATTCTGTTGCTTTTGAAAGTGAAGTACTTGACAAAGATATCATCATGAGCGGAAATCTGTCAGGAGTTTTCAATGTTTCGGTCAATAAAAAAGATTTTGACACTGATACTTATCTGTACCAGATTTCTCCGGATGGAAAATCCTATTTACTATCAACTCATATCGTGAGAGCCAGCTACGCTAAAGATCATGAAAAACGACAGCTTCTTGAGCCTAATACAACGGAACAGATCCCAATTAATAATTCGTATGTGATGAGCAGAAAGATCGAGAAAGGAAGCAAACTCCTGCTGTTGGTTGGCGTTAACAATAACCCTAACTGGCAGATTAATTACGGCTCAGGCAAGGATGTAAGCGATGAAACCCTGAAAGATGCCGGCGAACCTTTGGAAATAAAATGGTACAATGACAGTTATGTGGAAATCCCTGTCTATAAAGACTAAAGCTTTTTGTTTGAGCATTTTTGCTTAAATGTTGTTAACGACTGTTAACATCAAAATAAAAAATCATTACATTTGCTTTTTTCAAATCAAATATAGTTATTGAATGAGTCAACTTTTTAGAAGAAAAATCTATTCAGATACAGATACTTCGACGGGGCTTTTAAGGGTCTTAGGTGTGTGGGACATTGTATTTTTTGGTATTGCGGCCATTATTGGAGCTGGGAGTTTCAGCAGTTTGGGAGAAGCCGTTTTCAGAGGGGTCCCGGTGTTATCCTTCTATATTTGATTTGTGGTTTTGCCTGTGGCTTTACTGCTTTATGCTATGCTGAATTTGCCAGCAGAATTCCTACCGCCGGGTCTGCCTACACGTATGCTTATGCCAGTTTTGGGGAACTAATTGCCTGGATCATCGGCTGGGCTTTGATCATGGAATATTCTTTCGGAAATATTTATGTAGCCTTTTCCTGGTCGGATTATTTCACCAGTTTTTTAGGCCGTCTCGGAATGCATATCCCTGATTACCTGACCTGCAGCTATACCGAAGCCAGAAAGGCTTTTCAGTATGGTTCAGAAAATAAAGAATTATTAAATGCATGGAAAACAGCACCGTTAATCGGAAGTCTGAAGTTTATTGTAGATATTCCTGCATTGGTTATTAATGGATTGATTACATGGCTTTGTTATGTAGGAGTTAAAGAAAGTAAAAATTTCAACAACTCTCTGGTGATTTTAAAACTGGGAGTAATTCTATTGGTTATTCTGGTTGGTTTTGCTTACATCAACACTGAAAACTGGACTCCTGTAAGCCCAGCAACAGGAACACCTTCTTTCATGCCGAATGGCTTTGCAGGGGTAATGAGTGCGGTATCCGAGTGTTCTTCGCGTATATCGGATTTGATGCTTTAAGTGTACTCTCTGAAGAGACCAAAGATCCGCAGAAGACCTTACCAAAAGGAATGATCATTTCCCTTGTACTGTGTACGGTAATTTATATTGCTTTAACACTGGTATTGACGGGAATGGTGGATTACAAGAAATTTGATGGTGTGGGAGATCCGCTTTCATTCATCTTCGAAAAAACAAACGCCAATGTAGCGTGGATGGAACTGGTGGTTTCTTTCGTAGCCATCGTAGCCATTACTACAGTATTATTAGTATTCCAGATGGGACAGCCGAGAATCTGGTATGCCATGAGCCGTGACGGACTGATGCCTGCAAGATTTCAAAAGATACACCCTAAATATAAGACACCATCATATGCAACCATCGTTACCGGGATCGTAGTGGGGATTCCTATCCTGTTTACAGACAAAACCTTTATCCTTGACTTTACGAGTATCGGGACTATTTTTGCTTTTGTACTGGTATGTGCCGGAGTACTTCTTCTTCCTGCCAAAGAAAAATAAAAAGGCAGATTTCATCTTCCTTATGTAAATGGTAAAATCATTTTCCCTGTTGTTTTTATTGGTGGATTAATTGCTTTCTATCAATGGCAGCCGGAATTTTTTGACAACCTGATGAACTGGTCAGATCCCAATGAAGGAGAATTCAGAGCTTCTATTTTCTTCTTTATTATCATCAACCTTATCCTGTGTGTTGTGGCTTTTATCAAGAATTTATCATTGATTCCATTGGTTGGACTAAGCTCATGTCTGTATCTTCTTACAGGAATGAGCCATGAGAACTGGTTCTGGTTCGGGATGTGGTTCCTGATCGGGATGGTTATTTATTTCTGCTACGGATACAAAAACAGTAAGCTGGGGAAAGAATTAAAAAATAGCTAAATCATAATTAGCAAAAATTGCGAAAAGGCAAAATGGCAGAAAGGTTAAACCCAATGGAGAAACTGATTTGCGATTTTGTCTTTTTTATTTTTTAACCTCTGATAAAAATCGGCAGAATTATTGCTTTAGCTTCTTAAGAACCCATCAACTAACCGCCATGGCTGAAAGAATCAAAACATACAGAGAATTTTATCAGTTTTACCTTACAGAACACAGTAAAACGGGAACCCGGATTTTTCATTTTATCGGGACGTTTCTTGTATTTTTCGTTATAGGATATGTTATCAGTTCAGGAAAAGAAAGATTTTTATGGTACATTCCTATTGTAGGCTATGGATTTGCCTGGTTCAGCCATGCCGTGATTGAAAGAAACAAGCCGGCTACTTTTAAATATCCTTTATGGTCTTTAATCTCAGACTTCAGACTGTTTTTTGAACTTTTGATTGGGAAGCAGAAATTCATAATGCCTAATAATAAACCCCAGAATCCATAAGGGTTTAAAATTAAAACCCTTATTTGAATAATTGAGATTTCTTGCTTTGCCCGGAATGACAAAAGTACCGTTGAAATTTTATCGAAGATAAAATCCTTGCGTCTTACGTACATATGGCTTGTAAAAATCTTAGCGACTTTGCGTTTTCCAACTTTCTGCTTATGAATAATGTTGAGATTGCTTCATATTCGGTTCGCAATGACTCTATAATTTAGTGGGTATTTGGATAAAGCTTCTTCCCTATCAGATATCCCAATGAAGGCAGAATAAATGACAATACAACAGGAATTATTAATGCCAGACCGGAACCATCAAGAACAACAGTCAAAGGAAAAAGATATCCATTATAAACAAGAAGAGCCAGGGAAAAAAGGAAACTGTCACTGTTACCCGTAGAAAGGATATTAAAATTACTTCCAAACTGATCAAATACCCCGGAACAAGTGAATAAGAAAACATTCACAAAAAACACCCATAAAACAGTTCTGTAGATCATTCCTTTTTTTGCGTTCAGATATCCTGCAAAGATGAGCAAAAGAGATAATATTCCGGAAACGGTAAAATCAAGGCCGGATATGGCCACCTCGCTTCCGGTTCTTCCAAAGAAATACATGGCATACAATACCAGATTCAGGACATAAATTACTGTTACATAATTCATAAATCAGAGGTTTAATTTTTATTATCAATATTGTTTTTCAAGTATCTCGTAGTGAACGGTATTAACTATTTTTTCAGCAAGAGCGTCGCCATCTACTTTTGCCCGTTCAGGAATATAACTTGAAAAAGTCATTGTTTTATCTTTATTCATTGTTACCACTACTTCTTCAAGGATATTCCGGTCATCTACATAAAACTGGATCCTGTTGTCTACGATTCTCCAGAAAGACAGTCTGGGTTCAGACGGGCTGCAGTTTCCTACACTTCCTTCTATATAATTATAAACAGCAAAACCATCTTCCCTGATGGCATAGTTTCTCATAAGACGGCAGTTATCAAATTCTTTTATCACTTTCTCTTTCCTTCATAAAACCCGGCTTCTTTCAGCCTCCAGAATCCTGTAACATTTTCTTTGGTTATTTTTTGTGCATTCACCATAGATGAGACTGCAAGAAAAGAAGCAAGACAAAATATCTTAAACATAAATAAATCTGTGTTTTTTTAATGATTTGAATAAAATAATATAAAAGATTTCCGGCAGGCTTCGCCGCCCGCGGAAACTCTAAACCTTAAACATTGATCCCTTAACGCTGAACTTAAAGGATCTTATTTGAATTTTTTCTTAAAGCTGAATTTAAGCCTGTTCATGAGTCCCGGTTCGATAATATCAATTCCCAAACCGTAATTACTATCGGCAATGGTATGATGATCTGTTCTGAACTGTTCAAACTCATTCTGAGGAATTTCAATATTGATCAGAGGACTATATTCTATATACACGCTGGCCCCGTTCTTATGCACTTTTTTACGGCTTTTATAATCAAAATACGGATTGGTAATCGTACTTTCCTGAATTGTATATTTTTCTTCAGTATCAATTTTATGATCTGTGTGAAGGTTGATCTCGTATTTCTCGCTGTCAAAATTATGCCAGAACGGCAGATCTTTATGCATAAAATCCCTGGCACTTGCCTTCACTACATTCCTGTCAAAATACATCAGGAAACGGTTCTTCTGCGGATCTACAAAGTAAGGATTCTCAATAACAGCGGAATATTGAATTCTGACTTCATTCAGTCTCTTATCATCACTTACCACGTCAATAGCCGCATCTTTAAACACATCCCGTACATCTGTCCCGTTCCTGTCTCCTGAATAGTTAAGCGCATAGAAAAGGAAGCTGTTCCAGCTGTCAATAATTTCTCTTTTATTCGTACTCTTAAAATACCTTCTCATAGCATTGGCTCTGTTTCCTTTGTAGGTCGTTGACAAAGTAAGCTTTCCGGTATTACCCTGTGCGCTGAAGTCTACTTTTTCGTCAATACAGAAATAGGGGAATTTATAAGGTTTTCTTACCTGCAGTTCCTGATCTTTTTTCACTTCCAGATAATGCATAAAATATATGAATCCGCGGTTTTCGATCAATCCGAATTCATCACGGATGGTAGCATCAATAAAATATTCCTGTCCTTTATAATTCACTTTTACCACCACGTGATTAAAGCTTAATAACGATGGAAGATAATACTTGATATAATAATCCGTGTTAAAATTCACCAGTACAACAGAAGCTTCTACTCCGATATAATCAAGAATCACTTTCAGTAAAACCGATTTTGCCTTACAATCCCCTTGCTTGTTTTCATAGGTTACCGACGGTTCCTGTGGCTTATGTCCGTTCATCTCATCAGCATTGAAGATATAATAAATATGATTCTGAACATATTCTATGGCAAACTGAAGCTTTTCATCCTGATCGGCAATGGCATCCAGCTTTTCAACAAGATTCGGAGCAAAATCCTTTAAGGAAGCTTTATTGAAAATTTCCTCATAAAAAGGAACAATATAATTAGACAGGTCTTTCCAGTTGCTTTCTGTAGCAAAATCCACATAAGGGAAAATCTCACGTCCTGAATCTACAGGATTGATATAATTCTGTTCTTCGATAACGAATCGTTCTCCTTTTTCAGATGGTTTACCTGCGGCTCAAGAACATTACCCTGCTCATCCCTGAAAAACGTTTTCTTGTAAGCAATCGTCTGTTCACGTTCATTGATGAATGTAAATTTAAAACTTCCGTAAGCCCAGTAATTATCAGGACTTACCCAAACGTATTTGGAGAATTCTTTTCTCAGGAAATCACGATCGGTAAATTCTTTAATCCTTGAATCTTCTAAAATAAGTATATCATACAGCCTCAGATCTTTAATGGTAATATTGATCTTTTTATTACTGCTCAGAACACCTCCACTGCTCTGGTTTTCACTGTCAAGAACTTTGATTTTCGTATCCGGAATCTTATCGATCAGCACGCCATCTCTCAGAACACTGATCCTGTGGATCTGGTACACTTCGTTTTCTTCCACAATAACATCAGAAACAGAGGCCCTTTCCAGATTCCCTGGTTCATTCAGGGTATACGCCATGCAGACATATTCACTGTTCTCCGTATTGCTTGTATAGTATTTTTTATCTAAAAAGTAGCAGTAGTCTCTGCCCTCATCGATTTGTTTTCTGGCAAATTCTGAATCTTTGATCCGGCTTATGATTTCTTCATCTCCGATATTTCCTGCCCACATTTCAGGTTTTTGAATCCTGTAATTTTCAACTTGCATTTGATTATCCATATTCATTATAAGAATTATATTTTGGTTAGTGTTTAAGAAATTCAAATTAAACAATTAAAAAAATAAAAAACAATAGCAGAAGTACTACAAATTGAGGATTTTTTTCGGCATGGTAATTGCGACGTAAGGGAAAAATCAATGTTTATGAAAAGTATAGCAACAATTCTAAAAGGGGCAGCACCCGCATTAGCATTATTCGCAATGACGCAATGTACAACCACAGCCAATGCATCCGCAGGTGATGAAAAAACATTCATTGTAGGACCACAGACAGCAGACTGTACAGGCGTAGCTCCTATGAAATGTCTGCAGGTAAAAGAGAACGCTTCCGGAAACTGGACTAATCTTTACAGCAATATTGAAGGATTTACTTATGAGCCGGGTTATGAATATGTCTTAAAAGTAAAAACAGAAAAAATTGAAAACCCGCCAGCTGATGGTTCATCCATAAAATATACATTGGTAAAACAAGTCTCAAAAACGAAGAAGGCAGAAATGGCAGCCAATGAAAAAACAATCATTGTAGGGCCTCAAACCGTAGATTGTTCGGCTGGAGCAGGCCGTATGAAATGTCTGCAGGTAAAAGAGAAGGCGTCTGAAAACTGGACGAACTTCTATAGCAATATTGAAGGTTTCACCTATGAGCCGGGTTACGAATATGTTTTAAAAGTAAAGACTGAAAAAATTGAAAATCCGGCGGCAGATGCTTCTTCAATCAGATACACACTGATAGAACAGGTTTCAAAAACGAAGAAATAATAATAAATAAAAAACGCTTCTGAAAAATTCAGAAGCGTTTTTTATTGCGGGAAGCCTGAAGAATGAAGCCTGAAGTTATTTTTGACAATCACGGAAAATTCTCCATTAATTCATTTTTCCAGTTTCATTTACGTTTGTTCTTTTTATCTTAAAAGCCTGATTCTTTTTGAGGAGGCTCAGGGTACTTCCCTTTTGTAGCTTCTCCTACTGTGTTTGCTGTTGTCATAGCTACCACAAGATCATTCAGCATCCCGCTTGCTGCAGTGGGCGAATTGGGAAGAAGTACAAGATTACTTCTGTTGCTTGCACCTACCGAATGCAGCGTATCATAATGCTGTGTTACCACAATAAGTGCTGATGCTTCATGAGAGTTGATATCCACATTATTCAGCATTCTAACAGATTCTTCAAGCCCTTTTGCAATTTCTCTTCTTTGGTCGGCAATCCCCTGCCCCTGAAGCTTTTTAGATTCTGCCTCTGCTTTTGCAACGGCTACAATACGGATTCTTTGGGCTTCAGATTCATATTCTGCAGCGGTTTTTTCTCTTTCTGCAGCGTTAATTCTGTTCATCGCATGTTTTACCTGCTCATCCGGGTCAATATCTGTTACCAAAGCCTTGATAATATCATAACCATAACTGTTCATAGCTTCCTGAAGCTCGCTCTTTACTGCTACTGCAATATCATCTTTTCTTACAAAAACATCATCCAGTTTCAGTTTCGGAACCTCTGCACGTACTACGTCGAATACGAATGAAGTAATCTGGTTTTCAGGATTTTCCAAACGGTAATAAGCATCCCCCACCTGATTCCTGATCACCTGATACTGAACCGAAATTTTCATTTTGATAAAAACATTATCCAGTGTTTTGGTATCAATCATTACATCCAGCTGCTGGATTCTCAGGTTCAGTCTTTTCGCAATCTGATCTATAATTGGCAGTTTAAGATGAAGACCGGAATGTTTTACAGCCTGAAATTTCCCGAAACGTTCAATAATTGCTGCTGTTTCCTGCTTAACCACAAAAAACGAAGCGAACAAAATGATAAGCCCGAAGAAAATAACGGGCGCTAAGTATATACCCATAGTTTTTAATTTTTTAATATGTCGTTATAAATCCTGTTTTGTTAAAACAATTTTTACCTGTGCTGTTTAAATATAGGAAAAATAAATTAGCCTTAAAGCATAGTTCACTGTAAATCATGTAGAATTATTCACAACATTTAAATTAAAATGATCCTGAAAAAACTTACTTTTGATTATTCATTATACATCATGGTCAATTCTAAAGAAATATTAAAAGATCACCTCTCTAAATTCACTTCTCTTACTGATGAACAACTTGACTATGTTTTCGGACATTTCGATCTGATTACTTTAAAGAAAGGGCAAAGTCTTATTTCGGAAGGTGATTTCGTGAATCATGAATATTTTGTTCTGGAAGGCTGCTTGAAAGCATTTTATCTTAATGACAATATGAAAATGTTTATTCTTCAGTTTGCCATGCCGACGTGGTGGGTAACGGATTTTGATGCTCTTTACAATAAAACAAGGGCTACCATTAATGTAGACTGCATTACAAATGCAGCAATTTTGTCCATTTCCAATGAGGACAGGGAAAAAATCTGTAATGAAATTCGTGAAGTTGAACATTTTTTCAGATGGCGGACCAACAAAGGGTATGTAGCTGCACAGAAACGCCTTCTTTCTCTTATGAATAATGATGCCAAATTCAGATACCAGGAGCTTTTATCTATGTATCCCCAACTATACAATCTTGTTCCGAAACATCTGATCGCTTCATATCTTGGAGTAACCAGAGAAACTTTGAGCAGGCTTCATCAATAATCTGCAGCGTTTTAAACTGTTTATTCTCATCTGCATTTTGTGAGGTACATCACATCAATATTTCTTTTGGTCAGCTGAACTTTGTATCCATATTTAAACCCAATAAAAATGGATACAAAAATTTTTAAAGTCAATACCGAAAACAGTACTATCCACTGGATCGGAAGAAAAGTTACCGGAGCTCATAACGGTACAATTCGCATAAAAGAAGGCAACTTCATATTTGAAAACCAAAAACTTCAGTCCGGAAAGTTCGTCATTGATACCCGCTCCATCAAAATCCTTGACATTGAGGATATTGAAACCAATACTCAGTTTGCCAACCACCTGGCTTCTGATGATTTCTTCAATACAGAACAATTTCCTGAAGCTTCATTTGAAATTACTCATGCAGAACCTGGTGATGAGAATCTTTATTACGCACAAGGACATCTTACCATCAAAGGTATTACTCAACGTATCGACACCAGCCTTCATATTGTAACAACAGATAATGCAGGTGTCCTAAAAACCAAACTTGTAGTAGACAGAACAAAATTCAATATCAGATTCAGGTCCTCTAACTTCTTTACCAACCTGGGTGATACGTTGATCTACAACAACTTTGATTTAAACATTCATCTTATTGCGGAAGCTTATTAATTCAATAACTCTAAAAATTTATCATCATGCCATTCATCAAAGTAGATGTGCTTCGCGAAGACCTTAACCGCGAAACAAAACAACAGTTAATCAGAAAAATCAGTGAAGCTGTAACCTCAGTTTTGAATAAGGATCCTCATTTAACACATATTGTTATTAATGAGATTGAAGACGATAACTGGGGGTATGCAGGGGAACAGGTGTCAGTATTAAAACAACAGGGATTTTCAACAGTAAAAAAGTAATCATCAGTGAAAAAACAAACCGTAATCATAACAGGAGCCTCTTCAGGAATAGGGTTGGAAACTGCCCGCTATTTTTTAAATCAAGGGGATAACGTGGTCATTAATTCACAAACGGCAGTCAAATTAGAGAAAGTATATCATGAACTGGGAGCCACAGAAAATCTCGCAATGGTTGCCGGAAATGTTTCAGATAAAACAACAGGAGAAGAACTGGTGAAAACAGCTTTAGAAAGATTCGGATCTGCTGATGTGCTCATCAACAACGCCGGAATTTACGAAAACAAGCCATTTCTGGAAGTTACTGAAGACTATCTGGACCGTTTTTTAAGCACCAATTTAAAAGGATCATTCTTTACCACGCAGGCAGTCATTCCTCAAATGATCAAGCAACATGATGGTGTGGTGATCAATATAGGAACGCCATTAGTGTACCACGCCATTGCCCAATCTCCTTCTACAGCACCTATTTCGAGTAAAGGAGCTATTCATGCACTGACATTGCAGCTTGCGGCAGAGTTTGGAAAAGACAATATCAGGGTTAATACAGTTGCGCCAGGATTGATCAGGACACCAATGCATGGTGCTGACCTTGATAATAATGCAGGAATACACCTCATCAACCGTATCGGGGAGCCTGAAGAAGTGGCTCAGATGATTTTTGCTATTGCTAAAAATAAATTAATCTCCGGAGCCATCATCAATGTTGATGGAGGGATGGGTGCCGGACATCACTTATCATGAAACTATCATTAATTATAGCATGGCTGTTCAGCTTTCCGTTGAGCGGTCATGCACAAAACCTTAAGAATATGAAAACCATTCAGGCACCAGAAACCGAAATAAGAAATGTGATAGAACATTATTATTTCAAAGGAATTTATAAGGGCGACACAGAACTTTTGAAAAAGGCTTTTTATAAAGATGCGCTGCTTTTCGGAGATATCAATGGAATTCCTTATTTCAAAACTGCGGAACAGTATATTGAAGGAGTGAGAAACCGCGTAAGTCCGGAAAAATCAGGAAAGGATTTTATAGCTGAAATTATTTCAGTTGATATCATCAATTCAATTGCTGTCGCGAAATTGCATGTAAAAATGTATGACTTCAATTATTATAATTTCATAACTTTCAATAACATAGAAGGGAAATGGCTCATTATTAACAAGACATTGACTCATTTACAACCTTAATTCAATCTTTTAATCTAAACCGAAAAGCATGTGGAACAAAAATAGAATTACAGAATTAATCGGGATTGAATACCCTATCTTCCAGGGTCCTTTTGGCGGAGATTTTTCTACTGTTGAGCTAACAACTACAGTGAGTAATCTTGGCGGACTGGGAGGTTTCGGAGCCTATACTTTGTCACCCCGGGAAATCTATGACATTCACCATAAAATACAGTCGAAAACTGATAAACCATACAATCTCAATTTGTGGGTAAGCGATCACGATATCATTGACGAAAGACACACAAAGAGCAATATCAGAAGGCTGTTGAAACTTTCAAACCTTATTTTGACCTTTTAGATATAAATATTCCGGCACCTCCACCCTTTTTTGAATCGAGATTCCAAAATCAGCTGGAAGTGATCTTTGATATCAAACCTAAAGTTTTCAGCTTTATGTTTGGGTTGCTGAATGAAAACATCATCGAAGATCTTCATCATCAGGGAACTGTTGTGTTGGGAAATGCGACGACACTGGATGAAGCTGTTGCTTTGGAAAAAACCGGAGTGGATATCATTGTTGCCTCCGGATTTGAAAGCGGCGGTCACAGACCTTCATTTCTTGACAGGTCTGAACTTTCTACAACGGGAACTTTTGCTTTAATTCAATTAATCCGGGATCGTGTAAAGATTCCTGTAGTTGCCGCCGGGGGGATAGCTGACGGCACTGGTATTGCAGGTGCTTTCCAGTTGGGAGCAGAAGCAGTACAGATTGGAACAGCTTTTCTTGCAACGGAAGAATCCGGGGCGCTACCCGTTCACAAAGAATTGTTATTTTCCGCAGCTGCAAAATCTACCACTCTTACCAGGGCGTACACAGGAAGATTAGGGCGCGGAATTACGACAAAAATTACACAGGATGTTTTGACTGCAACTGATAAAACACTGCCGTTTCCTTTGCAGGCTCACTTCATGGGAGCCTTGAGAAAAGCAGCTTTGGAACAACAGAAAAATGATCTGGTATTCTTCTGGTCCGGCCAGATTGCTCCGGTTTTAAAGCACAAAAAAGCCTCCACTTTAATGAAATCATTAATCGAAGAGGCTTCTGAATTATTACAATAAATAGAATTTACATGGTCATTCCGATGTCTATTCCTTTAATTTTTCTATACAGATCGGTAGCATAATTATCAGTCATGCCCGAGACGAAATCAATAACCCCGAGCACTTTCTGATAGTCCGTTCCGTCATTGTAAATAAATTGCTTTGGAATTAATTTCAAAGCTTTTTCGTCATAAGATTTTCTTTTGTCGTCAGACTTCAGAATGGAAGGAATAAAGTGATCCAGCAATTCATACATCACATTATATCCTGCATTTTCAATTTCGACAACCGCTTTATGATTATAAATTTTTTCTACCGAAAAACTCTCAATATCCTGAAGTGCCTTATTTTCTTTTTTATAGATGTCCAGTAAACCGTTGCCAAGATTTCCTTCAAGAATGGTTTCAAAGTTATGCTTATACATCTCAATTGATTTATTGATTAAAGCATTGATCACTTTTGCCCTTAAATACGAAATCTGTTCATTTTCATTGGAGATAGAGCTTAATTTTGTCTCAATTCTCTGAACATCATCGGTTTCAGATTTTACCAGCTCGAAAAATAAGTTTTTACAGTCTGCTGTTGATACAATTCCCAGCCGGTGAGCATCTTCCATATCAATGATATTGTAGCAGATATCATCTGCTGCTTCTACCAGCCATACGAAAGGATGTCTTTTGAAAATATGAGGTTCTTCATTTTCAGCAATAAGCCGGGTTCCTTTGGCAATCTCCAGAAATATATCCTTTTCATTCTGGAAAAACCCAAACTTCTTTCTGTGGATAATTCCTTTTTTCTTGGCTACAGCCTCACACGGATATTTTGCAATGCTTGCCAGCGTTGAGAAAGTAAGCTGAATACCTCCGGCATCTTTCCCTTGCTGCTGCTGTGCCAGCACTCTGATCGCATTGGCATTACCTTCAAAATTAACCAGATCTGCCCACTCTTTCTCATTGAATTTAGATTTCAGATCTTTTTCATTTCTTTCAAAATAGCTCGCAATGGCATCTTCCCCGGAATGTCCGAAAGCAGGATTTCCCACATCATGGCATAAACATGCTGCAGCTATTACATTTCCTAAATTATGGAGATAAAAGTTCTTTGAATCCTCAGTCAGTTCATTTTTAAAATCTTCAGCAATAAATTCACCTACAATACTTCCTAAACTTCTTCCTACAGACGAAACTTCCAGCGAGTGTGTAAGTCTGTTGTGTACAAAAACACTGCCGGGAAGAGGAAAAACCTGGGTTTTATTCTGCAGTCTCCTGAAGGCAGAAGAGAAGATAATCCTATCGAAATCCCTTTGAAAATCAGTTCTTGAAGCTTTGGTCTGCGGATTATTTCCTGTACGTTGATTGGTGAAAATGTGGTTTAAATTCATCATTTTTCAAAATTACTTCAAATTTTAATTGTACGGAATAGTATTTAGATTTTTATTGGACAGATCTCTCATTCAAAAAATCTATTATGATAAACGTTTTTAGAGACCGGAAGCTTGAAGAAATATTTTACATTTGATGCAACTAATATAACTGAAGAATACTTTTGATTCTTCTTCATGCAAATTTTAAATTCTTTTACAATGAAAGACAACACATGGCTCAACAGATGGGATGAAAGGTACAGCAGCGAAGAGTTTGCGTATGGAACCGAACCGAATAATTACCTGAGGGAGCAACTCAGTCAATTAAAACCCGGCACTATACTTTTCCCTGCAGAAGGCGAAGGACGAAATGCTGTTTTTGCAGCGACACAAGGTTGGCAGGTTTCAGCTTTTGACATCAGTGCCAATGGCAGAAATAAAGCGCTGCAGCTTGCTCAGCAACTGGGAACCGAAATTGATTATCAGGTTGGGGAACTTTCTGATTTGAATTACCAAAAAGAGCATTTTGATGTCATTGCACTTATCTACGCTCATTTTCCGGCTGGTGTTAAATCTTCTATCCATCAGATGTTGAATCAATATCTCCGTAAAGGCGGATTTATTATTTTCGAAGCTTTCAGTAAAAACCATCTTGAATATATCGCCAGGAATGAGAAAGTAGGCGGACCCAAAGATGTTGAATCCTTATTTTCTATTGATGAGATCAAAGCGGACTTCCCGGATTACGATATTATAGAATTAAAAGAAACAGAAATCGAACTCAGGGAAGGCTTGTTTCATAACGGAACAGGTTCTGTTATCCGTTTTGTAGGGCAAAAGCATAACTGATACCAGTGATGCTTACATAAGTTTGTTTTAGGGTGAAGATTCAGATAATGGAATACTATTTGAATCTTTATCTCAAAACAAACTTATGCCTGAAGGTCCATCCATCATATTAATGAAAGAAAGCCTGCAGCCATTTGCGGGCCAGCAAGTGACAGAAGTTTCAGGGAATGCCAAATTTGAAAAAGATTCTTTTATCGGGCAGACCCTTCTCGAAATCCGTACTTTTGGAAAGCAGACTTACCTTGTTTTTGAGAAAGCTGCCATCCGGATCCATTTATTAATGTTTGGCTCTTACGGTATTGATGAGCAGACCAAACCGGATAAAAGCCTGCGTTTGGCATTGTTTTTCCCAACCGGAAGCATCTATTTTTACACCTGCTCGGTAAAGTCTGTAGATCTGAAATTTCTCTCCGCCATTGATTGGGAAGCTGACGTTATGAGTGATCAGTGGAATCCGAAAAAGCTGAAGAAAAACTAAAATCGAATCCGAAAATGATGGTGTGCGATGCCTTAATGAATCAGGATATTTTTTCAGGTGTAGGCAACATTATTAAAAATGAAGTCCTTTTCAGAATTGGAGTGCAGCCTGAAAGTCTGTTGGGCAATCTCCCGGCTAAAAAAGGAAAGAGCTTATTACTGAAGCCAGAAATTACAGTTTTGATTTTCTGAAATGGAAAAGGGAGTTTGTTTTGAAAAAACACTGGCTGGTACATACCAAATCTGTATGCCCGGTTTGCGGACAGAAGCTGATCAAAAAACAGACAGGTGCCGGAAAAAGAAGGAGCTTCTTTTGTGAAAAGGATCAGAAGCTTTATTGATAAGCAACTATTTTAAGTTTTGACTAAAGCCGCTGAAGAGTTTGATTTATTTAACGGGCTAAATCCCGGTTCTATTGAATAATTTTTAACCGCAGATTACACGGGTTTATACTGATGAATATGCATATCTTTTTCATACATAGATCATTAAACTACTGATTGCTTATTGCTTATTACTCATCCATCAGTCTGAGTTGAGAAGCCCGCCGGCAAATCTTGTAAAGAATTCTGATCTGTATACTTCCCCAAGCGGGATTTCAGAGTCTTCAATGTAGATATTATGATTATCAAATGAATCAATATAGTTCATATTGACAACGTAAGATTTACTTACCCTGATGAAGGTTTCTCCTGAAATTTTCTGATGAATGGTTTTCAGGTTCATAGCAGTGATCAGCTTCTGCTGCTGGGTATGGATCACAACATAATCTTTAAGTCCTTCTATAAATTTAATATCGGAAAAATTAATTTTGTAAAACCTGCGTTCGGCTTTGATAAACAAAAAGTCTGCAGTATTAGATTCTACCGTATTCTTTACTGTATCTTTAGATAACAGTTCTGTGTAAAGGATGGCCTTGTCAATTGCTTTTTCCAGCCTTTGGGGATCAATAGGCTTCAAAAGATAATCTACAGCTTCCAGCTCATAACTTTTTAAGGCATATTGGGAGTAGGCCGTCGTAAAGATGATCAGTGATTTTTTTGGAAGCATTTCAGCAAACTCAAGACCGGTCACCATAGGCATCTCTATATCCAGGAAAATAAGGTCTACATCATTATTCTTAAGAAATTCAAGGGCAGATGGAGCACTGGAAAACTCCCCAAGGACATCAATGCCGGAAATTTCAGTGATCAGCGATCTCATTTCTGATCTTGCCAAAGGTTCATCATCAACTATAATACAATTCATCATACGGGAATTTTTAAATTTACAATATATTCTTTATCTCCTGATTCTATCTGCAGATCAAAAGTATCACCATAAAGAAGTTCAAGCCTTCTGGTAATATTGGCAAGCCCGAGCCCGCTGTTCTTTTTATCCTGAACAATATAACCATCGCTTCTTGAATTTACACACATAAATGAAGCTGCTTATTCTCAATATTTATTTTGATATTCACGTAAGATTCTCCTCCACTGATGTCTACACTATGTTTAACAGCATTTTCTACAAAAGTGGTAAACAGGTTCGGCGGAATAAAGGTACTGTTGACAATTCTTTTATCAATATCAGTCTGAATACCAAAAGAAAAGTGATCACGTCTTATTTTTTCAAGATTTAAAAAGTTGGACAGAAAATCTATTTCTGAGATCAGTAATGTTTTTCTTCACTGTTTTCATACAGCTGATATCTGAGAAACTCGGAAAGTTTTACAATCACCACTGAAGCTTTGGCCGGGTCCGTCCTGATCAGGGCCTTTACATTATTCAGCATATTAAACAGAAAATGTGGATTGATCTGGTTTCTGAGCTCATTGAGTTCCATATTCAGGGTGAGACTGCTCAGTTCATTAATTCTTTTATTATCACTGATCCATTTCTGCAGGAGTTTTATGGTAGTGGTTGTAAGAATAATCGGGATACACATCAGCATGCCTTCATAAATCCCTCCTTTTTCATTTTCTCTGAGAATATTTTTAATCCTAAAATCATCGAACAGCCATTTAAAGCTATATCCGATAAGGTTGATTCCCGCCACTCCCATCAGGACAAGCAAAACAAGATAAGTGATGTATTTCGTTTTAAAGAAGAACCTGGGAACCAATACATAGATATTAATGTAAACCATTGTAATCAGTATGGTATACACAAAAAATAAAACATAATACTGATATATCCCGGAATACCAGTGCCAGAATCTTGCGCTGTATATCAGAAAGAAAAAGAAAATGAGAAACAGCAGATGTCTACGGAACTCATATCTCGCTTCCACCAGAAAATCCATTACAAAGGTTTCTTCAAATTTCCACGGACTGTATTTCATAGGATAGGCTCATTTTATCATTAACAAAAATAGAGAATAACGGAAACTACAACTATTTTATTATACAAAACCTGTATTTTATTATACCAATGATTATACTTCCGGTTTTGGTATAAAATACCTGCCATTTCGTATAAAAACAAATCTGCCAGATACTTTTCTCTATTTCTTTGTACTATAAAATGCACACATATGGAATTAAAAGCTTTTCATGAACTGACTCAGGAAATATCATCAGAATGCTTTTTTATGACAGAATCTCAACAGGAAGAAAAAGTAATACAACTTATTGATCTGCACCATTTCGCAGAATGCTTCGACCCAGAAATGAAAATCATCAGTTACCTTCATCATCCTATTAATATCGTAGAACATAATGGTAATAAAAAAGGAATTCTGTTTTGTGATCTTAAACACGCTACAGTACCGGACAGTAATCATTCAGAAGCGTTCAGAAGGAGATACAGGCTCTCAGAGCTCTGGTTTGTCTTTGTAGAGGAAACATGTATTCTGGATACAGCCGGCTATACTGATGCTATTATTGAGAACTGTCTGGACATTTTCTATGACAGGATTTTTACTTTCAACTTTTTTCAGTCTATCATTCAACCTTTAAAAGATTAAATCAAATTTCTTAATGTCTGAACTTATTATTAAAGTCTCACTATCAGAGAGATTAAAAAAATTAAAATTTCCCCTTTTCAGTATTTAACCATTCCGGTAAAATATAATCAAAACTTCATAAATACAAATTCAGGGGATTCTCTTTCATGAAAAAATCTTATTACCTCTCATGCAAATGGTTGATGAAAATGATTTCAGGATTTTAATATAAGAACTTACTAAAAATAGGATATGGCTGTACCCAAACAGATATTTCAGACTTTTATCACTAAAAAACTTCCTTTGATTACGCGTTATCATATCTGGAATATGAAAAGAAAGAATCCTGAATATGAGTATTACTTTTATGATGATCAGGATATAGAAAAATTCCTTGAAGAAGAATTTCCTCCCCACTATATTGAAACTTATCGCAAACTGAGGATTGGTGCTTCAAAAGCTGATTTTTTCAGATATGCGGTTTTATATAAGAAAGGAGGGATATATCTGGATGTAGACAGCAGTATTATCAAACCATTCAGAAAATTGATTAAGGATAATGATGAAGCCGTAATCAGTGTAGAAAGACATGAAAACCTGTATGTTCAATGGGCACTTATTTTCAATAAAAATCATCCTTTCCTAAAGAAAACACTGGAATTGATGATGGATAATATAAACAGCCACCGCTATCCACATGATATACATTCTACTACAGGACCTACTGTATTCAGTAATGGGATCAGACAGTCATTAGAGGAAAATCCGGCCATTCCCTTTACATTATTTGACGGTATCGAGTTCCGCGGATACTTAAAGTTCAAATATAAACTGGGAAAATTCTTCCTGTACAAAACACGATCTAAACATTGGAAACAGATGCAAAAGCATCAGGAGATCATTTTTAATGAGCTCCCATTTTTGAAAATACATTAATAATAATCACCCCCAGTACGATCAGGACAATACCAACTATAGCCGGCAGGTCCGGAACCTGTTTGAATGCAATAACACCGATCACCGTAATAAAGACAATTCCTACTCCGGACCAGATAGCATAAGTAATTCCTACAGGAATCTGACGAAGGGTGAGACTCAGAAAATAAAAAGCGCAGGCATATCCGATGACTGTTACTACAGACGGCCATAGTTTGGAAAATTCCTCAGACTTTTTCAGGAAAGTAGTAGCGATGATCTCAAATATAATTGCCAAAGCAAGGAAAATATAACTGCGTCCCATAAATTCATTCTTTGTACAAAAATAGTGAAAGCTTCCGGAGAATTCCCAAATGAGAAAAGTTATTATAGTTCGTACCCTGATGGCAATTGGCATTTCTGTATCTGATGAAGTTCCGGACTTTTCAAAACATTAATAAGCAAAAATACTTTCTAAAGGCACTTAAGTAATTTTTAGTGCTTTATTTTTTAGTTATTCTCATTTTTTCCATACGCTTATCTGACGTAAAAAAATATGCCATCAGGTCTTATTATGATTCAACTGTGTCATAAAATTAATATCACTCTATGTCATAAAATGTCACAACTGACAAAAATTCCAGCACAAAAATTATAACCAACAATAAATTTTCTTAACACAAAAATCTATTTCAGGTGAAAAATCTACAGTCAAAAATGACATTTAAAAACAATATTATGCGAAGCATTATTTATTATTTGTTTTATCAAGTCCGATATAGAAGCCAGGAAACGGTTAACGTTTTCACATAATTTTACAGAAAGAACAATAAAAGTATTAATAAATTCTCAATAACACATTAATTTAATGTAAACAAAACCTAACTAAATAATAAACATAAACCACCGTAATACACTGATAAACATCATAATATTTTACTTTGGCACATGATTTGAAAATAGTAATATTGCAATTGAAAAATTAATAAAAAAAGTCAAATAATTAAAAATAATACAAAATGATAACTTATATCGGTATCGCAACAGGTTTAGTAGTAATTACTTCATATTTCATGACAGTAAGAAGAGAAAGAAACTAATATTAAATAAAGCAAGCCTATAGAATATCTATACTAATTATATTGTTTTATGTTTTTAGTCTGAGAAATCGGATTGCTCTTTTACCCATCGGGTAAAAGGGTCCAAAAACATAAGCAGAAAGATCTTAGTTTCATAACAAATTTTAATATCCAAATGAATAAAGCCGGCCGCAAGTCTGGCTTTATTTTTTTATGTTCCGTCCTGTAACAACGTAGAGGTGTATTTCCCACAGATTTCACAGATTTTCACAGATCTTTAGAAAGATTGTACAGAATATGCTGGTTTGTTCGTTAACCACTGATTCCATTCATCATTTATCATTCTGCGTTGGACCAGATGTTTATTATGATTCAGGATTCCTTTTGACATTCAACAAAGCTTTATCTTTGTCTATTCAATAATTTATTTATCATCATGAATCTGTACAACCTTATTATTCAGGATAAAGAACAGGTAAACCTTAACGAGGTATTTCTCGATACAAAAAACAGAGCCCAGCTTGTACAGCTCATCAAAGAGCATACATATGTTAAAGAACTGCAGGAATATAATCTTCCGGTTAACCATAAGATTTTACTGGAGGGAAGTTCCGGATGCGGAAAAACAATGACAGCAAAGGCCGTTGCCAATGCTCTGGGAAAAAATATTATTATTTTAAACCTGAGCAATATTGTTTCGTCGCGCATTGGGGAAACGTCACAGAATATTAAAATGATTTTTGATAAAGCTGCCAGGGAAAGGTCTGTACTTTTTCTGGACGAACTGGATCAGATCGGGAAAGCAAGAGGAAGTGATGATAAAGATGTAGGGGAAATGAGAAGACTGGTTAATACCCTGATTCAGCTGATAGACTATTACCCTGAAAATGCACTTCTCATCTGCGCTACCAACCACCCTGAAATCATTGATACTGCCCTTTTAAGGCGTTTCCAGCTGAAGATCAACTATGAAATGCCTTCTGCTGAGACTCTTGACACTTTCTACGATCAATTACTGGGTCAGTTTCCTGAAGATATGAGAAGCGTTGAAAGAAAGTATTCTGTTTCTTTTGCTGAAGCGAAAGATAATGCCTTAACTGCCGTTAAAGCTGCTTTAATTAAAAAACTGGAGGCCAAAGAAACCATCCCATCATGAAAGAAGATATTCTCCACAACCTCGCCGTTATCAATGAAAGAATAAAAAAGGCCTGTGAACAATCCGGAAGGAATATTGATGATGTAAAGTTATTACTTGCTACCAAAACTGTTTCACCAGACCGTATTAAAATTGCTCTGGAAAACGGACAGACGTTAATTGCAGAAAATAAAGTACAGGAACTGAAGGAGAAATATGAAGATCTGAAAAACATTCCTCATGAAAATCACTTTATAGGCCATCTCCAGACCAATAAGATTAAAGATATCCTGAAATACGATGTCACCTGCGTCCAGTCTCTGGATCGTCTTGAGCTGGCAGAAAAGCTTCATCAAAGACTTTTGGCTGAAAACAGAACGATGGATGTTTTAATTCAGATAAATACTTCTGATGAAGAAAGTAAGTTTGGAGCTGATCCTGATGAGGCTATTGAGCTTATCCGAAAAATAGCCGGCTACTCTACCTTAAAAATAAAGGGATTGATGACCATTGGTCTGTTCAGTGCTGAGACCGATAAAGTAAGAGCATGCTTTAAAATCCTGAAAAATCTTCAGCAGGAGATCATCCGTGAAAATATCCCCAACGTAGAAATGAAAGAGCTTTCCATGGGAATGAGCGGAGATATGGAAACAGCTGTTGAAGAAGGCGCCACCATTGTACGGGTAGGAACTGCTGTTTTCGGAGCCAGAAGCTATCCGGACAGCTATTATTGGAATGAAGGAAAAGCAAATAACAAAGACTAAAATTATATGTTCCCGTTTACTTATACTTTTGAGAGAGAAATCACAAAAGATAAAACCTCGGATCAGGTTACCTGCACAGTACGTGATCTGTTAAGTAAGAAAAAGGTTCAAAATATTCTTTACGGACCTGGATTTGTTTCTTTTAATGAAGGTTTTTTCAAAGAAAGATCCAATTGGGATTATTTATCTTTAATTGATACCGGAAAATTCACCTATGATGAAAACAACAAAATACTGACCTATAAAGTCTATCTATGGAAACTAAATCTTTTTTCTGTCATTTTTTTCATTATTACCATGGTTTATTTTAAAGAGTTCTTCGGTAATCTACTCCCCTTTTCAGCATTTTTGATCAATCATTCCCTTTGCTATTTTGGAAACCGTGGATTAATAAAAAATATTGTCCATAAAGTTAACTTTTGTCATAACGAAAAAACTCAATAACACATTTTAAAAGTCTACAAATCCGGTATAGTTTTTGCTTTAAATATTTCGTAACCAAATAAATACATTTATGAATAAAAAATTACTATCGGTATGTCTGTTCTTGACATTATTATTCTTTTTTTCATGTGAAAAAGAAAACACACAGATGAAAAGTGGAATTTCCATTGAAACCATTTCAATTATAACCTGCGTTACTATGGGCTTTGCTATTTTGCTGGCGTATAGCTTTAAACGAAGATAACAAACCGGAATTTAAATACTAGGCACCTCCCGAAAACCGGGAGGTGATTTTGTTTTAATTAAAAAGAATTCAGTACAAATCTTCAGTATCACCTCTTAATATCACCACAATTTTCTATCTTTACTCATCATAAACCTTCAAATAAGCTTAAAACCACAAATGGAACAAAAGATACATCAGGGAAGAAACGTTAAAAGATTCAGAGAAATGCTGGGCATCAAACAGGAAGCTTTAGCGCTGGATTTAGGTGATGACTGGAACCAGAAGAAAATTTCTTTATTGGAACAGAAAGAAACCATTGAAGATCCGCTCCTTCAAAAGATTTCTGAGGTTTTAAAAATTCCTGTGGAAGCATTCCAGAATTTTGATGAGGAACAGGCTATAAATATTATTTCAAGTAATTTTCATGACAATGCAACAGGTGTGATTGTCAACAATTATAATCCTATTGATAAAATCATCCAGCTTCATGAAGAAAAAATCGCACTTTACGAAAGAATGCTGAAAGAAAAGGATGATATGATGACCAGGCTTGAAGAATTAATTAAAAGGAAATAAAAAATCATTTCTGTTTTGAGATTGCTTCGCTACGCTCGCAATGACAATTGACGTTCAAGGCTCGTAATTTGTCGGAAAAACACATCGTTTAAGCTTGCTGAGTGGAATGCCTCTGCGAACATTGAAACAATTAGTTGTCGGAAATCCTCGCGACATTTGCGTTAAAGAGATTGCTTCGCTACGCCCGCAATGACGATTACTGCACAGAAAATACTCAATAAAAACAAAAATCCCTCTCATTACTGAGAGGGATTTTTTATAGTTAAAAACTGAGATTACATATAAGCTTCAATCGGCTCACAAGTACAAACCAAGTTTCTGTCTCCGTACGCTTCATCTACTCTTGATACAGAAGCGAAGAATTTGTGGTCTCTTACCCACTCTAACGGATAAGCTGCCTTTTCTCTGCTGTATGGTTTATCCCATGAATCTGAGATCACCAGTTGTTCTGTATGAGGAGCATTTTTCAATACGTTGTTTGTTGCATCTGCTTCTCCGTTGGCAATTTCATCGATTTCTTTTTTGATAGAGATCAATGCTTCTGCAAAACGGTCTATTTCAGCCTTGCTTTCAGATTCTGTAGGCTCAATCATCAATGTACCTGCAACCGGGAAAGAAACGGTAGGAGCATGGAACCCATAATCCATTAATCTCTTCGCCACATCAGCCACTTCAATTCCTAAAGATTTGAACTGACGGAAGTCTACGATACATTCGTGAGCTACTCTTCCGTTTTCATTTGAATATAAAATCGGGAAATGCTCTGCCAGCACTTCTTTCAGATAGTTAGCGTTAAGGATAGCATGTCCTGTAGCCTTTTTAAGGCCTTCAGTTCCTAACATTTTGATGTAAGCATAAGAAATGTTAAGGATCAGTCCTGAACCGTAAGGTGCAGCAGAAATACCGTCGATTGCTTCTTTGGAACCGATTCTGATATTCGCATTGGAAGGAAGGAATGGCACTAAGTGTTTAGCAACACAGATAGGGCCTACTCCAGGACCTCCACCTCCGTGAGGAATTGCGAAAGTTTTGTGGAGGTTAAGGTGGCAAACGTCTGCTCCGATGTTTCCAGGACTTGTAAATCCTACCTGAGCGTTCATGTTTGCACCATCCATATATACTTGTCCTCCGTGCTCGTGGATAAGGTTGGTAATTTCTTTAATATTGGCATCAAAGAATCCGTAAGTAGAAGGATAAGTGATCATTACAGCCGATAAATTCTCTGAATGAAGTTCTGTTTTAGCTTTAAGATCTTCGAAGTCGATTTCCCCGTTTTCAAGGTTTTTCACGACTACGATTTTCATTCCTGCCATAGCAGCAGAAGCCGGGTTTGTTCCGTGTGCAGACTGAGGAATTAATACTACATTTCTGTGGTGGTCTCCTCTTGAGATATGATATTGTCTGATGACCATTAATCCTGCATATTCTCCCTGAGCTCCGGAATTTGGCTGAAGAGAAGTTCCCGCAAAACCTGTAATTTCTGCCAGGTCTTTCTCCAGTTCACGGATCATTTCCTGATATCCTTCAGCCTGGTTTACAGGTACGAATGGGTGAATAGCTCCCCAGTTTTCCCATGAAAGCGGTAACATTTGTGTTGCGGCATTCAGTTTCATTGTACAAGATCCTAAAGAAATCATAGAGTGTGTCAATGATAAATCTTTTCTCTCAAGACGCTTGATATAACGCATCAGTTCTGTTTCTGTATGGTATTTGTTGAATACTTCTTCCGTAAGAATCTCGTCTTTTCTCAGATTTTCTTCAGGAATGCTGTATCCTTCTTTAATTTCTAATTTGAAAGTCTGCTTGTCTTTAAACTGAGCGAAAGAAGCCATCAGATAGTTTAATTTCTCTAATGTTGTACTTTCGTTGATCGCAATACTTACTACCCCTTCTGTGAAATAGTTTAGGTTAAGTCTGTGATCCAGCATCAGTCTTACTAATTTAGCTTTCTCTTCTTCAAGCATCGTGATTTTTACAGTATCGAAGATTGGCTCTTCTACTACCTGATACCCTAATGCTTTAAGACCTCCTTTCAAGGCGTTTGCTTTAAAGTGGATCTGATCAGCGATATAATTTAATCCTTTCGGACCGTGATACACAGCATACATCCCTGCCATTACTGCCAAAAGAACCTGAGCTGTACAGATATTTGAAGTAGCTTTTTCTCTTTTGATGTGCTGCTCTCTTGTCTGCAATGCCATTCTTAATGCACGTCTTCCGTACATATCCTGAGAAACTCCAATGATTCTTCCCGGGATATCTCTTTTATAATCTTCTCTACAAGCGAAGAACGCTGCGTGAGGGCCTCCGTATCCTAATGGAATACCAAATCTCTGTGTAGTTCCTACAGCACAGTCAGCTCCCATCTCTGCAGGAGACTTTAGCTTAACCAAAGCAAGAGGATCACAAGCCACTGCTACCTGAAGGTCAAGTTTTTTATATTCTACGATATCTTCAGTATAATCTAAAACGATTCCGTTTTTACCAGGATATTGTAATAAAACTCCATAGTAAGAAGCATCAAACTGGTGTGTTTTATGATCTCCAACTACGATTTCAATTTCTAATCCTTCAGCTTTTGTTTTTAATACAGAAACGGTCTGAGGAAGAACAAGATCAGAAACGAAGAACTTATTAGCCCCTGCTTTTTTCTGGTCTTTAGACCTGTTATTGAAGAACATGTGCATGGCTTCTGCGGCAGCAGTAGATTCATCCAATAACGATGCGTTCGCCAATGCAAAACCTGTAAGGTCACATACTACAGTCTGGAAATTAAGAAGAGCTTCAAGCCTTCCCTGTGCAATTTCTGCCTGATACGGAGTATATGCCGTATACCAGCTAGGGTTTTCAAAAATATTTCTCTGGATTGCTGAAGGCAAAAGTGTATTGTGGTATCCAAATCCGATATAACTTGTATAATCTGTATTTTTAGATGCCAATTCTTTTGAATGGTTCAACATTTCGTATTCAGAAAGTGGTTTCGAGATCTCAAGATCTTTCTCTAAACGGATAGAAGAAGGGATAGTCTGAGAAATTAACTCTTCAATACTTGAAACGCCAAGTTTTTCCAACATCGCCTGTTTATCGGCTTCATTAAGAGAAATGTGGCGGCTCACAAACTGTTCTGTATTCATTTTTATTTATTAGATTTTGTTTGTAAAAAGATGGGTAAAATTACAATTTTTTGGACGATTTCACAAGAGTACTGCCAAGGTGATAATTCACACATCTATTTGTGACTTTTCTCACAATTTGCATTTCATAATTTATGATAAGGTTTACATCAATCTTATCAACAATAACCATTATTCAGTACATAATACATAAAACAAATTATCAATTCGTATATAATCCAGTATTTTATACATTATCAAATCAATGTATTTAATCAATAAACTCAACCTTATTGATTGAACTTATATTAAAAAAGAATCTGTAAAATAAATTTTATTCAGCATGTGCTTTATATCAATACTGGGATTTATCTGCCATTCAACGTTAAGCCTTTTAAAATCTTTAAAACAAGCTCTGACTGCTATTCATCAGGTTCTAAGAATTTTATGAAATTTTATTAATTATATTTATTCTAAATTAATATATTTGCACCATGAATATGATAGTCCCATTTAAAGTTCCGCCTTTGGCACCTTACTCTTTCAATAACGAAGAGATGTTCTGTGAAAAGAAATCTTGCTGTAAAAAATTCAAGAAAGGAAAAAGATGTAAAAAATGCCCAGGGAGAAAGAAAATGGCATAGCTAGTCGAAGCTTTTTATCAGTATATAGATTGCAATCGCCAGGATAATAATGCCCCAGATCAGCATCATTATTTTAGGTTGGCCGAATTTGTTAATCCGGGTTGCGGGCTGTGGCTTAAACATTTCTTCCACCGAATTTTTGAATTTTTCAGAATCGTTCTCAAAAACTTCTGTGATGGTGATTCCCTGAACAACCGTTTTGTGCAAAAGAGAATTTGTTGCATGAAGCAAAAGCTGGAATTTTCCATCTTTAAATTCTGTGATCTTAAAGATCCTTTCTCCATATGGTTTCTCTAACCCGAAAGGCAATACCTTCACCACATCGGCATTACTCGTCTGCCAGTTGATGATGATCTCCTCTCCTTTTTTCGCATGAATCTTATTCGCTGTAAAAGTTTTGATAGCAGGTGGAATATTATATCTGAAACTTCGCTGGTGACTTTCTAAATTCTGGTCATAGGTACGTCTTCTCGCCGGATCACTCAATGTTTCATAAGCCTCCTGAATCTCACGGAAGCGATCTGCGAAAAAATCATCATTATCATTTTTATCCGGGTGGTATTTTAAAGATAACTTCCGATAAGCTTTTTTGACGTCTTCTTCTGAAGCATCCTGTGATATACCGAGAAAATAATAATAATCTTTCATTGAGCAATACAAAAATAAGGATTTATTTTTCTTTGTGTTTGATGTTTACGGTAAATTTTGTCAGAAAAAAACAGATCTTAAAGTCATTACGAACCGAAGGTGAAGCAATCTCAATATAGCTCGTATCTGTTGGTTGGAAAACCGCAAAGACGCTAAGGATTTTCACAACAATCTGTATATTTTTAAGGCGCAAAGATTTTATCTCCGATAAAATTATACTTCTCTAAAATGAAACGGTTATTTTCAACAGTTTCCCTGTCATTCCGAGCATAGCAAGGAATCTCAACTCTGTATTCCACAGATTTTACAAATTACGCAGATCATTTCGCAGCAACTTCAATGACAACCACTAAATGATAATAGACCACCACTATCTATTTGCGGTAAACCCAATCCTTAGCCGGAGCAATCCAGTCATTGAGCGCTTTGAAAAGAAAACCATGATTCAGCCCCGTATTAAGTTCTATTTCCTTAAAATCTTTAATATGAGATCTGATGAACCGCTGTTCATGCGATATCGGAATATGTCCGTCATCAGATTTTTCCGTAATGGAAAGTATTTTTCCATAAAGCCTGAAATTTTTATCTTTTTCCAAAGAATCATCTTTAAAACTGGCACCGATAATTACAAATTTTAATTGCGGATTTTTCTTATAATAAGACACATATTGCGCAATATATCCTCCCTGGGAAGTGCCTACTACCGTGATATTTCCAGCAGGAATTCCTTTTTTCATAAGACTGTCAATCTGCTTTGCCACTTTCTGAGCATACACTGAAGGATCCGTATCTGCTTTTCTTTTTCAGAAATCACAACCGTATTGTTATCCTTTAGTTGATGAAGTATTGCTTCATATTCTGCCACTCCGTATTTTGGATGTTTTTCCTCCAGAGAATGGCCTTCCAGAAATTTATTATGCAGAAAGAAAATATAATGTTTTTGCTGAGAATTCTGTCCATAGATGATGATGGAGAAAACAGACAGCAATGCAATATAAATATACCTGTACTTCATGATAACCGAACTATTTTTTCATACAAATGTAGCGTTAAAAAAGCTTATACAACTGTTTAAATAAAAAAATTCCGGCGCGGGAAGCAGAGCTTCCCGCGCCGGAATTAAACAATTTCAATTTAGTTCTTATGTATTATGCTTCGCAGGTATTATCTTTTCTGCAGCATCTTGAACCGAATTCTTTTTGAACTTTCCTTTCAGTTCCTGATAGTCTTCGTCATTCATTTCCCTGATCTTATCTGCCAGTCCGAAAGGGGACTTTTCTTTGATTCCGTATTCGTCAAAAATACCTTTGATAAATTTTTTCTTTGTGCGGCTTTTTTAGCAATTAAGGCTACACCCACAACGGCTAGTGCTCCAAGAGCTCCTTTTAATGCTGAATTTTTCATTTTTTCAAAATTTTAAATTTTACTACTTCTTGTTTTTTATAGAGACGAATGAATTTTAATTTTACTTTACTACTTCTTTCAAATTTTTAAATTATTCGTTATTTCTGTTGAAGAATCCTCCGGAACATTTGTTTCTCCAGATTTCCTTGAATTTCTCTCTTTCCTCAGGAGACAAACCTGCCATTTTCTCCCTCATTTTTCTTTCTTTGAAATCTCTCACTCCTTTTCCGAAATGAAAACCTCCGAAAAGAATTTTGCTTAAGATCAGTATTCCCATTGCCTGCCAGAAAGTAATCGTTTTCGCTCCTAAAATCTCAGGAAGGAGAGCGTTCCAAAGCATCATTACAATCCATGTAACGGCAGTTAAAATTAATGGCGGGCATAACAATAAAAAAATCCAACCCTTTTTGTGTTTATGATTCATAATTTCTTTTCTAACTTTTTAAATCTTCGTATAATTTTCTCAATCTGTTTCTTAAGTGCTTCACAGCATAGTTTTTTCTGCTGATGATGGTTTTGATGTTTTCTCCCTGTTCATCGGCGATCTCCTGGAGGGTTTTGTCGTTCAGTTCGTTTTCTACGTAGACCAGCCTTTGTTTTTCGGGAAGTTCATCAAGCGCTTCAAACAGTTTTTTCCAGATTTCATCCTGAAACATCTTTACTTCAGGGCCTGCGCTTTCGTCCATCAAAAGGATATCTTTGATAGAGAATTCGCCGTCTTCGTCTTCATATACGAAATCTTCAAGATTTTCTGTTTTCTTTTTACGGTAACGGTCAGTAATTTTATTTGCCGTCACCCTGTACAGCCAGCCTCCAACGTTTACGATCTCAGAAAGATTCGTAAGGCTACTGAACTGATACCACACTTCCTGCAGGATATCTTCCGCATCCTCCGCGTTTTTCACTTTCGGACGAATATAAGACATCAGCTTCCCTCCGTAGTTGGAAACGGTCTGTGAGATGATGCTTTCTTTCTCCTTCTGTGGCATTGTTATTTTTTCGACAACCTCCATACTGATATGACGGTTAGTCTTTTGGTTTTACTTTAATAAATTTAAAATATTTTTCTTACAATTCAGTTTTTCTTTTATCCATCGGTTTTTTATCTTCTCAATTCTCATTACTTATGTTTAAGGGAGCTATTTCCCGCTATCCGCTCATACTCCTCACGCCAGGCCATCCCACACTCTTACCCTTCGACTCTCCCACTCATGTTCCGGGGTAACCGCTGCTATCGGGGCTAAGTTGGTAAGTGATAATTGGTAATTGATGATTGATGATTGATGAAGATCTTTTATCCATTCTCAATTTCTAACGTTATTTGAGATTCCTACGGAATGACACAATTGTAATGATAGTTTATCCATACAGCTTGTCATTCCGTAAGAATCCAAACACCACCTAATCAATAACAAAAGAAACGGAAGACCTGAGCCTTCCGTTCCACACATTATAAAATTATAGGTTACTTATTAAAATTTTCAGCAAAGAATCCTAACATTGACTTATAAAGCTCAATCCTGTTAGGCTCTTTTCCAAATCCATGTCCTTCATCATATTTAACCAGATAAGGAACTTCAAATCCTTTGGCACGCATCGCTTTTACAATCTGATCAGATTCATTGATATTAACCCTTGGATCGTTGGCTCCCTGGACCACAAATAAAGGCTTTTTGATCTTATCAATCTGGTAAACCGGGGAAACTTCCTTAGCTATTTTTGCTTCTTCAGGATTGTCAAGGTCATACCAGATCTGTTTTACCATTTCTTTATAAGGTTTCCAGTATTCCGGGAAGGAATCAAAGAAAGTAAAGATGTTGGAAACTCCTACGTAATCTACTCCACACGCATACAAATCCGGAGTTTTAATCAGTCCCATCAGTGTTGCATATCCTCCATGGCTTCCTCCGTAAATGGCAACTTTATCTTTATCTACCCATCCCTGTTCAATAGCGTATTTTACTCCATCTTCCACATCATCCATAGCTTTTCTTCCGATCTGCTTATAACCTGCTTTCTGGAATGATTTTCCGTATCCCCCGGAAATTCTGAAATTAACCTGAAGGGTAGCATATCCACGGCTTGCAAACAGCTGAGTTTCCGGGTTGAATCCCCAGCTATCTCTGATTCCCTGAGGGCCACCATGAGGATTTACAATAAGAGGAACTTTTTTCCTTCCAATGCTGCCTTAGGCAGGGTGATATATCCATGGATTGTTAATCCGTCTCTGCTTTTAAATTCGATAGGTCTCATTTCAGCCATATCTTCTTCTTTCAGCTGAGGCATCAGATTGTAGAGAAGTTTGGTCTGTTTGGTTTTGGTATCGTATTCATAATAGGTTCCATACAGCTTATCACTTCCCACGACGATCAGAAGTTTATCATTATTATCATCAGAAGAGGCAATTCCAAATTCTTTGTCTCCGAACTGAGCTTTTAATTTATCGTGTATTTCCTTATAAAATTTACTTACCGGAACCGTTTCTCCTTTGGTTCCTTCATAGCTGATATAATCAAGCTCATAGTTTCTGTTTTTACCCGCAGTGCTTATTGAGCTCACATCATATACCGGATTGGAATAAATTTCTTTAATCACAGCATTTTTCTTCAGATCATACAGTACAATCCTCGCTTTATCACTATCCAGATTGGTTACTACATACGCTTCGTCTTTGTTTTTAGAATTTTCATTAAATTCAATAATACTGAAGGTATCAGACCAGTCTGCAGATTTGATCAGATTGAATTTTCCGGTCTGCAGATCCTTATAATAGGTTTTAGTAGTTAATCCGTTTTCAAGAACGCTGTATCCTCTCAGATTTCCGTCTTTATCAAAAAGGTAATCATCAATAGGGCTGTTGACATCTTTATTTTCATACAGCTGGGTCATTTCCCCGGTAACGAAATTGATTTTAAAGGGTTCAAAGATCTGCTTGTTATTCTTATTCATGGTAACCACAACGAAATCCGTATCCTTAACCGGAATAATGGCCTGTACTTTTACACCGTCAAATGGTGTTAAATCTTTCTGATTGCCTCCATCTATATCTGTGGCGTAAAGGTGAATATTTTCATTTCCCCCTCTATCCTGCGTATAGAAAAGACGTTTTTTGTTCAGCCATCCGTAACCTCTTATCAGGTCATCTTTTTCAACTATAGCTTTGGTAATTTTTCCGGTACCAAGATCTTTAACATAAACGTGATTTTTTATCCTGATCTTTTTCTTTGTAGGAAAGATACTTTCCGTCAGGAGAGATTTTAAATGCTGAAGCTTTTGGCCTTGCAAAATAATCTTCAACTTTGTATTTAAAGTTTCCTTTATCGTAAGAAATAAGCTTTTCCAGATTGGCTTTGGAAGATGGCAAAGTAGGATCTCCCGGCAGTTTGGCAGTAGAACTTTGTGCGTTGATCATAATAGTGGACAGTACAATATAGGCTGTACCGAAAATGTTGTGATTTAGGTTCATAACTTCTATTTTAAAGGTTAAAGTTATCGAGTGCACTTTTTTTAAATAATAAAAATAAAGGCAACTATATAATAAGACATGCAATTCCTGTAAAATGTTACAGTTTTATATCATTTAATTAAAAAAATATTTTCATTTATGATACTGAGGCTTTTGAGTATATATATTTACTATTCTCGCAAATAAAAATTATATTAATACATAGGAGAAAATTATAACAAGTAATTTAGATTCTTATGATATCCAAAAATGGCAACCATTTAATATTTTTTAATATCTCTTTCATGAACTCTAAAATCATTTTTATTCTGTAAAAGAATTTGACAACAAATAAAAATATAGAAACTCTAATTAAGCTGCTTTTACGGTTTCCCCCAAAAACATCTCAAAAGTATTTACTTTTTTTGTGGCAAAATTAGAATTATGAATATTGATCAAAATCTAACATCTAAAAAAACAAAAGGAGGCTGCCTTAAATGGACTACATTACTTTTAACTTTAGCTTTTTTATTTATATCCGTCACCGTCTGGAGAACAATCAAAACATTAGAATCTGATAATGGAAAAGTAGAACAAATAAAAAAAGATAGTATTATTAGAAGTCGAAAATTTCAAAAAGGATGGAAGTCATTAGATCTTAAAGATAAAAAAGAAGAAATTAATAAATTAATTAAAAGTGAGGAAAAGTTTTATTTTGAGAAGAGATTTCTAATTAATGAAAACTTATTAACGTTAATAAAAGCAAGTGTTAAATATCCTGAAACTTTGGAATATAAATCTATTTCAAGAGATTTTGTTAAAAACCCCAATGGTTATACATCAGTTCTCCCTGAAGATTTCTCAAATATAAATTATGAAAAGGGTTCTTTTAGGGTTTCTAAAGAATTTAAAAGTGAAAATAAATTAGGAATGAAAGTTAGAGGTATAATATTCTGCGACTTTACTTTCAATGGTTTAAAATATACTTTAAAAAATATAAAATTTGAATAAAACGATGAAACTATTTCATAATTAAACTATTTAACACAAAAAAGTAATTCAACTTTTTTAGGTTCAAAAAGTGCAGTGTCAAAATATTGACACTGCACTTATTTCAATTTTCTAACAAAACAAACTGTTAACTTTAACATTTTTATCTAATGTAAATAGATTCCGAAATACCAGGTCCATGCTATTAAAATAACCTGCATGGGAATCCTTTGATAATAAAGGTATTTCATCCCGGGACCGGTGTAATCTGCTTTAAAAATATTGATGTTTTTCCTGGAGGAATTGATATTGGCAATAAAAACCAATACATAAAAAATGATCAGTAAAACAGCTGTAGTTTCGCGGATGGCCGGAATCATAAGTCCAATCCCTGCCGCAATTTCCAATCCCCCTGTAAAATAGACCCAAAACAGTTTCCCAGGAATAAAATCAGGGATCATCATTGCCATTCCTTTTTGGAATTTAAAATGTGAAAAGCCTGTAAAGATGATAAAAACAGCCATCCCCAGGTTTCCCGAAAATATAAAATCCGGTTTCCCCTGAAAAAGAAAAGTTGCCAGCAAAGCCAGAATACATGTTGCGAAAAGTATGACAAGTAGTTTCATAGATGATAGGTTGCAGGTTGCAGGAATTAGACTCAAGTATCAGTTGTAAACCTGAAACCTTGAACTTTAAACATTGAATTATATTATACTGAATCAAGGCTAACTCCTTCTGCAAGGCTTTTTACAACCATCAGCCCTTTTGTAAATCCTGTATTGAGATGATCCTGCCATTCTTTTTCAACCTGAACCTCTGTATGAAGTTTTGTTTTCCCATCAAAATCGATCAGGAAATATTTCTCAAAACTGCCGCTCCACTCCATTACTTCTTTGCTCTGTGTATCTTCATGACCTTCCTTATCTACCATTCCCAGGTGTTTGAATACAACCTGTCTCGGCTCATCAAGACTGTCTATGGTAGAAACCATACCTTCTCCACTCGCATTAACAAAGTAGGTTTTTCCGCCTACCTTCCAATCGGATTTCATGACGGATCCTTCTCCAAAGTAACGGGTCCATTCGCTATATGTTTCAGGGCTCCAGAGAATATCCCAGACTTTCTGCATGGGAGCATCAATTACTGTTTCGTATGATAAAGTTTCCATATTTTAATTTTTATGATTTGTATTATTTTTTTTGCCACTCCTACAGCTGATTTTCCGAAAGGTGCTTCACAAGTGACATGGCTTTTGGAAATTTCTCCTCAAAAAATTCTTTAAATTCTGCAGGAGTCTGAATCTCAGTCCTCAGCAAAGTCCCTTCTTCGTTTTCCTTCAGGAAGTAAGCTTCTGTAGCCTCACCCCAATCCTGAGGAACTTCAATACCATCGTAAATCTCACCCAGATGCAGAAATATTATTTCCTCGTTAGGAATCACTTTTTCTACCCTGCTGTACATTCCGTTGTTTTTGGGATCAAGAAATTTAACAATATTATTCTCATCCAGCGTCCCTTCATAAAAAGAGCCGTCCGTAAAAGCCGATGTCCATTGCCTGTAGGTAATATCCCCCCACAGGACGCTCCATACTTTTTCAGGTTCGGCATTGATTTCTATTTCGTATGATAGTTTTTCCATTTTTTAAGTATTAAGTGGTGGTAATAGGTTTTGAGAGTCTGAGAGTTTGAGAGTGAGTGAAATTACTGATCAATCACATCTAACTTCTAACTTCTAACTTCCAGCTTCCAGCTTCCATCCTCTGGCCTCTCATCTATCCTCCGACAAAATCACCGCCGTTGATATGAATGATTTCTCCGGTGATATAACTTGCATCTTTTGAAGCAAGAAAAACATAGGCCGGTGCTACTTCAGAAGGTTGTCCCGCACGTTTCAGCGGGGTATCTTTTCCAAAGGTGGAAAGATCATCAAAAGCTTCTTTTACCAGCGGGGTCCAGATAGGTCCGGGAGCAATTCCGTTTACCAGAATTTCTTTTTCTGCGAGGTTGTCTGCCAGAGACCGGATAAAAGATAAAACAGCTCCTTTTGTTGCCGCATAATCTATCAGATGATCGCTTCCACGGTAGGCTGTAACAGAGGTGGTACAGATAATACGTCCTCCTTTTCCTATCAGCGGAAGAAAGTTTCTGGTGAATGAAATCATGGAAATGATATTGGTTTCAAATGTTTCCTGAATCTGCTCATCAGAAATCTTTTCCAGACTGGTTTTCGAGGTATGTATTCCGGCGTTGTTGACCAGAATATCAAGGCTCTTCCACTCTGCTTTAATCTTGTCTGCACACTTGGTCCTGAATGCTTTCCTGGTAAGATCTCCTTTGATCAGAATACACTTCTGTCCTTCTTTTTCCACCAGTTTCCGGGTTTCTCTGGCATCATCGTCACTTTCTTTATAGATAATGGCAACATCTGCTCCTTCTCTGGCAAAATGAACGGCTACAGCCTGTCCTATACCACTGTCTCCCCCGGAAATCACTGCTTTTTTTCCTTGCAGCTTCCGGCTTCCCTGATAATCATTCCGGATAATTTCCGGAAACAGCCCTTCTTTAGGGACCTTTGACTTAGAGTCTGATTTGTTCTGTGTTTTCATATGCAAATCTTTTTCTCTAAATCACATCAAACAATACGCCGAAATACATTAAGAGTTATAGGCATCTTCCAGATCCTGAATGATGATTTTCTGCATTTTCATCATTGCCTGAACTACTTTGTAGGCTTTTTCCTGATCGGAATCGTTCATCAGCTGAATGAGTTTTTAGGGACAATCTGCCAGCTCAAGCCATATTTATCTTTCAGCCAGCCGCACATACTTTCTCTTCCTCCGTCTGCCGTCAGTGTATTCCAGTAATGATCTGTCTGCGGCTGGTCATCTGTCATGACCACCAATGATATTCCTTCATTGAAATCAAACGGATGATCATAGGAATTATCCATGCAGAATAAGCTGTAGTTATCAATTACAAAATGAGCATGCTGAACATTTTCTGCCGGTTCCGGAATGTCATGTCCTTCACTTCCTGCTCCATACGTTAATATGTTTCCTATGTTTGAATTGGGAAAAGTCTGCGTATAAAGCTGCATTGCTTCTTTAGCTTTTCCATTGTTTCCATGGATAAACATCAAAGTAGGAATTATTTTCTGATCGTTTGCTTTTTCTCCCAGGAATAATCTGCCATGTTACTCCGTATTTATCCTGAACCCACCCGTATTTCGGGCTCCATGAGTAAGATCCCAGTTCCATGAGGGCTATTCCGCCATCCAATAACCGGTCCCAGTATTTTTGAACTTCGTCTTCCGTCTCACAGATTACCATAAAAGAAATGGAAGGATTTTTTTAAATTGCGGACCACCATTCAACAGCATCAGTCTTTGTCCGAACAGGTCAATGTTCATTACGACAGGAGTGTCTGCTGTGATCTCTCCTCCAAAAACATTACAGTAAAATTCTGCAGATTGTTTGGCATCTCCGTCATACCAGAGACATGGGAAAATATCGTTGTTCATAACTTTATATTTAAATGGGTTGATAGATGTATTTTTATTTTTGTCTTATGGATCATTCCGTTTCATAACGAATAAAATACCGTGAAAAGTTGTACCATAAATAACAGCAAAGAAATATGATGCCTCTGCATCTGAAAGTGGCTTCTTATCTGCAATGACACCGTAGAAATGCCAGGTTGAAAACTTATTATGCCTCTTTAAAACATACCTGATGCTCTTTCATATAATTCTTCAGTTTAACCATCGTATTTTTTCCGAAACCATGAAGCTGCATGATTTCTTTTTCGGAATAATCTGACAGTTTTTCCAAAGAATTTATTTTTCTTTTTCCAGAGCCCTTCTTGCCGGTATTGCTATAACCCCATGAAGAAATTCTTCTTTAGAGTCATAATTAAAAGCATACATTGAATTTAAACTCTTTGACATGATAACTAAATTGATCATGGCTACAAAAAATATTGTTAATGATTCTCAACATACTTGTGGAAGTTATTAAGGATAGCATACCAGCCATCTCTCTGCATTTCCACAGAATTTTGTTTTTCCGGATCGAAAATTTCAATCACTTTCGTTGTATTGTCATCTATTTTATCAAAAATAACTTCTACTTTCCGGCCGTCTTCCATATGATATTTGATCAGCTGGTGAGGTATAACTGCATCATACACTCCTTCAAAATCAAACCCGAAGCTTTTATCTCTGGCTTCCATTCTGTTTTTGAATTTACCTCCTACCTCAAGATTATTTTCAGAACTAGGACAGTGCCAGCTTTCATGGGCGAAATTCCATTTCGTGATATGTTTGGGTTCATTAAAGTAAGTCCAAACCTTTTCCACCGGTGCTAAAATTGTAATATCGATTTTAATTGGATCCATAGTTCTGATTTTTTTAAGTTTAAACAAAGAGCTGCCCATAAAGCGGGCACCTCTTTTATAATGAGTTAAATATAGTACTATTTTGCGTATTCTTCATTATAGTTCACCATCCAATGAACACCATATTTATCCTGGAAGCATCCGAAATAGTCTCCCCAAAACTGATCTTCAATAGGCATTTCCACATTTCCGCCTTCAGAAAGTTCTTTAAAAATTCTGTCTGCTTCACTTTTGGAATCAGGGAAAATAGATACGTAATTGTTATTTCCCACAGTAAGGGTCTGCCCAAACCCAGGTACAATATCAGATGCCATTAAAAGATCGTTTCCTACAGGCAGGGCAACATGCATCACTCTGTTTTTTCTTCTTCTGAAAGATTTTCGGTACCGGGAGCATTTCCCATTTTATGAATTCCTCCTATGAATTCGCCACCGAAAACAGTTTTGTAAAAATTGAACGCTTCTTCAGCTGTTCCATCAAAATTCAGATACGGATTTAATTTAGCCATGACTTTTAATTTTAAAGTTATTATTATAAAAATAGATTCTACTGTTGATCCATTAAGAATTAATTAAGTTAATATGAATATAAAATGCTTAATGGTTTAAAAATTTTTCTACTTCTCTGACGGTGAAGTCTATTAAGCGGGTATCAATACTTCCGTCAAAATCCGGCATCATATAAACGCCGTGCGTTGCAGGAAGTATCATCAAACGGGAACCTTTAACCAGCCGCCACATTTCGGCAGCGTGTTCCGGCTTCATGACATCCTGATCACCACTGATGAATAATGCGGGTGATTGTATGGAAGACAATACCTCATCATTCCAGTCCTGAAAAGTCTGCATTCTTGTACAGTCTTTCTCAAAAAGGTTTTCAAGCTTGGAAAAATCAGGATTGAGGCTTAAAAAATTAATTTTAAAAGGTTCCGGCATCGAGTCAAAGGTGGCTTCCTGCATTCCTTCAAAAAAACCGTCTATCATTCCGCTTCTTTTGTAGAAAGCTGAGGCAACAACCAGTTTTTCAACGATTCCTGGATGGCGGTGAGCAATCTGCATTACGGTACTTCCTCCGTTGCTGAATCCCCAGAATGACGCCTTACCAATGTTCAGTTCTGCCAGAAGTCCTGCAACATCGTCAGCATCCTGCTCAAAGGTTTCAGGAATATAGCGGTGCTCGCTTCTCCCATGATTCTGTAAATCGATTCCTATCAGCCGGAATTTGCCTTCCAGTCTTGCAATAACTTCTCTAAAATCATACAAAATGGAAGATCCTCCGCCATGAATCAGAACCAGAGGTTTTCCCGATCCATAAATTTCGTAATATAACTGGATTCCGTTAACCTTCTTATAACCTTTTTCTACCGGATTCATCGTTAATATTTAAGGTTTTCGTCAACATCATATTTCATTCCCGGATAATTTAATATCCTGCGCATTAATCCTATCTGTCCGCATAAGTAATCTTCACGGCCGATACACATACCTGCAAAATTGAGCTTTGTTTCTTTGATGAAAGGGATATTCATTCCTATTTCAAATATTTCGTCAAGTTCTTCATCGGTTACCTCATGCAGTTTCTGGTATACTTTAGCAGAAATGGCGTGGAAATTCTCCTTTAATTCAGCCAAAGCCGGATATTTAAAGCTTTCATCGAGCGCTTTTCCCTGGAAAAACAGGTCATTATAAGGATCCTGTTCCTTAATTCCCAATACAGCGCCCAAACCGTAGCGCATATTGATAAAGTTTCCTGCCATCCATACAATATGGTTGGTTTTATTTTCAATTCTTTTCAAGGCGTCTTCTTCCGAAATGCCGTCCAAAACGTTCATAAAGCTTTGGGAATGCATTCTGTAAGCCGGAATAATGACTTCTATTTTTTTTGATTTTGGGGTGTCCATTTTAATTTGATATTAGAGATTAGAAGTTAAAAGCTGGAAGTTAAGATAAATACAAAGGCGCTAAGTATTTTACAAACTGTGCGTTTTTAAGGCGCGAGGATTTTATCTTCGGTAAATTGTACTTTTCTGAAATAGTCTGGAAACTTCGACAGTTCATTCGTCATTCCGAGCAGAGCAAGGAATCTATTTTATTGCGCCCGGCTTTCCTAAAATTCTCCTGAGATAGCCCAGCTGGCCGCTGTGGTAAATTTCATGAAGGCTAAGGGTTGAGATATCTTTAACCGTTTCAGATTTAAAACTTTCAAGCGTGTTGAGTTTTGCTTCCAGTTTGTCCTGAGATTGTTTTAAATAGGACTTTAATTCTTCGAAACTGACCAGTTTATCTTTGTGATCCAAAGCAATTTCGCCTCTGTTGTAGAAAAAATTTTTCATTGTCCCACACAGAATCTTCACCTAAAATATTCAGTAATGGGTTTCTGATATAGATCAGATGCCCAAGAATCCAGTTCATACAATTGGCCTCACCATTGGGAAAACCATCGATTCATCATGGGTAATGCCGTCAGTGTTCATAGTCATCACATAATAGTTACTGACTACCTGATTTTTTATGATTTCTATATCGTTTGATTGTGTTTCCATATGACAGTTATTTGATAGTTAGAAGCAACAATTATTCGGAAGGCAACTGAGAAACATCTGCATGCATTACTTCCCACTGATGGCCGTTAAGGTCAGCAAAACTGCTTTGGTACATCCATCCGTGGTCCATAGGCTCGCTGTATTTTGAACCTCCGTTTTCTATAGCTGTTTTTACCATGTTATCCACTTCATCACGGCTGTTGACTCCTATGGCAAGAAGTACCTGTGTTGTATCTCCTTTCGCAAAAGGCCTGTTGGTAAAGGTCTGGAAGAACTCTTCTTTTAGAAACATCGCATAGATGTGATTTTCTTTCATTATTACGCAGATTGCCTTCTCATCTGAGAATTGCTCGTTGATAGAAAAGCCCAGCTTCGTCCAGAACTCTCTGGTTTTTTGAACGTCTTTTACCGGTAAGTTGACGTAAATTTCATTGATTTTCATTTTCTGTAATTTTAGTGGTGATTATGATTCAAAATTATCAGGATATACTAAGAAAGTGCTTGCCATAGGACAAGATTTACTTTGTATCCGGATGGAGTTATGCTGTAGGCATTTTAGACAGATCGGCAAAAGTGATATTCCAGCCGTGCCCGTCCGGATCCCAGAAGGAATTCTGATACATCCATCCGTAATCCTGAGGTTCTTCATGCTGCCATGCTCCGTTTTCTACGGCTGTATTCACTACCTTATCCACTTCTTCACGGCTGTTTAATCCTACTGCCACAAGAACCTGACTGGTGTTTTCTTTGGCAACGGGCTTATTAGTGAAAGACCTGAAATAATCTTCCTGCAGAAACATAACATAGATGGTATCATTCAAAGCAACGCAGGCTGCTTTCTCGTCTGAGAACTGTTCATTAATTGAAAAACCTACCCTGGTCCAGAATTCTTTTGTTTTCTGCACATCTTTTACCGGAAGGTTCACATAAATCTGATTGACTTTCATTTTCTGTAATTTTAGTGTTAAACTGTTATCCAAAATTACCAAGGTGCAATGAAAATCAACTTGTCACAGGGCAAGATTTAAATTTTCTTGGGATGGGAAACGATTTCTTTACGGATACGGCTCAGAGAGGTGTCTGTAACTCCAAGATAGGAGGCAATCTGTTTTAAAGGAGCAAATTGGATGACTTTGGATTTCTGTTCCAGGAGATTAAGGTATCTTTTGGTTGCCGAAAGGGTAAACATTTCCACAGACCTTTGTTTGTAGGCAAAAAGCTCCTGCGACATCCATGATCTTCCCCATTCTCTGAGGTTTGGAATTTTATGGAAAAGTTCCTGAAAGGTATCATAATCCAGCTTCCAGCATTCACAGTCTGTAATACAAACGATATTTTCCTGAGAAGGTATTCTTTGAAACATCGATAAAACCTCAATAATCACTTCATTTTCTGTAAAAAAATGAGTGGTCACTTCGTTTCCGTTGAAGTCATTGACATATGAACGGGCAAGTCCGCTCTCAAGGATATAGTATTCATTGGCTGTTTTTCCTTCTTCAAGGATAAAATCTCCTTTCTGAAAAGATGTTTTTTCATGAGCCTTAAATATTTCGTCAAGTTCTTCACGAAAAAGAATGGAAAATCATAGCAGATTTCTAAGGCTTTATTGGTCATTTGGTGTCAATTTTTTAAGTCTTTAAAAATAAAATTTTTAATTGAATTAAAAAGAAAAAATATTAAACAAAGAATATAAACCTTTTACAAAAAAGCAGATATTATACTGGGATAAAAGATATTTTAAAGCTGATACTTTTTAAACACGTATGTATGACATGCCTTTTCTGGCCACCCCGTCAAAAATTCTTTGAATTTTTGCCATCCATCCGGAGGAGGGGAATGACTGTTTGTTGGTGATAGTAATCGTTAACTTTTGAAAGAAACAGAACTAAAATAAGGATAGCTGTATGGGTTTGGGAGGGTTTGGTTTCTGCGCATCACCGAATACCGTTTTCCCGCCAAAACGCCAGGAATTCTGTCTTTCTTCTTCAATCACCTGCTGAATGTCAAAATCCGGTGTGAAATCTTTTTCTGCCTTAGCTACGATCTGATGCAGCTTATTTAAGGAATTCAGTTTATCAGAATTTCCCAGTCTGGATTTTTCAATCCCTTTCCTGATAATGCTGATACTTTCGTCATAAGTATTGATGGGAACTGGGAAAGGATGTCCGTCTTTACCTCCATGAGCAAAGGAAAACCTTGCCGGATCTGCAAATCTTGACGGTGCCCCGTGAATCACTTCACTTACCAGAGCCAATGACTGCATGGTTCTGGGACCTACACCTTCCAGCATCAGTAAGTCCTCGAAATTCTGTGGCTGCTGCTCACGGGTTACATACAGAAGGGCTCCCAAACGCTTCAGGTCTACATCAGAAGCCTGAACATCATGGTGGGCAGGAAGAATCAATCTTGCAAAATCTTTCATTACTTCTGTTGAATCGGTATGGGAAATATCCAGGATCCCTTTTCTGTTTTCTGAAGCTTCTGCATCGGTAAGATTCAGTATTCTTCCTCTTGAAACTCCGTTGATTCCTGTATGAGGATTCTCCACAAATGAGGTGAGGTTTTCAGAATGCCAGTGGTACCGTCTTGCCGTTCCGTCCGACTCATGCATTCCCTGCTGGATAACGCTCCAGTTTCCATTGTCTGAGAGAATGAAATTGTGCAGATACAATTGGTAACCATCCTGAATGGCTGTATTATCTACTTTTGCAGAAAGTTTGCTGGCTCTTACAAGGTCTGTTCCGTTTAGTCCGGTTTTATCCGCAATTTTAATCAGTTCCGATGGCGTTTCCCTGGAAAATTTTCCTTTTCCGCCACAGATATAAAGCCCCAAAGATTGTGAATTGGGATTTATAGAACGTTTCAGTGCTCCCATTACGGAAGTGGTAATTCCTGAAGAATGCCAGTCCATTCCCATTACAGCTCCAAAACTCTGAAACCAGAACGGATCTGCCAGCCTGCGCAATACCTCATCTTTACCATAATCCATGAGAATTACTTCGATAATGGAAAGTCCCAGCACAGACATACGCTCATACAGCCATGGCGGTACTTTGCCATAGTGAAGAGGTAAATCTGCGGTTCCTGAACGTTTCATCCTGCAAAATTAGCTTTAATATTCCGGATTCTTATTGACTGTAATCAACATTCCGCAATATTTCCAATGCTTTAAATTAATGAATGGAGAAAAAATCAAGGTCTTTATGTTTTGCTTCATCATATTCTTCTTCAAAAGTAATTTTGTTCCCGAAAGGATCAATTACGGTGAAAGATACGGCGCCATAGAATGTTTTTTCTAGTCCGGGACGGTTATATTTATACTTTTTGTCAATCAGTTCTTTATGATATTGAGGAACGCCTTCGCCCCAGATAGCAACCCTTGTTCCGGGTGTTCCGTCTCCATGGTGTTCGCTCAGATGAAAAATGATATTTTCTCTTTTCACTTCCATATAAACGGGAGTATTTTCATCAAAATAATGCTCCCAGACAATCTCGAAGCCCAGCCAGTCTACATAAAATTCTTTTGCTTTCTGATCATCAAAGATTCTTAATATCGGAATAATACGTTCTGCTTTCATTATATCTTTTTATTGGTGAGACAGAATATTGACCAGCTTTTGAAAAGGATCTTTAACAAAAAACCTGCGGACTCCCCATTCTTCGTCAGTAAGTCCGTAAATGATTTCAAAGCCGGCATTTTTCATTTTATTATAAATTTCATCTACATTATCTACTTCAATGGAAAGGTCCGGAACTTCAGTATCGTTTCCGCCCTGTTCTGCAAAGCTGATCTGAACCTTTGCCTCTTCATCATTGCCTAATGTTTTAATCCACCCGTGATCCATTAAAATATCCAGCTCAAGAATATCCTGATAAAATTGTTCTGCTTTAGAGAGATCATCTGTTTTAATATTGGCTACGATTCTTTTTACCATTTTTGCGCTGTTTTATGTATTCAAAAAGCCTTGTAAAAATTGATTCACAAGGCTTTTCTACAAAAATTATTTTTATTATTTCAATGCTGCAAGAGCCGCATCATAATTAGGTTCGTTGGCAATTTCCGGAACCTGCTCCGTATATACTACTTTGTTGTTTTCGTCTGTAACAATAACGGCACGGCTCAATAGTCCCTTCATAGGAGAATCTGTAATGGTTACTTCATAATCATCACCAAAGCTGCTTCTGAAATCTGAAAGTGTTTCTACATTATTCAATCCTTCTGCTGCACAGAATCTTCCCAATGCGAACGGAAGGTCTTTTGAAACATTGATGATCACTGTATTATCAAGCTTTGAAGCTTCTTCATTGAATTTTCTGGAAGAAGCTGCACAGGTAGGGGTATCAATGCTCGGGAAAATATTGAATACTTTTTTCTTTCCTGCAAAAGTTTCAAGGGTCTTTACATTTAATCCTGAGTCTACCAGTGCAAAATCTTTTACGGTGGTTCCTACAGCCGGTAATGTTCCTATGGTATGTACTTCGTTTCCTTTTAAAGTAATTGTCGTTGACATAATATTTATTTTTAGTTCTTCAAATGTAATCAAAAAAGAAAATTTTTCCTGTTTTATTAAGGTTAAATTAATCTTAAAGTCAAAATACCTTTTTCTTTTATCCAATGATCATTTTACAAACAGAAATTGGTTTATAAGCCATACAATTACACCAATGTAAAATTAAAGAGGTATAGCCTCTTTTTTTATGGAAATATCCCAAATAAAACAATGATATTTACTAAATTTGTGGGACTTAAAATTTCAAATAAAAAATAACAGTATAATGTCAGAAAAATCAAAAATCTATTACACACTTACTGATGAAGCTCCAATGCTGGCTACTCACTCGTTTTTACCTATCGTAAAAGCTTTTACCAAATCAGCAGATATCGAAATCGCTGTACCGGATATTTCCTTAGCGGGAAGAATCTTAGCCAACTTCCCTGAGTTTTTAAAAGACGACCAGAAAATCGGTGATGCTTTGGCAGAGCTTGGAGAACTGGCAACAAAACCTGAAGCTAACATCATTAAGTTACCTAACATTTCTGCTTCTGTGCCTCAATTGGATGCAGCAATCGCTGAATTGCAAGGTAAAGGTTTCGCAGTTCCCAACTATCCTGCAGAGCCTAAAAATGACGAAGAAAAAGCGATCAAAGCTAAATATGCCAAAGTATTGGGAAGTGCTGTAAACCCTGTATTAAGAGAAGGAAACTCTGACAGACGTGCTCCAAAAGCTGTTAAAAACTATGCTAAAGCAAACCCTCACAGAATGGGTAACTGGGCATCTGACAGCAAAACTGACGTAGCTCACATGAACAATGGTGATTTCTACGGGACAGAAACTTCTACAACAGTAGAAAATGCTACAAAATACAGAATCGTATTCAAAGGAAACGACGGTTCTGAATCTGTACTAAAAGACTTCGCAGGTCTTCAGGCTGGTGAGGTAATTGATTCTTCTGTAATGAACTTAAAAGCTTTAAAAGCATTCGTTCAGGAGGCTATCGAGGAAGCAAAGAAAAGAAATGTTCTTCTTTCTGCTCACCTTAAAGCTACCATGATGAAAATCTCTGACCCGATTATTTTCGGGGCTATAGTTGAGACTTTCTTCAAAGATGTATTTACTAAATATGCTGAGACTTTCAAGTCTTTAGACATCAATCCAAATAACGGTCTTGCCGATCTTTTCGAAAAATCAAAGGGAATGCTCAGGAAGCTGACATTAAAGCTGATATCGAAAAAGCGCTGGCTGAAGGACCAAGAGTGGCCATGGTAAACTCTGACAAAGGAATTACCAACTTCCACGTACCTTCTGATATTATCGTTGACGCCTCTATGGCTGCTCTTGTAAGAGGAGGAGGTAAAATGTGGAACAAAGACGGAAATGAGGAGGATACAGTTTGTATCATTCCTGACCGTTCTTATGCAGGTTTCTATCAGTCTGTAATTGATGACATGAAAGCGCACGGAAAATTGGACCCTACCACAATGGGATCTGTTCCAAACGTAGGTTTGATGGCTCAGAAAGCTGAAGAATATGGTTCTCACGATAAGACTTTCCAATTATCTGCTGACGGAACTGTAGAGGTTCAGGATGAAGCCGGAAACGTTCTTCTTTCTCAGAAAGTAGAAAAAGATGATATCTTCAGAATGTGCCAGACTAAAGATGCTCCTATCCAGGACTGGGTAAAATTAGCGGTTAACAGATCAAGATTATCTGATACTCCTGCCATCTTCTGGTTAGACAAAGGAAGAGCTCACGACAGAGAAATCATCAAAAAAGTAGAAAAATACCTTGCTGATTACGATACAACAGGTCTTGACATCAGAATTCTTGATGTAAAAGATGCCATGACTGAAACGCTTAAGAGAGCAAGAGAAGGTAAAGATACCATCTCTGTTTCAGGAAACGTATTGAGAGATTATTTAACAGACCTTTTCCCAATCCTTGAGCTTGGTACTTCTGCTAAAATGCTTTCTATTGTTCCATTGATGAATGGTGGTGGTTTATTCGAAACAGGTGCCGGAGGTTCTGCTCCGAAACATGTTGAGCAGTTCTTAGAAGAAGGATACCTAAGATGGGATTCTCTGGGTGAATTCTTGGCGCTTCAGGCTTCTTTGGAGCATTTGGCACAAACTCAGGGAAATACAAAATCTCAGGTTTTAGCTGATGCATTGGATGAAGCAAACGCTAAATTTTTAGCTACAGATAAATCCCCTGCAAGAAAAGTAGGTCAGATCGACAACAGAGGTTCTCACTTCTATTTGGCAATGTATTGGGCTGAAGCCTTAGCTAACCAGACTGCTGATGCTGAACTGGCGGCTCAGTTTGCTCCGGTTGCACAGGCAATGCAGGAAAACGAAGAAGTAATCAATGCTGAATTAATTGGTGCTCAGGGTAAACCTCAAAACATTGAAGGTTACTACAAAACTGATACATATAAAACGTATGCAGCCATGAGACCAAGCACTGTTTTAAATGAAATCATTGACGGAATTTAATTTTCGTTCTGATATAAATAAGAAGCTCCTTTTTTAAGGAGCTTTTTTTGTGAGATACTATTTTGTTGGAAACCGCCCCGTCAAAAATTAAAATAATTTTTGACACCCCCTACAGAGGAGGGAAATATTGGGCACATATTTACCCATCGAGGACGGAACATCCATAATCCCTGCGCCCTAACATCTGCAGCCTGCCACCTATCTACCCTCCACAATCACTCTCCTGTGCTCCCTGCCCCAGTTAATCATTTCCATAATGATTTTTCCAAAAGTCCGGCAATATTCTGTAGGCTCATATTCTATTAAAACAGGAGTTTCGGGGTAAACGGTACGTTTTACCAATTTGTTCAGTTCCATATCTTTCAGTTCTTTGGAAAGCATTCTGGTAGTAATTCCGGGAATACTCCGTTCAATTTCCCTGAAACGTCTGTTTCCGTTACAGATTGAATTAATCACAGGAATTCTCCATTTTCCGCCGATAAAATAAAGGGTATCTTGTAAAGCTCTTAGCTCTTCGTTCTGATCTCTTTCCATAATTGCAAAGTTAAGTGATATCATGAATGATACTGATATACTCTGTGATACTGATTACAAAAGTATACCATTTTGAAATAACTTTGTCAAAAATTTACAATGAAAAAATTCAGTAACAAACTGGCTGTCGTAACAGGAGGAAACAGCGGGATCGGATTCGCTGCAGCAAAAGAACTTATTTCAGAAGGAGCAACTGTCATTATTACCGGAAGACGAAAAGAAGCAGTGGAAAAAGCGGCTCAGGAACTTGGTGCCACTCCATTTATCGCAGATCAGGCAAATCTTAGTGATATTGATCTTTTAAAAGAAAACATTGAGAAACAATTCGGGAAAATAGATATCCTGTTTATCAATGCAGGAATTACAGGTACATTGACTCCGATTGAAAGTATGGATGTCGAAAATTTTGATCAGGTCATGAATATCAACTTCAGAGGAGCTTACTTTACATTAAGCAGATTCATTCCATTATTAAATGATGGTGCTTCGGTCATCTTTTTATCTTCTATTGTCGCTTCTACCTATAAACCTAACAGTTCCGCCTATCAGGCAAGCAAGGCAGCACTGAATTCTATTGCAAAAACAGCAGCTGCAGAATTAGCTCCAAGAAAAATAAGGGTAAATATGATCAGCCCCGGCCCTATAAGAACTGAAATCATGAGTAAGGCAGGGCTGGATGAAGAGACTTTGAAAAATATTCAAAGCCATCTTATAGAACAGATTCCGTTGAAAAAAATGGGAACCGCTGAAGAAGTCGCGAAACTTGTGACCTATTTATCAGATGATCAGATTTCAAGTTATGTCACCGGCACTGAAATTGTGATCGATGGCGGTATAACTTTATAATGAGCCGATTTAAGCAAATCCCGGTAATGGTGGTACCGGGATTTTTCTTGTGTATTTTCGGGGTTAAAAATTCAGGATTCACCTTTTGATTTGTCCGGCTCGGCCTGTTTTCCATTTTATAGTATGGGCTACCCGTCTATTTTTGAATCAGAAAATAAAAACAATACTCATTATGGAAACCGTAAAGAAAAAAGAAATCCCATTGCTATAGTATTTCTGGCTATATTAGGAATCTTCGGAGGACTTCAGCTATTCAGCAAACCTTTGGAAGGAAAGCCGGTTACAGGAAAAATCGAAGCACCAAAAGAGGTGATCAGTATTCTTGAAAACTCATGTTTCAACTGTCATTCCAATCAGCAGAATCTAAGCTGGTATGATAAACTTGCCCCTGTTTCCTGGGCCGTGAACAAAGATATTAAAAGAGCCAGAGAAGTCCTGAACTTTTCAGAATGGGAAAAATTATCTCCTGCAGAACATCAGGGCAAAATGTATGCTATTCTCAATATGATGCAAAGTGGTAAAATGCCTCTCCATGAATACACTCTTCTGCATCCTTCAGCCAAGATTACAGAGAAAGATATTGAAACCATTAAAAAATATACCCTTTCTTTATCTTCAGTAAGCCCGTCAGCACCTAAAAAGAGTGAAATGCCTGCAGCAACTTCCAGCAGTACATCCATCCCGGCATCAACAAAACTTCCGGTTTCTCCCAATGGAGTTCAATATACACCTGATTTTAAAAACTGGAAAGTAATCAGTATGAGTACGCTGTTCGATAATTCTATTCGTGTCATCTATGGAAATGATATTGCGGTAAAAGCTGTGGAAACAGAAAATTTCCACCCATGGCCGGACGGAAGTATTGTCGTAAAATCTGTATGGAAACAGGAAGAGCTTCCAGATGGAGAGATCAGACCCGGAAAATTTATCAATGCACAGTTTATGGTAAAGGATTCCAGACAATATAAAGACACCGAAGGCTGGGGATTTGCAAAATTCTCTGGAGATGACCTTCACCCAACGGGAAACACAGCATCTTTCGCCAAAGAGTCCTGCATTGCATGCCACAGACAATTAGCAGAAAAAACAGGTTATCTGTTTGATGTTCCGATGAAAGTAAATACCCAAAGACTAATTCAAAACTTACAGAAAAAATGAAAAATTCAATCCTGATCTTACTGGTAAGCCTTATTTCCCTTACCGCCTGCAGCAAAGAAAATAGTGATACAAATAATGGCCTTTCAAGGGTTATTTTTGACCCGGGTTCTCTCAAATTCATCTCCAATTCCTTACATCCTAAGAAAGAAACTATGTCTGCTTTATATGGAAATAAAGAAGCATTGGAATCTTTATCAAAGGAAAGTCAGACACCGGAAGCGGGGGCTGTTATGAAGCTGGTTACCTGGCGATATCATGAAAATCCCCAGTATACCGGCGGAACCATCACCGGGGAACTGGTAAGTGTGGAAACGGTTCAGGCTGATCATCTGGGAAATGTTTCTTATGATATAAAAAATAGTCTGCCCCAAAGCACTAATCCCGACACAGAAAAAGAATACAATATTTCATGAGCTATCGTCCCGTAATAAGGCCTTAATAAAAATTTCTGTTTCACTATTATCATACTATTTTGAATAAAAAGCATTAATTTAACCTTTTCAAATCAGCAGATTTCATGCAACAGCAAAAAATAAAAATCTCACCAGCCATTATCTGGATAAGCTCTATTTTCCTGGGCGTTTTATCTTCTGTACCTCAACTGGCTTCCCATGAATTCAACTGGAAAGAGGCAGCCGTAAACTCAGCAATTACTGCAGCTTTTTCTATTATCATGTGGTACATCAATATCTATATGCTGAACCGTACAGGAAAACGCAGACAGCATATTTCCTATTCCAGATTGATGGTTGTACTGGCTTTCGGGATGGTGATTATGTTTGGGCTGGCATGGATTCAGCAGCTGATTCTATCTCATATCAATTTTGGTCCGGTGATGCTGATGGTGGAGGTAAGAGGAATTCTGATCAATCTGGTATGTTATATGTTCCTCACACTGCTTCAGAACAATTACACGGGACAGCAGATCCAGCTTGAACTGGAAAAGGTAAAGAGTGATAATCTTGGAGCTCAATATGAATTATTAAAGCAGCAGATCAACCCGCATTTCCTTTTCAACAGTTTGAATACCTTAAAATTAATGGCAGAAACCCATGATGAGGAAACGGTTGATTTTATTGTAAAACTTTCAGATTTTTACCGGTTTACACTGGAAAGCAGGAAACTGGATCTGATCAGTGTTCAGGAAGAAATGAAAATAGTAGACGCTTATCTTTTTCTTCAGAAAGCACGTTTCGGGGAAGGAATTAAGTTCACCAACGAACTGGGAAAAGAAATTCATGCAACCCTTATTCCGCCATTCACGCTTCAGCTTCTGGTGGAGAACTGCATCAAGCACAATATCGTTTCGCAAAGTAAGCCTTTGCACATTAAAATCTATCCTACTGACAACCAAATTGTGATTGAAAATCCCATACAGCGGAAAATGAATACGGAAGATTCTCTGGGAGTGGGGCTTGATAATATTAAAATGCGTTACAAACACTTACTGGAAAAGGACATCGTTATTCATTCGGACGAAAAAACTTTCCAGATAAAACTACCATTAATCCATGAATATAATCATTATTGAAGATGAATTCAGGGCTGCCAAATCCCTGCAGAATTTAATCTCAGATTTAAAACCAGATTCGAAAATCCTGGGCGTTTACGACAGTATTGAAACAAGTATTGAAGGTTTAAAAGAAATCAAACCTGATCTTATCTTTATGGATATCCATCTTTCTGACGGACTTTCCTTTGAGATTTTCAAATCTGTGGAGATCACCTGTCCTGTGGTTTTCTGTACGGCCTTTGACCAGTATATGCTGGATGCCTTTAAAAGTAAGGGAGTTGACTATGTTTTAAAACCGTTTTCAAAGGAAGACATTGCTGAAGCCCTGAGAAAAGTAGATGAACTGAAAAAATTCTTCCGGCAAAATGATCTACCGGATCTGGAGTCACTGATACAGAAAATCAACCAGCCTGCTGCTGCAGGTAAGAGTAGTTTCCTGGTTTTTAAAAATCAAAAATACACCACCATTCCTACTGAAGATATTGCTTATTTTTATATCCATAATGAAATTACACATCTGGTAACTTTTGCCAGGGAGCAGTTTCCTCTTTCCCAGCCTCTCGGACAGGTAGCGGAACAGGTTTCTGACAGGCAATTTTTCAGGATAAACAGGCAGTATCTTGTTAATTTCAAAGCCATTAAGGAAATGGAACATTATTTCCAACGTAAAATTCTTGTAAAACTCACTGTTGAAACGCCTGAAAAGCTTTTGATTAATAAAGAAAAAACACATAGTTTCTTTACTTGGCTTGAAGACAGGTAAAGGAGTAAGGAAGTTTGAAGCTGGGAGCTGGAAGTACTTGCAGTCATTCCAAGATATAGAGCTCTTTTGAAATACATTACCACCCTGATTGATATGATCGGCGTTTTATTTTGCTTTTATTTGATCTGTCTTAGTTCTTAAGCTTTGTTGCCTGTATAAAAAATAAAAACGCTATCTCTTTTCACACCCCAAAAACTTCCGGCTTCTCACTTCCGGCTTCTCACTTCCAGCTTCCAGCCTTAAAATATTTTAGGAGTGAGGAAGTTTGAAGCTGGGAGCTGGAAGTACTTGCAGTCATTCCAAGATATAGAGCTCTTTTGAAATACATTAGAACCCTGATTGATATGATCGGGGTTTTATTTGGTCTGTCTTAGTTCTTAAGCTTTGTTGCCTGTATAAAAAAATAAAAACGCTATTTCTTTTAACACCCCAAAAACTTCCGGCTTCTCACTTCCAGCTTCTAGCCTTAAAATATTTAGGAGTGAGGAAGTTTGAAGCTGGGAGCTGGAAGTACTTGCAGTCATTCCAAGATATAGAGCTCTTTTGAAATACATTACCACCCTGATTGATATGACCGGGGTTTTATTTTGCTTTTATTTGACCTGTCTTAGTTCTTAAGCTTTGTTGTCTATATAAAAAATAAAAACGCTATCTCTTTTCACACCGCAAAAACTTCCGGCTTCTCACTTCCAGCTTCCAGCCTTAAAATATTTTAGGAGTAAGGAAGTTTGAAGCTGGGAGCTGGAAGTACTTGCAGTCATTCCAAGATATAGAGCTCTTTTGAAATACATTACCACCCTGATTGATATGATCGGGGTTTTATTTTTCTTTATTTCATCTTTCTTGGTTCTTTAAGCTTTGTTGCCTGTATAAAAAAATAAAACGCTATCTCTTTTCACACCCCAAAAACTTCCGGCTTCTCACTTCCAGCTTCCAGCCTTAAAATATTTTAGGAGTAAGGAAGTTTGAAGCTGGGAGCTGGAAGTACTTGCAGTCATTCCAAGATATAGAGCTCTTTTGAAATACATTAGAACTCTGATTGATATGATCGGGGTTTTATTTTTCTTTATTTCATCTTTCTTGGTTCTTTAAGCTTTGTTGCCTGTATAAAAAAATAAAAACGCTATTTCTTTTAACACCGCAAAAACTTCCGGCTTCTTACTTCCAGCTTCCAGCCTTAAAATATTTCCCCTCACAAATTCCGGGTTCACCTTTTGATTTGTCCGGTTGAACCTTTTTCATATTCTTTTGCCTTTATCAGGTATCTACTTTTGAATCAAATTAAAAGACATGATACTAAAAAACTTAATTACAGTAAGCGCTTTTACCGCAGTATTATTTGCTACTTCAGCATTTATTCATCAAAATAAAGATCAAAAGACAGCACAACATACAACCTCTGAAAATAGGGGTTCGCTGTTCTGGAACTCTTCACTTCAGAAGGCTGTTCAAGCTGCCCTCCGGCAGATGAGCTGATGGGAAAGATTGAAAAAGAATATAAAGGAGAACCCGTTTATCTTCTCTCCTACCATGTTGATTACTGGAACCGTCTTGGATGGAAAGACCGGTTCAGTACTGCAGAAAATTCGCAGCGTCAACAGCAATACAGCCGTATTTTGAATTCACAGGTTTACACTCCGCAGCTGGTAATCAATGGAAAAACGGAATTTGTAGGCTCTGATGAGAATCATATTAAAAATAGCATTCAGAAAGCCCTGCTTGTTTCTAAAAAAACAGATATACTGCTATCGGCAAATATTTCCCGGAATACGATTGAGGTTCAATATAAAACTTCAGCCTCAGATTCTAATAGTGCTCTTCTCGTTAATCTTGTTGAAAAACATTCTTCTACCCAGGTTGGAAAAGGTGAAAACGAAGGGCGTCATCTGCATCACTGGCAAATCGTTCACAAACAAAACCAGATTTCACTTAATAAACAGGAAGGAACAACAACATTCAAACTTCCTGAAGGTTTTTCTCCTGAAAACTGGGAAGTCATAGCCTTTATTCAAAATGTCAAAACCGGAGAAATCTCAGGATCTGCAAAAACATCTCTTAAATAATTTCTACTTAATAACAACTAAAATATACAGCAATGAAAACAAAAACTACAAAAATCATCTATTGGTCCGGAGCTATTTTTATGTCGCTATGGTTTGGAGCCAGCGGGTTCTTTGAACTTACAAAAAATCCGGTAGTCTGGGACATCACGCAAAAACTTGGCTATCCATCTCATTTTATCTATATACTCGGTGTTTTTAAAATTTCTGGAATTCTTGTCCTTCTGCTTCCCAACACATTATTAAGGTTAAAAGAATGGGTATTTGCAGGAATGTTCTTTGATATTCTTTTTGCTTTCTTTTCAAAAATTGCAGTACTTGGTTTGTCATCTACGGTGGATGCGATAGTTGCCTTTTCTGTGCTGACAGTAACTTACATCATGTTCAGAAAGCTGTATTCTCCTGAAGTGGTATTTGGTGAAGCCTGATGATAAAACTCTAATTTTTTCTTATGTATAAAAACAGATCCTCCCGTTGCCCGGGAGGATCTGTTGTATAAATTGATGATTATTAAATTTTGGCTAAAGCCGAATGGTAAATTTTATTGAAAAAACGGACTAAAGTCCGCTGCTATTGATAGTATTGTGTGTATTATTTTACCACCCCGTCAAAAATTCTTTGAATTTTGCCACCCTCAAAGGAGGGGAATGCCAAGCACTTTATTACTATTGGGTAAGATAACATTCTCCTTGTTTCCAATTTCTATTTGTTGTCCGTAATCCCTGCAAACTATTACCTGCCACCTAACTCATAAAACTCTCCGGAAACCATTCAAATCCGGCAGCCTTTCCTTTTGTAAAGCCCAGCCCCGGCCATGGCAAGTGGTAAGCAAACGCTCTGATTCTGGTATCTGCCAGCTGCTTCAGTAATTTTTTCTTGAAGCAGTCGCAATATCCAGATCTGTATCTCCGAAATATCCCCATTCAGGATGTGGAAAAAGGATCACATCGGAATGAATCAGATCTGCAATATAGATCAGCTTTTCATTTCCTGAGGAAATTGTTGTAACCGTTAAGCCTGGTGTGTGACCAGGTGCCAGTTGGAACATGAAATGGTCATATAACGGATTATTAAAATCATAAAACTTCAGTTTGGGCTGAATCGTTTTCAGAATATTGCGGACAGCAGGAATAAACTGATCAAGGAATTCAGGCTGTGTTTTCAGAGCACTGTTGCTGAAGTCTTTGATAGAAGCCTGCATCCAGAAGTCATGTTCTGTTTTTGCGATGAAAATAGCTGCGTTAGGAAAAATAAGCTGATTCTTTTTATCTACAACTCCCCCAATATGGTCAGGATGGGCATGGGAAATAAAAACGTCAGTAATATCTTTGGGAGTAAAACCAGCTTTTTGCAGGCTTTTTAACAGAAATCCTGTTCTTTCATCAGCAAAAATCCCCATTCCGGTATCCAATAGAATGAGTTTATTTTTGTTTTAACCAATAGAATATTCATTGCCATATCAATATAATTCTCCGGCCTGAAATGATCTTTAAGGATTGATTTTAATTCTGAAACGGTGCCTCTTGGTGCAAATGAATTCAGGTTTTCTTCATGGATATATCCGTCTGTAAGAACAAATAGTTCAAGCTCACCAAGCTTCAGTTTTTTAAAGCCGGAAAGATCATCCCCTGTTTTTTCCGGAGTGGTTCTCTGTTCTGCCATTAAACCGGAAAAAGGAATCATACTTAATGTTCCTGCCAATAAACCGTTCTTTAATAATTCTCTTCTGTTCATAGTCGGGTTCTTTTCATTTAAAAATAAATGTAAAAAAACTGAGCTCCTTTCATAAGAAGAAACTCAGTTTTTATCTAAAATAGTTTTTTAGTTGTTTACCAATTTCATTGAACCTTCATTGTATCTTTCTCCTACATTAGGATATTTTTTCAGGATGGCATCAATGGTATCCAGATCCGACCGGGAAAGCTCTATATTGACCGCAGCAATATTTTCTTCCAGGTATTTGATTCGCTTTGTACCCGGAATCGGAATGATATCATCTCCCTGGTTCAGCACCCAAGCTAGGGCAAGCTGGGTTCCCTTCACTCCTTTGGAAGCTGCAAATTCGTTGATTTCGTTAGCCAGCTTTGTGTTATTTTCAAGATATTCCTGCTGATAACGCGGTAATGATTTTCTGAAATCGTCATCACCCAGATTTTGTGCATCATAGATATTGGTGAAGAGCCCTCTTGCCAGCGGTGAATAAGGAACCAGAGAAATTCCCAGTTCTCTGATGGCCGGTAAAATTTCTTTTTCAACATCTTTGGTTAAAATAGAATATTCAGATTGTAAAGCTGCAATCGGGTGAATTTTATTGGCTTTTCTGATAGATTCTGCTGAAGCTTCAGACAATCCGAGATATTTTACTTTTCCTGCTTTTACCAATTCTGCCATTGCTCCTACCGTTTCTTCTACAGGAACATTGGGATCTACCCTGTGGGCGTAATATAAGTCAATAGTATCGATTTTTAACCTTTGAAGGCTTAAATCTACGGCCTGTCTGATCCATTCCGGAGAACCATCAAAATAAGTTCCCGGAGCTCCGCTGTGGCTTGCTTTACCATCTTTAAACCTGAATCCGAATTTGGTAGCAATAAAAATTTTATCTCTGTTCGGAACCAAAACCTTAGAGATCAGTTTTTCGTTTTCTCCATTGGCATACATATCTGCTGTATCCCAAAAGTTAACGCCCAAATCCAACGCTCTGTGTAAGGTATTGATGCTTTCCTGCTCATCGGTAGGACCATAAGCAAAACTCATCCCCATGCATCCTAAACCGATTGCTGATAACTGTTCTTCTGTGTTTCCTAATTTTTTAAATTTCATGATAGGTATGATTTAATTTTACAAGACAAAATTAGAATATGGAAAGATCAACTGTTATATAGAATTCAAACCAAGAATTATAAAATTCAAACAAGGTTCATCCGTAGAGCATTTGGGGTAATTCCCGTCTGCTTTTTAAAATAGTTGGTAAAATAAGCAGGTTCTTCAAAGCCCAGGCCGTAAGCAATTTCAGAGATATTCCAGTCTGTATGGGTAAGCAAAGCATGTGCTTCCTGAATAATCTTTGCCGTGATCTGCTGGCTGGTTGTTTTCCCTGTAATCTCTTTTACAGAACGGTTTAATGAATTCACATGTATTGAAAGGCTCTGTGCATAATCATTGGGAGTCTTTAATTTTAAACAGGCCGCGGGACTGTCAATCGGAAATTGTCTTTCCAGCAATTCCATAAACAAAGAAGCTACTCTTTGCGAGGCATTCTGATAAGGCTCAAAACTTTCTGCCGGCTGCATTCTGATGGTTTCATGGATCATCAGATGAAGATACGCTCTCAGCATATCGTATTTATGAATATAATCCGACTGAATTTCAGTCATCATTTTTGAATACATATCCGAAAGTACTTTCTGCTGTTCTTCATCAACAAAGAAAACCGGAGTTCCTCCAATCTTAAAAAGCGGAGAATCCTGAAGATTACCCATACGGCTCCCATTATGCAGAAACTGATCTGTAAACAGACAGAACCAGCCTTTCTGATTGGCATCATCAGCCTCCCATGAATAAGGAATATTAGGATTTGAAAACAATAATGCAGGGCGATCCACTTTAATCCATTTATCGGCATAATGAAGTTTTCCCTTTCCTATGATCAGTGAAATTTTGTAATAATATCTCCTGCTATAAGGAGTTAGTAATGAGCAGTGTTCCCGGGAAAATACATTGAAGTGCCCCATTTTACTGATTCCGATGCATGGTGATTCCAGACTGGGAGCATTTCTTTCGTAAAAGTCCTTAAGTGATTCGTGTGTTTCCATATATCAAAATTATAAAATTCAAACAAATTAATAATAAAAATATTCCTGCCGAATATAAAAATGGCTGACAAAGATGCCAGCCATGTAAGTGAGTATAGTTGATAATTGTTAATCCCAATCGTCGTCATGTCCATGACCACGATGTTTGTTCTGTTTCTTATAGTACTTCTCCTGATTTTTATAGTATTTTTCCTGTTCTTTACGGAACTTTTTGTAATCATTTTTGTTTCTTCCGTAAACTATGACAGGATTTTGCCCTCTGTAATATTTCTTTTAAAGATAATATACTTTTCTCTACCCAGGATTCTTTCCAGTTCAGAATAACGGTCATTTCTCCATCTTCCCGGCTCTACTACATAAACCCTGTTCCATGAATCATAATCACGATACCTGTCATTCAATACATAGATCTGATTCGCCTGTGTGGTTGAAAGTACAAGATCAGTGATCACCCTTTGCCAGTTGATATCTGAAATACTCCTTCTGTAATCGTTATAATAATCGGACTGGGCATAACTTAGACTAAATGTCCCAACCAATAATGCTGTTAATATTAATTTTTTCATTTCACTCCACTTTAAGATTAAACATGAAGAGACAGTCAATTAAAGTGCCAATTGTTAACTGCAAATGCTAATATTTGTTAAGAAAAACCATAAACATCTGATTATATTCAAAATACATTCTATATTTTTTGATAAATTTTAACCGTTTTAATTTTATTATCGAGAAAAAATTAATTTTACTAAACAACACTTACTTAGTGATATTTAATCACTTATTAAGTGATCGTAACTTTTAAAGAAAGTTGTTTAAGTTTCGGCTAAAGCCAACGGATGATATTTTTTAGTAGGTGGGCTAAAGCCAACCCCTATTGAATTGTAATAACAACATCTTTTATCTTTTATCTTTTCCCATTTACGTTATAAAATTCGTTAAGATTATTGAAAAGTATTATTTGATATCATTTAATTTTGTAATTTTAATGAAGAGAATGTTTTTTTGAAAATATTCTTCAATTATTTAATCAACCAAATCTTAATAATTATGGAAAATATAAAGTTTCAGGTATCTCCATATCAGGATGAATTGCAGCTGTTTATTGATGATAAAAAAGCAGGTTATATGTCCATAGAGGTTGACGGAAGACTGCTTATCGTATATTATACGAAGCTTGATGAAGAACGTGAGGGAAAAGGATACGCCAAACTATTGCTGGATGAGCTGGTACGTTATGCAGAAGAAAAGATTTGCTTGTAGACCCGGAATGTGATTTTGTAAGACAACAGTTTGAGAACCACCCCGCAAGATATAAAGAAATCTGGCATGCCTGATCAGCTTTCCCACCAGGTGGTAAATTGCTGTTCTGACTGATTCAGATCTACTACCTCACCGATCATCGGAGTGAGGATATTCAGTTTTTTCTTTTCCGAGAGCCGTTATCTTTTGTAAAGGTTCATTCCATGGATGAAGTGCCAGTGCAAATTTTGCAGCATGAACAGGAATAATACGTTCTGCTTTGAGATCAATAGCAGCCTGGATAACATCTTCCGGTAACGTATGGATGTACTTCAGGCTTCCCCATATTGTCCGTTCTCAAGAATTGCATAGTCAAACGGACCATATTGCTCTCCGATTGTTTTAAAATGGCTATCATAACCACTGTCTCCTCCTAAGAAAATTTTCTTTGTTGGCGTAATCAGGACATAAGAACTCCAAAGGGTATCATTCTTCCTTACCCTTCTGCCGGAAAAATGTCTGGCAGGGGTAAAAATAATTTTCAGGTCATTTTTCAAATCAACTTCTGCTCCCCACTCTTCTTCAATAAGCCTGTCTTCAGTATACCCCCACCTTTCCAGATGTGCTCCCACTCCCAGAGGTAAAATTACCATTCCTGTTCTGTCTCTTATAGACTGTACAGTGGGATAATCCAAATGATCAAAATGATCATGGGTTATGACAAGATAATCAATATCGGGAATATCTTCCGGCCTGAAAATATCCGATCCTTTAAATGCTTTATTAAAATATTTAAAAGGTGAACCATACAGACTCAAAACAGGATCAATTAAAAAAGAAACCCCATCTGTCTGCAAATAATAAGATGAGTGCCCCAGCCATATCAGTACATCCTGATTTTTATCTCTATTTTTCAAATCCGTATGAAAAGATGGGATAGCCTTCAGAGGCTTCAACAGCGGATCTTTCTTACCTAAAAAGAAATCATACGCCACCTTCGACATTTTATATCCTTCTGTGATAGAAGGAGTATGGCTGATATTCCGGAACTGCTTGTTTTTATAGAGCTTCGACTGTCTTATCCGCTTCAGCCTCTTTCCTTTTGGCACCCCGCCAAATGCCTTCATATTGATCACAATAAAAAAAGTAACTGTCAGAACAGCCACACTCGTAATAACCCAGTAAATCATCCGTATAAAATAAATATCAAATGTATCGACTTTTAGTTTTAAATGAAAATATATTCCATTTTACTACATTTTTTAACTAAATTTATCATGTATTTTGGAAAATTTATTACTCATTTAAATCATGATTAATTTTAAACTTTCTATTTTAGCACGTTAAAAAAACTCAGATACATTGAAAAATTATTCGGTAATATTTCTTCTCGCTATATTTTCGTCCTGTGCCTCTATAAAAAAACACAACGAACAGCGTGCTGCATGTATTCCACCGGAACAACTTAAGGAGGATGTGGATTTTGCCTATTCAAAATTACAGCAAATGCATCCTCAATTATACTGGTATATCCCCAAGAAGGAATTGGAACATAAATTTGACAGTCTCAAGCAGACAATTACTGAACCTCTTACTCCTCTTCAGTTTTATTTTAAGCTTCAGCCTGTTATTGCCGGCATCCGGGAAGGACATCTTTCACTGAGAATTCCCAGACAGAAATTTACCAAAAACGAAATTAAAAGACTGGAACATCAGAAAGGGATGTTCAGCCGTTTTGAATATTATATTTCAGGAGATAGAATGTATATTATTGAAAACAAAGATTCTATTGAGCATATACAACCCGGAACCGAAATTTTATCCATCAATCATGTTCCTGTATCCGATTATATAAAAAAATACAGAAGCCTCATCAGCAGTGACGGCGATAATACCACTTTCTATCCCTATTTTTTAAAGGATCTTTTCTTTAATTTTTACACTGCAGAAAATGGTTTTGGCAGCAAAGCCACCCTTGAAACCCTCTACCGGGGGAAAAAGCGTATACCATAACCCGGGAAACAAAATCCGACTCTGATCTTGAAAAGGACAAGGAAATGCAGAAAAAGACCCGGGAAAAGAAACTGAATGATTATGTAGCTTCCAGTGATTCTTATAACAGAAGCTTCAAATTTCTCGATAAAGACAGTACTATTGCTTATATAAAAGTGAAAAGCTTTTCCAGGGACTTTTCGGATAGGTTCTATAAGGAAACTTTTGCCAGGATCAGTAATGCCAGGTCTTCTTATCTCATTATCGATGTCCGGAACAACTATGGAGGCTCTCTTTATGAAATCAACAACCTGTATTCCTATCTGGCAGATGCACCGTTCACTCTTATCAAACCTTCGCAGGTGACCGCAAGAAATACTCCTCTGCGTACCAATTACTTCAGGAAAAGTAATCCGTTGGAATATGCACTGAAAAGTATTGCCTACCCAAGTTATTTTTTCGCACAGGCTTTCAGTACGTATAAAAAAGACGGAAAGGTTTTCTATAAAATGAAAGCTGACAAACCTACAAAACCTAAAAAAGAGGCCTTTCATGGAAAAGTTTTTGTACTGATCAACGGTGGAAGCTTTTCAGCCTCTTCTATTATTACGGCCAAGCTTAAGAATGATAAAAGAGCAACGCTGGTGGGAGAAGAGACCGGTGGTGCCAATGACGGGACTGTTGCAGGTTTTTATTCGTATCAGAAGCTACCCAATTCTGAAATAAGATTTCCTATCGGATTGCTTCTGGTACAGCCTAATATCAATTTTTCAGATTCGCGGAAAGGGGTTATTCCTGATGTAAAAGTTATTGAAAGCATGCAGGATATTATTGATAAAAAAGATCCTCAGCTGGATTGGATAAAAAACGAAATTGCCAAGGAAAAGAAAAATAAAAAGCAATAATGATAAAAAGGTTTCGGCGGGCTGAAAGCCCGCAAAATTTTTATCTCTTCAATTCTCCTGAAGACTTTTATGATTTCAGCTGAAACATCAATCTTGTTTAAAATCAGGAAAGTCATCTTTTTGAAGATAATGGTTCAGGGCAGTGATAAGCTGGGAAGCAGTAACATCTCCATACTGCCGGAAAGCAAGGTCTACCACATCCTGAATATTCTCATCAGAGCACATATAGTTTAATTTATTATGGTATACAAAATCAGGTAAGATTTCATTATCATTTTCACCAATATCGAGAGGATCTCCGATGAAAATTTTCATTTCAGGCTCAAATTCTTCTTTCGAAGAATACACTGCATAATTGTATTCGGGGTCATAGGATTCTTTCCTGTCTTTCTTATACTTCACAAGTTCCAGAAATTCTTCTATAGAATACATCTGATTTTTAATCTCATCCATCTGATATTTTTTAACAGCTCAACTTGTTAAAGATAGAAAATTTACAGAAGACAGACCATTTCTAATTAAGTTTATTTAAAGCCCTCTGTAATGACCCGATATCGAGGAAATCCAGTTTTGCCCCCAGTATGATGATGATCAGAAGAACAAGTGTCAGGAATAAAATGATAAAAATATACATGGATATAAACCATATGACGGTATTCAGAATATTCCCTTTAATTCCCATTTTATTCATGAAAAAAATCTGTGAGCGTTCAAACCAGGACTTTTTCTTTTCCTGTTTGGGGCTTACTTCAATTCCGTTAAGCTCATCTACCAGCCGCACTACATCATCAATATACCTTCCATACATATAATAGATCCAGTATCTGATGATAAAAGCGATCAGCAATAATGTAATCAGAAGGCTGATTCCGAAGATCGCCAGATTATATTCCATGTCAAAATGGAAGTTGATTTTAACCAGGGACAAAAGAAACCCGAGAGGGATATAAGAAATATAATAGGAAATATAAATTTCTTTCGAGATAAGAAGCTGGGTTTTAAGATTGAACAGGTCATAATTGGTATTGATGCTGTTTTTCCTGAGCAGCTTATACAGTTTCAGGAACCGGGAATAAAAATAAACGATAATCGCAACGGTGAGGATGGTGACAAATGCTGATATGGTCCTGATGTTATAATCTGTAGAAGCAAAAGGGAAACCGGTTAAAAGCATTGGCAGTGTTACAATCATCAGCCAGAATTCAGTTTCCATATTCACTTTCAGCATCTGCAGCGGAGAATGGATTTCTCTTTTCTTTTCCAGAGAAATTTCAGGAGATTCCTGTCCTGTATCTTTATTCCAAAGTTCTTTAAAGTTTTCTAACTCCATAGTGTTATCGTTTAATAGGAGCCCGTATTCTGGCGGGTAATGATCTCTTTCAGTTTTTCTTTAGCCCTTTTCAGCTTTACCCTTGTATTCACTTCGGTAATTCCCAGCTGCACTGCAATTTCTTTTCCGGAAAAACCTTCTAAAAAGAAAAATATCAGCGCTTTATCAATGGGGCTCAACTGATGGATTGCATCATACATCCTCTTCATGTTTATATCATCTGTATCATTATAAGGCTCCTGCCGGGCACTTAGCCCATCTATATTCTGATTCTGTATAAAACTACGTTTTTTTTCACTTCGCAAAAAAACAATTGCTGTGTTAAGTGCAGTTCTGTACAGCCATGTGGAGAAATCACTCCTCTTTTGAAAATCACCGTATGATTTCCAGGCCTGGTAAATAATCTCCTGGTAGAGATCATTCTGATCGTCCTTATTATCCATATACATTTTAGAGATCTTGAAAACTACTCCTTTGTGCTTTTCAATTTTCTCTAAAAATTCTTTTTCCGGTGAACACATGATTTAAAAACTGATCATAGATGATATTTCTAAAAAACACCACCTTATTATAACACAAAACTTTAATTTCCGGTATTAAGTTAAAAAAATCCTCAACAAACAAATAAGTTTATTGAGGATTTTTATTTTATGTTAAATACAATATCGGTACGATCAGAAAATATAATCTGTACTTAAAAAGTTGGAATCATGCTCTCTTACAATAGTATTAAGTAACTCTTTGTTGGATTCCGTAAGTTTTGCTGCTACTAAAGACCTGATAGAGAATGAACGCAGGGCATCAAAAACTGAAAGCGTTCCTTCCGCACTGTCTTTTCTTCCGGTAAAAGGGAAAACATCCGGGCCTCTCTGTGCCTGACAGTTGATATTGACACGGCTTACAAGATTCACGAACGGATCGATCAGTCTCGCTACCTCCTGAGGATCTTCACTGAAAATACTTACCTGCATCCCGTGTGAAGCATTCACCTGATATTCTATAGGTTCTTCTATATCTTCAAACGGAACAACAGGAATTACGGGACCAAACTGCTCTTCATGATACAGTTTCATATCACTGTTTACAGGATATACTACCGCCGGGAAAACAAACGACTCATCCGTATAGCCGCCATCTTTATTCAGCACTGCGGCTCCTTTCTGCAGGGCATCATCAATGCATTCCTTCAAGTAAGGAGGTTTATTGACTTCCGGAAGTGGTGTTACTTTCACATCTTTCTCCCACGGAAGCCCCGGTTTCAAAGCAGAAACAGCAGCACTCAGCTTTTCAGTAAATTCCAGTGCCACTTCTTTCTGAACAAATATAAGCTTGAGCGCTGTGCAACGCTGTCCGTTGAAGGAAAGAGAACCTAGAATACATTCGCTTACCGCTACATCCAGGTTTGCATTCTTGGTAACAATGGCTGCATTTTTCGCATCCAGACTTAAAATGGCTCTTAAACGGTTTACCTTAGGATGCAGTTTTTTCAGCCCGTTCGCTACTTTACTAGACCCGATGAAAGCAAGGACATTCACTTTTCCGCTTTCCATGATCGGGGTAATGATTTCTGAGCCTTTTCCATATAAAGTATTCACTGTTCCCTTTGGAAATGCTTCTTTGAAGGCTTCTAATAATGGATAGTGAGCCAATACACCATGTTTGGGAAGCTTGAAAAGAATGGTATTTCCCATGATCAGGGCAGGAATCAATGTGGTAAAAATTTCATTCAGAGGATAATTGAACGGCCCCATACTTAAAACGACTCCAAGCGGTGCTCTTCTGATCTGCGCAATGGTTCCCTCCGCCTGCTGAAAACGGGAAGATTCCCTGTCAAGATCTTTCAGTGCATCAATGGTTTGATTGATATAATCTACGGTACGGTCAAATTCTTTTGTAGAATCGGCCAGCGTTTTCCCGATTTCCCACATCAGTAACTTAATGATCAGATCTCTCTGCTGGATCATCAGGTACACGAATTTCTGCATACATTTTATACGCCCTTCCACAGACATAGTCGGCCATTCACCAAGACCGTTATCATAGGCTTTTACACAGGCTTCAAGGACTTCCATGGCTTCATTTGGTCCAATATTCGGAATGCTTCCCAGCAGTTTCCTTTCCAATCCGTTTTCTGTAGGAATGCATACAGGTGAATAGATTTCGGTGACATCACCGTTCCACTCTACCAGTTCGCCATTCAAAAGATAAGTCCTTTGGTGAATCACCGGAACTTTATATTCTTCAGGGATTTCGTTTTCACTCTTAAAAATGTGATGAAATGATGCTGTATTTTCTGAACTCATAAATCTTTCTATTTTTTTATGTGATAAGCTTCTCCTTCTTCCGGAGATTTATAATATAAAGGTAGAGGTAAATTGTTTTGAAAAAAATATTCTGACAATAGATTTGATCTATTTGAATTAAAATTAATCTCAGGTCCTGAAAAAAGAATAATTTAGCATAAAAAATTAAATTTCATGTTTTCAAAATTAGTTTTCAGTACACTCTTATTCTGTTCTGCAGTGGGCTTTGCTCAAAAATCCAAAGCCATCAATACAGTTTTAATGGGAGGAAAGGAAGTCCATACCTATGCCAAATTACCGGCTCTCAATAAGCCAGCTCCTAAATTTACCCTAACAGATGTCAATATGAATGATCAGACCCTGGATTCCTACAAAGGGAAATATGTTATTCTGAATATCTTTCCGAGTGTAGATACAGGAGTATGCTCTGCCTCCGTGCACCATTTCAATGAAGAGGCGGGAAATCTTCCCAATACCGTAGTACTTTGTATTTCCAAAGACCTGCCGTTTGCCCAGAAAAGGTTCTGTGGTGCGGAAGGAATCAAAAATGTGGTAATGCTTTCAGATTTCCGTTCCGACTTCGGGTGGAACTATGGTGTGGAGCTGGTAGATTCTCCAATGAAAGGGCTTCTGAGCAGGGCAGTTGTGGTAATAGACCCATCAGGAAAAATCATTTATGAAGAGCAGGTACCGGATATTTCCCAGGAACCGAATTATGAAGCGGCTATTGCAGCAGTGAAATAATAATTTTTATTTTATAATAAAGACAGTCTCGGGCGATCTTCGATCGCCCGAGACTGTTATTTTAATTATATTTAAATATACACAATATATAGCATTCAGAGCAAAGGCCGAAGGTTGGGAAGATAGTTCAGAAGTGCAAATTATATGCGCACCATTTGTCATTCAGAGCGGAACGAAGTGGAGCATGGAACCTACATTTAAAGTAAAAGCCTGGATTCCTCCGGAATGACAAAAGAGGTGAAGAGCTCTACGTTGATTGTGCAAATTATGTGCGCACCATTTGTCATTCAGAGTGGAACGAAGTGGAGCATGGAACCTACATTTTAAAGTAACAGCCTGGATTCCTCCGGAATGACAATAAAGAGGCAAAGCTATCTGTCCAGAAAACGGGCTAGAGCCCGTTCTATTGATGTTGAGATTCTATCAGCATCACTCCATCTTTCAAAACCATATACTCCTGTCCTACTTCCTCTGAAATGTTTTTCAAATCCTGATCATCAAATACCTGAGGAATATAAAATTTCTCATGCGTAAACAAACCATAGTGTATAGGGACCAGTTTTTTTGCATGGAGCAAATGCGCTGCTGCAAAGGCTTCTTTCAGATTAAGCGATGCAGGAACCGGGCTATACTCCAAACCGATAACTTCAAAATTGACAACAACACCGTTTACGGGTAAAAAGGCATAATCTATATTTGGATTTTCTTTTCCGAGCTTCCAGAACTGGTTATGCCAGATGGTATCTCCGCCATGAAAGATCTTGGTTTCTCCATCATCCACAATCCATGAAGACTGTATTTCTCCCACGCCATCCATCGCAAATACGGGTTTGAAGGTGATATTGTTTTCTGTGAAGGTTTCATCAAGATCAAGAACAATCATCTCTACGCCAACCAATATTTTTCTTACTACATCTTCAAGTCCTTTATATACAATCAGTTTTCCGTCATTCTTTAAACATTTCCGGATGACTCCTTTATCAAAATGATCGAGATGCATATGGGTAAACAGGATATAATCTGCCTGTACATGGTCTGAAAACTCTATAAGATTCTCTACTGCATCCCCTAAAACGGGTTTATAGTATGAGTAATCTTCTACAGCGTCTATTAAGATGGTTTTGTGATCTGATGTCAGTTGGATACCTGCCCAGTTTAATTTTTGTATTTCCATATTCTTTTTTCCAGCAAAGGAAAAGACTTCCGGAAGGCCAGTCAATAAACAAAAGATAATTAATGAGGGCGTTTTGAGGATGGGAGCTGAAGGATGGAAGATGGAAGTTATTGAGGTGATAGAATAACTATACCTCTCCTTTATTTGAAATGATGGATCAATTTAATCATTAAACCTAAAAAAATCTGAAGACTGAGAGTAACCTCCAGCTTCCAGCTTACAAAATTCTTTTTCTTATTCTGCTTAAAGAGATAGGCGTAATCCCGATATAAGAGGCCAGATATTTTAAAGGAATATTCTGAATGTAATGGGGCTTGTTTTTCAGCAGGTATTCATAGAGGTCCTGCGGAGTATTTTTCAGTAAAAGCATTTCCCTCTTCATGGCCGCATTCAGTTTTCTGCTGAGATAATAATTCTTTACAAAACGGCAGTGTGGATTTAAAGCAAACATATCTTTCACCTCAGCCAGGGTTATTTCCCATGCCAGACCGCTGCTGATGGATTCGTAAACCGCATCCGAAGTTTTTCTTCAACGGTAAAAATATCTCCCGGAAAGTAAAACTCTGCACAGATTTCGGTATCCATATCCGATGTGCTGCTGATGTAATATTTCCGGACATGCCCATCTTCCAGCAGATAAGCTTTGCGGTCCGGAAATATCTTTTTTTGAAAATTCAACCTCAGCAAATTTTTCCCATACAGGATCGTTATCCTCTACGTTCAGATGTGAAAACAGTTTTTTGTTGATCGTTGCCAATGCTGAATTTATATATTACAGTAAGTCTTCGTCTACAAGGTTTGGCAGGGTTACCTTCAGGTTCGGTTCTGCTTCCATAGCTCTTTTGATAGCGAAAATAGCACCTTCGTTTCTTGCCCAGCTTCTTCTTGAGATTCCGTTGTTTACGTCCCAGAAAAGCATAGACTTCAGTCTTCTGTCGGCATCATCGCTTCCGTCAAGAAGCATTCCGAAACCACCGTTGATCACTTCTCCCCAGCCTACTCCGCCACCATTGTGAATGGAAACCCAGGTAGCCCCGCGGAAACTGTCACCAATCACATTGTGAATGGCCATATCTGCAGTAAACCTTGAGCCGTCATAGATATTGGAGGTCTCCCTGTAAGGAGAATCTGTTCCTGAGACATCATGGTGGTCTCTACCTAATACCACAGGTCCTATCTCTCCGTTTTTAATAGCTTTGTTGAAGGCTTCCGCAATCTTCATTCTTCCTTCTGCATCTGCATACAGGATTCTTGCCTGGGAACCTACCACCAGTTTATTTTCCTGTGCTCCTTTGATCCACTGGATGTTGTCTTTCATCTGCTGCTGGATTTCCTCAGGAGAGTTCTTAATCATTTCTTCCAATACGGCACACGCAATGTCATCCGTCTTTTTCAGATCTTCAGGGTTTCCGCTTGTACATACCCAACGGAACGGCCCGAAGCCATAATCAAAACACATGGGTCCCATAATATCCTGAACATAGCTCGGATATCTGAATTCTCTTCCTAATGTCGGATTTTCTGCCATTACATCAGCCCCTGCTCTGGAAGCTTCAAGTAAGAAGGCATTACCGTAATCGAAGAAATAAGTTCCTTTTGCTGTATGTTTATTGATAGCTGCCGCATGTCTTCTTAACGTTTCCTGAACTTTTTCTTTGAATAATTTAGGGTTTTCAGCCATCATTATATTTGATTCTTCAAAACTTTGTCCTACCGGATAGTAACCACCCGCCCAAGGATTGTGAAGCGAAGTCTGGTCTGAACCAATATCGATTCTCAAATCTTCCTGATCGAATTTCTCCCATACATCAACCACATTTCCAAGATAAGCCAGAGAAACCGTTTCTTTGTTAGCCTGTGCTTCTCTTACTCTTTTTACCAGTGCATCAAGATCTTCATGAATCTCATTCACCCATTTCTGATCATGACGGATTTTGGTAATTTTCGGGTTCACTTCGGCACATACCGTCACACAGCCGGCAATATTGCCTGCTTTTGGCTGGGCACCACTCATTCCCCCTAATCCTGAGGTTACGAAAAGACCTCCTTTCGGTTCTTTTTTGATTTTTCTGAAAGCATTTAAAGCCGTAATCGTTGTACCGTGAACAATTCCCTGTGGGCCAATATACATATAACTTCCTGCTGTCATTTGTCCGTATTGGGTAACGCCTAATGCATTGAACTTCTCCCAATCATCAGGTTTTGAATAGTTCGGGATCATCATTCCGTTTGTAACCACCACTCTCGGTGCATCTTTATGAGAAGGAAATAATCCCATCGGATGGCCGGAATACATCACCAATGTCTGCTCATCGCTCATTTCAGACAGATATTTCATTGTCAGCAGATACTGCGCCCAGTTTGAAAATACGGCTCCGTTTCCTCCATAGGTAATCAATTCGTGAGGATGCTGCGCTACCGCGTAATCCAGGTTATTCTGAATCATCAGCATAATCGCTTTTGCCTGTTCAGATTTTCCGGGATAATCTGTGATCGGTCTTGCTTTCATTTCATAATCCGGACGGAAACGGTACATATAGATTCTTCCATAATCTTCCAGTTCCTGCTTGAATTCAGGGATGAGTTCTGCGTGAAATTTAGGGTCGAAATAACGTAAAGCATTCTTCAATGCCAGTTTTTCTCTTCTTCCCCTAAAATTTCTTTACGCTTCGGAGCATGGTTGATATTGGTTTCGTATGGTTTCGGTTGTGGCAGCTGATCAGGAATCCCCTGCTGTATCTGTTCTTGAAATGTCATATTACTATTTAAAGGTCTATGTTTTTAAACAATGTTTGAAGTTTTAAAGATATTCAAATTAGGAAATATAGGCAAGGGGTAAAGAATGGTTTAAGTTGTAAACCAGTCACCATTTGATATTAAATACTATATTTGATAAATACATCTCATTCCCCTCCATTGGAAGGGTGGATTCCAAAGTTGATAACTTTGGAAGACGGGGTGGTAAAAAATAAACACAATCATGAAAGAAATCCTTACCGTTATCAATGGAATTCCGATCCGTAGGAATTTCGTTGAAAATCTTCCCTATAATCCCTATTTAAAAGCATTATTAAAAGAAAAACGTAAAGCCCATATTTTAGGTGAAGTGATATTCTGGAAGAAAGTCCGTGCAAAAACTTTTCACAAAATTGATTTTGACCGACAAAGAATAATAGGAAATTATATTGTTGATTTTTATGTAAAAACACTGGGGCTAATCATTGAGATTGATGGGTCCAGCTATGATGAGAAACAGGTTTATGACGGCATAAGGGAGGAGTATCTGGAATCTTTAGGCCTGTTTGTTTTCAGAATAAGTGATTTTGATGTGAGGAATAATCTAAGTGCTGTAATGAAAGAACTGGAGAATTTTATTGTATTGCACTTTGGAACCACCCCGTCTTCAAAAATTCTTTAATTTTTGAATCCACCCCTCAAAGGAGGGAATTGCCATTACCCTATTAGCCGTTATCCAACATAAAAAAACCTTACTAAATTCAGCAAGGTTGGTTTATTATCGTAAAAATTTAAGTTAAAACATCATCATTTTCCTCTTCATGGTCATCCTCATTATCGCTGAGACTCCAATAGTTATTTTCTTCATCTTCCTCCCCTATTTCTTCCATCTCATCATCATCTTCCGCACCGGGAATATCCAGTCCCTTATCAATTTTATCTTCATCAAAATCCTCATCTAAAACAGGATTTCCGTCTCCGTCAAGCGGAATATGTTTTTCTTTTTTGAATATATCTTCGTTGGGATTATAATCCATCTGTTCCAGCTTTCTGTTTTGTTCATTAATATTGTTTTCTGGTGCCATAATATTACGATTTAAAGGTTTCTGTAATCAGAACAAAAATAATTCCAAGTTAGGCTGAATGATTAGAATAAACTTCAGGGTTGGCACAATTTGGCATTTTTTTGTTTTCTGCAAAAGCAATGATATTTCCTGCAGCCAGTCTGGCCATTCCGTTTCGGGCCTCAACGGTAGCCGAACCGATGTGCGGAAGAATGCAAACGCTGGAAAGCTGCAGAATGGGATCATCCGCAGCCACAGGTTCAGGATTGGTAACATCCAGACCTGCACCCCAGATTTTCTGATCAACCAATGCCTGGTATAAATCTTTTTGATTGTGAAAGCCCCCTCTGGCGGTATTGATGAAAATAGCATTTGGTTTCATCTGTTTAAAAACAGACTCATTAAACAACTCTTTATGTTCCGGAGTAAAGTTGGCATGAACACTCAATACATCTGAGTTTCTGATCAGGTCTTCAAAAGAAACATAAGTGGCTCCCAGCTCCTGCTCTGCTTCTTCATTATGATGACGGTTATGATAAATGATATTCATGCCGAAGGCTTTCTTTGATTTTTCTGCCATTTCATATCCGATACGTCCCAGTCCAAAAATCCCCAGCGTTTTTCCATACAATTCCTGTCCCAAAGCGTGTAAAGGATCAAATGCACCCCAGCTTCCCTCTTTTACTTTCCCGAAATTGTAGCTTGCTCTTCTTGCTGCTGCCTGCATGAGTAAGAAAGCAACATCCGAAGTCGCCCGGCTCAGTACATCCGGGGTATTCCCTACCGGAATATTTCTGAGGGTGGCTTCTTTAATATCTACATGGTCAAAACCTACAGAATATAATGCAATGGCTTTAACGTCCGGGCAGGCTTCAAAGAAATTTTTGTCATATTTAAATTCTGTTCCAATACTTAAAACAGTATCGGTATTTTTACAGTAATTCAGCCATTCTTCATAAGACAGATTTTCTTTTTCCGGGAAAATTATTTCAAGACCAGCTTCTTCCAGCATTTTAATTCCTGCTTCCGGAATTCTTTTATTGATAAAGACTTTCATTGTGATGGTTTAATGGTTTTCAATAAAAAACCTCACTCGCAAAAAGTAAGGTTTCTGAACTTTAATATTAAAAATTATTTCTTTTCATCTGAATGGTTTTTATTCTTCTCCCAGGCTTCCGAAGCAATTTCCTGAATCTCAGCCCAAACTTCTTTTGCAGATTTCTGAGCCTGCGCCATAAATCCCTGCTTGGTAGCTTCCTGATTCCTCTTTTTCATGTCGCTGATGTAATCTTTTACCTGCTGTGAATAGCTTTCTACACTATATCCCGGATTATTGTGCAGGTTTTTCTGAAGATTACTAAAATCATGTGACGCTTTGAATCTGTTCGTATCCATAATAGTAAGATTTTAGTGATTGGGTTCTGATGTGAATCCAATTTTCATTCCGAAATCAGTTAAAATATTTTAATTTTAGTTTAAACCTTTTAAATTTCATTCATAAAAAAACGGACCCAATAGTCCGTTCTTATTGTTATATTGTTTTTACAATGGCATTGGTGTCTGAGACCAGTAGGTCTGCCGATTCCGTATCTGTGATACAATTATTGGTTGGTACTTCCAAGCATAGGAACAAATTTATAGGCACCGAATTCTTCTTTTTCAAATTCTGTGGGACCTACCTTGGTAAATCTGTATAAAACCTGTTCATCCGTAGGCCCTAACGGAATCACCATTATTCCTCCGACATTCAGTTGTTTTAATAATTCTGTCGGTAAAGTAGAAGCTCCACAGGTAACGATAATCTTATCAAAAGGAGCAAAGGTAGGAAGCCCGGCAAAGCCATCCCCAAAACTCTGGAATTTCGGGAACAGATGTAGTTCCCTGAGTTTCTTTTTAGAAAAATCAAAAAGATCTTTCTGCCTTTCTACTGTGTAAACATGGGCTTTCATTGCCATTAAAACAGCGGTCTGGTAACCGCATCCGGTACCAATCTCCAACACTTTTTCACCAGGTTTTACCTTCAGCAGCTCAGACTGCTCCGCTACCGTGGAAGGATGGGATATAGTCTGGTGTGCCAGAATGGGAAATGCCCTGTCCTCATAGGCAAAATCTTCAAAAATACTTTCGATAAAAAGGTGTCTCGGAACTTCACTCATAGCCGAAAGTACATTTTCGTCTGAAATTCCAATTCTGTTGCGAAGGTAATCTACTAAAATCTTTCTTTTTCCTTTATGTACAAACGAATCCTGCATTTGACAAAAATAAGAAATTAGAAGTTAGAATTCCGAAATCGTCAGAAAGAATTATCCACAAAAACACAGCAGTCATTTGTTAACTGCTTTTCTTTTTATTTTTTAATTCCATTTTATCGGATAAGGCCCGGAAAAATCACTGAAGGTGTTATCTGCACATCTTTTTCTCACAAAAAAGTTATAATTCACTGTTTTACTTAATCCTATATAAACAGCTTTTTGACCTGAAATCACCTGTTCTCCGCTTGCCGGTGGCACAGGACTGGTTGTCAAAACAGTTTCATATATGGAAACGCCATCACTTTCCCAGGTTACTGTAGCATCAAAAACAGAAGAATTAACAGAAAAGGTTGTTTTTGAATAGGTTGCATACGCAGGTTTTATACAGGTGGTTGTATTAGCCGCCAATACGGTAACAGGTCCTGCCCAGTTGCTCCGGCCATTGTCTGCTCCGCAGTTTTTTCTTACATAAAGATCATATTTATTATTTTTATATAGAGGGAGATGGCAGGAATTCTTACTGGTTACAACGGTTGTTCCCTTTCCTAAAATGAAACCCTGCTCTCCATACTGTACTTCATAATATCCTTCGCCCTGACTGATCATGTTCCAGGAAAGCAGGTTATTTGCTTTTTCAAATATCAGGTTTGCAGGAGTTCCACATTTAGCCTGCGGGTCATATGGACTATCTCCTATACATCCGGCAGTGCATAATCCAAAGATGAGTACAATCGAAATTATTCTTTTCATAGTTATTTTTCAGGCCTTGAATTTACTGCAATTTCTTTAATGAACAGATGTGTTTAATCTTAAAAATCTCCAAGTAAAAAGTCATGTATTAATAAATGTACATTCACTATCTTTACAAAAATTTAATACAGCTATGTTAAAAGCAGGTTTGGTAGGTGCCGGACACTTGGGAAAAATACATTTAAAACTTCTTAATCAGTCAGATAGATATGCGTTTGTAGGTTTCCATGATAAAGATGTTGAAAACGGAAAGAAATTAGAAGCCGAATTCGGGTATAAATATTTTGAAAATTTTGATGATTTACTGCAGCAGATCGATATGCTGGATATTGTCACCCCGACGATTTATCATTATGATTATGCATTAAAAGCCATTGAAAAAGGACTTCACTTCTTTATTGAAAAACCGGTAACCCAGACTCTTGAGCAGGCAGAAGAAATTTTACGTTTATGCCAGGAAAAAGGAATCAAGGCACAGGTAGGACATGTTGAGAGATACAATCCCGCTTTTATAGCGACTAAGGAATACATCAGCAATCCGATGTTCATTGAAATCCACAGGCTGGCAGAATTCAATCCACGCGGTACGGATGTTTCTGTTGTACTGGACCTGATGATCCACGATCTGGATATTCTGTTGAGTATGGCAAAATCCAAGGTTAAAAACATCCACGCAAGTGGTGTCTGTGTAGTAAGCAAGACTCCGGATATTGCCAATGCAAGAATAGAATTTGAAAACGGATGCGTAGCTAATCTTACGACTTCAAGAATTTCTATGAAAGCCATGAGAAAAAGCAGATTTTTCCAGAAAGATGCTTATATTTCTGTTGATTTCCTTGAAAAAAGGCAGAAGTGATCAGAATGAAAGATGCTCCTGAAAATCCTACTCCATTTGATATGATCATTGAAAATGCAGATGGGGAAAAGAATCAGATCTTATTCGAATATCCGAATATTCAGCCTAACAATGCAATTTTGGATGAATTAAACTCTTTTGCAGATGCCATCACAGGGGATAAAAATGTTGAGGTTTCTCTGGAGGACGGAACTGAAGCGTTAAAAGTGGCTTTAGAGATCATGAAACTGATCAGTTAAAAATATATTACTTTTCTAAGCAATAATTAAATGCTATCTTATAATCCTGAGTAATCAGTTATAAGATAGCATTTTTAATTTTTGATGTTATTTATTGCAAACTTACACGCAAAGGCTTTATTTTCAGTAACGCATTATTTTAAGGAAACAAAGGAAGAATCGATTTTCAATCGATTTGATGAAGCTGCGGGTTTATTAATTAATGTATAATTTGTCTTTTAAGAAACTTATATAAAAGAAAAACGGTTTATTAATAATTACAGATTTACCAATAAAAAATCTTTTCAAAATAAAAAAACAATATATTTGGAGAATAATTCAATACAATATTGAAAGATTTTATTTTACATATATGGATATCTGATACAATAAATGAACTGAATACAGATTCATTGTGTGCTGGCATCATTCATGATAATTTCTAATATTTCCCTATTATTTTAAACCATTGAAACCACTATGAAAAGAGCTATTCTACTATCCGCGTTTTTATTGTCTCAATTTGGGACATCACAATTATTGAAGACTTCCGGACAAAAAATTGTTAATGATAAAGGTGAAAATGTTCAGCTGAGAGGTCTTGGCCTTGGCGGCTGGATGCTTCAGGAAGGTTATATGCTGAAAACTGCTGATTTTGCGGGTCCGCAGTATAAGATTAAGGAAAAAATTGCGGAGTTAATTGGTGAAGACGGCATGAATGCGTTTTACAAAGCTTACCTGAAAAACGGTATTACCAAACAGGATATTGATCTGCTGGCCAAATCCGGATTTAATTCGATAAGGCTTCCGATGCATTACAACCTTTATACCCTTCCGATTGAAAAGGAGCCGGTAAAAGGGAAAGATACCTGGCTGGAAGAAGGTTTTAAAATGACAGATGAATTATTAAAATGGTGTGCAGACAATAAAATATATCTGATCCTGGATCTTCATGCTGCGCCGGGGGGTCAGGGAAATGATGTCAACATTTCGGATAATGATAAGTCTAAACCATCTCTTTGGGAAAGTGAAGAAAATCAAAGAAAAACAATAGCGTTATGGAAAAAACTGGCAGAAAGATATAAGGATCATCCCTGGATCGGAGGATATGACCTGATTAACGAGCCTAATATTAATTTTACAGGCAAAAATCCAAATGGTACAGATGAAATGTCGAATGCCCCGCTTTGGAAACTGCAGAAAGATATCACTGCTGCAATCAGAGCAGTTGATAAAAAACATATGATCTTCATTGAAGGCAACGGATGGGGAAATAATTACAACGGGCTTCCTGCGCTTTGGGATAACAATATGGCTTTCAGTTTCCACAAATACTGGAATTATAATGATGATCAAACGTTAAAATTTGCACTAGATCTCAGGGAAAAACATAATATTCCGATCTGGCTGGGTGAGACCGGTGAGAATTCCAACGTCTGGTTTACCGAACTGATACAGCTTCTGGATAAGCATAATATCGGATATGCTTTCTGGCCTATGAAAAAGATTGATAATATTGCCGGAATTGCGAATGTAAAAATCACCCCTGAATATGAAAAGCTATTGGATTACTGGAAAAACGGCGGAGAAAAGCCAACAAAAGAATATGCCCAGAAAGCATTAATGCAGATTGCCGATCATTACAAACTGAGCAATACGGAAGTTAAAAAAGATGTTATTGACGCAATGTTCAGGCAGACAACAGATGCTTCAACAATGCCATTTAAAGATCATCAGGCTCCGGGAAGAATATTTGCTTCAGAATATGACTTTGGAAGAATGGGCTCAGCTTATCTGGATAAGGATTTCATTAATCTTTGGGTAAGTGATCCGGCCAAAAGATCAGAATGGAATTTTGGACAGCAAATGAGAAATGATGGTGTAGACCTCTATAAGTGTAATGATAAGATTACGAATCAATATTATGTAGGGAAAACAGAATCCGGAGAATGGCTGCAGTATACGGTGCAGTCAAAAGGGGATAAAAATTATACATTTGATATCAGATATTCGGGAGCAAAAGATTCTAATGTAAGAATTGAGACCGCTTCCGGAAAAGTCCTGGCCAATGTATCACTACCATCCAGCGGGGGAAATGAAAACTGGAAAACAGTTTCTGTAAAAAACGTTCCGCTTCAGAAGGGAGAAAACAAAATCAGAATTTTCTTTGAAAGTGATGGTGCCAATCTGAATTATTTTGAATTAAAATAGTAATAATTGTCTTAAATTGCAGCTCTCTTCTCATCTTCTGAAGAGAGCTTTTTAATTTCCGTATTATGAAAAAAACAGCACTTCTTTTTCTTCTGATTTCAGCATTTTCATGGGCTCAGACCTCTTTATTGGAACAAAAAATTAATTCGGTCATTAAGAACAAAAAAGCTACGGTTGGTATTTCTGTTCTTGGTTTTGAAAATGGCTTTAAGTACGATAAAAACGGAGATAAAAAACTCCCGATGCAAAGTGTGTTTAAATTTCACATTGCAGCAGCAGTTCTGAATGCTGCAGATCAGGGAAAACTTTCTCTGGATCAGAAAATTATGCTGGACAAATCGAATTTACTGGAAAATACATGGTCGCCGCTTCGTGATAAATATCCGGCCGGAAATGTTGAAATTCCGTTAAGCGAAGTGATTGAATATACGGTTGCCAAAAGTGACAATAATGGCTGTGATATTCTTCTGAAGCTGTTGGGAGGAACCCAGGTTGTTCAAAAATTCATGGATTCTAAAGGAGTAAAAGGTTTTCAGATCAAATACAATGAAGAGGATATGCATAAAGACTGGAATGTTCAGTATGAAAATTACAGCACAACAAAATCCGCTGCTGATGTCCTGAAAAAGTTTTATGACGGAAAGTTATTATCCAAAAAATCTACAGAGTATCTGATGAAAGTAATGCTTTCTACTTCAACCGGATTAAATAAAATAGTTGAACAACTTCCCAAAAACACACCTGTCGCAAGAAAAACGGGAGCTTCAGGGAAAAATAAAGCAGGCTTAACAGGCGCAGAAAATGAAATCGGAATCGTTACTTTACCCAACGGGAAACATTATGCATTAGCTGTATTTGTCAGTAATTCAATGGAAACGGATGTCGTAAACTGCAGGATGATTTCTGATATTTCGAAGGAGGTTTGGGAATATTTTAATAAATAAAATTTTAAGCTTATTTTTAAAGCGATTTAACATGAAAAAAATAATAGTAACAACTGCTCTGTTTGCATTCACTTTCTTTTACTCACAGAAGAATCAGAATTATTTAGAAGTCAGCTATGGAAGTGTCTGCTGCGGTCCTTCGTCTGATAAGCCTGTCATCAGTTTTCTGAAAGAATTTAAGAGAAAATACCAGATCAAAAGTCTGGAAATCCTGATACAAAAAGGAATGGGCAGGGAAGGTGAATACACATTGTATGTTGGTACAGACTTTCTGACAAAAAATCAGAGAAGCAGGCTTGTAAGAGGACTTACGGCTACAGTTTCGAATCAGAACAACAACAAAGAACAAAGCAGCAAAGGAAATGTTAGTTTTGATCCGTCAGTTACGGTTTCACAATCGGATCTTGCACAAGCAAAAAATTTAACTATCTATAAAAAATAAAGGAAAAATGATTAAAAACATTGTAGTTATCGGAGCGGGAACCATGGGAAATGGTATTGCACATACTTTCGCGCAAAGCGGTTTTAAAGTAAATCTTGTAGATGTATCTCAGGAAGCTCTGGACAGAGGTTTAAAAACCATTACTACGAATCTTGACAGAATCATTGCAAAAGGAAATCTTACAGAAGAGCAAAAAGCAGAAACATTAGGGAACATTACTACCTTTACAGCACTGAATGATGCTGTAGGCACTGCAGACCTTATCGTAGAAGCTGCCACTGAAAATCTTGATCTTAAACTGAAGATCTTCGGTCAGATGGATGAACTGGCTCCTGCCAATTGTATTCTTGCCACCAATACTTCTTCTATTTCTATTACAAAAATTGCGGCAGCTACCAAAAGAGCTGATAAGGTAATCGGTATGCACTTTATGAACCCGGTTCCTATCATGAAGCTGGTAGAGATCATCAAAGGATATTCCACTTCCAAGGAGACTTTCGATGCAATCTATGAAATGAGTAAGACTTTAGGGAAAGTTCCTGTAGAGGTGAATGATTACCCTGGTTTTGTAGCGAACAGAATTTTAATGCCTATGATCAATGAGTCTATCGAAACACTTTATAACGGTGTGGCTGGCGTAGAAGAAATTGATACCGTAATGAAACTGGGAATGGCTCATCCGATGGGTCCTCTTCAGCTTGCAGATTTTATTGGTCTTGATGTATGTCTTGCTATCCTGAATGTTATGTATGACGGATTCAAAAATCCAAAGTATGCACCCAATCCGTTATTGGTAAATATGGTAACAGCAGGGAAACTTGGTGTAAAATCAGGAGAAGGTTTCTACGATTATTCTGAAAGCAAAAAAGCTGAAAAAGTTTCAAAAATGTTTTTGAAGTAATTTTAAGTCAATAATTTTATTTATCTTTGAGAAAGTTAAAACATTAAAAAAATGAAATTACCAAAGTTTTTATTAGCAGATAATTCGGAATTTCCAGAGGATCTATTCGTAGTTCACACAGAATATCCAAGATTTATCTTAAACGTTGAGGAAGAAGAAGTTGAGTGGTTAGATGATCTTGAAGGTGATGATGAAGAAACTATGGCAGACGAAGCGACTAAAGTAGTAGAAGCAGCGTTCAAATGGTGCGACGAAGAGTTGGCTAAGTACGACGAAGAAGAGGAAGATTAATAACACTCCAAACATAAAAAAGGAACTCAATATTGAGTTCCTTTTGTTTTTTATTCTGATTTGGTAAATTTCAGTAACAGAAGATTGTCTTTATACAATTCTAAAGTATTCCCGGAAATTACATATTTGTTTGCTTTTCCCATCATATCCATAAAGTTCTGCTCTACCCCGATGTTATTGCACATCATTTTGGTGGATCCCATCTGCCCTGCTGTAAAACTACCTGTAGACGGATCTATGCTGGCAGTTCCGAAATAGTTGTTACACCCTGCATTTCCTGTGATTTTCTCTCCTTCAATATTCAATGTCGGAACTTTACCTTTTACCGTTTCAGCCAGTGTCCATTTTGTATTGGCAAGAGCAGGCTGAGCTTTTCCTACTTTAGATGCAGAAGGGCTTGTCATTGATCCGCATGAAGCCAGTACTGCAGCTGTACATATACTTAAAAAAAGATTTTTCATTTTTTTCTTTTTGAATTAACCCAAATTTACGGAAATTATATTATTTAAACGGGCTGCCGTGAATTTTATTATTCTTTAACACTTGTTAGTTTGAATATTTTCCGGTTATTTTCAAAGGCTTAAATATGAAATTTCCAGTGCTCTGTCCTTCCAAAGAATCTCTATTACAATTAGCATATAAAGAGCGCTGAGACTCCTACGGAGTGACAAAGATTGAGGGTAGACTGACCAGACAAGATTGAGGATAAACTGACCAGAAAAGCATTCACAGAATACAGCTAATTCAACAGGAACGGGCTTTAGCCCGTTTACTTAAAATAGCCAACAATCCAATGGCTTTAGCCAAAACATATTAATCCGGGATATGTAAAAAAAGATTCAAAACAAAAAAACGGACTTTAAAAGTCCGTTTCTATTTATGTTGAAATATCTATTTTCAAATATTAAGATCTCAACTCAGCATTGAATTCTTTCTGGAAAGATTTGATTAAAGAATCCATTACTTCTGTAATTTCTTTTTCTTCCAGTGTTTTCTCTTCGTTTAGCAGCTCGAAGCTCATGGCGTAAGACTTCTTGCCTTCAGGAAGATTTTTCCCTTCATACACATCAAACAGGTTAATGCTCTTAATGAATGGAGATTTATTCTTTTTGGCAGTCTGATATAGATCCTGATAGTTTACCGTTTTATCAATCAATAAAGCCAGGTCTCTTCTGATCTTGTTGAATTTCGGAATATCTTTGAATTTCAGTTCATTTTTAGAACGAAGTTCCTGAGCATATTCCAGTTCAATTTCCGCATAGAAACAATCCTGATCGATATCAAAATCTTTCAATAAAGCAGGTGCTACTTTTCCGATTCGTACCAATGCTTTACCTTCTGCCTCATATACCAATGCATCAGAGAATCTGTCATCCGTTAATGCCACTTCCTTATAATTTACAGCAAGTCTTTCCAATAAAACTTTAACATAAGCTTTAAGGTTATAGAAACTTACTGCAGATTTTGGCTGGAGCCAGTTTTCTGCAACATCTCTTCCTGAAACCAATAATGCCAACTGTTTTCTTTCTTCGTATTTATCTTTTTTGTGATAAATTTTTCCTAATTCGAAGAACTTGATATCCTGATTTTTTCGGTTGATGTTATATACTGTATTCTGAAGAAGCCCTTCCAGCAAAGACTTTCTCATGAACGCCAGATCTCCGCTTAAAGGATTCAATAGTTTTACGGCATCAGTTTCATCTTTTACAGAGGTTAATGAGTTGTTCATCACTTCGTTGAAACCAAGCCCCTGTAAAGTTCTTGCCCAGCTGTTCTCCAGTTCGTCCTGATCGTTTGCACTTAACTTAACAGGAGTAAACGAAATCTTCTGTGGAGCATCAATTTTATTGTATCCGTAAATTCTTAAGATCTCTTCAATCACATCAATTTCTCTTGTTACATCTGCTCTGTAAGCAGGAACGGAGATTTCAAAACCATTAGGAATTTCATTCAGAACCTGAATTTCCAATGCTTTTAGAATTTCCTTTACTTTTTCTCTATGGATTTTTGTTCCTAAAATCTGTTCAATTTTAGAGAATCTCAGGATCACATAGTTATCTTCTATTTTCTTAGGATATTCTTCCAGTAACTCTCCTACTAACTTCCCTTCAGCAATTTCCTGAATCATTTTGATCGCATGGGTAATTGCTGTCCTTGTAATATTCGGGTCTACTCCTCTTTCAAACCTGAAAGAAGCATCTGTATTCAGGCTGTGCGCTTTTGCCCCTTTTCTTACCGCAATCGGGTTAAAATAAGCACTTTCCAGGAATATTGTTCTGGTAGTTTCAGATACTCCTGACTTTTCACCACCGAATACTCCGGCAATACACATTGGGTTATCTTTACCGTCTTTGATCATGATTTCAGAACCGTTCAATGTTCTTTCTACACCATCTAAGGTAGTAAACTTCGTTCCCGGCTTTACAACGCCTACTTTCACTTTTTTGTCTGCAATTTTATCTGCATCAAATGCGTGAAGCGGTTGTCCGTAACCGTGAAGAATATAGTTCGTAATATCTACAACATTATTGATCGGGCTTAACCCAATCGCTTTCAGCCTGTCCTTCAGCCATGATGGTGATTCAGCTATTTTTACATCTTCAATAACAGCTCCGATATATCTTGGGCACAGTTCAGCATCTTCAATTTCAAGCTTGAAGTCATGAGTTCCCTCGCCATTCAAAGCTTCGGAAGCTACTTTATTAAACTGAGACTTTAGCTGGTTTGTAGAAAGATAAGCATGTAAATCTCTTGCAACACCATAGTGAGACATTGCGTCTGTTCTGTTGGGTGTTAATCCGATTTCAAAAACCTCATCATTAGTTAACTCAAAATAATCTGCAAAGTTTTTCCCTACCTCATATTTTGTTTCGTCCAGCACCATAATTCCTCCGTGATCATCGCTAAGACCTAATTCATCTTCAGCACAGATCATACCCTGAGAAACTTCTCCTCTGATTTTTGCTTCTTTGATTTCAAAAAAGTTTCCTGTTTTGTCATAGATTTTAGTTCCGACAACTGCCACAGGAACAGTCTGCCCTGCTTCTACGTTAGGAGCTCCGCAAACAATGTTCAGTACTTTTCCGTTTCCTACATCTACTGTTGTCTTCTTCAGTTTGTCAGCATTGGGATGTTTTTCGCAGGTTAATACTTTACCTACAACAATTCCTTCCAGGCTTCCTTTTACACTTTCAAATTTATCTATCCCTTCAACTTCAAGACCTATATCTGTAAGGAACTCACCGATTCTTTCAGTTTTTAATTCCGTTTTTACAAAGTCCTTCAGCCAGTTGTTTGATATTTTCATTTGTTAATCTATCTACTTATTTAATTCGTCAGATGAAATTAAGGGTTCATCTGCTCAATTTGAAACTTTATTTGAAATCCCACACCTTATTCAAGTGCAATTTTTCGAGCTACAAATGTCGTGTTTTTTTGAGAAATAGAGAAATTTAGAAGCGATTTTAAGATAATAAATTTTCGTTAATCTTTCTGTTACTAATTATGGAAACTATTGGTCCGACGGTCTTACCAGCTTCTTCAGGCTATCAGAAAATAATACCAACCCTCCGGCCATCATGATAATATCCTTCAATACAAGACGTCCTGCTCCGGACAGATAGGGAAAACCATATTGAGGTGTAGCGTAATCTCCACCCAGATTGGGGACGTAAACTTCAGGGGTCGTGATCAGAAATGACAGGGTAACCAATGACATTAAAAATGTTAAGGCTCCCCCAACGGCTCCTATTTTAGGAAACCAAATTCCAAGCAGTACAAGAAATCCTATCACTACTATCGTGGTTCCCAAGCCATAGGAAAAGGCATACGTTCTGTTTTCCTTTTGCCAGTCAATATTTTTCTGAATGATCTTCCCTTCCGGATTTTTGTACAGGGTATATTCTGCGACCAGCTTTTGATCTTTATTAAGGACTTTATTGCCTGCATTTTTGTAGAAGAAACTCATCAGCGGGCTGTTGGCTACGAAAGGTACAATTCCGTCGGCTTCGTAATGAAATGCCTTCAGGCCTCCAATCCAGGCCATAACAATGAAAATTGAAATTCTGAGAAAATTGAAAAAATATGTATCCCATTGTAGTAGTTGGTCGTAAAGTCTGTTATTTTTCATGTGATTATTTTTTTAACAAAGGTATCCACATGCATACAGCGCCAACATAGACATTTCAGGACATTACATGGACATTTTCGCCACCACCGAGATCCCAACTTTTTCTCTGTAATTTTTAGGTGAGCAGCCCACCGATTTTTTGAAATACCTGCTGAAATAAAATTCATCTGCAAATCCCAGCTCTGAAGCAATTTCCTTGACAGATCTGTAGGTTAAATGCAACAGTTTTTTAGATTCCAGGATAATTCTTTCATTGATAAGCTGAGTAGGTGTTTTGGCAAATTCTTTCTTTACCGCTTTGCTTAATGTATTATTGGTAATCTTCAGTTTGTCACTGTAAAATGACAGTTCCTTTTCATCTTTAAAATGGGATTCCAGCAGTTTCTGAAATTCTGCAGCATTTTTATTGGGAATTTTATCACCTGTAATCACGCTTTTTTCAATACTGCTTTTCTGTTTGCTTCCAATGGCAAGGATAAGCTGTATATAAGTTTTGATAATGGATTCTGAAAACTGATGTTTTTCCGATTCTTCTTTTTTGATGTGACTGAAAAGTTCGAGAATATAATGATAGCTTTCCTCTGTCAATTCAACTCCCGGATTCAGGTAAATATTATTGAAAAGAAGTCCGTTACAAGCTACTTCCTCTTTGTGATATTCTATACAGTAATAATCGCCATGAAAGAAAAGCACATGAATATCTTCCTCGGATTCAGAAGCCAGCTTCAACTTCTGGTAAGGAGAAAGAAACAGAATATTGTATCCGCTGTAAGAATAGTTGATGCCATCTACTGAGAAAATACCGGAACCCTTCCACAGAAAAACGCTATAGTTTTCAGTAGTGAATTCCGAGGGAAAATCCGAAGTGTGGTAAGAGTGGATTTTTATTTGCATGATTGAATCTTTTTAAACACTAATGACACTAATAGACTCACAAATAAACACTATCTTTTCAGTACTCTTTTGAATATGTTCTTTTCTCTGTAAGATATTCTGTTTTGCTTCCGTTACCGGTTCTGAAAAGAGTTTTGAGCGTATTCTTCTGTTTAGGTTTTGAAGGATCGGGAAGAAAGCATTGGAAATGTAAATGTGGGCCGTTTGTCCAGCCTGTATTGCCACTCAGTCCTATTAAATCACCTTTTTTAACTTCATCTCCAATTTTAACTTTAACTCCATTTTGTTTCAGGTGAAAATACTGCGCAATCGTTCCATCCGAATGTAAAATTGAAATATAATTAGCCTGATTAGCACAACTTGATGTAGGACATCCCGTATTATTACTCTGAACAGCATCAATGACTTTACCTTCTCTTGCCGCTGTAATTTCGGTTCCTTCAGGCATTACAAAATCTAAAGAGTTTTCATTCTGATGAGAAAACATTCCATTGTACCCCTGATAAACATTAAAGGATTTCCCTTTTTGAAAAGGCAGATCATAGGTATAGTCAGCATCATAGGTCTTTATTGTAGCATCTCCAGCCAAAGTGTAGTAAGCAGGCATTTTCTTGATTTTCCACCCTTTTCTTTTATCATTGACAACAAAATAAGCAATTCTGTTTTTCGTTGATTTGGGAGGCAGTACTCTGATCATTTTAAATGCTTCGGGACTCTTCAGATTTTCTGTTTCCGGCTGTTCGGAGAACGTTATTGAAATTGGATAGATTTCAATATTATCAGCATAGTAAGTGATAATATCTTTTGTGTGCTCATAGTACATTTTCGCACTCTTTTGCGAAAAAGCCCATAGAGAGCAAATAAGTGATCCGAGAATTGTTATTTTTTTCATGTTTATTAAAATGTTTTTACTATACTTTTACCCTGAAGCAAAAATATACAAAATTTCAAGTCGGGAATCATCCGCTAAAAATTTGAATGTCTTCCTAAAATTTCCAAACTCGCATGAATTGTCTGGTTCTCTATCGGATTACATTTAAATTTTCCTGATGCTCCTGATTTCTAAGTAGATTCCACCTCTTTCAACTATAAATCGGAAGGCAGGATTACAAAAAAAGCCGGAAAATTCCGGCTTTCTATTATTTGTCATCTTACTATTACAATCCGATTACCGGCATTGATAACATTAAGATATTTTCATTTTCTTCAAGACCATCAAGAGGTTCAATGATCCCCGGTCTGTTAGGCTGAGACATTTTCATTGTGATATCGTCAGATCCTAAAATGGTCAGCATTTCAGTTAAGAATTTGGAACTGAATCCGATATTGATATCTTCACCGTTGTAATCACATGGAATCTGCATGTCTGCTTTGTTTGCATATTCAGTATCTTCTGCATGAAGGTGAAGAATATTTCCGGAAAGCTTAAATCTTACCTGGTTGGTAGATTTGTTGGACATGATAGATGCTCTTTTGATCGCTCCTAACAACAGGTTTCTGTTGATTGTCAATACATTTGGATTTTCCTTTGGAATTACCGCTGTATAGTTCGGATATTTACCATCGATCAGTCTGCAGATCCAGATATGCTTACCAAAAGTAAATTTAGCCATATTCTCATTGAAGTCGATGGTAACGTCTTCATTGGAACTTGCCAGGATATTTTTGAAAATGTTAAGAGGCTTTTTAGGCATGATAAACTCCATCGGCTCAGCATTCATAAGGTCTGCTCTTTTATACACCACTAATCTGTGGGAGTCTGTAGAAACGAAATTGGTTTCATTTTCTCCAAACTGGAACAGTACACCTGTCATTACCGGACGAAGAGAATCGTTACTTGTAGCAAATAGTGTGTTTGTCAAAGCTTCAGACAAAACTCCTGCCGGCATCGTTACACTCTGTGAAGCGTCGAATTCCGGTAATTCAGGATAGTCATCAGCATTGTCTAATGCTACTGCGAAATTATCTTTTTCATCTAAAATCTCAAGCTGGCTTCCGGTACCTTCGGCATTGTCTTTTACAACAAATGTCAGAGGCTGTTCACCATAAGTCTTGATAAAATCCTGAAAAATTTTAGCAGGAACAGCAAATTTACCTGTATCATCAGACTTTACTTCCAGGGAAGTAACAAGAGTTGTCTCGCCGTCAGATGCTGTAATGGTAACATTATTTCCGTCTAATTCAAAAAGATAGTTTTCTAAAATCGGTCTCGATTGAGAGCTTGATATTACGCCACTTACAGTTTGCAAAGCCTTCTGCAGTTCACCACTTGAAATAATAAATTTCATAGATTTATAAAATAAGTTTCTACAAATATAATAAATAGATACAATAAAGAAAAGAATATTATGGAGGAGTTTTTAACAAAGATCCTTAATTTGTTTTGAGCCTTGATATTATACTTAGATTTCTGTGGATATACATTTTTTTATCAAATACAAGACCTATATTTGTGAAAAAACTTAGGAAATCATGCAAAAACCTCCCATCCATAAAAGTTTTCTCAATGCTTTCAGAGGTGTTTTCATGATGATTAAAACAGAGAGAAATTTCCGGATTGAGCTTTTTATATTCTTCATCAACCTCTTCTGTATTTTCTATTTCAGACTGAACAACACAGACGCAGCATTGGTTTTCATTGTCTCTTTTGCTGTTTTGAGTGCTGAAATTTTTAATACGGCTATTGAAAAGATCTGTGATATCATTCAACCTGACTTCGATAAAAGAATAGGCTTTATTAAGGATATTGCTGCCGGAGCTGTAGTTCTGACCGCCATTGCAGCAGTGATTGTCGGAATTCTGGTGTACTGTAAATATATTTTCAGCTGAGCCGGAAGAAAGAAGCTGAAGTTTCAGACCACCCCGTCAAAAATTCTTTGAATTTTCGCCACCCCTCCAGTGGAGGGGAATTTCACGTCTTAAGTTGGAAAGTTTGCGAAGTTTAGCGATCTTTTATTCTTTAACTTTTTATTTGACAGCGATGAAGATATCTACTTCTGCGTCTGAAGGATTTTGTGCTTTTTTTCCATAGGCTTCAAAATCGGCAGTAAATAGCCTTTCCAGATCCATTTCCCATATTTTCGTCCACTCGTTGATCACTAAATCTTTTGAAAGATCCCCTTTTGTGGTAAATTTTATATAATCTCCACCATCAAAAGAATAACCAGCCATTCCTTCCGGGATGTTCTCAAGACTTCCCACTTTACATCCAAGAACTGTAGTATAAGGTCTGGTATGGTCTTTTTCGTAATCTGTGTAAATGGAATAGATGGTATTGTCTACCCTGTTCGGGATTGAATTGAGGATATCTTCCCTGATCATTTTTTCCCATAATAAAGGGATGTCTTTTCCTGCCTGTCCATTTTCGTTAGTTGTTCTTACTGAGATTCCGATCACATTAAAAGGACCGACTTTTACTTTATTCATTTTTTGTTTTTGTTGTAGGACAAAGATAGGAACAGGTTGTGACAGGTGTATGTCAGCAGTTTTTTAACGTTTTGGCTGAAGCCGGTGAATTTTGCATTTATAAATGAGTGGGCTAAAGCCCACTCCTATTGGATATTTTATTCGTGGTATTTGTGGTAATATTAGTGTCATTAGTGTTTAAAATGGAAGTTTTGTATATAAACAATCTATCCATAGCCTTTGTCCATTCCGCAAGGTATCTAAACTTCATAAGCTATTAATCTGTGAGTATATGAAAGTATAGGTTCCTTGCTTTGCTCGGAATGACAAAGAGAGTGTTGACCAAAGATAAAATTACATGAGTTTAGTGCTTTAATTCTTATTGAAATTGCTTCGCTTTGCTTGCAATGACAGCATGGGGATGTTTTAAGATGGGGAACTATTTCCCGACATAAATAAATCCTTTCTTTCCGGATTTAAAAATGGCTTCAATTCTTTTGTAGTCATCCACTTCATATTCGTCTGCCTGAAGGATCTCCGCTTCGGTTACCTCAAAAAGCACACCTTCTATATGATCATTATCATTACCTGAAAACTTTAGCACCGGATGGTATTTCTGTCCGCTTTTTCTTAGTACTTCGGGATCTGTAATCTCAAGCATATGAAGTTGATATCCGGATAAAATATCTTTTTCTCCCTCTAAAAGTCTTCCGAAAGTTTCAAGCTGCACCTGTTCTTTCTGCAGGGTTCCATAAGAAAACAAATAAACCATTATAAATATTTTTCAATAATTGGTATAGCTACTTCAGCCATCATTCCATAGCCTTTTTCATTCGGATGCACACCGTCTGCAGAAAGCAGAACCTCTTTATCAGCAAGGAAAGCCGAATAGAAATCAATATACCCCAGCGAATGCTCTGCAGCAATATCTTTAAGAATCTGATTGTAGACAATCACTTCTTCATTGGTTCTCAATTTCCCTGAACTTACCACGACTCCGTTTACCTTTTCAGAAAAGGGAAGAATACTCACAAGATAAATTTCATTGGAAAACTGTCTGGCATGATTGACAGCCGTCGTAATATTTTTTTAAATTTTTCACGTGCTACAACCTGAATCCCACCTTTTACAGCAAGATCGTTGGCGCCATAGCTTAAAAATAATGTTCCCGTCAGCAGAATTTCTGGCCTCCAGTTCATGAGGAATTCTTTTGAGTAAGCCTTCTGTAGTTTCTCCACCTATTCCGAGATTGAAAAGAATCAGCTCATCTCCGTTTCCTTCATGAAATTTCTGTAAGGCATATCTTTTCAGAATATCTACCCATCCTCCAAAAATACCGTCATATTCCCCGTAAGTAATGCTGTCACCGAAGAACAGCCCGTAAGTAATCTTTTTCATTCAACTTTATTGTTTCCTGTTTTGTTAAAGTAAAAATAGGAAGAAAAACTATTCCGGGATTATTAAAACTTCTGAATTTATGGGATTTTAACGCAGGATCTTATTATTCTCTTAGTTCAAGGAAACAAAGGAAGAATCAACTTGTTGATTTGATGAAGGTGGCTGAAAAAGTTTCCACTCATTACTCATTACTCATTACTCATTACTCATCATTCTAATGTCAGCGTAATATTGGTATGTGATTCTATAATTTCCATCAGAATATCAAAGAGTGTCTGCCCTTTTCCTTCCAATAAATCATTTAATTTTTGTTGAATTAATTCTATGTTGAAGGGTTTTCCCTGCCTGATTTTATTTTCATAGAATTCACGGGTAGCATTAAAGCCTAAATTTTCTTTTGACTTTTGTGATTCTTTCCAGATGATTTCAATTTCTTCTTTATTTTCGAATACTCCGAAACCACCGTAGAGAATATCATCAAATCCATCCAATGTTCCTACCTTCCAATCCGCATTTTTCATCATGACGCTGGAAATTTCCTCATAGAAACCTGCCAAAGACGAAAAATGACCGCCATGGATGACGATCATTTTTCTTGTATTGTTATTTGAAGTATTCAACACCGTTTTTGAATATGTTGTGATAATTCGCGGTTGGTATGTTTTTCATGAGACCTTCAGCAAATCGTTCAGGGTGTCCCATTCTTCCGTATATCTTTCCACATGGACTGGTGATTCCTTCGATTCCGAATAATGAGTTATTCGGGTTGAAAGGCATCCCATGGGCAATATTTCCGTCAAGATCAATGTACTGGGTTGCAATCTGCCCGCTTTCATACAGTTTTCTGATTTCTTCTTCTGAAGCCATGAAACGTCCTTCTCCGTGAGAAATAGGAATAGTGAAAGTCTGATCTTTCATTCCTTTTAACCAAGGGCTTTCATCATTTACTACTTTTACCGTTACCATTTGGGAAATATGCCTTCTGATCGCGTTGTGAGCTAACGTTGGAGAATTTTCATCCAGATCTTTTATTCTTCCATAAGGCAGCAATCCTGATTTTACAAGTGCCTGGAACCCGTTACAGATCCCGATGATCATACCATCCCTGTCTAATAATTCATGAACTGCATTTTTCATTTTCTCGTTTTTCAGAACGTTTACAATGAATTTTGCAGAACCATCCGGCTCATCCCCTGCGGAGAAACCTCCGGAGAAAGCCAGAATCTGAGAAGTTCTGATCTCTTCTACCCAGGCATCAATACTTTCATCCAGTAACTGGTGATTGATATTGATCAAAGGAAGGCTGCTTACTACAGCACCTTCTTTTTGGAATGCATTCAGTGTATCATATTCACAGTTGGTTCCCGGGAATACCGGAGCAAATACTTTTGGTTGAGCAATACCGTGCTTTTTAATGATGATATTTCTTGGATGAATTGAGTTTGATTTTTCATCAATTTCAACCGTGATCTTTTCCTTTTCAACTGTTGGGAAAAGATTTTCGAATGTATTGGTATTGGCTGCTACAAGGTCTGTAATGTTAGATTCAAGACCATTGATTTTTAAAGTCCCTGAATCTTTTACTTCTCCGATAAACTGAAGAGCTGCTGAGCTTAATTCTTCTTTTGCTTCAATGATTAAGCTTCCGATATTTTTAGCCAATAAAACAGTTTCATCAGCATTGATTTCAGCTCCTAACCTGTTTCCGAAGCTCATTTTTGCTAATGCTACGGCAAGACCTCCTTCTTTTACTGTTTTCACAGAAACAATTTTTCCTGCTTTGATATTTTCGAAGATCAATTCAAAAACTTCTTTTAAAGCATCATAGTTTGGAAGTCCGTTTTCCCGGGCAGTGTGATTGAAGAAATACAGTTTGTTTCCTGCATTTTTCAGTTCAGGAGAAATGATATTTTCTTTGTCTCCGTTGGCACATGCAAAAGAAATCAAAGTCGGCGGAACATTCAGATCCTGGTACGTTCCACTCATGGAATCCTTTCCTCCGATAGCTGCAAGACCTAAATTGATCTGCGCATCATAAGCTCCTAAAAGTGAAGCTAAAGGTTTCCCCCATTTCTCAGGGTTTTGTCCTAACTTTTCGAAGTATTCCTGGAAGCTCAGTCTGATGTTTTTATAATCACCTCCCATTGCCACGATCTTCGCAACACTTTCCACTACGGCATAAGATGCTCCTAACAGAGAGTTTTGTTTTGAAATTTCAGCATCGAATCCCCAGCTTGCCAAAGAAACGGTTTTAATATCTTTTGCTCCTAAAACCGGTAGTGTCTGCACACTTCCCTCCATCAGGGTCTGCTGGTATTTCCCTCCTAAAGGCATTGCTACTGTTGTGGCCCCGATTGAAGAATCGAACATTTCAAGCAATCCTTTCTGGGAAGCTACGTTTTTATCTTTTAGGGTGTTCAGGAAGTTTTCTGCTGTGAAAGCTTTTGTTTCTTCTTTTACTTCTTCAAGATGAGTGATTTTCACTTCCTGGGATTTTGAACATCCGTTGGTATCTAAGAAAGCTCTTGAAAGGTCTACAATTTTGTCTCCTTTCCAGAACATCTGCATTCTTCCTGAATCTGTTACTTTTGCTACTTCTACCGCAACAATGTTTTCAGCTTCACAGAATTTGATGAATTTTCTTTATCCTGAGGATCTACCACCACAGCCATTCTTTCCTGAGATTCGGAAATAGCCAGTTCGGTTCCGTTTAATCCTTCGTATTTTAATGGCAATACGTCAAGATTTACTTCTAAAGAGTCTGCAATTTCACCGATTGCCACAGAAACACCTCCTGCTCCGAAGTCATTTGATTTTTTGATCAGCTTCGTTACTTCAGGATTTCTGAATAGTCTCTGAATTTTACGCTCTTCCACAGCATTTCCTTTCTGAACTTCTGAACTCATGGTGTGGATAGAAGTCTCGTCCTGCTCTTTTGAACTTCCGCTTGCTCCTCCTACTCCGTCACGGCCTGTGGCTCCTCCTAAAATAATGATTGAATCGCCATTGGCAGGTTTCTCACGTCTTACCCAATCTACTGGAACAGCTCCGGTAACGAAACCTACTTCCATTCTCTTGGCTTTGTAGCCTTCGTCATAGATTTCGGAAACCATTGTCGTAGCAAGACCAATCTGGTTACCATAAGATGAATATCCGTTGGCTGCCTGTTTCGTAATGGTTTTCTGAGGTAATTTTCCTGGTAATGTTTTATCTACCGGCTCCAAAACATCTGCAGCACCTGTTAATCTCATGGCCTGGAATACGAAAGATCTTCCCGACAAAGGATCTCTGATTGCTCCTCCCAAACAGGTGGAAGCTCCTCCGAAAGGTTCAATTTCCGTAGGGTGATTGTGTGTTTCGTTTTTGAATAATAAATACCAGGGTTCTTTTTTACCGTCATATTCTGCTTCGATCTGAATGGTACAAGCATTGATCTCATCAGAAATTACAAGGTTTTCAAGGTTTCCGGTTTTATGGAAATATTTACCGCATACTGTTGCCAGATCCATTAAGGAAATCGGCTTCAGCTCACGGCCTAAGAATTTTCTTTTTTCGATATAATCATTGAAAATAGTTTCCAATGTGTGTTTGAACTGGCCTTCAAACTGAATGTCTGACAATTCTGTTTCGAATGTCGTATGACGACAGTGATCGCTCCAATACGTGTCTAATACTTTTAATTCTGTTTCCGTAGGATTTCTTTCTTCAATTTTGAAATATTCCTGGATGAATTTCAGGTCATCCAATCCTAATGCAAAACCATGATTGTTATAGAAGGTTTCAAGTTCCGAATCATTGAAATTAATAAAATTTTCGTGAATGATCACTTTTGACGGTGTTTCTTCTGCAGGAATATCCAGAACAGAAAAGTCTTTTTCCTGAGATTCTACTTTATTGATCAGAAGGTCTTTGATTTTAACCAAATCAGCTTCGGAAACCCCTTCAAATTCGATCAGTTTTCCACTTCTTACTTTTGATTTTTCATTTTCAGTCAGCAAAGCGATACACTGCTGTGCAGAATCTGCTCTCTGATCATACTGTCCCGGTAAAAATTCCATTCCGAAATGAATAGCCTTTGCAAGGTTTTCTGTATGCAAAATATCAGTAACAGGGTCTACGAAAGTGTTGTTCACCACTTTTTCAAATTCTCCGTCGTTCAGATTGAAAATATCGTACACATTGTATACTTTCACGCTTTGAACTGCCGGAACCACCGCTTTTACTTCATCAAAAATTTTTGGACTTTCAACATCGAAAATTCCTCTTTTTTCTACGAAAATTCTTTTGTTATTAGACATTAGATGTCAGATTTTTAATATTAGATTTATTTTTCTTTTTACTTTTGCTGAGTTAAAGCTTCTTTCTTTAAACCCATCTATATTGGAAACTTTTGAAAGAGATTTTCTCTCCAGCCATTATTCCGTACAAATTTAAAGGAATAAGTCGTATGTTCTTCAAATTTGAACTTCCGAATTTCCAATTTTATATTATTTATTGATAAATTTATTCGGATTATCCTTATGCTCTTTCTGAAAGTCCTCTGCATTTTTTATTTCTTCTTTCAGCCAGTTTTCGAAAGGAACTTTTTTATCATTATAATCTTCTATGGCATAAAATGTTTTACCATCTTCTGAGACCAGGAATTTGAAACGATAAAGCATATCCAGATCCTTTTTCCTGTAATCATAGGTATTCACCTGATAATAGGGGAAATTTTCTTTTGGTCTTTCTACGATTTCAAAAAACAGGTTCTTTTCTTTTTCAGACAGTTTATTGTAAAAGTTCACATAATAGAGGTCTGAAAGCTTTTTCTTCTGCTTTTCAAAGAACTGAAGGATTTTCTTCTCCTTGTCATTGTACTGAAACGGATTAGGATAGTATTTACCCTCTATTTCAACATCCTGAGCTGTTGGTTTTGTTAATGGCTGAACAGTTTCTCCTTTGACATTCATTACTCCCCATTTTCCACCTACAATAGATCTGTGTTCATCATTTGTTTTTTCCCAGTCACAGCCATCACAGAATGCAGCATATCCGTAATTGAAGGGAGATGCAAAATCATGCTCAGCCTCAATAACTGTTTTTGCATTTCTGTCTACAAATCCTACCTTTCCGTTTTTAACAAATCTTCTCAGCCCTTCAGAGAAATAATCTGCTCCATTGTCGTAAGAATAGGGCTGGTAAAGAAAATTTCCTTTTCTGTCAAAGACAACTCCCCAGGAATTTTCTCAATTTTACTTTTATCAGCCAGAGAAGAATCAAAAAAATAGTATTATTTGTACTCTCAACAATTTCGTTGTCTTTCATTCCTGTAAGATTAATAAACTGCGCCGGAATAATAATCTCCCCTTTTTGATTTTTCACCCCCACCAAACTGTCCTTGGAAATAAAATATTTTAACACCTCTTTTTCCTGAGAAAAAGACATGACCGGCATCAATAAAATGGTTAAAAACAGTTTTTTCATAGTTGAGGCTGGAAATAAAATATGCAGCCGAAAAGACTGCATATTGTTTTATACTTTAAGATCAGCTTCCAATCCTATTAAGTCTTTGTTTTGGTCTATAATCGGCTGTACCTCGTTCTTGACGAATTCCTCCGTCTGAATCGGCGCGAAACCAATAAAGTTTTTAGGATCTAAAACTTCTTTCAGTTTTGATTTGTCTAGTTTTAAGGAATCATCATTCAGGATTCTTTCGATAAGGTCATTTTCTTTTCCTTCTTCTTTCACTTTCTTGGAAGCTTCCATAGAATGAACTCTGATTACCTCGTGGATTTCCTGACGGTCACCACCTGCTTTTACTTCTTCCATGATGATATATTCTGTCGCCATGAAAGGAAGTTCTTCCATAATATGCTTGTTGATCCTGTTCGGATATACAACGATTCCGTTCAGGATGTTATTCCAGATTAACAGAATAGCATCCACCGCTAAGAACGCCTGAGGAATGGTTAATCTCTTGTTGGCAGAGTCATCCAATGTTCTTTCAAACCATTGTGTAGAAGCTACCATTGCAGAACTTGTTGTCAGAGACATTACATATTTTGCCAATGCTCCGATTCTTTCGCTTCTCATTGGGTTACGTTTGTAAGCCATTGCCGATGAACCGATCTGGTTTTTCTCGAATGGTTCTTCAATTTCCTTAAGGTTCTGAAGTAAACGTAAATCGTTTGTGAATTTATGGGCAGATTGTGCAATATTCCCTAATAAAGCAACTACTTTCGCATCAATTTTCCTATCGTAAGTCTGTCCGGAAACCCCGAAAACCTTATCAAAGCCAAATCTTTTTGAAAGTTCTTTATCTAAGTGCTTTACTTTGGAATAATCTCCGTTGAACAATTCAAGGAAACTTGCAACAGTTCCTGTAGTTCCTTTTACTCCTCTGAAACGAAGTGTTTCAAGGAAGAAATCCAGTTCTTCGATGTCAAGAACCAAACTCTGTAACCAAAGGGTAGCTCTTTTTCCAACTGTTGTCAACTGAGCCGGCTGGAAGTGTGTGAATCCTAAAGTCGGAAGGTCTTTATACTGAATAGCAAAATCTGCTAAGTTCTTCATGACGTTAACCAACTTTTTCTTTAAGATTAAAAGTCCGTCACGGATCTGAATTAAGTCCGTATTGTCTCCTACAAAAGCTGAAGTTGCTCCAAGGTGGATAATTCCTTTTGCCGAAGGCGCCACATCCCCGTAAGCGTGAACGTGAGCCATTACATCATGACGGAATTTTTTCTCATACTCTGCTGCTTTCTCATAATCGATGTTTTCAGCATTAGCTTTTAACTCAGCGATCTGCTCGTCTGTAATTTCAAGTCCAAGGTCTTTTTCGATTTCAGCAAGAGCTATCCAAAGCTTTCTCCAATTCTGGAATTTGTTATTGTGTGAGAAGTTAAATAACATTTCTTCACTGGAGTAGCGCTCTTCCAATGGATTTTTGTAGGAATTCATTCGTTCTTTTACTTTTTAGATGTACAAAAATACGGTTTTTCAGTGAGAGATGAAAATCCAGCTTTGATGATTTTCATTCATGATTTTACTTATACTTTGTCTTGAAACAAAAGCATGCAAAAGTTCAAGACGGAATCATCCGCTAAAAATTGGAATGGACTCTTAAAATTTCCAAACCCGCATGGATCATCCGGTTCTGCTTCGGTTCTGAACAAGTCCCATGCTCAGACAGTGGAATTTTTTAACGGATTCCATTCAAATTTTCTTAACGCTCCTGATTCCTAAGTCGATTGATGGGAAAGCACATAAAAAAGCTATCCCATTTCTGGGACAGCCTGTTTTTACTATTTTTAATTAGTTACTCGATAATAAGTCCGCATGGTGACCCTACCGGAATGCATTTTCTTTCCAATGAACACCAGAAGTACCCAGCAAGACACATCGGGATACCGCCCTGAACAGTTTTTAATTCTCTTTTCGAAAGTTTTCTTAGATTTTTCATAGTAATATTTTTTGATTTTCTCCTACTCTATATGCTTTTCGGATTACGCTTTAATTTGGTAATACCAATATACATATTTTTGGAATACAAAAACATAACATGTTCATTTTATAATATTTACAATAAAATTTGTTTATTAACTTTGGATGATCAATTTTGTATGTTAATATAGTTTCTTAAAACAAGGAATAAAAAAACCTCCGCTGTTGCAGAGGTTTTGTTTTATTTGTGGACATGAGCGGACGCTCGCGCCAGTGGGGAGCTCACAGCTTTAAAACTCATTAATTTTCATCATTATAGGTAATTTCGACTCTATTATTTTGATTTAATGTGATTCCATTACTATCCTCTATGTCATCTTCTTCAACTAAAAATAAACTATTTTGCTTTATTAGAATCCATTGATAAGGTTCATCACATATAATATTATCATTAACAACAACATCTTCATGAATCTTATTTGAGATAGCTATACCTACAGAAACGTTGTTATTAAGTTTAAGTTCTCTAGCTCTTCCTTCATCTATACAATAAATATTCAACTCAACTTGAAACTCCGAAATATCATCTAATATGCGGTTCTCGAATTTAATTAAACTTTTTTATCATCCATGAGATTACTAATTTCTTTTATATCATAGTTAAAAATCTCTTTTAATAACTTAATAATATAATTATCGTTTCTTTTTCTCCTTAAATAACAAATAAAATGAATCATATTAATATTTATTTATAAACTCTTTTGCAAAGTTAATATCTATATTAGATACACCGGCTCCTTTTAAGGCTTGATCTACTTTATTAGTAGGTACCGTTTTCATCAATTGTATTGCTTTAATTTGCCCTTGAGATAAATCTTGAAATTCGGGAGCTCCTCCACTTCTAGGAAATAATGTTTGACCCTCATTTTTTATACCATAAATTCTACCATTAATAATTACATCTCCATTTCCATTATTTGCATTCGAGAAATTGCCAGCATTGTATGTGGTTATATCCAAATCTAATATTTCTTTTGGAGCAAAAGTTCCTGCACGTGTTTTCCCTCCCGCTATTGAAGTAGAATTTAAATTGTGACGACCATTTATTTTTGCTGAAAACTTTGGTGTACTTTTAGGAACATATCTAGAATATCTAAATCCATTAGCATCCTGCATTGCGGAACCAAAAGCTACAGCAATAGATAATAAGACTCCTTCATTCGTATCAGGTATTGTAAAGTTTCCAGGGATACTACTATGTGCTAAATCTTCTGCTGCTTGAGCCGTTCCTGCCTCAACAGGCTCATCTAACCATTGCCCAATAGATTCTAAAAGACCTACTTCAACTTGGTTACTCTTCTTTACATTACTTTCTTTTTTGTTAGCATATCCCCAAGCTCCAAAATCTCCCAACACTATCCCAGGCACGACGCAATCCTCCATGAGGACAATTCGGGTCATCACACATTCCATCAGAATCTAACCTGTTAATTGGGTTTCCAGAACAATAATTATATGGTGTTTTATTATGTGAATGGTCTGCCAACGGGTCAACAACACCCCATCGTCCTAAGTCAGGCATATAGAATCTCGCTCCATAATCATACATTCCAGTCTCTTGCAACTCTTTGCCATTATATTTGTACTTATAACTTGGATTTCCTGCTAATGCATTATATCCCTCATGCTTCAATCCAAACGGATAATAATTACTCTCTTCAATGATCTCTGTTCCTGCTCCACTTTTAGTATAACTTAATCTGGTATTTCCAAGGTGGTCCGTATAATTATACACATACTTTCCGGTTTCAACATTAAAATATCCTTCTGCTGTAGGGAAGAATTTCAATATTGAATTCATATACTGGAAGCCATCCAGATAATCGGTGGTTTCTGTTCCGAAAACCTTTCTTACTTTCACTCCGTCTGCCCGGTAAATATAATCTGTTACTTTTGAGTTTTGGGTAATCTTACCCGGTAAATTTAGATAATTATATTGGATGGAGGAAATTCCTTTATCCAATTGGGTGGTCATATTTCCGTTGAGATCATAAGTAATGGTGCTTCCTGTACTTCCTGATGCTAACGGATATCCGCTGATGGCATTTCCGGTTCCAATTTCTTTAAGGTAAGATAATTTATTACTTTGTTCCCCGTTTTCATAATGGTATTCCAGATTGTCCATTACTTCAGGGGCTGTATATCCCGGAAGCTGTCTTCCTCTTCTTAAAAGCGTTTTTATGTTTCCGTTAAGATCGTAAGTCAACTGTTCATGATATTCTCCTCTTTCCAAATTCATGGCATCCCAGAAGCGCCCTTCTTTAAGTCGGTTAAGCGCATCGTATTCATAGGAGTAATTTCTCAGTACCGCATCATTCTGGGTAATCCATGACATCTGGGAAATATTTCCATTATACCTCGCAGAACCTGAAAACTGGCTGTTTGGATTATTATAACGCAGTTCGTATGCAAAAAGTTTATTCTGCAGATTGGAAGGATCATTCACTTTTGTCATCCAGCCTCTGATATTGTAGGCATACTTTATACTTTGCAGTGGGCTACCTGTAGTATTTCCTACGTTTTTCGTCTGCAGCTGCCCCAGATCATTGTAAAGATTTTCAGCCAGAAGCTCCTGAGCCCCTCCATTTACCTGGTTCCAGTGTCTGACTAGTCTTTCCTGGTGATCATATTCAAAGGTTTTTAAGACATGAAAATTATTTTAATGTGGTATTCTGTAAATCATACTATTAATAATCAAATTCAATCTATTTATATCTATTTTCATTCTATTATGATGTAAAAATATCCATCAACAACGACAAAACTTGTCGTATAAAAATTTATCAATTCATTTTAATGCACAAAAAAACCACTCTTCCGAGTGGCTTCCATTTTTAAATCTGATCTATTGATAGATAACAACATCATTTTTTTGATCTGGTAACTTTTTTTGTAGGGTGTCAGAATATAGCTGTCTTTAATGTGAGAACCGCTTTTCCAGACTTTTTCTTTGCCTTCTTTATCCAGAATAATGCTCTTAGCCATTCCATCCGGAATAAAAATTTCAGCTTTTTTCATGTTTTTACTGAAAATTACGGCTGTCATTGAAGTATAGCTTTTATCCGGGTTAACTTCTTTGAGCTTTATTTTCTGACTGAAAGTTTTTATACAGTCGTTTTTTAACTGTGAGTAGGTGTATCCTGCAGAACCGATACAGCCGTGAACATCTCTGTCACCTCCTAGGACAGGAGCACTTTTCTGTGCAAAAACTATGGAACCAAGGGACAAGGCACTGAGTAAAATTATTTTTTTCATAGGTAAAATTTTTGTTTTCTGATTGGTTAAAATATCACAAAAAGTGATATTAATTAATTTCTCTCTAAGGTACAAAAAAAACCACTCCTGGGAGTGGTTTTTTCATCTTAAATCTGATCTACTGATAGATCACGATATTATCTTTCTTAAGCTGGTATCCGTTTTTCTTGTAAGGAACCAATGTATAGCCATCCTTTTTCCATGCTTTGGCTTTACCCGCTCTGGTTAGGATAATACTTCCTGTCTCTGCATCTTTAACAAAAACTTCAGCCTTTTTCATGTCTTTGCTGAAAATAACTGCAGCTATGGAAGTATAGCTTTCTTTTGGAGCTACTTCTGTCAACTTGATTTTCTGTTCAAAAGTTCTTACACAGTCTTTTTTAATCTGAGAGTAAGTATACCCTGCAGAACCGATACAGCCATGTGCATCCCTGTCACCACCTACTTTGTGAGTTTGTTGTGCGAATACCAAAGAACCAAGGAACATTGTACTCAATAAAATTGTTTTTTTCATGTCGATTTGCATATAATAGTAATTACCGAGGTATTATTAAAAATCATGCCAAAAAAGACATAATACACAATTCTGTGAGTAACTTTCCTATATTATTTGGTCCAGTTAATTTTTGAGTGTTGTACCTGATCAGAACTTGTTCCAATCATGATGTCGAATTCGCCTGGTTCCCAGTCATATTTCAATTCTCCGTTATAGAACTTCAGATTTTCAGGAGTAATATCGAAAGTTACTTTTTTAGATTCTCCTTTTTTAAGAAATACTTTCTGGAAGCCTTTTAATTCTTTTACCGGTCTGGTAATACTTCCTACCATATCTCTGATATACAGCTGAACGACTTCAGCACCATCATAGTTTCCTGCATTGGTTACTGTAACAGATGCCTGTACAGTCTGATTTCCTTTCGGGTTGGTATTGGAAACTGTCATATCGGAATAGTTGAATTTCGTATAGCTCAAACCGTATCCGAAGGCATATAAAGGTGTATTACATTCATCCATATAGTTTGAACGGAACCTTTCATACGTACATTTGTCCACTTTATCCTGACTTAGCGGACGGCCTGTATTCTTAGCATTATAATAAATAGGAACCTGCCCAAGGCTTCTTGGGAAAGTCATCGGAAGCTTTCCGGAAGGATTTACTTTTCCGAACAGAACATCTGCAATTGCATTTCCTGCTTCAGATCCTGCAAACCATGCATTCAGGATAGCATCCGGAGTATCTTTTACATTCGTTAAGGCTAATGGGCGTCCTGTGAAAAGAACCATTGCAATAGGTTTTCCGGTTTTTTCAATTCATTTAATAAGTCAACCTGAGACTGAGGAATGGTGATTTCCGTTCTTGAAGAAGATTCCCCGCTCATTTCAGCAGATTCTCCGATTGCCAGAACAATAACATCAGCTTTGTTCGCCACCTCTACAGCTTCCTTTAACAACTCTTCTTTGGAACGGTTGTCTCTGTCTGTTTTTTTACCGTGTGCCGCATAGATTTCTTCTAATTTAGCATCATAATCTATATTGGCTCCTTTTGCAGATAAAAATTCAACTTCTTTTCCGTAGTTTGACTGTAATCCCTGCATTAAAGAAACTGATGAAGCATGTTTTGTAGCGACACTCCATGTTCCGGCCATATTCATGGAGTTATTGACCAATGGTCCGATAACGGCAACTGTTCCTGATTTTTTCAAAGGCAATACCTGATTGTCGTTTTTCAGCAAAACCATGGATTGGGCAGCGGTGCTTCTTGCTATATTACGGTTTTCCATATTATAGACTTCTTTTGCCGCCAGTTTTGCGTCACCGTGTTTGTATGGGTTATCAAATAAGCCAAGATCATATTTTGCTTCAAGAATTCTTCTTGCCGCCATATCAATTTCAGCCTGTGTAACTTTTCCTTCTGCCAGGGATTTTTTTAATGTTGTCAAAAAACCTTCTCCCACCATGTCCATATCAACTCCTGCCTTTAAAGCTAAAGCAGAAACCTGCTGAAGATCTCCCATACCATGGTCTACCATTTCATTGATACCGGTATAGTCTGTTACTACAAATCCTTTAAATTTCCACTGGTTTCTCAATACTTCAGTCTGAAGCCATCTGTTCCCTGTGGCAGGCACACCATCCACTTCATTAAAAGAAGCCATTACAGAGGCAACACCTGCATCAACAGCCGCTTTGTATGGTGGGAAATATTCGTTGAACATTCTCACATGGCTCATATCAACAGTATTGTAATCTCTTCCTGCTTCTCCGGCGCCGTATAGTGCAAAGTGCTTTACACAAGCTAAGATATTACTCCCGTTCGCCAGATCTTTCCCCTGGTATCCATATACCATATTTTTGGAAATTTCACTTCCCAGATAAGGATCTTCTCCTGAACCTTCCGATACCCTTCCCCATCTTGGTTCCCGGGAAATATCCACCATTGGAGAGAATGTCCAGTTGATTCCGTCAGAAGCAGCTTCTCTGGCTGCTACTCTTGCAGACTGCTGGATAAGATTCATATCCCATGAAGCCGCTAAACCTAAAGGAATGGGAAAAGTGGTTTCATAACCGTGAATAACATCCATTCCAAAGATCATAGGGATTTTCAGACGGCTCTTTTCCACAGCTACTTTCTGAACAGCTTTGATCTTCTCTGCTCCTTTTATATTGAATAATCCTCCTACTAATCCCTGTTCCACTTTCTTTCCGATATCAGAGCTCTGCGCCTGGCCTGTAGTGAAATCTCCGGAAGTCGGCAGATTCATCTGACCGATCTTTTCATCCAATGTCATTTTAGATAAAAGATTGTCTACAAAAGCTTTCTTTTTGGCCTGATACTGAGCCGTCTGATAGGACTGAACGGGCTTCGTTACCATTTCCTGCGCGGAAATTACGGGAGCCAATGCTAAAGTGGCGATTACAATTAACTTTTTCATAAATCTATCTTCTTAAATTATTGTTTTATATTTTTTGCTTTAATTTGATGGGTCTATTTTTCAATCATTGTGTGTCAGATTACTTATTTTTCTTTTTCGACAGCATCCATTCATATAATACAGGATCTGAATAGGTTGAATCCCATGAATTATGATTATCATTCGGGAAGATAACCAATTCTGCCGTTGGATTGACAGGGTGCAGCTTCTGATAAAAATTAAAAGCATTGGCAGGAAGTACAATATCATCCATTCCTCCATGAAATATTTTCATATTCAGATCTTTAAACCGATGAATATTGGCGGTCATCACCTGATCTGTAGGAGCACATACAGAAGCTACTGCCGCAAACATTTCAGGATGTTCCATGGCCAGCTTCAAGGTTCCCCATCCTCCCATAGAAAGCCCGGTAAGGTAGATACGGGAAGCATCTATTTTATATTTTTTCTGGATTTCTTTAATCAGATTATAAACCGTAACCGTATCCCACCATATTCCTTCCGGACACTGGGGTGCGAGAATAGCTACCGGTTCCTTGATCAGATTTTTATAGGTAAACGGACTGTGTGTCTTTACCAGATCAAGATTAGTTCCACGCTCTCCTGAACCGTGAAGGAAAACCAGTAACGGTACGTTTCCTTTTACATTCTGCGGGTAATCCAGAACGTAAGACATTTTTTCCTGTCTTTTAATTTCTTTATTGAATTCCGCTTTTATTTCCTGCGCATTCACCTGTAGTGAAAGCGGCAGCAGTAAAAGCGGGAGGTGTTTCAGTTTTAATTTCATATTATCAGGTTTTGGCTAAAGCCACGGATTTGAATCTTTTTATTTTAAACAGGCTAAAGGCCGTTTCTATTGAATTTACTTGAGTCCATATTTAGCTGACTGAAAGCTTAGTTTTTTCAATCCCTGCTGAATTTCAGGGGCATTCATAAACAGCTTCCAAAGGAATCCTGATCTGTAATTTTCAATCATTGGGGCAATGGTTCCCTGATCAATAGCCAGATATCTTGGGGTAAACCAGTTGTTGTTATGGATAGAAGTGGCATCATAAGGTCCTGCAGATCCTATGAATTCAGGTTTTTGGGTATATATAAACCTCAGGAAAGCCATCGATTCTTTGGGTGTATATGGAAAACTGCTCAATGCAGCTGTAGGGGTTATCACTCCGTTATCATTGGTAGGCATGTGTGCCGTGTATCCTGTACTTCCATCCTCATTTCTTGTGTAACCGGCTGTCAGTCCCCAATAGTTAGGCCCGTAGCCTTTCCACTGTTTAGGATTCTCAACACAGTATTTATAGTCGATAAGGGTTTGATTTTTATTGACCTCAAAGTAATTTTTCACAAGTTTATCAGATAATCCTGTCGGATCAAGCCCGATATATGAATATTGTGCCCAGAAAAGCGGGCCGCCGTATTCTTCGGCATAGTTATGTTTTACATACAGAGGTAATCCGTATTTTGTTTTGTCTGTAAGATAGGTTCCGTTTCTGGTCCAGCCTTTATAGTAAGTTTCGGCATCAATGGAATAGGTAGGTGAAGATGCTGCTAAGATATAGGTGATCAGACATTCATTATATCCTTCAAGAGGAAAGTTCATTTCCCATTGGTATTCCGGTGACCAGTGCCAGTAAAGGACTTTCTCTCCTCCTTTGGTATACCAGTTCCACTGGATTCCTTTCCACAGCTCGTCACATTTTGCTGCAAGGGCTTTTTCTTCTGCATTTCCGTTTTTAAAATATTCACGGACCATCAGTATTCCTGAAGTCAGGAATGCCGTTTCTACAAGATCACCGCCATTATCTTTTTTACCGAAAGGAACTGTTTTCCCGGTTTCCCCGTTAATCCAATGTGACCAGGCTCCTTTATGACGGTCTGCCTTGGCCAGAAAATCCATGATATGGGTAAGCCTTTTCACAGCCTCCTTTCTTGGAACAAATCCCCTTTCCACTCCTACCAGAATAGTTGCCAGGCCGAATCCTGAGCCTCCTGTCGTGATCACGTGCTTATCGTTATCCGGATAAATATTGTCTTCATGGTAACGTTCTCTTCCCAGCATTGAGTTGGGTTCTGCATAGTCCCAGAAGTACTTTAAAGCATCTTTCTGTACTCTGTCCATCAGTTGTTCATCCGTGATATTGCTTTTTACGACTTCAGGTTTTCCAGCTTCCTGCTTAGCGACAGGAGTGTTTTTACAGGAATACACAAAGAATAAAGAGGTAATAGCCATTGATAATACGTTCCTTTTCATGAGATCTCTTTTTATAGGGTTTCTAACTAAAAGAAGAGGAGAACTTTCATTCTCCTCTAAAGTTTTATTGATTAAATTTAATAGCCGGGGTTTTGTGCTGACAATCCACCTGCTTCCATTATAAAGTCTTGTGGTAGTGGGAATAGTTCATGTTTTCCAACGATGAATTTTTTACCACCATCAGCTGCCATAGCCGCTTGTGCTTGTCCGGTTCTTACCAGATCAAACCATCTGTCATGTTCGAAAGCAAGTTCCAGTCTTCTTTGTTTCCAGATATCCAATCTTACGTCTGCCTGAGAAGAAGCAGGAGTATTTCCGATATTAGCTCTGTTTCTTACCTGGTTCAGGAAAGGAATAGCTGCGGATGTTTGTCCTAATTCGTTCAATGCCTCAGCTTTGATTAATAATACTTCAGCATATCTCAGGTAACGAATGTTGACGTCTGTTGAAGCCTGATCTCTATAATTGGACGAATAAGCCTTATAATTATAAAATTTATTTTCTGTATTTGGACCCACATAATATCCATCATATAAAGTCATATCTCTATGGATAATCGTAGCATCTCTTCTGGAATCTGTTGCAGAGTACGCATCATACAAACCTTGGGTTGGCGTAGCAAATCCCCAGCCCCAGCCTGTAGTACCTCTGGCTCCCTGAACCTGACTGTACTGTTGAATTGCTCTTCCCGCCGTTCCTCCAGTACCATTGATTTCAAATATAGACTCAGCATTATTTTCTCCAGAAACCTTATAGATATCCTGGAAATTAGGTGTTAATGAGTAACCTGTAACCAAATTAGTTTCATCTACAGCCAATTGCCATTTCTTCTGATATAAGTACACTTTAGCTAAAAGCGCATGGGCAGCACCAACAGATGCTCTCCCTATATTACCTGCCCCATAGGCTGATTTATTGGGAAGAACAGCTATGGCATCTTTAAGATCCTGTTCAATGAAGGCATAAATTTCTTCCTTACTTTTTCTGGTAAGTGTCATTTGTTTATCAGCCTCAACTCCTGTTACGGGAACATGATCTACTAACGGAACCCCACCAAAAGATCTCACCAGTGTAAAGTACATAAATGCTCTTAAAAACTTTGCCTCTCCTGTTAATCTCTGACGTAATTGTGGGTCTGCTTTATCTAATTGAGGAAGATATTTCAATGCCTGATTACATCTGTTAATACCCTGATAATTGGATGCAAACAACTCTTTGAATGATGGAGTTGCTGCGTTAAAATTCAATGCATCAAGAATATCCTTATCAGAACCTGAATCACTTGGGCTTGAACCTTTGTCGGCATCATCTGAAACAATAGACGTGACACCAATCCAGGCAAAAGTACTCATATTCCAATCTAAGAACTTAGCATATATAGCGGTTACCAAGCTGTTAGCCCCTTCATTATTATTATATATTTCACCCAAAGCAGCTTCGGGAATTTTTTCTGTAGGAGACACATCAATAAAGTCATTGCTGCAACTCTGGTTAACAGCTCCTAAAATTAAAAATGCAGCTGCTATGATATATTTCTTATTCATTTTTTAAAAATTTAGGTTAACACCAAATACAAAAGACCTCAATGTAGGATAAGCATCCAGCTCTATCCCAGCACGTTTATAAGGATCTCCTTCTACTGTAGGATCTGTAGGATTATATCCTGATAATTCTGAAGAATATCCTGAATACTTCTGAAATACAATTGGATTAATCGCACTCACATAAAGTTTAATAGATCTCATATAATCCGTTACATTTTTAAATGTATACCCTACGGAAATATTATTAATTCTGAAATAATCCCCACTTTCCAAATAGAAATTAGAAGCTACAGGAATATTTGAAGGATTTACAGGGTTTGCTGCATTAGTGTTTGTAGGAGTCCAGAAATCATTCGCTACAGATGCTTCAACATTTTCTCCGCCATTTCTTTGCGCTTTCTTACCGTTGTATACTTTAAATCCAAAAGCTCCATAACCGCTCAGTGCAAAATCCCAATTTTTATAAGACATTGAAAAATTAACCCCCAGTGTTGATTTTGGTATATAAGAATCGAAGAAGCGTCTGTCTCCTCCATCCATAATACCATTACCATTCAGGTCTTTAAATTTCAAATCACCTTTCTCATCATAACCATCCGTCTCATACAAATAAAAACTTCCCAAAGCATAACCTATTGCTGAAGCATTAAATAGTTTGGTATCTACTCCGTTGCCTAGGTTTCCTCCCACAATCTGAGAAACCGGTTTTGAGGTATCAATTCTGGCAAGTTTATTTTTATTGTAAGAATAATTAGCGCCTATTGAATAGCTGAAATCTTCACCTATTTTATCTGACCAGTTTAAACTCACCTCAGCCCCCTTATTAACAACGCTTCCCATATGTGAATAATTCACATCAGAAATACCTGTTGCAAGATAAGGTACCACTCCTAGAATAAGGTTATTGGTTTTTCTGTTATAAACATCAAAGCTACCAGATAACCTTTTATCCAAAATTGCAAAATCTAATCCCAAAGAAGTTTCTTCAGTTACTTCCCATCCTAAATCCGGATCATATCCCTGATTTACAGTCACTCCGTTACTTACAGCTGATGTCCCGAATCCGTAATTGTATGTTGCTCCGGATGAAAGTGGTAAATAATTTAACGGTACTTTTTGGTTACCTAATTTACCCCAACCTCCTCTCAATTTTAGAAGATCAAAGAACCCATCCTGCATAAAACTTTCTTCAGAGATGATCCACCCAGCTCCAAATGATGGAAATGTCCCCCATCTGTGTCCCTCAGCAAACTGAGATGATCCATCTCTTCTGATTGTTCCGCTTAATAAATAACGGTTCATAAATTTATACTGAAGTCTTCCGAAATAAGAAATTGTAGTGTTTCTGTTCCCTTTTATAGATTCAATAGCTTTGGTTGTATTATCACTAAATAAATTACCATAGTAATCTACACCATCCAGATTCCAGTAGTCTTGTGAAACAGGCACATTCTTTCTATTGATTACTAAAGTTTCAAGACCGTTTGCTACTGAAGCTTCTGTTCCAGCTACAATTTCAATATCATGGTTTCCTACTTTCTTGGTATATGTTAAATAGTTATTAAGTACCCAATTATAATAGTTTTGATTTTTATTGGTTAATCTTGTCAGAGGAAGAGAAGCATCATAGCCGCTTTCAACCCTTGCAGGATCACTATCTAACCAGAATGCTTTGGAGTTTACAAAGTTGTAGTATTTATAATTGTTGTATTCACCGCTAAACTGAGAGGTAAACTTTAAATCTTTATAAATATCAATGTCTAGTTTTAAGCCACCCTGTAATAAAAAGTTCTTACCTTTTTGATTATCGTAAGCAAGCTGCATAACAGGATTTCCAACATTATTAAAACGTCCTCCCACATAACTGATATTGCCATTGGCATCATAAATAGGTTGCCCATACTTTCCATTCGGATAATATACAGGAACTAACGGCGATTGCTTATATGCATTGGTAAAAGCACCGTATGATTTAGGTGTATCATTCGTAAAGGTAGCACTTAAGGTTTGAGCTAATCTAATACCTTTTGTAATTCTGAACTCATTATTCGTTCTTACTGTAGTCCTGTTATAATTCGTTCCTTTAAGGATAGATTGCTCATCATAATTGCTTAAACTTAAAAAGTATTTTGCAGCTTCCGAAGACCCGGAAATAGATAAGTTATGTTGGTTGTAAATCCCGGTTCTTGTAATTTCTTTAAACCAGTCTGTATTGTATGGTTGATTAGGATTTAAATATTTACTTGTCTTACCTGCATTATTATAGTTTGCAAATTCAGATCCGTTAGCCATTTTGATGGTTTTTAAAGGACTTCTGAAGCCAACCAAACCGTCATAAGAAACACTTAATTTCCCTCTACCTGACTTTGTTGTAATGATGATTACCCCATTAGCTGCTCTGTTACCATAGATGGCTAATGCTGCAGCATCTTTTAACACATCATAGGTTAGAATATCATTAGAGTTGATATTATTGATGTTATCAGTATACATTCCATCAACTACATATAAGGGAGTTCTTCCACCTAACACTGTACCAAGTCCTCTGATCATTACTGTCGGTGTTGACCCCGGCGCATCAGAAGCAATAACCTGTACTCCGGCTGCTTTACCCTGAATCGCTTGAGATGCATTCAATACTTTGGTTCTGGTTACTTCCTCAGCGCTGATGGAACTGATAGCTGTGGTATTATCCACCTTTTTACGGCTACCATATCCAATCATAACGACTTCGTCAATTTTCTGGACTTTAGCCGAATCTGGTGTAACCTGCGCATTCACGTTCATCCCGAAGTACAGAACAGCAATGAGACATGAATACTTTAAATTACTTTGTTTCATATAGTTTCAATTTTATTCAAATAAATTCAATTTCGTACCTGTCTAAGTGGAGTTATTTAAAATCTCAAAAAAAGACATTAGCCAAAAATATAAAAAATATCCAACAATGTTAAATTATCTTAAACATTTAAAAATTGATCTGTTTTATTAAACAAAAAATGACAAATAGTTAAATTTTATAATTTTATATTTAAAATTACTATCTTTTATTCATCATATCTCTAAAGGATAACTCATCTTTTTTTGACACAATATTCACCAAAATAGGTACTCAATTTAATATTTTGTTAAATAGAGAATAGTAATTACCTTTGGTGCGCTTTTTGACAAAAGCATTTAGAAATAGATAATAAAAAAGATAATGAAAAAATATATCATTGCAGCCGCTCTTATTATCGGGACCGGTGTTGTTATTACCACCAGTGTTCAATCATGCACAACATTGGCCACATCCGATATGGGGCTGTCTATAATTAAAAGAATCCTGCTTAATGGTATTGATAAAGGAATGGGAATCTACAGTAATAAAGAAGCATTTCTGCAGAATAATATGGTAGATAAAGCCCTTCCTAAAGAATTGAGAGACATCAATACCACCCTGGAGAAGATTGCCCCTTCCCTGGTGGCAAAAGAAAGAGATTATATTGCTCAGGCAGCGGCTTATACCGTTACTACTTCAAAACCTATTTTGCAGGATGCTGTAAACAGTCTGAATGCTCAGGATGTAACGAGAATTATGCAGGGAACTACGGCTACTCAGATTCTGAAAGAAAAAACATCCCAGCAGCTTATTGCAGCTATTGCCCCTAAAGTAGATGAAAAACTGAATGAGTATGGAGTTGTAAAAACCATCAATACAGCATTATCAGGAAGTAATTTTCTGGGCAGTCTTTTAGGCGGAAATAATAACACGGTGAATTCAGGAGGATTGAGTAAGCTCGCTTCTGAACAACTGGTAAACGGACTATTCAATATCATCGAAGATTATGAGCACCAGAACTCCAAATCCCTGCTTGGGCCATTTGGAAAATAGGTAAATTTTCGTTATATTTATATTATATTAACAATTGCAGATGGATATATTACAAGGAAATCAACACGCAAGCCCTGAAGATTTTTACAAGTCTTTGAGGGAAAAGCTGGAAGATCATCATGATTTTCCGGAGGATTATTTATTTAAATTTATTATTCCTACAGACCAGGCAAAACTTACTGAAATTTACAGAGTTTTTGATGGAATTAAATTTACACTGGGAAACCGCGAAAGCAAAAATGGAAAATACACAGCCTGCAACATTAATGCATTTGTTTTAGATGCCAATCAGGTTGTGAATATTTATAAAGAAGTAGCAAAAATAGAAGGCGTTATTCTATTGTAAAAACAAGCCGTTTCATAGTAATGAAGCGGTTTTTTATTACCCAAAGCATACAAACAAAATATGATGAATATCCAACTGATCCTGTTTACTGTTATTTTAGGGACATCTGCAACAAGCTGCATCCACAAAAATAACAGCGAAAACAACACAACAAATATTACCAACACTGTGCAACAGCAAAAGATTGAGAAGATTCAATTAGTAGAAAGAACAAGAGGGTTCAGCAGAAGCATTACCGTTACTCCTTTATCAAAAGAGGTCAATATCAACGAAGAGATCTCTAATACCAAAATAGCTCCTGCGGAATGGAAAACGGTTTCCCAATTGGCTGGAATTATTGACTTATCCAGGGTATCAGAACTGAAATCTCCTACTACAGGCAGACATTCTGATCAGGCGATGATAGCATCCATGATCATTACTTCAGATGGAAAAGAATATACTTCTTCGGACTTTGATTCCGGACGCCCTCCAAAAGAATTAGAAGCTTTATATAATGCGGTAAACGGGCCCAAGACGGAGCCCAATAAATAAAAAATCCGCTCTTTAAAAGAGCGGATTTTTCTATTTATTAAATTGATTATTTTTCAATAAAGAACTTTACATTTTCAATAGGTCTTCCCAGCATTGCTACTGAACCTTTTACCAGAATAGGCCTCTGTATCAGAGATGGATTTTCAGAAAGAATCTTTATCCATTCTTCTTCCGAATAATTTTTATCGGCATAGTTTTCAATATAGAGCTTATCTGTTTTACGGATGATATGAAAAACACTTTGATTAAGCTTTTTCAGTACTGTTTTAATTTCAAGCACACTTAAAGGATCTTCAAGAATATTGATGATCTCGAAAGGCACGCCGTTTTCATCAAGATACTCTAATACAGCATTTGACTTTGAACAGTTTCCGTTATGTAAAACTTTAACTACCATGATATAATTATTCAAAAAATAAATTTGACCTAAACAAATTTAAAAAGAATTACGCTGAGTCTCTCTTAATGTACTGATAAAAATATGTTAAAACAACCCGTGCAGTTCTGCCTCAATTTTCTCCAGAATGAATCCGAAATCTTCCGGTTTTTCAACGAAATCAAGATCATCCACCTCAACGATAAGAAGCTTCCCTTCTGTGTAATTGGAAATCCATTTTTCATATTTCTGATTCAGTTTTGAAAGGTATTCAATACTGATAGATGCTTCATATTCACGGCCTCTTTTGTAGATTTTTTTAACCAGGTTGGGAACATCTGACTTTAAATAGATCAAAAGGTCCGGAGCTGACACAAAAGACTTCATCAGATCAAAAACCGATGAATAGTTATTGAAGTCCCTGTCTGAAAGAAGATTCATATCATTCAGGTTTTCAGCAAAAATATGGGCATCTTCATAGATCGTACGGTCCTGAATAATATTTTTCCCGCTTTCTCTGATCTCTTTTACCTGACGGAATCTGCTTCCCAGGAAATACACCTGTAGTGCAAAACTCCACTTGCTCATGTCTGAATAAAAATCTTCCAGATAAGGATTGTGATCTACATCTTCAAATTGTGCATCCCATCCGTAATGCTTCGAAAGCATCGTTGTCAAAGTTGTTTTTCCTGCTCCGATGTTTCCTGTAACTGCAATATGCATAATATTCTTTTTCCTTGTATTTACTGATTAATTGATAAGTTTTTCGATAACCTCAGTCTGAACTTCGGAAGTGTCTTCAATCAATTTCTGTAAGGTATTGTCTGAAGGCTTCTCTGCCGTATTTTCATCTGGCTTTTCTACGGGTTTTTCCGTAGGCTGCTGCTGAGATTCCGGCTGAGCTTCCAGCTGTTTTTGCTGTTTGGCTTTCTTTACTTTTTCAAGGCTGTAAAGATAGAGTTTGTTCCCTTTGATTGCAAAATAAGAGAGTATGTTTTTATCCACAATTTGCGCATCCGGATCTTCGAAAATAGTCATCATTCCTTTTTCAGGAACGTATTGTGAGATGAAATTACCGGCGACAACCATGATGAGATCGTTCTCTCTCCGAAATCGTTTTCCGTTTTCCAAAGGAGCTTCGAAAAGTTTTTCAAACTTAAGGCTGTAAATTCGGATATGTTTTCTCGTTAAAATATAGACCTTATTTTCATAGACCAGCATATCCATCAGATCTTCAAAGCTGATGTCAAAAGGATAAGAATTAATGGTTGTATCATTCCTGAAATTGTACTGTATTAAACGCTTTGTACTGTCATCCAGAAGCCACAGCTGCTGAAGATCTTCGGCATAAGCCATTCTGATGAACCCGAATTTCTGTTTAAAATCCAGTCGTTGAATCTCATTCATATTCTGATCCACAAATTTCATTTCCTGGGCATTTTCAGAAAACAGCGGCACATTCAGCGGGTTTTGTACAGTCTGCACTTTGTATGGAACGGTAAGCATCATTTTTCCGATCTGCTTTCCTAAAGAATCATATTTGGTAAAACTGAAATCTTTGTTTTTATAGATATACAGATTTCCGTAGTCGTCGGCAAGCAGATCCTTTGCTTCCTTTAATTTCAAAGTATCCAAAGGAAGAATATTCTGCGCCGAAGCCGTACAGAAAAGGAAAATCAATATCAGATATAGTAATCTCAAAATTCTTTTTTACTAAAGATAGCGTTCCCTTAGGAACGCTACCAATTTACATACTTTATTTTATTCAAATGAAAATTATTACTAAACTTTCTTATTTAATAACAACTTCGTAAATCTTTGTCCAATTCTTACCGGTCACCAGCATATTATCCCCTTTGAAAGCGATTCCGTTCAGGACATCATCACTTCCTTTGGTGTTCTGTTTTGCAATTTCTGTGAAATCAAAAGTTCCCACCACTTCTCCGTTTGCCGGGTTGATTTTTAAAATAATGGGCTTCTGCCAGACATTCGCATAGATAAAGCCGTTGTGATATTCCAGTTCGTTTAATTGATCATATGCCTGCGAACTTCCGGCCACAGCAATATACTTGATTAGCTTGGACGGATCATTAACATCAAGGAAATATAAAAGTTTACTGCCATCAGAAGCAATAAGGTTTTTCCCATCGTATGTCAACCCCCAGCCTTCACCCAGCACATTTGGATAGGCAAATTCCGAAAGCAGCTTTAAAGAGCTTTTATCATAGATATAGCCTTTTTTACTCTGCCATGTCAGCTGATATACTTTATCCCCCACAATGGTGCTTCCTTCAGAAAAGTCTTCCTGAGCCTGTTTTGTGGAAGCAAGCGGAGTTGTTGTTCCTAACGTGTACTTTAAAATCTGGGAAGATCCGTTCTGCCCGTCACTTTCATAGATGGTATTTCCTTCAATCTGGAATCCCTGTACAAAGTTTTTAGGATCATGAGGATATTCCGCTACAATCTGATAAGAGATATTTTTTTCAGGATTTTTTGCAAATACATTAATGGTTGCATCCTGATTCAGGACTTCGCCTCCTTTTGTTTTAATATTGAACGTTACAGCATTATCACCTAATGTAAAAAATTTAGGATCAATGGTAAGGTTTGTTGTTTCTTTATCTCCAAAGCTGATGGTTACGCTTTCTGCATTTTCTGTTACCTCTTTCGGAAGCTCAAGCTTATCTCCGAAATGGTATCCCTTCGCTTCCATTGAAGTATTATAAGTGTTTAATGTATTAAGAATCTCTTTATCCTTATTACAAGACGCCAATAATAAAATCGCTGCGAAACCCGCTATTATATTTTTTTCATTGAATTTCTAAATATTTCTCCAAAAATAGCAAATTTTATTCCGTATTGCCAATATTATCTGCTGCTTCACCAAATTGTAATATATAACCGTTGTTATCATAGATCGCAAATTCTCTCATTCCCCATTCAAACGTTTCAATCTCATAGCAGATTTTGGCTTTTGTTTTAAGGTCTTCCCAAAGATCATTTACATTATTCACATTGAAATAGAATGAGCCTGAAAAACCGATTGCAGCAGCAGCTTCATGCTGATTGGGCTGAGAAAGCATCAGGTATATTTCATCTTTTTGAAGGGAAGCCCACTGCCAGGCATCATCCCTTCCCATAAGCGTAAAACCGAGGACACGCATATAGAATCCTATGGTTTCATCAATATTTTCCGTCCATAAAACAGGCCTTAGTGCGGTAAACTGTGTCATGATTTCTGCGGTTCAAAAGTATTTCTGTGGATTTTCATATTCAAAGAGACCCATGTTTCCTTATCAATCGTTGCTTCACTTTTAACACCCGGGTCAAAAACAAAGCCTACTTTCCGGTAACATTCAATAGCTCCGGTATTCCAGTCGTAGACGTTGAGTTCTGCTGTCTCCCTATCAAAATGGCTGAAGCCATATCTCAGAAGTTCATACATTACTTTTTTGCCATACCCTTTTCCTCTGTTGTTCTCGTCCCAGATCAAAATCCTTCCCAGCAGAAAAGTCTTCTCTTTTAAAAATATCTGGGCATGCCCGATTGTATTTCCGGCCTGGTCTGTAATGTTAAATAAAGTTCTGTTTTCATCAGACAAATCCTTTTCCAGCTGTTGTACTGTAAGAGGAAAACGGTATACAGGTCCGGCAAACTGAAGAAGCATTCTTTCGTCTTTTATCTTTGAAATCAGTAGTGGAGCATCCTCTATCGTAAAAGGGTGTAATGTGACCATTTTTTATTTTTCTAAATATTCTTTTAAACTCTGTCCCAAAATCGTATTCCAGCCTTCTGTAAAGTTTTGCCTTGAAAAATTTTCTCCTAAATCCCTGAAATTGTCAATATTTTCGTGAGTCAGCTTTACAAGGGTTTGCCCGTCTTCAGGCTGCAGCTCCCAGGTTACCACTGTTTTCTGATCTGAAAAATCAGGATAAGCCCAGGAATGTTTTAATTTATGATTGGGAATGACTTCTAAAATCTCACCCTGATGGTGATACTTATTGGCTCCTCCAGGCTCAAAGAAATTGAATTTCTTACCTGTTTCCAAAACAAAATCCCGGATATCAAAATACCAGGATTTCATTTCATTTTTATCGGTCAATGCTTTCCAGACTTTTTCAACCGGAGCATTTATTTTATACTGAACTGTGATGGGTGTGCTCATATTATAAATTTAATATGTTTAAATGTACACATTTTGTAATATCCAACCACAAAAGCCACAAAAGTTTTTAAAATAATCAAGCTGTTTTAAAGTTTAAGATTCTACTCTTGAGAAGCACCCTTAAGCCTTGAAAATCAATAGATTTTCATTTTGTGATCTCTCCACCATTCGGGCTTATTCCAGTCTATATTCTTTTATGACTTTTGTGGCTTATCTTTAATTACCCATGGGAAAAACCGGTGATCTTGGCTTCATCAAAATCCAGCTGCATTTCAATACTTCTCATCACATGATCATCAAATATTTTTTCTCTTTTCATCCGGTGCAATTCGTTTCTCTGCGCCTGGATGATCTGCCGTAAGACATCTTTATTTTCATTGATTGCCGACACATAATCTCCTGTGGAAGCCATACATTGGGCTTTATCTGCCATCAGCATCATTTCATTTTCCAGCTTATGCTTCTGGTGGCGAACCAAGCTGTTGGTAACCGTTAGCTCAGAAAAGTCATTATCCAGTTTGTGTAATGCTGTTTCTTTCAGTTTACGCATAAGAATAACTTCCTGTTTTTCTTCCGGCAATTCACTTCCGGCATCCTGAATGTTCAACAGCTTCAAGATCGGGCTAAGCAATAATCCCTGTCCTACCAGAGTAATCAATATAATAACAAAAGTTACAAATAGAATAATATTTCTGTGCGGGAATGCTTCTCCGTTTGGCAGGAAAGCTGGAATTGACAAAGCCGCAGCCAGTGAAACCACACCTCTCATTGCAGCAAAACTGATAATGAACGGTTCCCGCCAATCCGGCTTAGGAACTTTTAACCTTAATTCTTTGGAGCAGATTCTTGGAAAATACATCAGTGCATAGCTGTACAGGATTCTTGTTCCGATAATAGCACCTCCAATGACTACACTGTAGAAAATACCTTCAGAAATGGTATATTCTTTCATTCCCTCTACTACAATAGGAAGTTCAAGACCAATCAAAATAAAGATGATGGTATTCATCAGGAATATGAGTACACTCCATACATTCCCGGACTGAATCCTTGAAGTATGGCTTAAATAACAGTGTGAGTTATAAGACATCAATAATCCTCCTGCAACAACAGAAAGCACCCCTGAAAAATGGAAATGCTCTGCACCCACATACATAATGTAAGGTACAATCAGGGTAATAATGGTATCTATATTGGAATTGGTCGGGATAACTTTTAACAAAGCACCAAACAGGAAACCTACCGCCACTCCTACTGCAATTCCACCGATTGCCATCGTAAAGAAATCCTGAACGGCATCCCTCCAGATAAACTGTCCGGAAATAACGGCTGCCAGAGCAAACTTAAATACAATTAAACTGGATGCATCATTGATAAGACTCTCCCCTTCCAGAATATTAGTGATTTTCTTTGGAATTTTCATATGCTTAAGAACCGAAGTGGCAGCAACAGCATCCGGCGGAGAATTCACTCCTCCCAGCAAGAAGCCCATTGCCACGGTAAGTCCGGGAATAATGGAAGACGAAAGGTAAGCGACCACTATTGAGGTTAAAAATACCAACCCGAAAGCCATGGAAAAAATCTGTTTTCTCCACTTATGAAAATCCTGCCATGAGGTAAACCAGGCTGCCTCAAACAAAATAGGCGGCAGGAAAATAAGAAAAACAAGGTCAGGCTCTATTTCAATGCGTGGCATTCCCGGCACAAAGCTTATCAATAATCCTGCAATCACAAGAAAAATAGGGTAAGCTACTTTTAATTTCTGGCCGATCATTACCAATATCATCACAGACAGCAGGACTGCAATGGATATTATAACATAGCTGTGAATCATTTTGAGTTAGTTTTTTTAAGTATTATTTTTATTTTTGGTATCAATATTTATTATTACCAAACCTGATAGGTTTAGATATATCCGAAGTCTGTCATTAATCAATATCTAAGATCATAAAAAGGCCAATCTAAAGCACGATATTATTCTTCGGAGTAATAGCAGGCGGAAGATCAATTCATCCAGCATATCTCTCATATCGATTTCAATGGTACGGCTGATCTGGGTGATGGGAACGTCATTGGGACTTCCTTCAAAGGGATTAACCGAAGCTTCCCCACACTGTCCAGGGTATGAAAACACCATGTCACCAATAAAGAAAACGGAATATTAAACCATAAAGTCCATCCTTCCACCATGGTTCCATCACCCAGTTTATCAAATTCCTTCAATAAACCGAAAGGCACAAAAACAATGAATAAAAGCAAAAGATAAGTGGTGATGGAAGAGAAATTTCTGGGATATGGAAAGTTTTTAATTCTTTCAGCTTTCCCCTGATTATCAGTGAATTTTACCAGTTGTTGGTTGATCTGCGTCCATTGAAAATCATTGACTGCCCCTTTTTCATAAGCTTCTGACAAAGCCTTGCTCTGGCTGGCCATTAATTGTGTAGCCCTGTTCTTTTTGCTCAAAATATACTGAAGCTCGGGCCCAGAAAGGTATTTTTTCAGTTCCTCATCCAGTTTGGAGAGTCTTTCCGGAATATCATATTTCTTAGCATATTCATCAAACTGATCTGTGCCCATGTTTTCCCATGCTCTGGGCTCACGAAGCTGAAATCTCAATGCAGTAAGCCATGCATAATGACGAAAAAACATTTCTTTTACCTTATCCGGATCTTTGGAAAGCAGCGCATCTCTCAGCATATACCCAAAGCTACGGCTGTCATTAATAATGGCTCCATAGATCTGTCTTGCTTCCCAGAGTCTGCTGTAGCTGGCATTGTTTTTAAATCCAACGATAAAGGCAACCGCTGTTCCCATAATGGCAATCGGCTGCCATGGAACGGAAAGAAACTTCCAGCCCAGAAAGTACAGGACTGTAGGGATTGCTGACAACACAATCAGAGCGTAAATACTCCTTCTGGTCCAGATAATGAACTCCCGGGCTCCGAATCTTTTTCCTGAATGCATAAGTGTTTATTTTTGTGTTTAATTTTTTATTTCAAATAATAGTTTTCATCAGGGCATTCAGCAGCAGCTTCATTAGTTTTTAGTAAACGGAATATTATTGTAAAAACCAATCTGAATCTGTCCCCGGTTTCGGTTCTCCTGGATCTGATTCATATACCCTGCTTCAATCCTCATATTTTTGTTGATGACATATCCTAACGCTCCATAAACTCTGTTCCTGTCGAAAACGGGATTGTTGAAATGCAGGAATATTTCGTTATATACTGAAGCATACAGCGTTTTTGGCAGCATTTCCTTTTGAGTAATCGGAATATTGACTCCCAGCATATAACGGAATCTCATCCTGAAATCATCTTCCAGAAAACGTTCTTCCAAACGGTAACGGTGCTGAAGATAGAAACGCCCAAATTTCTGTTTGGTAATATACTGCTGGAAAATCCTGTGCTCAATATTCTCCTTTTTCCCGCCGTTTACATAGGGCCGGCTAAGAATGAAGCCATATCCCAATAAAACATTGTTATTATTTTCTGTAGATCATACCCGATTCCTGTACGGATAAGTAATTGTTCAAGGTCTCCAACAGCATCGAAATTACGGTACTGAATTTCATTATGCCAGTTCAGCTTCTCACTGATCTTATTATTTCCGAAATACATGTACCATGCCCCCAGATCACTCTTTTGAGCAAATGTCAATACGGATCCGAAACCTAATACTGTGAATGCCAGCTTCGTAAAAACCTTTCTCATATTTATCAATTACTATTATCTATCGTTTTTAACAAAATTAATATTTTAAATCAATAATAGCAAACAATATTTAATGCCAGGACAGAAAGAGGCTTTCTTTTGTATCTGATTTATATAAGAAGCAGGTGGGATTTTTGCCAGAATATCACTTACGATACAACTTTTTCAACAGCAGATTTCATCCTTTTGCATTTTTCTGACTTTTACAATGCAAGTTTTTAAAATTTTAGAAACGTAAAAACTCAATGAATCAAAAAATATAAAAGGATGCTGGATTTTAGTGGACTCATTCTATAAATGCTTATTCGAAGCGGTCTTTTAAGTAGTTCATATCTGCAATTTTACTTTCTATGGCATATACCACCAATCCTGCAGTATTTTTTGGCTCCGGTTTTCAACAAAAGACTGTTGCGGTGCCCCTCAACGGTTCTGGAGCTTATAAAAAGCAGGTCTGCAATTTCGGCAGTGTTGTATTGTTTACAGATCAGTTCCAATACTTCTTTTTCTCTTTTGGAAATATGATTGGCATCAAAAATACTGGAAACTTTCTTTTTAGGTTCTGTAAGATTCTGATGTAATGCTTCCATTACTTCATTATTATAAAAAAAACCTTTACTATATACTTCCCGGATTGCAGTAAGTAATTCGGCGGGGCTTGAGTTTTTTTAAGAAAGGAACAAGCTCCCGACTGTATCATATTGACGATAAATGCTTTTGTATTATAGCTGGTTAATGCAATGATTTTGATCTGAGGATATTTGATATGAATTTGTTTGGTAGCCTCTACCCCGTTTATTTCCGGCATATTAAGATCCATCAGAATAATATCCGGCAGTTCCTGAAGGGTTATAAGCGCATCAAGCAGCTCTTTCCCGTTACTGAATTCGCCCACCAGTTCTATGTCTTTTTCCCTTTGTATCAGCAATGAAATCCCCTGACGAAACAGTGCTTCATCGTCTACAATTGTTACACGAATGATATCTTTTTCCATCTCATCAATATTTAAAATGTAAATTCTACAGTGGTTCCTTTATTGTTTTCACTTTCAATTTTCAGTGTTCCATTGATCAGCTCTACACGGCTTCTGATATTTCGCAGGCCCAGTCCCCCTTTCAGGGTATTTTCATCAGGATTAAATCCTTTGCCGTCATCTTTATAAATACATGTATTTTTTCCGTTTTTTCCCAAAAATTCTATATCAATATGGGTACTTTCACCATGTTTTATAGAATTATTGATAAGCTCCTGAAGTATTCTAAAGATATGTAAATTTTTTACATCTTCCGCTTTTGCAAAATACAAACTGCTGGAATAGGTAACCTGCAGTTTTTTGGACAGGTTAATTTCTGAACACAATGCATCTATGGCAGCATGCAGTCCAAATTTTTCTAAAATGGGAGGAAGCAGATCGTGAGAAATCTGTCTGGCACTTTCGGCAGTTTTATTGACCAGATGTATAATTTTATTTTTCAGGTCATTATACTCTTCCCTGGGAAGATTATCAAAATCCAAAAGATGGATATTTAAAGAAACCACACTCAGTTTTGAACTGATGTCATCATGCAGATCCTGAGCTATCCTCAGTCTCTCCTTTTCCTGAGCACTGATAATAGCATGGGTAAGGTCTTTCTCATACCTGAGTTCCAGTTCTTTTTTCTGAATAAGATTTCTTGTTATTTTCTTGTTTGAAAAATAATAAAATATGATCAGCGTAACGGCCAGTAAAGTAAATGCCAGAAAGGTATAAACGATAGTGGAAATAATTGTATTTTCATTCATTTTGTAAAATCATAACAGTAATTACACATTTTTTCTACGGGAAGAAAGATATTCTGCCAGAATAAAAATCTGGTACACAATAAACATAACAACATTGAAAACCCATATCTCTTTATGCAGCTTCCTGTTCATCACCGTATACAGGTTTCCGGACAAAAATATAACCGTACTGCTTATGAGATACAGCAAAAGTCCCAGGCTTATATAATTATATTTCTTCGGAGTATCCAATATATTATACAAATGAAATAATGCCAGAATTATAATAGAATAAGAAGTGACAAAAATTTCAAACAGATTAAAAACATAATATTTTTCCGGATCTATCATATACTGTATGATGAGAATAACAGGAATGGTAATTAAAAGAATACGTGTTGCTTTTTTCTGATACTTTTCCGTTAAAATCTCATGAAAGAACAATCCCAGCAGCAAAAACTGACCTATCAGATAATAATGTGAGAAAAACAGATTATTGATCTTCTGGGAATTCAGTACATAGAATACGATTTCACAAATTAATATCCAGGCCAGATAACTGATGAAAAATGTATAGGCTTTTCCGGAACCGGAAAAACCTATACCGTATACTGCCAGATTAATCAGCAGAATGCCTTTTCCAATTAATGACAATATTTCAATCCAATGATCCAAGATCTTCGGTTTTCAGGTTACAGATTCCACCATTTCTCAGCAGAACATACACTCGGGCAGGGTGTGGTCATGTCATATACATAAAATCCGTCCTCATAATTGACAATATCGTTCCCATAAGCATCCACTCCTACCATTAAAAATTTAAACTCTCCCTGATCAGTGATCGCGTTATATCCGCGATATTGTTCAAAGCCTTTATCCTTGTTGAAAATATCATTTACATCTTGTACAGGAATAATATGCGCTTTTATTGACATTCCGTCAATATCATTTCTACTCTGCCAGTTGCTGATCCATGTTTTAGCATCATCCAATGATACTGCATGCTTAGGTAATTCCATAGTTTTCTCGTTTTAAATTATATAATAGGTTTTTAAAAAAGTTCCTGTAATTGCACACTACAAGTTATGAAAAAACCAACCATACCGTGAAATAAATTTATTTTCCATAACATAATCTCTATTTTTCAAAATTATAACAATAGCAATGAACAAAACTGCGTATTTCTACGCGTTTTTAAATCCGGTATTTACTACGCTGTAACGGCTGTATCTTTCATCGTTACTTTGTGGTATCCTTTACAGGAAAATTCAAACAGAATCCAACAGGACAGGAGGTCTTTCACTTTCTTCATCCCTTAAAAATCTATACCATGAAAAAAATTATCTCTTTTGCCATTTTTGTTTTCTTAAGCACGATTGCACTGATCAATGCACAGACAACAACGGTAACTTTTGAAAATTCATCTGGCGGCAGTACCAGTTTTATCAGCAATGGATATACTTTCAATATTATTTCACAGGCCGGAACTTTCAGAATTCAGGGCAATTATCCAAACACCGGCTGGAACGGAACAGCCAATGACAATGTCTACATTGACAATACCGGAACAACGAATATCAGCTCTCCTTCATTCAGTCTTAAGAGCAGTTCTTCATTCACAGTATCAAAATTTTGGGTATTTTTAAGCAATATTGCTTTAAACCAGTCTACCTCATCAGGAACCCTTATCATCACAGGAAAATTAGGAGGGATTCCAAAGTTACCACCACCAAAACATCCGGTTTTAATACAACATTCAATGCCACTACGGGAACGACAGGCATCAGCAATGGGTTTACTCTGATTGACCTTGCCACTCTGAATAATCAGAATAACAGCAATACTGTAATTGATGAGATCCAGCTGCAATCCACCGGAGGATATGTTTATATGTGCCTGGATGCATTTACATGGTCAAAAATTTCCACTTTGGGAACCTCAGAAAACACGATCCAAGACAAAGGGAATATTTATCCTAATCCAACTTCGGGTATCTTCCATATTGATCATGTGAATAAAAATGATAAAATTTCTTTGTATGACCAGTCCGGAAAACTCATAAAGTCTGCAGAAGCGACAAACGATGAAAATATGTTTGATATTACCGAACTGCCTCAGGGAATCTATCTCATCAAAACAGAAACGGCCAGCTATAAAATCATCAAAAAGGACTAAGAAGTTTAAGCCTTTGCCAGTAAATAAAAAAACCGACAGTTAGCTGCCGGTTTTTATTATTTTGAATTCAAATGATTAAGGATGCTGCTGCATTTTCGCAGGATCGTCATAGTTTACCATCCAGTTAATCCCGAATTTATCAGTAAACATTCCGAAATAAGCTCCCCAGAACGTATCTGCCATAGGCATTGTTACCTGTCCTCCTGCAGAAAGGCCACCGAATAATTTGTCTGCCTCTTCTTTAGACTCTGCATTTACAGAAATAGAAAAGTTATTTCCTGCCTTGAAACTGGAAGACCATTCTCCGCCGGTATCACTTCCCATCAAAATCGTTTCCTTAGAGATCGGAAGCGAAACGTGCATGATCTTGTTTTTATCTTCTTCCGGGGTTTCTTTTCCCTCCATTGGAGGCATTTCTCCAAAAGTTCCGATGTAAGGATATTCTCCTCCGAACACAGATTTGTAGAAATCAAATGCTTCTCTGCAATTGCCGTTGAATGTTAAATAAACGTTTACTGTTGCCATGATTGTTTTTTATAAGTTAAGTTTGTTTTAAGTCATCTTTGTATAATGATCCTGATCTACCTGTGCTGATCTATTAAAATCATATTGCCATCCGGATCTTTCAGGTAGATATGTTCAGGTCCTGAGGTTGTTTCGTCTGCTTCTCTGCCGATTTCCACTCCACTTTCTTTTAATCTTTTCTGAATTTCGCGTACATCATCAAAAGAATCAAGATTTTGTGCATTTTCATCCCATCCCGGATTGAAAGTAAGCATATTCCCGTCGAACATGGCCTGGAAAAGCCCTATCAGTGTGGAACCGTTTTTCATGATCAGGTAGTTCTGTTCTTCCGTTCCTGCCATTGTTGTAAAACCCAGCTTCTCATAGAAGTCTTTGGATTTCTGAAGATCCTTTACGCTTAAGCTGATTGAAAATGCGCCTAGTTTCATAGTGTTAGTGAGTTTTTAAGATAAGACCTGAGGTCTGAGGTATTTTTAAGTCCGGTATAAGATGATGAGGGGCTGTTACTGATTTTTCAGATGGGTTTTAAATTCAAGGGTTCCGTCATAACTTTTCCAGTCTCCTGTAAGCTCAATGTACTGCCCTTCAATTTTCTCTGTTTTCTTGTTCCATTTAAAATTATAGGTAAATTTCCCTTTGAAAAGGCCGGAATGCTTTCCTTTATTCTCTTCTGCCAGCTCATATTCGCCATATACTGTTCCCTGCTTCCTGGAATCTTTATATTTTGAAATGGTAATTTTACCTTCAAATTTTGTATAATTGGTATCTACAAGAGAATACCCTGAAACGAAATATTCCTGATCATTTTTTTATTCTGTTCAGAGATATTGATCTTTAGTTTCAGTTCCTGACCCTTGTTTCCGATAGTGCCTAGATAAGGTTTACTATTATTCAGCCATGCATTGGAAATATCCGGCATCTGGCCCATTACAAAATTGGCAGCCAGAACAAAAAGTAATAAAAGTTTTTTCATGTAATGTTGTGTTTATACTCCAAACTGTGCCAGGTGATGGTTCAGATGCTTGGCAAACATATTGTTCCATTCCTGAGCATTTAATTTTCCAAAAGAGAAAGACTCTTTCCCATCGAAAGCCTCTGCTCCCAATTGCTGTGTCTTCTGAATAAAACCTATCAGTCTTGTTTTTTCTTCATGAAAATTTTTTCTGGTGGTAATCAAAAACTGGGGTGCTGTAGGAGAATCTCTTGGATAGGCTTTTTCCCCTACCACTTTAGGTTTTACAAAAGTCTTCAATATAAATTTTGCAATAGCCCCAGGTTTTTTGTGTTTTTCCGGTTCGTATACCATTTCGTAGGTTATACAACAGTGTGCCAGCATCTGATCCACCGTCATTTTCCCCCACAAACCATGGGTATCTTCCACCAACCTGTTGATTCTATCTATATAGTTTTGAGCATCTTTTGCATCAAATACATTTTCCATATAATTTCTATTTTACAACAGACAAATATATCAGTTTTTTTGTTTGATTTTATAGCCGGTTGAAAAAAGGAGAAATTGGCGTATAGGATTCGAGGTATAGGGTTACGGGTTGCTGGCTCTAGTTGATGGGTTGCGAGTTGTTGGTTGCAGGTTAGGGATAAAGGGTGAGGTGTTATACGGTTAAGCTATAAGGTACGTGTTCCGGGTTTCGATGTTGCGGAATTTTGAGGTTTGCGAAGGTGGAGTCTGGATGATGCAGGCTATTCTTTGAATTTATTTTTTGTGTTATTGTTTTGAATAATTTAATCTTAGTATTCTTAACCACTAACCAGCAACCAGCAACTAAAAAACTACTCACTATCCTCCGGAGAACTATTCTCTACCGCAATTTCCTGTGGAGCAGCTTTTTTGAATATAAACCAAAGCTTGATCTTTAAAGCAATCCAGCCAATAACAGCATATATTACTAAAAGAATACTTAAATGTTTCAGGTAAGGAAAAGTAAGTTCTACCGATCCCTTTTGAATCAATAAGATTTTAAAGGCCTGTAAAAAGGGAGTCAGCGGAATAATATTCGCGATAAACTGAACAAAGGCAGGCATCGCATTCAGAGGCCAGGTAAAGCCACTGATAATGAACGCCGGTGAAGCGATAACCATCAGGATCTGTGTTGCTTTCAATGCATCCGGAATCAGAATACTGATAAAGACACCCAGAAATGAAACGGATCCCACAAAAACAGCTGTAAGAAGAATAAAATTGAGTATCCCTTCCGGCATCGGAACCCTGAAGATCATATGCATAAAGTAATAAATACCTACAATAAGAACAGAGAACACCCAGATTGGTATTACCTTAATCAGCATGGTCGGGAAAGCCCATCTTTTCATTTTCAGGTATTCCTTTACAAAAGAGCCTCTTTCAAATTCTGCGGCAAAACTTACGGCCATAGCCAACAGAATTACCTGCTGTAAAACCACTGCAAGCATAGCCGGCCACATGAAAATAAGGTAGTTTCCGGTAGTATTGAATAGCGTAATGTAATTGGCTTTGAAAGGTTCATATTGTGTAGCAGCCTTTGCAGCGGGCATTCCCGCCTTTTGGAGGGCTTTGATGGAAGCTCCGGCTGAGAATGTTCCAATGGTCAGCTGAAGTGCTTTGGATGCAAAATTGGCTGTTAAAACATTCCCGGTATTGATATAAACATTAAGTTCAGGATACTTTTTCTGCAGCATATCTCCTTCAAATCTGGAAGGAATAATTACCACTGCTGCCGCCTCATGTCTGATCACTTCGTCTTTGATACTGAGAGGCTCCTGCAGGTATCTGAAAACCTTAATGCTTTTATTGTCTTCGAGCATTTCCGTCAATTGGTTTGACAAAGGGGTATTATCTCTGTCGACAACCAATACAGGTGTATTTTCAACTTTTCCGCTTTTGTAGACAAACCCCAGCAAGGTTGCATAGAACACCGGTGCCAGAAAAAACACCGTCCTTAAGGTAGAATTGCCGATAAAAAGTTTAAACTCGCGTTTTAAAAGACGGAAAAATTCTTTCATCTGTATATTTTTATAGGTTGGAAACGTAATGGAATTCGCTGAAATTCTATCCGTTCTGTTTCATTTATTTAAGGATTACATTGGCATTAACCAGAATATTTTTAGCTTTATTCATATCCTTAGGTTTTACTTTGATCTCGTAGATCGCATCCTGCAGCTGATAATCCGGATAGGCAGTAGTAATATCCGCATACTTTGTCAGCTGTTTGATATACACGATGGTTCCTGTCAGGTTTTCTTTATTGTACACCACCTGCATTGTTACTTCCTGCCCTTTTTTATATTTTGAAATGGCACTTTCCGGAATGGTAAATCTGAAATATGTACTTTCCGGAATATATCCGTTGAATAATGCAAACCCTGCCGTTGCAAGCTCACCGGTGTTTAAGCTGATGGTTTCTATTTCCATATCGTTGGTCGCAATGATATATCTCTCTGAATATGCGACATTGGCTTCCTGTAAAGCTCCTTTTGCCTGTGAAGCCTGTCCTGCCGCCATCTCCACTTTTTCGAAGCGGGTTCCTCTTTTTACGTCATCCAATTCAGCCACTACAGCATCATACTGAGCTTTCGCCCCCTGTAATTTGGCATAGATTTCGTCATGGGCTTGCGGAGACATTAAGCTGTCACGGAACATATTATTGGCTCTTTTATAAGATTTCTGGGCAAATTCATATTGCTCTTTCAATCCTTTATATTTGGCCTGAAGCTGTTTCAGCTGATCGGCTGTTGCACCGTTTTTAGCCATTTGTTCCTGCGCGGTAGCAGCACTTACTGCTCCTTGTGCCTGCGCTATTTTTGCAGAAACTTCAGGGACATCAAGCTGTGCCAGGGTATCACCTTTTTTCACAGTCTGCCCTTCGGAAACATATATTTTTAAAATCCTTCCGGTGACTTTAGGGGCAAAAGAGATCACATCTTTCTTGGTTTTCCCTTCCGGTTCTTTGATCTTTTCGTTCTTTTTGTCACAGCTCCCCAATAAAATCAGAGCGGCGAAGAGTAGAGATATATTTTTATGCATGATTTAAATGGTTAAGGAATTAAATAAAATTTAGTGATATCCAGCTCCTGAGTAGACCTCATCAGTTCTATTCCCGCTCTTCTCTGGTTAAAAACAGCATTCTGGTATTCCAGTTCGGCAGCTTCAAGATCATTTTCTGCATCAATGAGCTGTGAAGATTTGCTCATTCCGTATCTGAATTCTTTTTCTGCCTGTACGAGTGCATTTTTTGCAAGCTCTTTTTCTTTGGCTTTCAGGGTAATCTGTGCGGAAGCAATATCATAATTGGTTTGGTTATTGGCCAGATTCAGTGTCAGTTTTTTCAGAGCATCTTCTTTCTGGTTTTGTAATACCTCTTTTCCGACTTTGGCTGTTTCTTCGGCATGTTTTCCTTCCTTACCGTCAAAAATTTCCCATTTAAAGCCTACTCCTGCTGTAATCAATGGAAATACATTAATATTATTGGGCCTCCAGTCCAGTTTTTTCCCTTCATATCCAAGCAATGGAACTGCCGGGATTATATTTTCTGAGGATTTTATTCTGTTCCCATACAATCCGATATAATAAGCAGAAGCCATCAGCTGTACTTTAGGAATCATCCAAGTCCTTTCGGCTTTTATCTTATAATCTGCAGCACTGATGCCATGTTCCAAAGCACGGATTTCTGCTCTCTGCTCTATTCCTTTTTCTGCAGCCAGCAGTTCTACCGGAGATAATACCGGATCGATCATTCTAAGCCTTTCCTTATTGATTCCGGTTAAAACATAAAGCTGGGTAAGAAGTAATTCTTTTTACCTTCATATTCTACCATTTTAGCATTTAAAGTAGCTTGTGCCAGCTCAATCTTCTTATGATCATAAGGAGTAATCAGACCGTAACCAAGAGCTTTGTCTGCAGTTTTCCTGTTGATATCCAGTCTTTTTTTACTTTCGTCCAGCACTTTTTTAGACTGATGAATCAGAGCCAGCTGATCATACGCTCTGGAAATAGTGGCAATAACTTCATCTTTTGTTTTCTCCAGAAGTATATCTTCAGACTTTTTCTTTTCTTCAACAGCTTTTTTCATGTATTTTACTTTTCCTCCCGAATACAGAAGCATTTTGGCATCTGCTTTGGCAATTCCTGAAAATCCTGATACATTGAAATTATTGTTGAAAGTCCCTTCCGGAATATTAATAAAGGGAGCGAGATTGAATTCCGGTGACGTAAGTCTTGCTGTTCCGTTGAGATAACCGGCCTGACCACTTAATTCCAGTGTTGGAAGAAAGATATCTTTCAATTTATGTTCATCCAGATCGGTAAGTTTGTTTTGGGTAATCTGCATTTTAAGGTTCGAATCCCGAACCATAGCACTATCCAGAAGTTCTTTAAAATCCGGCGCAGACTGTGCCCAGCCAAAAGCGGGGAAAGCAAAAAAACTAAACGTAAAAATCAATAAATTGTTTTTCATGGTTTATGTTTACAACAAATATAATGCAAAAAAGGTTAAATGCTTAAAGATAATTCTACAATGTAGTGAATTTAAAGTAAGTTTAAAATATGTTTAGGTTCAAAGCCCTACAAAATAAAGTTTTGACAGAAGCGTTTAAATGTTAATTAAATACTAAAAAAACTGAAAAAAAATTTTAACTCTACTTTTTCTGTATTTTTTTTACGGCACTTTTGCAGGAAACAAAGGAAGAAAAGAACGTTCTCCGGAAAATTAATTACTCTGAATATTGGGATCCGGATTCCTGCGGAATGATAAACTTGAAAAGGCTCTGAATTAGAAATCAGTAAAATTTGTTCAATAGGAACGGGCTTTAGCCCGTTTAATAAAAAACAAAATTCCAATTGGCTTCAGCCAAAACCTAAAACCATTGACAACAGAAAACACTATCATTTATGTTGGCCCTGAATATTGGGAGCCGGATTCCTCCGGAATGACAAGTGAATGGATAGGTTTATATAATAAATTACTTCATCTATAAAATCTGTGAAAAATAATATTCAATAGGAACGGCCTTTAGCCCGTTTAATAAAAGCAAATTCCAGTTGGCTTCAGCCAAAATCTAAAATCATTGACAGCAGAAAACACTATCATTTATGTTGGCCCTGAATATTGGGAGCCGGATTCCTGCGGAATGACAAGTTGGATGGATAGGTTTATATAATAAATTACTTCATCTATAAAATCTGTGAAAAACAACACTCAATAGGAACGGGCTTTAGCCCGTTTAATAAAAGCAAATTCCAGTTGGCTTCAGCCAAAACCTAAAATCATTGGCAGCAGAAACACTATCATTTATGTTGGCCCTGAATATTGGAAGCCGGATTCCTGCGGAATGACAAGTGGGATGGATAGGTTTATATAATAAATTACTTCATCTATAAAATCTGTGAAAAACAACACTCAATAGGAACGGGCTTAGCCCGTTTAATAAAAACAAATTCCAGTTGGCTTCAGCCAAAACCTAAAACCATTGGCAACAGAAACACTATCATTTATGTTGGCCCTGAATATTGGAAGCTGGATTCCTGCGGAATGACAAGTGAATGGATAGGTTTATATAATAAATTACTTCATCTATAAAATCTGTGAAAAATAACACTCAATAGGAACGGGCTTAGCCCGTTTAACAAAAACAAATTCCAGTTGGCTTCAGCCAAACCTAAAACCATTGGCAACAGAAAACACTATCATTTATGTTGACTCTGAATATTGGAAGCCGGATTCCTGCGGAATGACAAGTGGGATGGATAGGTTTATATAATAAATTACTTCATCTATAAAATCTGTGAAAAACAACATTCAATAGGAACGGGCTTTAGCCCGTTTAATAAAAGCAAATTCCAGTTAGCTTCAGCCAAAACCTAAAACCATTGGTAACAGAAAACACTATCATTTATGTTGACTCTGAATATTGGAAGCCGGATTCCTGCGGAATGACAGAAACAACGTTGAATTGCCACGAATACATCCTTCAAAGAAAACGAAAAACTCCTCACAGCATGTGGGGAGTTTTCTGTATCATTATAATACGCTGGTTTATTTTTGAACTGCTTTTTTCATCGCAGCATCCGGACGTAAAATTCTGTAACGAACTTCGATATCTTTCGGTACATAGAATACCAACGGCAGTTTACTGTTGTATCTTACAATTTCAGGCTTTAAAGTCACAAACTTTTTAGTCAGTTTTTTATCCGGGCAGGCCATCAGGGTACCTCCTGTTTCGCCATTAGATTCTACTTCATAATAGTTGTATCCCCACCCCTGAAGATCCTGGGTTTTCATTTCTCCCATCAGGAAGTAATTGTTACAGTCTAACATTTTTTCAGCCCCAACAAAAAGTTCAACTTTTAAATCCTTTTCGTTTTTTGCTACGGGAAGCTGAATATATACCTGCTTATATCCTTCTTTTGCCTTTGGGAACATTTCGATCTGTAGTTTTTCAAACTTTTCTGCTTTCTTTTGTGCAAAAGCATTTACCCCAGCCATCAATACCAATCCTGTAATTAAAGTTTTAGAAAATTTCATCTTTATAATTTTTTAATTTGTATTCATCTGATTTCAAAAACCATTCCAAAATTAAACATTTGTTTGATTTTTCGATTTAATTCTATCCTACCTAAAAATCGTTAAACAAAAAACTGCAGTAAAAATTACTACAGTTTTATGCTTATCAGTTACTCTGAAATTGTTACGTTGCTTCCTTTGGTGTGTGCATTCATCTGCGGTGCATAATAATTCTGCATCGTTGTTATTCCGTTGGAAAATTTTCCGGATGCATTGGCCACCACATCGTATTCAAAAACATATTTTCCTTTCGGCATGTATTGGATATAAAAATTGGTAGAAGCATCTTTGGTTGACTGATAATATCCAAGGTTATTCTTCCACTGATAACCGGATAATACATCTGTCGGTTCAAATCCTGCTGCGCGCATATCTTTGATGTGAATAAACTCCATTGCTCTGTCTGTATTCAGAATCATTCTTACCGTCACTTTATCTCCCACTTTCAATGGGGTTTCGGAAGAGATCTTCTGAAGTTCTTCGCCGTTTACCGTTTTTACTTTTTTATAGAGTTCTTTCGTTAAAGAGATATAATTTTCAGAAGATCTGATTTTATCAAGATCTTCGTAATACTGCCAGAACAATCCTCCCTGAACAATTCCGGGACCAGGTTTTGTAACCGTTACAGCTGCTAAATTTTTATCTATCGCTTCAGTTTTCACTGTTGATTTTACATAGCCTGTTGCCTGAGTCTGAGGAACCAACTCTTTTCCTCCCCAAACGATAGTCGCTTTATCGCTTTCTGCTCCGGTCCATGATTTTCCTGAATTCAAAATAGTAAAGATCACCTCTGCTGTTCCTCTTGAACTTCCCCATGAGTTGACTTCTTTCTGGGTTACGAGCCAGATCTTCATATCTTCAATAAAGTTTTGATCATTAGACTTTAACGTATTGAAAGCTTCAAGGGCGCCAGCATGGTTAACCACTTTAGAACCGAACCATCCCCAATCATTAAGGTTTTGTTTCCAGTAAACACCTTGCGTTTTGGTATCTGTGGAAGTTTCTTTAAGATAGGTCATTAACTTATCGGATACCTCTTTCAGACCATAGTCATTCATTAATAATGCAGCCCGGTGAAGCCCGAAGAAGGTAAAATCTGTGATCTTAGCTGTTTTGGCTTTTTGTTTTACCAGCGTTTTCAGGGCAGCACCTTTTCCTTTTAAAGGATATTGTTTTTCCCAATAGTTTCTGGTATCAAGATAGTCTATTGCCCAGTTGTTCCAGACATTTCCTTTTTTCACATCAAAATACCTGTTAACTTCATTATCTACATACTGAATCAGTTTAGCAACAAGAGCTTTTTGATCAGCCCTTTGATAATCTTTCACATTATCTTTAAGCCAGGAATTGATTTTCCCTAAGTTTTTAAGGATGTATAACGACGTTCCGTAAGAACTTGGATAACCAGGGTACCATGAGAATCCGCCATCCGGATTTTGCAGTTTTTTGAAGTCCTCCCAATCCTGATTGATCGAATTTTTCATCGTATTAACATCGAATAATAAAGCCACTTTCTGCATCTGCTCTCCTTCATTTTTGCTCTCCAGTACCCAAGGGGTTTCTTCCAGCAACAGCTGCTTCAGTTCCTGATTCTTCTCAAGGTTTGATTGTAATACTCCTTTGTTCTGATACTCTTCAAAAACCGTTTTCATTTTCGGATTAGCTTTGAATATTTCTGAAGCTAAAACATCAGCAAACCATTTATTAAAGATCACATCCGCAGAATTATTCTGATCATTTTTCAGACTCGGAAGAGCAAACATCATCTCCCAGATCGGATTGGTTGTCAGCTCCAATGTATTGGAAACATTAGACGCTGTTGTGGAGGTATTATTTTTAAGATTGTCCAGTACAAATGTTTTGGTTTCTCCTTCTTTCACAAAAACCGGAACGGCGTCTGTCACCAGCATTCTGTTCGGCAGTACAGCAATAGCCTGCTGCTCGCCGTCAGAATATTGCCCTGCTTTGGCAACCACTTTGAAAATAACGGAGGAAACATTGTCCGGAACTTTTAATTTCCATGTTAAAGCGCTGCTTCCGTTTTCATTTAAGCTGAAGTTTTGCACTCCTGAAGTGATTCCGAATTTCGAAGAAATATTTTCATTGGTAAAGGCATCAAGGATCTGTAATTCAGCCGAGCCATTTAACTTTTTATCCGTAAGGTTTGAAAGTTTCGACTGAAGGTTCAGTTCGTCACTTTCTCTCAGGAATCTAGGATAGTTGGGAGTCACTGAAAATTCTTTCTGTGTTACCACTTCTTTTTCCAGGGTAGCTGCTCTTGCATCTTTTGTATGGGCAAGAAACATGAGTTTCCATTTTGTCAGTGCTTCGGGGAGGTGAACTCGAAGTTGACATTTCCTTCGGCATCGGTTTTCAGATCCGGATAGAAAAATGCGGTTTCGTTCAGATTCTGGCGAACAGCTACTTTATCCAAAGCATCCTCTTTTCCTGCATCCATTTTCGGTGCATTTAAAGCTTCCGGAACTACATTCTGAACAACTTCAATTTTGTCTTCCGCGACAGCGGCTCTGGCAGTTTTAAACTTAGCTCCTGCAATTGGTGATGGCGGTGGTGCATAAGCCGGAGCTTTCACTCCTTCCTGAACTACTACTCCTGAAGCATACCCCTGCAATGAATATAAAAAGTCACCATCAAACCAGTTAAACTGAGGAACAGTTACATATTTATCCTCGAAATATCTCAGCCTTTTCTGATAGTTTTGCTGCTGCAGGTAATTGTTAATGCCATAAGAAGTGATAATCACAAATGGGGTATATAATTTCGTCCAACTAAAACTGTTTGCAGCAAACTGATCCAGAGACATATCATACATATTGGCCAATACCTCTGCGTTGATCTTTTCTTTATCATTTCCGGTTACTTTTACGGTCCATTTTTCTTTAACATTAGGCTCCAGTTTATCTCTGAAGGTTACCGTTTCAATCTTTAAAGGTTTGTCAGTGTCTTTGATCTTTAGGGAAACAGATTCTGTATTCACATCATTAAATGCTACCAGCTGAAACTGAAGGTTCAATGAAGAGACACTTTTATCTTTAGGAATTTCAGCAGTATATTCCAATATTCCTTTTTTCAGCTGATGAACTTCGGAAACGGTTTTTCCGGATCCATCCTGCACAAAAACATTCACCAGCGCATCAGGAACTGCTGAGAATACATACACTTTTGCTTTTTCTCCTCTTGACAATTCTTCTTTCGGAGCAATAACCGTAAGGAATGTTCTCTGGCTTGGCTTTAAAGCTGTTTTATCCCAAACACTAAAGTTCTGAGCACTTTTGATGGTATCTTTTCCTTCAATATTGAAAAGTTCCAGCAGGTAGTCTCCTGCTTCCAGCTTCCCTAAATCAAGCTGAGCATTATCTGCAGATGGCTGCTGTTGTTTTTCAAGTAATACTGTTTCCGTTTTCCAGTTTTTGATCTCATCATTTTTATCGAAAAGATCGTGCGGGAATTTACTGATGAACTCTTCTTTTGAATATTTCGGAAGATTCTGTACCTCAGATTTAAAATTATCCCTGAAAATCCTGTCCGGAGCGGTCAGTTTTGATAGCTTAACCTGATAGGATTTCTTAAGGTTCTGTTCATTATAATTTTTAGTTTCAACCTTTACTTTTACATTTTCATCCGCAAAAGTATTGCTGATATTTTCTGCCTGAATATAATGCGAAACCGATGCTACTTTCAGTTGGGTATCCGCGGTCTGCGTTTCACCATTGATATCTGTTACAGATGCATTGACAGCATAGTTATCAATCTGTATTCTTTCCAGTTTTTCATCTTTTTTAAGTTCCAGACGAATGACAAATTCCCCTTTTCATTGGTTTTTGTTTCTCCCAGAATTGAGTTTTCATTATCATCATTCTGTGGATACCAGCTGAAATATCTCCATCTGATATTCTGTTTTTTGATCTCGTAGTTCACCGTGGTATTGTTCAGCGGAACACCGGAGAACATCACTGCTTTTCCTTTCAGTTCTATGGTCTGGCCATATTGATACTCGTCCTTTACAGGTTCAAAGGTTACTTCAAACTTTGGTCTCTTGTATTCTTCCACCCTGAAATTTTTATATCCCTGGCTTTCTCCTTCAATTCTCAGGTAAAAATTACCGTTCAGTTTTCCTTTCGGAAGAATGAAACTTCCATGATAAGAACCAAACTCACCGGTCGTAAATTCCTGGGAAGAAATTTCCTCATTATTGGTATTCAGTAACGTTATTTTCTGTTTTAATCCGGAAAGAACAGCTTCCACTTCTTTATTCTGCCTGGTATTGATGACCTTGAAATAAACGGTCTGTCCGGGACGGTAAATCCCTCTGTCGATGAAGATCTGAGCCGTTGATCGGGTTTGTTTATTAGGGTTATAATCATCATCGTAGCCCCTTTTTCCGTACACCTGCATGATCTGGAAATCATTGGTCTTAGGCTGCTGAATCAGAAAAGTCCTGTAATAGTCTTTGCTTTCTGTGGAAGGAAACTTAAACACTCCGTTTGCATTGGTTGTTCCATCTATTTTATTTAATGTTTTATTGGAAACAAATTCATAAAACTTAAGTCCTTCATTGGCCACCGGCTTTCCATTTTCACTGTTTACCAGCTTCAGCTCATCAGAAAGAGGATTTCTGTCCGTTTTATTCTGATAAATAATCCTGTTTCCGGAAACCAGGAAATAAAAGTTTTGTCTTGAGTCTGTATCTTTCATATCAGCACCCGCAACCGTAAATTCTGCAACATACACCCCTGACGGAAGCGGCTTAAATTCCAGTGAAGTTGTATGGTTCTGATAATCCTTAGGGTCCGGAAGCTGGAATGTTTCTTTCCTTACGAGATGTTTTTTCAGCTTTCCGAAAGTATCGGAGTAAGAATTCTGAACATACTGAAGCAGTGAGGTGAAATCATCTTTTACTTCATAAATATTCAGGGTAAATTCTGATACATTCTGATATTGCGCCACCATATGAATCGGCAGGTTATTCTGGGTCTGGGATTCATATTTAATCGTCAGGTACGGATTCACAATCTGTGCTTCCTTACTTTTGATATTTTCGATAAAAGGAGATTTCGGATATTCACTTTTTGCCTGGGCAGCTATTGCAAGGGCTTCTTTAGGTTTCTTCTTGTTAACAAGTTCATCCATGATATTATCCATAATCATCACTTTATAATCTCCTTCCACATTAGTTTTTAAGAGATTCTGAAGCTGCTCAAGCCTGTCTTTGCAATGACTGAAATTACAGTTCTCTGTAATCTTTTCTTTCATAAAGTATAACTTTGGATTCCCGGTGTTCTGTGCAATCAGCTCGTCATAGATGGCATTGATCGCTGTACGGTTGGCTGTCAGTTCATTTTTTGTGAAAATATTGTTTTCAGATAAAAATTCTATTTTTTTAAGCGCATACCAATCGGACAGGGTCGGGAAATAAGCAATGTCACTTGTTCCGGAAAAGATATCCTTATATTTTTCCAGTGAAATCTTTTTCATTTCAGGTTTTTCCTGGTCAAGTTCCTGAAAACTTTTGGTAAGATAGTTTTTGTAATCAAGCTTACTCCAGGTTTCTATCTGCGAAACATCCTGAGAATTGATGTTGGTTCTTCCGTTTATTTTCCATACGTTTTGATTGTAATAGTCCATGAAGAAACCGTTCAGCAGGACTTTGTATACCAATTTACCCTCACCGCCCAGTTTTCCTTCGGTATCCTTAAGTTTTTTGAAAAATTGGGAAGCAGCATCATTCTGATCATCATCCACCGTTTGATTTACAATACTGAATTCCGCTTTCAGAGAACGGATCAGCTCAAAGGCATTATTTTCTTTCATGGCTTGTTTTTGTATGTCTAAAATAATGGGAAGATTAGATTTATACGCTCCTTTTGTACTGTTTTCAGCAATTTTTTTCCATTGGATATCGTAATACTTCTGTGCAGATACCATTGAAAAGCTCTGCATTACAAGCAAAAGCAGAAAAATCTTGGAAAATCTTTTCATATATATTAATTTTGATAAATGAACATCTTAAAAGTACTGAAAAAACTGTCATAGACAGCCAGATTTATGTCTCCCTTATGGGAACTCTTTTTGCAGTATTTTTCATGAAAGAGCAAAACACATTCCGTTTCCCTACCTTTGCACTTATTTTCATCACTTATTTCAGCGGTTACCTTTACACCAAATATCAATACACCAGACATTTCCTCAAAATACTGGTTCTGAATGCTGTAGCCGGAATTGTTTGTGCCTTTTTAATCATCCATAATCATAATGAGATAAGGCTTTTGAAATGGTTCATTATTGTTGTGCTGGGATTGCTTTATAACAGCTTTTTCTTGATGTTTATATCCGTAAAATTCCTTTACTGAAGGTTTTTTATGTAGGATTGGTATGGGCTCTGGTCAACTGCTGGCTTACGCTTCCGGAATTCAGCATTCCTATTTTCCTGATCAGTTTTTTCTTTATTACGGCACTTGTCCTTCCCTTTGACATCCGGGATATGAATAGTGATACAGTAAAAACCTTTCCTATGCTGATTGGGGTACAAAATACCAAATATATTGCTTATGCACTTGTCTTCATCAGCAGTATCATTTCAACTTTTTATCTGGAATCAGAATATGCGATTGCTTTTTTTATGGCGAGCATTGCAACTTATATTCTTATTTATTTCTCTGAAAATAAAAGGGATGACGCTTATTTTTCATTCGGGGTGGAAACTTGTTCTGCACTTCCTTTTTTATTTTTACTAATAATGAAGTATTTTTGACGAATGATTATCAAGAAGCTTTCCCTCTACAATTTCAAAAACCATACTGAGAAAAAATTTGAATTCTCCCCGCAGATCAATTGTTTTGTGGGTAATAACGGTGTGGGAAAGACCAATATTTTAGATGCTTTGCATTATTTATCCGTAGGAAAAAGCTTTTTAGGCAATACGGATCTCAACAATATTAAAAAGGAGGAAGATTTTTTCACCATTGATGCTGAAATTCAGAATGAGGACAGTGAAGACCTCATCAGAATTACCCAGCCTAAGGAAGCCAAAAAGGTGATTAAAAAAACGACAAAAGCTATGACAGGCTTGCAGATCATATCGGCTATCTTCCGAGCGTGATGATTTCTCCTTATGACTCCAATCTTATTTCGGATTCCGGGGAAAGCAGACGTAAATTTCTGGATTCTATGATTTCCCAGACAGATTCGGGGTATCTTTTTGACCTCATTCAGTATCAGAAGACCATTCAGCAGCGAAATGCCTTGCTCAAGTATTTTGCCAAGAACAGAACCTGGGACAAAGATTCGCTGGAAATCTATGATGATCCGATTATCAGATTCGGAACGAAAATATTTAATAAAAGAAAAGAGTTTGTAGAGCAGCTTAATCCTATTGTTCAGAATTTCTATAAGATCATTTCCGGTGGAAAAGAAACGGTATCTGTTATTTATGAATCTCATTTGCTGGAAAATCCTTTTGAAAACCTTTTAAAAGAAAGCCTAGAGAGAGACCGTATGCTTACTTATACTTCAAAAGGAATTCATAAAGATGATCTTCTTTTGAAATGGATCATGTATTAATCAAGAAAACAGGTTCCCAGGGGCAGCAGAAATCTTTTCTTATTTCTTTAAAACTTGCTCAGATGAGCCTTGTAAAAGAGCTCACGAAAAAGACTCCTATCCTTTTGCTTGATGATATCTTTGATAAACTTGACGACATCAGAGTTTCACAATTGATTGAACTGGTTAATCGTGAAAGTTTTGGTCAGATTTTCATCACAGATACTCACAGAGAACGTACGGAAAGTGTAGTAAAAAAGATCAATGAAGAAAGTATAATTTTTGAAGTTTAGTAAGAGTTTCGGGATGCGAGCTACGAGGTATTAAATGCAGGTAAATAAGTGTGGATGCAGATATGAAGTAAAAGACTAATATTCTTTATCATCGAATCATTTTTGTCTTAACTTAAGATCCTAAAACACAAATAATATGAGGTATAGAAATCTGGATATTTATGGGTCATAGAAAATGGGAATAAAAATAATCTACAGTAAAAAATAAATCCCCAAGCCAAAACCCCGAATCACGCATCCCGAAAACTCGAATCCCAACTATGAAGAAGAAAAAACGTGAATATCAATCCTCCGAACTGGTAAAATCTTTTGCCAGGATTTATGGTTTTGAACATAAACTTGTAGCTTTTGACATTAAAGACTTCCTTGAGGAGTATCTTGACGAAAGTCTTTTCAAAGAAATAAAAAGCGTCAATATAGAAAATGAATGTATTGTGATTAAGATCGACTCTCCTTTATTGAAACATGATTTTAAAATGCGCAAAAGCTTTTATCTCAAAAAGTTTCAGGATAAGTTTGGGGCGGATAAATTTAAAGATCTTCAAATACTTTAAGCTTACTTACTATATTTAAATAAAAAGTGCTATCCACTGACAGCACTCTGTTTTTATTAATGTTCTTCTGATTTATTGGAAATCGTACTGCTCATCAGATCATCAGCCTTTTTATCCAGTCCGGAACGCAATGGCAGGAAGAATTTTAACGGGTGCTTGATAAAATATCTGAAGATTTCTTTATAGATCTCACTGACCTGCCCGAAATTCATCTTTCTGGATCGGAATGCCAGGAACATGGATAAACTGAAGCTTACCAGGAAGTTGAAGAATCCAATTAAAAATACCGTTAAGAAAGATATCCAAAAGGTGTAGGAATCTACTGAAAAATCTTTTCCATACAACCCTAATGCAAAGTTACCGGCAGCAAAGGTAATATGTCTGATATCAAGATCCAGCCCGAAAAACATCCCTACCGGTGCTGTCGCCCCAAGGAAAACCCCGAACCAGAAATTGGAAATGATTCCCGGCCAGTTTTTAGCATAATATTTTGACAATCCTTTTGCAAATTTCTTCCCGAAAAAGCTTCTGATAGACAGATTTTTAGCAATCCTTTCCGGAATCTGGTAAAACACGGAATTGTTTCCGATATTTCCTGAAATAATCCCGGAAATAAAAAGATAAAATCCGGCAATACTCGCGTGTAAAATCGCTTTGGATTTAAATGGATCAAGATCTTTTAACAATTTATCAGATCTTTCTACTGCAAGATTCTGGGAGAAAAATACATCCAGCCCGTAAATGATGGCAAGTGCTATGGGAAAGGCCAGCAATACATTTCCTACAAAGGCAATAAACTGGCTTCGGAATAATTTGGAAACCAGATGGGCAAATTCGGTATTGTTTCTTTGGGCATTCCCTTCTTCAGACAGTACTTTTGTCATGGTAGCAGCCGTCATCGCAGGCTGTTTTGTTGCGAGCGTAAAGCCCATCAGATAAATCATCACGAATCCCATCGCATAATTCATCGAGTACAGGAAAGCATGGGAGAAATCACTTCCCGGGATATATCCATACAGCATTTTCAGAACGCACAGTGCTCCTACAATAATTCCTCCACCGCTAGCCTTGTAGAACATTGTCATATATTCTTTACGGGTAGAAGTGATATAGTGTGTTCCGGTTTCTGCGGTGTGATTGGTAATAAGATGGGAGATCAGCCTCGTGCTGTCATTGATCAGATCTGAAATATTATTTTTATGAGATTTATAGTTCAGAATATTAAAAACCAGCTGTTTAGATTTTATCAGAATATCCTCATCAGTATCAATTACCAGTAATTGTACGATCTCATAAATTCTTTCGGTCTGCTGGCGGATTTTCAGAAGAGATTGGTTAATCTTACCTGAAATTCCGTATTTGGCAGAATTCTTAAAAGCAATATTAACAAACTCAAGGCACTGTTCTGTATAAATTTTGATCTGCTTATATCTGCTGTCTTTGGAGTGCAGCTGTACATAGGGATCTTTTGCCAGGTCCTCAGCTAATGTCTCCAGTTCATTCTGCAGGGCCAGAAACGGATTATCGAGATTTCTGTACTGCGGAGCCATTCTCACCACCTCTACTTCCATGGCCATTCCTGTAACCCTCCAGGAAAGAATATTCATTGAGAAAATGAGTTCTTTTTTAACATTAGGACGAATAATAAAATCCGAAGCTCCTAAAATGGTTAAAAATTCATTCATCTCATTTTCAGGAAGATTATGCAGGTATTTCAGATCTTTTTTCGGTCGCAGACTGACGTTATCAATCATGTACCACACCGTTTTCTCGTTTTCAACAGGTGGTAAAACCTTATTCAGAATTCTTTTTTAAGTTCCGGAAAAAAGGCATTTTCTGAAAGAATATTAGCTTCTGTTAGAGAAAGATTGAAAGGACGCCCTTTAAAAATATTGTGAATATAATATTTAAAGTTCTCAGCAAAGTTGGGATTGCTTCTGAAAAAATTGAGCACATCAGTAAAGTCCGTCTCTTTTATGGCCTCTAAAAACTCTGCAAAAGGCTCTAAAGAGAGAGTTTCGTTCTTAAAAGAAAAATATTTTTTAAGAACTGACTCAAAATTTGTGCTGGAATTAAAGAATTTCATTAGTACAAAGATACTATTTCAAACTCACATTCCTCATCTGTCTCATGATCCAATTGTGTTTCTTTCTTAAATACGGCGATGGATTTTTAGGGTCATACTTCTTTGGATTAGGCAATACAGCGGCGATCCATGCTGCATCTGAGACACTTAAATCTTTGGAAGATTTTCCGAAATAATATTGAGCTGCTGCTTCCACTCCAAATACGCCCTGCCCCATTTCAATGGAATTCAGGTATCTTTCAAGGATGATGTCTTTAGTCCATACTTTTTCAATGATGAAAGTGTAAACAGCTTCCAGTCCTTTTCTTACCCAGCTTCTGCCCTGCCAGAGAAATACATTTTTTGCCGTTTGCTGGGAAATAGTGCTTCCTCCTCTTATTTTTTTGCCTTTCTCATTATATTTCATGGCTTTTTCGATCGCTGTATAATCGAAACCGTCATGATCAAAAAACTTCTGGTCTTCTGAAGCAATGACCGCTTTTTTCACATTGTTTCCCATTTCGTCATAGGAAATATAGTCCCTGTGCAGTTTTCCGTATTCAAAAAGTCCTCCTATCTGGGTAAGGGTAACCGGTGGATTAAAGAATCTGCCCCAGATGATAAAAACTACATTCAGTACAAGAATGATGAAGATAAGCTGTTTAATTTTTTTCCACATAATTTGATAAAAAGGAAAGGCAAAAATAAGCAAATACTGCGAGTTACTGCAATTCTTTCATATAAGTAAGCTGATAATCCGGTAAAAGTTCAGGATGAAAGATCTTAATATAGTCTTTGAGGATCAAATCTGCTCTTACGACACCGCTTTCAAAGAAATCATTTGCCTTCAGTTTTTCTTTTCCGGCAATGGTATAAATTTTCCCTTTATTGAATACATCCAGTTTCCCATAGAAAGGATTCATGCCCAGCATCTCCTTTTTCGAAGTGTGGCTTCCTGCATTTACCCAATACTGAACGCTTCCGGCTTTTGCATATACTTCTTCAAAACTCATTGTCAATGCTTTTTCGTCTTTATTATCTTTCAGGATATAACTGGCATTAGCATCTGAAATATAATGAGCTACGGAAGTATTTCCCCCGGAAGATACCAAACATCCCCATACATCTCATTGGCAAGTACAACAGGTTTTTCTTTTGTTTTTGACGCAAGCTGTTTCAGATCGTTGTAGTTTTTCTCTACTTCCTGATATTTAGCTTCCGCTTCTTTCTCTTTCCCTAAAAATTCTCCGAAAAGTTTAATATAGGCTGTTTTTTCCAAAGGTTTCTGTTCCATGTATTCATCCAGAAATATCACCTGAATACCGTTATTTTTTAAAAGTTCATAGGTATTGTCAAAACTGGCAATGTGATTGGTGAAAATAGCATCCGGTTTCATAGAGATGATTTTTTCCACATCATATTTCTGTTCACTTCCTACATTCTGGATTTTTCCTTCTTTAATCAGATTCTGAATTTTTTCTGAATAAATATACTCCGGGCTGGAAACACCTATGATTAAATTTTCTGCTCCAAGCTCTGAAATATAGCCAGCCATACTTGCATTCAGCAGGATTATTTTCCTGAAAGGTGTTTGATTTTGTTGAAAATTATAAGTAAAATTACCGGATTTCAGCTCCAGTATACCGTCATGTTCCTTAAATTGGGTACGAGCGGAGATATTTATCCAGTCTGCGGACGAAATTTTTGATTCTCTTTTACAAGCTGTTAGCGCTAAAACCGTAAATAAAAGTAAAATTCTTTGTTTCATCTTTCAAAGAACGGAAAAAAGTGTTATATTTGCAAACCTTTAAACAACAAGGTAACACAAGGCCTCGTGGCGCAACTGAATAGCGCATCTGATTACGGCTCAGAAGGTTACAGGTTTGAATCCTGTCGAGGTCACGAACAGCCAAATGGCGCCCACTGAAGACAGTTGGCGCCATTTTAATTACTTAGAATAATTTTTTTAAGTTATTATATATTTAAATATATCTGATAATGTCATTATGTGTAAAAATACACTTTTGTACAGATAAATAATATTTTTTCGATGGTACACTCAAGTATATTGTTGCCTTAGTTTTAACTTAAAAGCTTAAAGCAATTCTTCTATCTTAATCAAATTTTCCTAGAAAATGTATTTATTAAAAGTCAGACGTACCATTATAATTAAAAATGCAGAACAAAAAGATCTGCACTAAAATTTTAAAATTATCAAAAGAAAAATTTATAATTGAAAGTTTAGCTTTTAAATGTTTCCAGTGCCCAATCCTCAAAAAGTTTCTGACCAGCGGAGTAATGACCAGCGGGAACTAGAAGTGAATTAGTAACAACAAAATGCATATACTTATTTTCATTGTCTATAATCACTTTTTTGTCCTGACCTGTAATTTGAATATACTCAGAGACAAAAGTCCCCATTTTGCCACGTCTTGGTCCTGCAATTTCAATGGTGTTATTTTTAGGTTCTTCCAAAGAGAATTGTACTATGAATTCGGCAACATCATCAAGTGCAATTGGTTGATAGTCTAAGTTCGAAACAAAAACTTTATCCCCTTCTCCCTGAACTTGGATGATGGCTTCCACATGTTCGTGAAATTGTGTTGACCTAATTATAGTGTAAGGTATACCCGAGTTTTTAATAGTATCCTCTTGAAGTTTTTTTGCTCTGAGATAACCGATTTCCAATGCATCATCTGTTCCTACAATTGATAGAACGATATGATGCTTAATACTAGCATTCAATTCTGCTTTGACAAGATTCTTTCCCGCAGTCTCAAAAAATCGAAGTGCATTTTCTCCTTCGGGAGAAGATGAATTTGATAGATCGATTACTATTTCAGTTCCGGTCAATGCTTCCTGAAGCCCTTCACCAGTAATGACATCGACACCTTGTGATGGCGAACCTATTACTACTTTATGACCAAGTTTTTCCAATTTGTTAGTTACAAGCCTCCCTGTTAGACCTGTACCTCCTACTACTAAAATTTTCATATCTGATTTATTTAATATTGTAAAGTTTTTTAAAATAAGCTGCGCACTTGAACACCAAAGGGATTTTCAAACCAATATCTCCAATATCCATCGGTTCCTCTTTTAGCATAATCATTAGATGTTCCTCGCATACATATTTTTTCACCATTATTCGCAATACCTGCTATACTCCATTCCAAGATTAGTGATGCTAGATTACCATCTACATAAACATTCCCTGTTATAATTTTGATTGGCAAACAAAATTTAAAAAAGCAGCCCAATTCTCGCACAATCTCCAATCTTCCTCTCCGGGGCTCACCGTTATAACTAATAAAGATTGCATCCTCCTCATAGAAACGAAGCATAGTCTCCGTATTGAAAGAATTCATATGAGCAAGAAAAGAGTCGATTATTCCCTCGGGAGTTCTTGACAATGAGAATACTGAGCTTTCAACAAAATTCTGTCCAATCATAAAATCTAAATTTTCTTTAGAAGTAATTTTTTTGTCTTACAAAATTGAGCAATTGGCATATGCAACGCCACTCACAAATTAAGGTAAAAGGTGGACAAAATAAGGAACAATCTTAATGATCTAAGGTTTGGTCTGAGTTTTTAGCGTATTGCTTCCGATATTCACTTGGCGAACAACCTGCTTTTTTACTGAACAGTCTAATGAAATATTTTGTGTCTTGATATCCCAGCTGATAGGAAATTTCCTTGATGCTTATTTCCGTATAGTAGAGCAATCTTTGCGCTTCACTCATCACTTCCTTCTGTATATGTTCGGAAGCAGATAAACCAGTTACTTTTTTACTGTATCGCTTAGATGTCCAACAGTTATATTAAGCATTGCTGCAAATTCAGATGGACGCTTTATACTCCGGAAATGTAATTTTACAAGATTCCTGAATTCCTTCGTGAGACTTATACAACGTAGGCTAACACTTTCGGAATTAATGAATGATTGGCGTTTGTAGCATAAAACTGCCTGTTCAATAAAAGCTGAAAGCAATGGTTTTTCAACTTGCCTATAAGTGGTATCGTTCAGATCTTGTAATTTCATGATTGACTCAAAGATTGTTCTAAACCAATCCCGCTCATTATTAGAGAGAGCGATAATCAAGGTTTCCTCTAATAAATTATCTAAACTGGTTTGTGCCATTCTACCGATATGACGGCTTTCAAAAGACAAATAATAACCTGTTGCACTAAGAGTCTCTAGAATCTGATGAACTTGTCCAGGAGGAGAGATAAAAAGTGTCCCCACCGGCATTGTTAAATGCTTAAAATCAAATACAACTTCAAGCTTATCAGCCTCAATTAGCATGCAAGTATAATGGTCGTGCCTATGAGGTGAAAGTGCTTTATAATACCTGGTGTAGATACGTTCCAAATACCAACAGCAATCCCACTGCTGTAATCCATTCTATTTACTATAATTGAATCGTTTTTAGGCATAACAATTTCTTTGCACAACTAATTTAGTTTTTCTTTATTTAATAGTGTGTATTATTCAAGACTAAAAGTAAAGAAGCTAACTAAATGTGCAATTTTTTCAAAAACATCCATTTTTAACAGTTATCTAAAATTCCAACGTTGCAAACAACAGTATTGATAAATAAAAAAGAAATTAAGTATATCCTTGTCTTGATCGGTGGACCTTCAGTTTATGAATCAATGAATTATTTAAATTTCATTTGAATTGTTTAAATAAAAACAGGTAGTATGTAGTAACAAGCAACTTTTACTATTTCAAAAAATAACTGTTACCTTTACATCTTCTTTAAAACTAAAATAGTTATGCAAGGCAATACAGCGTACCGAAAGAAAATAATAAGATCCAGCTATGTCAAATTAATCGGGATATCTATTATCGTTAGTATTATGTGTTGTCTTATATCTTATACTTTAAAACATTTGACAGGTATCAGAAAAAATCACTCTTAAGCAAAGTAAAATAGCAGAAGGCCGTATCAGGACGTTTTTGGGGTTCGATGAAGCAAGGGTTCAGGAGGGCGATTTTGTAGTTACATTAACCGGAGCAGATGGAAAAGAAATTGTAAAACAGGCTGTACAAGATCCTTTACACCCTGTGATGGAAGTATATGACATCAAAGAAATAAAAAGGTTTAAGGCTTCCCTTCAGCGTGCAGAATTCAGCTTACGGTTTCCTTATTCTGAAAATGTCCGGTATGTAAAGATCGAAAAAAGAAAGGCCAGGATAAAAAATTACTGTTTACCCAAAAATTATAATTATGAAAACAATAATAGCATTTCTATTCATAAGCATACATTGCTTTTCGCAGACCTTTGAGGTAGTGCCCCTCTCAGGGGCAGGATCGGATAAGCGGATTAAAATTGCCATTTTAGGAGACGGATTTACCGCTGCAGAGCAAGACGATTTTATGACCTCTGCCCGGTCTTTGCTTGATACGCTTTTTAGCAGGAGTCCTTTTTCCGAATATAAAAATTATTTCAGCGCCTATGGTATCAAGGTCATCTCTGCAGAATCCGGAGTCAAGCATCCCGGCACAGCCAGTGGAGAAACCGTAACAACACCATGGGAACCTATTACAAATCCTGATAATTATCTGGGATCTACTTTTGACACGTATGACATTCACCGCTGTATGTACAGCTATAATTCAAACAAAATTGAACAGGTTTTGCTGGCCAATATCCCGGACTATGACATTCCGCTTATCATTGGTAATTCAACCGTTTACGGAGGATGTGGAGGATGGTTTGCCACAGCCTCCAGAAGCCCTTCTTCGGGAAAAATTGCTACCCATGAACTGGGCCATACTTTTGGAAAGCTGGAGGATGAGTACTGGACGATAACGGGGGAAAGCATCAACAAAACACAGAACTCTGACCCCGCCACCATAAAATGGAAAAACTGGATAGGAATACAGGGGATAGGCATCTACCCTTTTACGGAAGACCCCACCTGGTTCAGACCTCATGAGAATTGCCATATGAGGTCTCTTTACTATCCGTTCTGCTCTGTCTGTAAGGAAGGAATTATTGAAAAAATTCATACGCTGCTATCCCCTGTAGATTCCTATACCCCGTCCAACACCTCATCTCTGGACGCAACATCACCGGTTACCTTTACCGTTAACGAAATTCTTCCTGTTCCCAATACCCTGGTGAATTCCTGGAAACTTAACAATATTACACTGCCTTCCACCGGAAATACCCTTACGCTGAATCCTTCACAACTTAACGCTGCAAATAATACCCTGATATTTTCGGTAACGGATGGTACTTCTCTTGTGAATGTTGACGGTCATAATACGCTGCACGTTACCAATATTATATGGTCTCTGAATACGTCTACCCTGCATAGTATGGAAATCACCGCAGAAGAAAAAAGATACGAGCTCTATCCCAATCCTACGGAAGGAATATTCTACATTAAAGGCAGGCAAAATTTCAAAAAAGACGTAAAAGTTGAGGTTTATGATACATCCGGTAAACTGATGAATGCTCAGTTTATACAAAAAGACCCTTTAACATTAACGGTTAATATCAGGAATCTTCCTGCAGGAATGTATGTGATTAATGTAAAAGAAAATAAAGAATTAATGATCTCTCAAAAAATGATTAAAGAATAAACAAGTTTCTATTTTATTAAAATCAGATAATAAATTAAGACATTTTTACGATGCACTTCTTCCATTTCTTTATTTGATAAAAATGAGCTTTCCAATTCTTGTTAATCTGGCTCAACAGAACCAAATCAAAATCATCGATAAAAGTGCCTGAAGATACGCTCTTTAAAGCCACAAGACGGGGATGAAGATTTTTCAAATTTTGATCCCCTTTTTTTTCAAATTTCTGAAAAATCCTTAATCACATTGTGGTAAAAAGTCCGGATAAATGTTTTAAAAAGGTCAGCGGTTGCTCTTATTCTTTTCGTTTAAATGAGTTGGCGGATGTCCGAACAATTTTTTAAATGCAAAAGAGAAATGGGAAAAATTCTCAAAACCAAGATCGAGATAGATCTCAGAAGGCTTTTTGCCTTTTTTGTCGATAAGATAATACGCTTCTTCCAATCGTTTCTGTACAAGCCATTGCCTTGGAGTGGCATGAAATATTTTTTCAAAGTCACGTTTGAAGGCAGAGAGGCTCCTTCCCGTCAGATAGGCAAACCGCTCTATGCTCACATTGAACGTGTAATTGCGGTTCATAAACTCCTCAAGATCTATTTTTTCGGGACTGGCAAAATCAAAAAAAACGTTGGCAAGTTCAGGATTTACCTTAAGGAGTACCAGCAGCAGTTCGGTCCGCTTGACATCTAAAAACTGTTCTTCCATAATTCCATCTTCATTAAAATAAGGAATTATCGAATCCATAAAATTTTTAACCAGCTTATCTTTAGCCAACGGGATGATGGCACCTGCTGCTTTGGTATCTTCAGCAGTAAACTTGTACAAATCCTTAAAATTCTTTAGAAAATCCTGCCCGAACAAAATGAATATCTTTTTGAAAGGCTGATCTTCCGGCTGTTTGATATATTTAGCCAGGTGATTTCTTCTGCCTATACCGTAATCTCCGGAATGGATTTTATATTCCTTATGTCCATCATAAACAAGCATTGTGCCCGAGACCAGATACATAAAGCAATGGTCAGGGATAAACTGCTCCGTACCGGGTGAAGGACTCATATAACAGGAAGCAATACTTGATTCTTTCATATTATAAATGTAATAATTATTGCTTTGCCAGTTGCTGCATTAAAATAAGATTTTTGACATGCATGCCAGCTGGCATTTATATTTTTTATTTTTTTATTAGACCCAGCTCTAACATAGAATTTGCTGTAGCCATTACCGCTTCTTCACTAGAGCGGGGCGACCACTTTAGTAACTGCTTCGCTTTATCCCCACTCGTCTCTGCATATTTACCCAGCAGTGTAGCCAGCATCCGTAATGATTGATTGAATATCGCTGCTGTTCTGACGATCCAGTCAGGCATCTCCCTGGTAGGAACTTTCGCTGCCACATCGCCTAGATTTCTCTTCAATATGTTAGCAATATCCAGCATTGACAGCGCTTTACCCGTGGTAGCCAGAAACCTCTCACCACCGGCATCCGGATGGGTCATAGCGAGGAGATGCAGATCAGCAACGTCACGTACATCCACGTGGCAGCAATATACTTTTGGACATGCTCTGATCTCTCCTTCCAGCATTTTCTTCACTATCTGATTGGAATGGGAATAATCTGTACCCAGAACCGGCCCCATTACTGCCACAGGATTAACTGTTGAAAGTTCAAGACCACCTCCTTCATTACTGATAAACTCCCACGCCGTTTTTTCTGCAATTGTTTTTGATTTCTGATAAGGATGAAGATTGGCCTTAAGATTCGACCAGTCTTTTTCAGTATAAGGTGTTGTACGATTTATATTTCCCATCCCTACTGCTCCGTAAGCTGATGTCAGCACCACCCTCTTTACACGGGCTGCCCTCGCAGCTCTCAAAACCCTTAACACGCCTTCTTTTGCAGGGACGATCATTTCATCTTCATGTTTATAGTTAACAATAGGGGTTGGAGATGCTATATGAAGAACATAGGTGCACCCCTGCGCAGCCTTATCCCAATTGTTATCTTTTGAAAGGTCTGCCTCAATAAAGGAGAGGTCCTCAAATGAACTTATGCCTCCTTTTCTCAGCATATCCTTCACCTCATCCTGCCTGTTAAGAGAACGCAGCGTTGTTCTGACCTTGTACCCTTGCTCAAGTAATTTTATGATACAATGAACAGCGATGAAACCGGAGCCGCCCGTTACAAGGACTGCTGTTTTACTATTTAAATCTGTCATTTCTTTGGATTTATACTGCAAAGATCGCCTGAAAAAGCAATAGCATGTTTTGTTGGAAAGTCCAAGTTTATTGTGTTAGGAAGTCCAACTTAATATCATCAATTGCTTACACCCTCTTATTGTTTACATAAAATCCTGCAGTGCAGAAGTATTTCTTGCTGTTGCCGCCACTTTATCTCCTCTTTCCAAAAGGGCTTCTGCCCATAATTTTCCGAATCCTTTTGACGCTCCCGTGATAAAAACTATTTTATTCATTGTTTTAATTTTTTAGTGTTATGTAATGAAGCAAAGTTATCATCAAACCAAAGGAACAGATAGTCCATTTTAGCTGAAAAATAGCACAGAAAATACGTTAAAATATTTTCTGATTAATTAAAATGGCAGTTTGGCTTTAAAATCAGACTGTTTATCTTTAATTAATCATCAAAAAAGCTTTCAGAAAAATATTCTAAAAGCTTTTTAAAATATTGAAATAAGAACTATCGGTTTTAATTAATGAACAATTGTTTTCTTGCCTATATTTTTCGGGCTGTCTCCAAATTGCTTTTTAAAAGCAAACGAAAAATGCGAAAGGTCTTCAAAACCAAGTTCAAAATAAATCTCATTGGGTTTTTTATGCTCGTGCTCCAAAAGATAACGAGCTTCCTGAAGTCTGCGATGAGTGAGCCATTTCCCAGGCGGAGTACCAAAAATAGTCTTGAATTCTCTTTTAAAGGTAGATAAACTTCGTCCTGAAAGATATGCAAAACGCTCGAGACTGATATTAAATTTATAATTACTATTCATAAACAATTCCAAATCAGCTTTATGCGGACTGTTAAAATTGAAAAAAATATCTTTTAAGCTTGAATGATTTTTTAGCAAAATCATCAGCAATTCTTCACGTTTAACATCTACAAAAGTCTCTTCAATTTGTTCTTTTCCATTATAATAGGGTTCTAATGAATCGATATAACTTTTAATAAACTTATCTTCTTTTACAAACAAAAAAGAATCATTATTGTCGGTAACTTCGACCTGATAAGAATGTCGCTCCAAAAATTTCTTTAAAAAAGCCTCATCAAAAGCAATAATGACCTTTTCAAACTGCCCGTCTTCTTTATGTTTTGTATATCGTACGAAATGATTTTTTCTGGCAATACAATAATCGCCTTGTTTCATCGAGTAATATTTGTAACCGTCGTAAGCTACCATAGAACCTTTCAGTAAAAACAAAAAGAAATGCTCCGGAATAAATTGCTCTGGAGAAATTTCCGGACCCAAATGACAAGATTGTATATTATTAAATTTCATCTTATTTATTTTATTGGAATTACTCAGCGCTGATTTATTCCTTTCCTTTACATCGGTTTTATCTAAAAAAACTTAAATCAGTCAAAAGTGATTCACCTTTTTTTTCAGAAAAGACAAAGCAATACTTAGATAAATCCCATAACAAGTTTAGGAAATGAGTATCATCCCAAACAAAATTAAAAATTTTCATTCAGACTATCTGCGCTTGCCAAAAGTGCTTCTTCACGGCTTCTTGGATTCCAGTGGAGAATAGTTCTCGCTTTATTATTAGATATCTCCTTGTACAATTCTCTGCCAATGGGTTCAAGGTTTTTGATTGTTGATGTATATTGAGGTCTCTCTTTTTTGAATAACTCGGCAACATCATAAAAGCTCATTACACCTTCCGAAGTGGCAATAAAACGTTCTCCATCAGCCTGAGGATGAAGCATTGCTTTTATATGAATATCAGCAACATCTCTTACATCTACAACACCCATTGTAAAAGTTGGCGTGTACTCTAAATTTCCTTTAAGAATTCCAGAAACAGCAACATCTAGTGAAGCAGAAGTAATGCCTCCAATGACAGGACCAAAAATTCCAACAGGATTGATAACCGATAGTTCCAAACCATTTCCTTGTTTTTCGATAAACTCCCAGGCCGATTGTTCGGCAATCGTTTTAGATTTGATGTAGGCAAGAAGTTCTGCATTCGGATCTGTCCAGTCTTCTTCCGTAAAAATATGGTTTTCATTATTGATACTGTAACCAACAGCTGCAAAAGATGATGTGAGTACCACTCTTTTCACTCCTGCATCACGAGACGCTTTCAGTACACGAAGTGCGCCGTCTCTTGCCGGTATAATAAGTTCGTTTTCATCTTTCGGATCCTGAGCAGGAAAAGGTGATGCTACGTGAAGCACATAATCACAGTTTTTAACCGCTTCATCCCAATTTTTATCTTCGGTAAGATCTGCTTCGTAGAAAGAAAGATTAGAAAAATCTTCGATTCCGCCTTGTTGTAATGCCTTAATGATTACATCCTTTTTAGATAATGATCGAAGCGTAGTTTTCACATTAAAATCCTGATGTAATAACTGTAAAATGATATGAATTCCTAAAAATCCAGTTCCTCCTGTTACCAAAACGGTTTTGTTTGCCTGTATATTTTCCATTATTAAAATTTATTAAGCAAAGTTGAGAATTAATCGCAGTGATTATTTTGTTTAAAAGGTCAATTTTTATTTGTTCAAAAGGTCAGTTTTCTAACTTTAGGATTTTGTAATACTATCAAAAATAAACTTTAGCAAGAACATTGTTGCTTAAAGGAAGCCTCCGGATGTATTTTCGGAGGCTTCCTTTAAAACTAAATATTTATATTAAAACACTTCTTAAACAGCCTGTGCCAAAGGAAAATCAATAGGAATCTGAGTATCGGCAAACACATAATTGGTAAAGCTTCTTAACGCTACCAAAGCAGTCAGTTCAATCAAAGCTTTCTCGTTGTAACAATCTCTTCTTCCTCCGCAGTCATAAACAACGCATCATTGATCTCGTAACTGAAATATTTATACTGATGGATTTTGGCAGCAATCGAATTTTGTTTGATGAGAGCAGGATGGAAAACAAATGCATAACCGTCCCAGAAAGTCAGGCTATGGAAACGACCTGTCCCGATTCGCTAAAAAGCATGAGACCGTTTTCTGTATAATATTTATTGTTTCCGTAATTAATATCTCCGGTGAAATTCTTCTTTAATGATATCTTGAAAAGATTAACCTGAATTTCTTTGCTCGTTTTTGGGAAATTGGGGATTGCCTGTCTGCAGACTCTGCTGTCCATCAATGGATGCAGAGGAGCTGTTAGATTGAGATATTTATTATAGCCGGCTAAATCGCTGAAAGTTTTCATAGAAGCAAAATTGCGAAATTGGTCTTAAATTTTCGTTTGATTGTTTCCATATTTTTTGGTGCCGATGATCAAAGTTTCAAATAAAAAATCCCGGATTAACCGGGATTTTTATTCCTTATATTCAAATTTTATTTTATCTCTACAGGAACTGAGATTTTATCCCAGTCCATTGTAAATCCATTACTGTTTATTTTATAGACTAAAGTTTCCTGTGTTGCCGGTAAAGCTTTCGTTTTTACATCAACACGTAAAGCGTCTTTAGCCTGTTCGTATTTATAAGCTCCCCATTGTTTTGGTTCTTTGTTAAAAATTGCTGTCCAGGTTCCGCTTTGTTTAGGGATTAAGAAAAACTGTATTTACCGGCAGGCAGTTTTTTACCCTGAACGGTAATATCTTTATCTGTTTCGAAAGTAGTTGCTTCATTGGCTCCCGCACGCCAAACTTTATCATAAGCTTCCAGACCTCCCCAGATGGTACGTCCTTTTACAGAAGGGCTGCTATAGGCGATTGTAATAGTTGCATCATTAATTTTTCCCGTAGCTGTAGCCGGAGGGCTGGCAGGCTTTTTAGTGTCCTGTGCAAAGGCATTTACTGAAAGTGTCATGGTAGCAAAAAGTACAGTTGCAGATTTAAGAATCGTTTTCATAATATTTTATTTGTTTGTTTTTGTCATTGTTTGTTTACGAATTTACTGTTTTCTGCTTATAAAACAACAAACCAATTGCAGAAAATATAATGACCGCTGCTGCCCCGATTACGTTAAGCCAAAGAAAAGAAACGATATCGAACTGATACACGGCAATAACCGTAATTTCTGATAAAATGGCAGCAATAAATACATTCGCGCCGTTGACCTTTTTGTAGTAGAATGCGACCAGAAAAATCCCCAGTATCGGACCGTAGAAAAGAGAGCCCAATACATTAACCGCTTCAATAAGGGAACCCATCTGAGTAGCAAACATGGCCACGCCGATTGAGAAAATGCCCCAGGCTAAAGTGTGCAGGCGGCTATATTTTAATTCGGTTTTTTCATCAGGAATTTCATTGCTGAATATTAAATGTACATCTTTTAATGAGCAGGCGGCAAGGGAATTCAGCGCTGCCGAAATAGAACCCCAGCTGGCCAGGAAAATGACGGCAAACAGTAAACCGATCATCCCTGCAGGCAGGGTATTTTTCACGAAATACAGGAAAATGTAATTGGTATCCGTTTTCTCCGCATTATAGCTTGAATTATTGATCGCTTCCTCCACCCTGCCGTGCAATGCTTTTATCTGCGTTTGCGTATCTTTAAAATCCTGAATTGCTTTTTTGAGTTGAGGAGAATTATTTTCTTTCAGCTTTAGAATTTCTTTCGATTCTGCATTAAATTTTATTTGTAAATCACGATGTTCTTTTTCAAAAACAACAGCCTGTTCAGGTTGTTTTTCCTTTAAATACTGATAAGAGCGTTCATTAAAATAAATAGGAGCCGGTTTCAGAGAAAAGAAAGCGAAAAGCAAAGCACCGATCAGAAGAATAGCAAACTGCATAGGAATTTTAACCAGTCCGTTCAGCAGCAGGCCCATTTTTGCGTTGGTATTATCTTTCGCCGTGATATATCTTCCCACCTGGCTCTGGTCCGTACCGAAGTAAGAAAGTGCCAGAAAAAACCGCCAATCAATCCGCTCCAGATATTGTATTTATCTTTCCAGTCGAATTCTGTGGTGATAACATTGAGCTTTCCGGATTTCCCCGCCAGATAAAGCGCATCATTAAAACCAATTCCACCCGGCATATTCTGAATAAGCAGATACCCTGCAAAAGCCATGGTTCCCAGGATAATGAGGAACTGTAATTTCTGGGTGTGCGCAATCGCTTTTGCTCCGCCCACATAGGTATAAATCAACAGGATGCCTCCGGTTAAAACATTGGTTATATAAATATTCCAGTTTAAAACACTTGATAAGATGATACTCGGAGCGTAAATGCTGATTCCTGTTGACAAGCCTCTCGAAAAAAGAAATAGCAGTGAAGTGAGTACCCTGGTTTTCTTATCAAAACGGTTTTCCAGATACTCATAAGCTGTGTAGACATTCAGGCGCTGAAAAATAGGGATGAAAGTAATACAGATCACAATCATCGCCAAAGGCAGACCAAAATAATACTGCACGAAACGCATGCCGTCTGTATAAGCCTGACCCGGTGCCGAAAGAAATGTAATGGCACTTGCCTGCGTAGCCATAATCCCGATCAGTACAATATACCACGGCATTTTGTTGTCTGCTTTCAGATAAGATTCGTTGCTTTTCTGGCCACGGCCGATGAATACGCCGTAAACCACCACTGCAACAAGTGTAAAAATAAGAACGGTCCAATCTATAGTACTCATGCCCAGAATTTAGTAAACCAATAATAAAATGCGATCTGCAATACCAATGCAGCTGCTAATAACAGATACCAGGTATTCCAATTTTTAAGTTTCCTGTTCATCAGTTTTTCTGTGCAGATAAAAAGTTAAAAAATAAACGTGCCGCACCGGCATTTCCTGCAGGCAGCTGCCTGAAAAATGCCAGCGGTGTATAGATAAAATTACCTTTCCCGTATCGGGCATATAAAGTGGATCCCTTCAGCGGCTCTTCATCCGTATCGTGCATTTCAAAAAGCGGTTCATATGCGGCATCCCATTGGGCAGGGAAATAGGCACCACGCTCCTGTACCCAGCCTTTAAAATCCTCGGCCGTAATTTTGTTCGGGAAGTTCAGTAATTTATGATTGGGATTTAAAAACGTAACCGCAGCATTTTCTTCGGTAACACGCTTATTGGCAATACTGAAATTATACATTCCCAATTGGTCAACGGTTGTATCCTGATTGGTATTGTACTGCATCACCAGGTTACCTCCTGCTTTCACATAAGACCATAAAAAAGGCATCCAGCGGCCCAGTTTCTTCTCTGTGTTATTGGCACGAACACCAAGCACGATGGCATCATATTGCGACAGTTTGTTCTGACTGCTGTTTCCACCGGATGCATCTGTATTGCCATAAAAGTCCCCGTCTTTCAATACATCTACCTGAACGCCTGCAATGCGCAGGAATTCAGGAATAAAATCTCCTGCACCTTCTATGTACCCCACTTTCTTAACCTTTGCCTGAATATCCCCCTTCATTACGGTTACCGTTGCTGGGGCGAAATATTGTAAGGAAGGTAAATGCGGATACTGGATTAATACCTGTTTTTTATTATAAGTTACTCCATCTGCAACAAAACCGGCATCCAATTGCAAACGGGATGAGTTTATTGAAGCAAGCTTAGTTTTCGGAATAACGTAATCAACGGTAAAATCTTTTCCGTTGAACGGATTTACATCGGTGCCCCCTAACCTTTCTCCGTTATACATAAGGTTTAGGTTACCTTTACTGAACTGTTTATCAGAATTCACCTTAAGATTTAAGCTCAGATGTAAATCTTCATTTTCTTTAACCAGATAAAGCGGTTGTGTGAATTTCAGTTCCACAGCAGGAACAATACGCAAGGCTTCCACCACATCACCGCGCACCGGATCTAATTTCTTGAAAGATAAAGGAAGCTTAACCTGAAACTTTTCCGGGCCGATTTTTAAACCAACCCAAACATTCAGTGGTGATTCTGCCTCAGGCAAACCGACTAAAGTTTCATCGGGAACAGAGAAAGTTGCCGCATCTGCAGGTGGATTTGCCAGCCAGTAAGGTTCTGTAAGTGCTGCATCCGTGGGAATCTGAATGTCATGCTGAATGGTAATTAAAGAATCTTTTGATAACGCTCTGTTGAAACTTTCTGATTGATTTAACCATTTAACATCTTCTAAAACGACAGGATTTGCAGTTCTGGAAATCAGGTTTAACCTGAAATTGTAATGGTCCCCGGCAACAGCTTCAGCCTGCTGGGTAACCACCTCACCCATAAACCCGGCACAGCTTAAAATAATATGGTCAAGAGATTTAATTTTATCCTTTTTCAGATCTGAGTCATTTAACATCATGATCTTTTTCCGCAAAGCAAGCAACGCAGGTAAGCTCCGGGCCGGCTCATTGAAATTGAAAGCCGAGATAATTGTATCCAATGCCTGGTCAATATCAGCATTTCCCTGTGAAGTCCAGGTTTTAGTCACTCCGTCAAAAAGGGTTGTTTTTGCAGGCTCGCCAATAACATGTGAAAAATATTCAGTTCTGATACCGGCTACAGACTGCGTTCCTGCACCCTGGCTTTTATGTAAGCTTCTGCTTAATCCGGCCAGTTCACCATACCCCATTCCCAGTTGTGCATCATATTGCCCAACGGTAACTTTCAATTGATTTTCAGCGGTTGTATTAACTCCGCCAAAGCGGAAAGTATTCCACAATACGCGTTTTGGCTGCCATACATTCACATATTTCAGCTGATCCGGGAAAGCGTTTTTATCTCCTGCCAGTTTAAAAGCTTTTTCTGCCACCACCGCTGAAGCCGCATGCTGCCCGTGGCCTGCCGCCGCAGTAGGAGGAAAACGGCAGATGATAACATCCGGACGGAATTGACGGATTACCCTAACCACATCCGCCGTAATGCTGTCTGCATTCCACTGTTTAAAAGTATCTGTCGTATTTTTGGAAAATCCGAAATCAATGGCACGGGTAAAAAACTGCCGGGCACCATCTAATTTTCTTGCCTCCAAAAGCTCATGTGTTCTGATTAACCCCAATGCAGCCCCCTGCTCTGTACCCAGTAAATTCTGACCACCATCCCCTCTGGTTAAAGACAGGTAGCCTGTTTCAACATTCTGATCGTTGATTAACCAGGAGAGCAGTCCTGTATTTTCATCATCAGGATGTGCCGCAAGGTATAAGACTTTAGGAAGATGTTTAAGGGTTTTGAGGTCGCGGTAAATTTCAGATGATTTTAAAGGCCGGACCTGCTGGGCAGAACAAAAAACCGTATAAAATCCAAGGATAAATACAGTGCTTACTTTTTTAAACATTTAATTTTACTTTGCGGAACAAATATAAGTAAATCATCTTTCTTTCAAAATTAAAAGAACCAGACTGTGAATTTCACAAAAAATGATTTAAATTTTTCATTAAATCACAAAGGTCACAAAATTTTATTTTTAAAATACTTTAATACACTTTAGAAAGTAGGAGTAACTGCCCCACGAAAGTTCACTTAAGATGAATATCTTTTATTTTCAACGAAACTTAAGGATAGTTCTCATATACAAAGCATATCAAGTCAATAACTTAAATACCTGGAACTTCAGCTAAACAATCAGGTTAAATTACTCTTTAGCTCCCTTACAATAAGAAGATTAAAAAGATAAAATCTTTAGGAAGGAAATACACACAACAATCAAACATAACATGAACAATTAGTTAATTTTTATCAATTACAAAGGCGTTTTTTTATTTTTCATAAAAAAAGTTATATTTGAATTAACCCAATAACACCTTTATATGAAAACAAAATTTACACAGCTGACTGCTATTCTCATTTCAGGGCTTTCATTTGCCCAGGTAGGTATTAATACAACCTCGCCTAAAACAACTTTGGATGTATCTGCTACAAGAGATACTTCAGGAGTGATTACGAATAACACCCAAACATTCGGATTACAGGCCCCAAGGCTTACCAGAGCTGAGCTTACAGCCAATACTGCTACCTATGGCAGCAATCAGACCGGAGCTTTGATTTATATTACGGACGTCACGGGCGGAGATACCGCAGGACAGCGTGTCAATGTTACTGCGATGGGCTATTATTATTTTGACGGAACCGTATGGCAAAGGCTTACACAGGCAACCAATGCTGTAGCTCCGGCAATTTCTGCATTACAATGTAGTACAGCTTACTTAAGTCCTTCTACTTATACTCCCGGTACTCCTTTCACCGGAAACCTGAGGGTTACTTATAACGGAGGAAACGGCGGGGCCTATAATTCAGGAACTCCTTTTACCATCAACGGACTGACCTTCCAGCTAAGACCGGGAACCTTAGAATTTGGTGATGGCGAACTGGTATTCTCAGTAAGCGGCACTCCCACTACTGCCAATGACATGATTATTCCCATGACCAACAGTACGGTTTCTTTCTTAACAGCAGCGCAAAACTGTACCGCTACCGTGGGAAACAGCAGCCGTGCAGACATTACACCTGTCGCTGTAATGGGATATCCTACCCTTACCACCGATGCCAACGGTAAACAAGCGTATACCCTACCTCTTGCAACCCCGGACGGTAAGTATTCCATCAGGGTAATATTTGATACCACCAGTGGTACAACCGCTGCAATTCCTAATGTACAGCTGTACAATAATACAGGATCCACCGTTAATCTGTACTGGAATTATAACACCGAATATGGCGGTTATATTGGTTCAGCGGTAACCACAAACAATATTACTTCAGGAGTATGGGGCGGTATGGCAGATTCATCAACGTCCTGGGTTCCTCAGGGCACAGGAGCAATAGGAAGTGCTTACTGGGGAAATGTAGGGATTATAGACGGAGCCGGAGGCGGACCTGAGCATAGAAGATACACATGGATAGACAGTAACCCTTCTTCAAAAACGGCTTATACCGCAACCATTATGGTAGGAGCGCCTACTTCAGGCAGTGCCCAGCCCAACCTTTCCAAAGTTTACATAAAGATAGAACAGGTAAAAGCTCAATAATATAACAGACTGTCTCAACAGTGAAATCATTTGCGTTTTGTCATTGTCTACATCGGATCTTTGATTTCTGACGAAGGAAGAATCTCATTAATACCCAAATACATGAGATTCTTCACTACATTCCTGAATTGTGTTCGCAGACTTTCGTCTGTGTTCAGAATGACACTATTGAGACAGTCTCTTTTCTTATTTTCTAATTGATTTCAGCCATCTTTTTTCTCTTTTTCTCTGAAGAATAAGGTGTGCCGCATCCAGCATTTTCACCGTATGGATGTAAGGCATCACGATATTTCTTTCCGGCAGATTTTCATAGACGCCCATTGAAAAATAGACGATTCCGGACATAAAGTAATCAAATTCTTTAACGGTGTATGCGCGGAACGCTGTTTTGAAAACCAGCAGAGGATTCCGGTATTCCTTCTCCGAAAGCAGGCCAAGAACCCACGGGGAAATCTTTTCCGGCCGGGTATCAACCGTCCATTTTCTTTCTTTCAGCATCACGAGATAGCCTGCCCGGATCAATGACCTCATCGACTGATAAAACTCAAAGATCACCGCCGGATCTTCGTTGATCCAGCTGTTTCGCTTTACCGCATAATTCATAATGTTGCTGAGCCTTTCTTTGGAAACATCCAGCTCGTTGAACTGAAAGAAGTTTTCCATAAGCCGCAAGCCGGAACTCTTTTTATCTGCCCGAAACCGGGAGTCAAATTTTGTTTTGTCTTTTTTCATTATTTGTATTTTTTTATAAATGTATGAAAAGAAATTTAATTACGGTCGATCGACCGTAATTTTTTATTATTTAATTATTTCATTTGTTCCATGACAGATATAAACGAAAAAATTTGTTTATACATTACAAAGAAATGGTTGATACCTTGGCTTCAGGAAGGCAAGTCACAAAATTCTTTTGCCAAAAATCATGGTGTGGAAGAAAGTACCATTAGAAAAATTAAAAGCGAAGAAAATTACAGAATACCTGTTGAAACACTTTTTAAAATATGTGAAGCAAGAAAAATTAGTTTATCTGATTTCTTTAAACTTATAAATGAATAATCCCGACGAAAGTTGGGATTTTTTTTGACGAAATTTTCGAAGCTTTCGTGAAAACATAATTTAAAATTTTAAGAATGTTATTATTCATTCTTTTTAGTCGTTCAAACTTAAGAATGAAAATTATTATCTATGCACTTCTACAGTGAGGTGTAGAAGTGCATAAATAATAATTCTTTAATAATGACTTCAACTAAATTACATTCTAATATTATCATTTAATAGTTCCACTAATTTATAAACTAATGTTACTGGATTTTGTTTTGAAAACGGCAAATGTTCATAACTTAAAAATAACTTTTTTGCTCTTTTAATTGCTAATTTTTGATTTCCAATTGAGGACAATTGTTTATAAATTGCTTTACAATAGTTCTGTTTTTTTCCTTCAAGTAAATAATTAAAATCTAATTTTTCACTTAAAATATTATAATAGGTTTCCCTTCTATGTTGTTGATCAATAAATTCAAAATGCAAACAGTACCAAAGTTCAAAAGAGTCATTTGAATATGCTACATTAATATTATTTACGTTTGCTTTGTTAATAGCATTGTCAAAAGCACTTAATTCTTTTTTCCTTGATTAATGTCCATATCAAAAACACACCAAACTTCATCATATTCTTCTTGGGATTTTAATTCTATTGTTTTTTTAACAAGAGAATCCTTAGACATTCCAACACCAAAAGCAGAAACGCTGCACGTAACTACAGGAAAAGACTTGAAATATAATTCCTCAGTCTGTCCTTCACATACAATAAGTATAGTTTTTTTCATTTTCTTAGAATTCATACTATACGTCGTATCCCCCGATTTTCTCAACCAAGGTTTAATCGAATCGGTTACCTTTATTGCTTTCGTTTTTTTAGGCATTATCAATCAAATCATAAAGTTTTGTAAAATCACCTAAAAAGGGAATTGCACCATATTTTCCTTTAATGTAATCACTTTCAAAAGTTTTAGAATTTCTTTCACCCTTAAATTCAATCAAACTATACAAATGACTACAACTAAAAGAATCCTTTTCAACAAAATCAATTTGATCCTTTCTGAAAATTTTATTGTCCATTAAATTTGTATCATGTGTGGTAAAAATTAATTGTGGATTTTTAGAACCTCTTGTATTAAAAAGTTTAATAATTTCTCTAGTTAACAATGGGTGAAATCTAGCATCAAATTCATCAATAATCAAGGGGTATTATTTTTAAAAGATTCATAAATAAAGGGGGAAATTTCAAAAAGTTTTTTTGTACCTTCAGATTCTTCGCCGAAATATAATGCTCCATATTCATCTATTTCCTCATTTTTATCATTAAATTTGGGTCTAAGGGAATAGATTACAATATCTTTTTTACTTTTTTTGTTTTTGGTATTATTTTCATCAGAATCGTCATCACCATATGTGAAAAAATCTACATCTTTAATTCCGATATCACCAAATTTTAAAATATTCAAAATATAATCTTTCATATTTGAATCTTCTAATTTGTCACCGGCACTTTGCATTAAATTAAAATCGCCTAAACCATTAATAATATTAATTGAAGACATAGCTTTAATTAATTTAGAAGAAACCTTTGCAAAACCAAAAGTTGATAATGTCGTTAAAATCAAAGCATTAGGCCTAAAAAATGCATTTCCTTTATCTAAACTCATAAAACGCTGAATAACAGAACCTTCTTCAAAATTCTTTTTATTTACTTCAATTAATTTCTGTCCTTCTCTAATAAATAAGGGTTCTTCTCTTTTGTTAGGTTTGTAATATAACCACTCTGCGCTAACTTCATCTTTCAAAATTTCAAACCCATATCTGTAACGTACATTATCATCCCAAAAACAAGTTGAAAAAATGAGGGCGCTTTTTCAAATTTTGAAGAATATTTATATTTATCAACTGTATTTAGAATATTTTTATCTATTACTGAATTTTTAACAATTTTAATGAAGACGGTGATAGCCTTAACAATATTGCTTTTACCACTTGAATTAGCACCATAAATAGCTTTGGTTTTCATTACCTTAATACCTCCAGAATTTGGAATTTCATAAAGATTATTTTCATCTACATTTTTATGATTTGAAACTGATTTCGTAGCCATCAAACTTAGCGTATTGATATCTTTAAATGACTTAAAGTTACCCACACTGAATTCTTGAATATGCATTATTTTAAATTTTGCACTAATTTACGCAAATCTTTAAATAACACAACGATTTTTTATTTATATCAATGCTAAGTATTGATAGATTATTTCCATCATAATTATTCATTTATAAAAGGTTTTACTCTCGCTTTCCGAAGTCTCCCAACTTCGGAGCAAGTTCAAAAAAAACCTTATTTCACCAGCTTAAAAATCAGGAGACTTCCGTTACAGAATTTAAAACAAAAAAATCCCAGCTTTCGTTGGGATTTTTAAGCAAGTCTTGGCTAACCTGAAGTTCCAGGCTATCTCACTTTAAACTAAATGAAAGCTAATAAGCAAATCCAAGTCTATTTTTAACATGCTTACTTTCTTCTTCTCTTAATTTCTGATTGGTCATGATTTCATGTTCTTTATCTTTTTGGATAACCTTAAACCAATGTATTGCAGGAATCAGCCCGTTGGAATGTAGTTCGAGCCTGATGATGAACTCATCTGTCGGCTTTCGGTGATTATTAATATACTGGCTAAGTACAGCTGGCTTCACATCAACCTCAACAGCAAAATCTTTATCTTTTTTGTCTTGTCTGCTAACGTATTCATTTAAAAAAATCCAAAACTAAAAGCTTCCAGATATTGACTGCTATCTATATAGTCTTCCAATTGAAACTTTAGCTGTAACAATCTTGAATACATTTTTTGACGATGAGTACGATTGTCAAATTGTTTCCGGCGAGCTGCCCAGAAGTCCTCCTCCTCTTTTTTCTCTTTCGCATTCAAATTTGATCGGTAGGAAAGACAAAAGCATCTGCAAGTTCTTCACCTGTAAATTTTGAAAAATCTGTTTCCTTAATTTCCTTCCTGTTTGTCTTCATAATATTCCTCAATTAATTAAAGATAAGAAAAAAAGTGTACATATAATGTAAACTTTAACTCTAATTACTTCTTTTTCAGACATCTTAATTAACAGCTCAAAGTCAGAAAATTTCGTACACAGAAATAAAACCCACTTATATTTTTCTAACTGTATTCCCCGTAAGACTAATATAATTAAACATACAAAACGTTGCTGCCGCTCCAAACGTATGCCATAAAAAATGGGTTCCGAAGCTGAACCATTCCCATTTATCGGCGATACGGAAGGTCAGTGCAAAAACAAAGGACAGTAAAGCAAAACCTACCCATTTGCCGGCTTTCCATTGGGTAAACATCAGATACCTTAGTACCGAGAAAAGGACAAACGAGGCCATGATGGCATAATTGACGTTGATAAAAAGAGAAGCGTGATCTGCCAGTATCCAGTTCCTTAAAGCGAACATCAGTACTGCATACCCCAGAACCATTACAGCAGCATAGTACCATCTGGTGCTTTGCGCTACAAAATAAAATCCGGCAGACAGGCAGAGTAGCATAATAGGCAGCCAGTCCATCATTATAAATACCGGCCACTGTCTGAATGAATGGTAAACAGTTCCTCCTATGGCTCCGATATACAATAAAACCAGACAGTAGGTTAAAAAAGGATATTCTTTGAAGTTACCTTTCAGTTTAACGGTCCAGAAAATGGCTATGACTAAAAATAATACAGCCGTGATTGCATTTAAGGGCTCAGGGAAAAACTGAGCCATATCTGTTTCTTTATATAAAAGGCCTCCGTCCGGAGGTATTGGGTTTACCGGCATTGTTTTCTTTTAAATTATATGGACAGGAATATTAGAGTACAAAATACAAAAAGCAAGTCATTTCCAGATATGAGCATACTCATATCTTTCTGAATATAGAAAAAATTATGGCATTACTATATTAATTACAGGCATCTCCGGGGTATTTTACTTAAATTTACAATCTATTCAATTTCAAATACAATCAAATGAATCCAGACTTTGAGACTTTTAAGAAAGATATCAATTGGTTTATCAGACCAAATGACCTTGTTGAATTTTCTGATACAAAACCGCACCCGGATCTTTCTGACGACTTTAAATCAACATTTCCTGCATTATCCCGACTTATTCAAAAAGCCAGAACACTTGATTTTAGCATAAACAGCAAGCCCTACAGATTATTGTCATGGACCAATAAATACAATATAAGTTGTGGGTGGCTAACCCGGATTGAATCAGAAAATACGGATAACTTTCAACTGGTACAAGAACATGAATTATTACTGAAAGAAATTGGCGGTATTGTAGAATCTTATCACCAGCCCGAACCGGCCCTTACTAATAATCAGGACTATTTATTCTTAAAGTCTGCCTGTATGACGGGAATAGGCGAATGGGAAGAATACTATGAAAATCTCTGTGAAGAAGAATCTAAAGAGCCGATAGATTATAATGACTTTATTTGCTTTGCCCTGGAAGCCAATGGCAATATGACAATGTATGAAAAGAATTCAGGGAAGGTCATATTATTTGCCCATGATCATTGGTTTGAGGATGTTGATGTTTTTGAAAATCAGCCTGAATACACCTTTTACACAATACAAGGCGTTGAAAACTTTGTTGATTATGTTGAAAAGATGGCTGATGAATGGTCAGAAGACCTATTGTAATTTAATTGAGACCACGTTAAAATTTGTTAATATCATCTATCATATTATAATTATGTAGAGATTTGTCAGGAACATAAAATATATACATATGAAAAATTTAAAAAAGCTTAGCAAAGCAGAATTAAAAGCAATTGCCGGAGGATCAGAGTGTGTAAGACTGTGTTTTGTCAATGATAAGTTAACATGCGTTCCGTATAGCTCATGTGGCGGCCCAGGGCTTGAACCGTAAGAATTAAAAACCTTTTTGAATAAAAACAATAAGGTTTACTTTAAAAAATAACGACTTTAAGAGACAGCTATTCAATAGTTGTCTTTTTTTATATGCCTGTCATTTTCCTCTTTATGATTTCCTGTGAAATAACCTGTAAATATCAATTTCCGAAACGTTTAATTAACTACATTAGCACAGAATTAAAATGCGCCGAGATTTCTATGAAAAATATATTCTGTGTAGTGCTTCTTTCAATGGTACAACCTGTACTGGCACAAACCAAACTGGAAAAAGCCATCACCAATCTTGAGAATAATTACGAACAGGAAAAAGTATATGTACTCACCGACAAACCCCAATATGCAGCGGGTGACAAAATATGGTTCAAAAGTTTTGTATTCGACGGATATAACCGTTCACCATTATCCACTACCCTGTTTGTCGAGCTTTATAATTCTGATAAAAAATTAATTGACTGGAAAACCGTACTCCTTACCAATGGTGAAGGCAGCGGAGATTTCCAGCTGAAAGAAGACCTTCCGGAGCAGGTTTATTTTGTAAGGGCCTATACGCCTTATATGACCAACTTTAATGAAGATTTTCAGATTGTTAAAACCATTCCGGTTTATAACCCGAACTCTGCGGAATCATTGGTGGTTGCCAAAAGTTCGGACTGGTCTGCCAAAGCCTTTCCGGAAGGAGGAACTTTCATTAGCGGTATGCCGGTAAAATTTGCAGTAAGATTATCATCCCCTTCTTCCCTGCCGGAAAGCTGGACCGGAAAAGTAATTGACAGCCAGAACCCAAACACTCCGGTTACCACTTTTACATCTTTTGATAAAAATGTAGCCTCTTTTACAATAACTCCGGCTGCAGGAAAGAAATACCAGGCTATCATCCGGGATAATACGGGGAAAAGCCAGACAATAGACCTGCCGCCGGTAGCTGACAGCGGTTTGAATATACAGGTTTCAAGCTCCAGAGAAGGGATTAAATATACCTTGAAAGGTGCTAACCTGAAACAACAGCTTCAGGGGTATAAAATTGTCGGGCTTATCAATAATCACCTTGCTTACAGAGCCAATATCAACCATCTGACCAATGATGTGTCAAGCCTTATCCCTACCAAAATCAGTAACGGGGCTAATGGTATTTTACAATTGGTGATCTTTGATGAACAGGACCATATTGCGGCACAGAGGCTTTGCTTTATAAAACCCGGTAATTTAAAAATTGAGAAGGCTGAAATTGTAGGCCAAAGCCTGAAAACAGCACCAAGGGCTTTCAACAGCATTGATCTTTCTCCTGAATCTTATTTTAAAAATTATACGGTTGTCGTAAGTGAAGACAATGGTACCCCAACTCCTGAAGAAGAAAATCTTTTAAGCGGACTTTGGCTGACGGGAGATTTTACAACAAGAATAGACAGCCCGGCACAGTATTTCTCTAAAAATGCCAACACTGAAGCGCTGGATGCCCTGCTTATTTCTGAAAACTGGAAAAGATTCGACTGGAATTCCGTACTGAGCGGAGCTGCACCCACCATTAAAACCCAGTCTCAGCAATATCTTTCTTACCGGCTGAAACCTGTTAAAAATAATGCCCTGATGATCAATACAACAGTCAACTTATTATCAAAGTCAGGTCAGGGCCAGCCTGCATTCAGCCAGTTTAAAACAGATCAGAACGGGTATATTTATTTAAATAACCTCAACATTAGTGAGCCTCTTGAAATTTCAGCATTCGTCAATGCAGAAAATAAAGAATCAGGCAATGACGATCTGTTTGTGACCGCAGAACCATTAGTGACGCCTACAACATTCAAAGGCAATTTCCCGCCCACAAAATATACACTGGTAAAAGCCGATAAAAATAAAACGCTTCCTCCAACAATTTCAAGAGCCATCAATACTCAAAAAAACATTAAAAAGAAAGAAAGTAATGACATACAGATTCAGGAAGTTGCTTTGGTAGGAAAAAGAAAGACCCGAAGGCAGAGCTTGACAAACAGCTGTCCAGCGGTATGTTCACTTCTGCCAATTCTACTGTATTTGACTTTGTGAATGAAGACCAGCATACTTCAGGATCAGTCAACATCCTGGACTGGCTGCAGGGAAGAGCTGCCGGCCTTACATTTCAGAGAAATAACACAGGCGTTAATGTACCTTACATCCGCGGCCAGCAGGCTAAGCTTTATTTAGACGAAATACCTACAGACGCTTCCATGATTGCCAATCTTCCTGTTGACAACATTGCGATGGTAAAAATTATTAAAGGAGCAGGATTAATAGGCGATGCCGTGGCCGTCTATACGATGAGAGGGAATATGAAACCTAAAAGCAACGAAAAAGAAGCGAAAAAGAACAATTCAGCCATCATCAAAGGATATGATAAACCGTCAGAATTCCCTATTGAAATGATTGATGATAACGCCCCGGAAAAAATTGAAAACGACACCCGCGAAACCCTGTACTGGAACCCTAATCTGTTCGACAGCGATTATGTTCCGCCAAGAATCAAATTCTTCAATAATGACAGTGCAAAGCAATTTAAAGTACTGATCATAAGCTTTGATGAAGATGACAATATTCTTTATGACCAGCAGGTTTTAAAATAATAAAGAGAGACTGAGAAAGTCTCTCTTTTAGTTTTGAAGAAGGAGTCCGGAAGTCATAGTAATCATAAAGAGACCGCTACCATTCTCATTTTATACTAATCTACTACAGACTGCCAGCCTTTCACCTGTATAACCGTCATTCTGACGAAGGAAGAATCTCACCTCAGAGTTACCTTCAAAGACTTTCCGAACCTTGATATATATTCTCCGATTTCGAAAGTTCTTTACTGATAGACTCAAAGTCAAGAGACTTCCACAACAGAATTTTCTAAAAAAACATGATCTTTCAAAACAAACTCCCAAATATTCCGTTTAATTCTTAAATTTGGCTCATGCGAAAGAATCTTTATTTCATCATTATATTATGTTCCCTTACCAGCTGCTATACGTATCAGGTAAAAAAACCTGCGGATCCGGCAGCTAACAATAAACCGGCTAATAATAAAAACAATCCTGTTTCCCAGAACCTGAATGTTCAGCAGCCGCCTGCTCCTGTTAATGTTCAGGAGAAACTGGCTGCCGGTAAAAATGTTAAAATTGAAGTGGATAACAAGAGCTACAAAGTCATTGTTGACCGATGGGAAGGCGACAGTCTTGTAGTACATCCGGTTCGTAATGCCAAAAAGAATCTGAAATTCCATAAGAACCAGATCAACAGTGAGAAGATTGCGGAAAGACGTTTTTCACAGCCTATTGCTGATATTCTTACAGTGACGGCCTATGCTGCCATTGGGGTTGGGATCTATCTACTTGTCAAATAGTATTTTAAACCTTCAGATTTTTTAAAGTCTGCTACGTTGGAGATTCCTGTTTGAGACCAGCAAAAAAGACTAAACATACCGATATTAGAAAATCTTGATATAAAAACAGACTGCCTCGTTGAGACAGTCTGTTTTTTTATGGTTTATTTGTTGTTTGGTTAAGGCCATATTACCCCTGATTGTTGAGGGCTGGTCCATGGTTTTCCGGATGGTCTTGTTCCCGGATGGGCTGCCAGACACTCCCTTATCCATTCGCTGCCCACTGCGTGGGATTTTACTTTTTTACCGAGCAATAAGTAGTTCCGGTACTATCTTCATACAGCTGGTAATTAGGATAAGCACCTTTCGCTACTAATTCCTCATCATCAAGAAGTTCCACACCTTCACCTACCTGGGCAGGATAATCCACAATAGCACCAAGTACCCAGGCTATGGAATCTTTATTATTACCGGCTACCAGGCTTGGGGAGGCGTCAGTGTAATCTTGATGGTAGATTTTGAATGGTCTACAGAAAAAGAGGAAGAATAGGTAGATTCCTTAACGCTTGCCAGAGGAATTCCTAAGAAAGAAAGCGTTGCAGAAGTAGACTGCTCAAAGGTTTTCTGAATGCTTTTATAATCTTCACCGGTTACCGTGATCTCTACACTTGGATAATTGGAAATTGCCACTCCGTTCAGCAAACCGAAAGGTCCGTCAGGCCCGAATTTCGTAGCCGGATCCGGAGAGAATTTGTATCCTGAAATATGTTTTTCTTCCTGTTTGTCTCTGCTGTTGATCTGCGCTTTTCGGATAGGATCAAACCATGCCCAGTACAAATTGCTGGCAATATTAAAATCCTTCGGACCAAAGTTCACCAGGGTAACCCCGGTAAAAGACATCGATATTTTGATAGAATTTTTGCTGATGGCAATATTTTCACTGAAATAATTGGCATTACCGCCTATTCCCAGCGTAAAGAAATCAAAGATAGGAATAGAAAAACCCGTTTTCCCCTGTACGGAAACCCGGAACCGGCTTTCGGATTCACGGCTGACCTCCATATCGATCTGGGCTGCCTGGGAAGTATTTTTAAGACCGTTTAAAATCTGGTTGAGTGGAGTTGTCACCTCAAAAGCGGGTAAAATACTGTCGTCATTCAGCTGCAGTCCTCCGTTTTCTTTTTTAGGATTCTGTACATTCTTTAAAACTCTGGACAGATAGCCGTTATTCATCGTCACATTGTTCTGTAAGGATATGGTAGCACCCAAAGCATCCAGATAGCTGGCTAAAACAGGAAGAATAGGCTTTCCGCTTGCCGGTGTTTTGTTCAGTAAAGCATCAAGGTTCTCACTTTTCTGGATCTGGTATAAAGTAGTGGCAGGGTTGGCCCATTCGGTAGCAATTTTATCCATAATGATATCGATTGGCTGCATAGTGTCCGTAGCAGGAGGAAGTGAGCCATAGGCACCCACCCAGGCAGTGAGTAAAGCCATCTGCTGATCTGTAGCCCTTGAATGGGCGTCATTCAGTACTGCTGTATCTTCTTCAGATAAGGAATAATTAACTTTTGAGAAAACATCAATGAAGTAATTGGTAAATACCTGGTCCAGCTGCACCGGCTCTGTATCAGCTTTCAGGTTGCATGCTATCCAGTCATAGGTTTTCTTATTAAATTTCAGATTGGAGGGATCCTGCCAGTAATAAGGGAAATTTCCTTTTCCGTTAATGGTGATGGCAGACAGGTCTGTACTTAAAACACTTGACAGGATTTCGTTAGCTCTGTCTTTCAGTTCTGTGATAATTTGTGATGCTTCTACAAAAGGAGCAACACTTTCAGGATTTTTCATGATTAATAATATTGGTATTGTTCCTACTCTTTTTGATGGCTTTTCGGAGGCTGCCGTTGTTCAGGGTTTGAAGCTTCTTTTGAACATCCCAAAGTAACGGCGAAAAAAGAATGAATGGTAGAGTACAAACCTGTGATTTTAACGCTAAGTATTTGTACTGTAACACCTAAGCATTTTTACGTATAAAATTATTGTCCTGCTTTGTAAGTAAACATCTGTGACATCTGTGACCAAAAACGAACCACAAAAGTCACAAAGCTTTTAAAACACTTAAGTAAGATGAAGATGATATCCTTCCGTAGAATAAGTTCACATAAGTTTTTAAAAATCTTTGATTTTTTCTTAAGTGCCTTAAGTGTTAAAAATAAAATGACAGTATCAGATATAAACACCTGAGAAAATCTGTGACATCTGTAATTAAAATAAATCTGTTTTTAAAGATCGGCTGTTGTATAAAAAGTATAAATAAGTTCTATATTTGAAAATCAACAAATCCACACTCAATATGAAAGACATTCAATATGAAATAAAGCTCAGACCAACGGTAGCGGATGATCTCGAGACTCTTTTTGAGTTCCAGCTTGACCCTGAAGCCAATCATCTTGCAGCATTCACTTCAAAAGATTCTGCAAATAAAGAAGCATATATCAATAAATTCACCAGGCTGCTGGCAGACCCCACCGTCAACAACCAAACCATTATGGCCGGTACAGTGATCGTCGGAAGTATTGCCAAGTTTATCCTGGAAGGTGATGCTGAAATCACCTATTGGATCGATAAACCTTTCTGGGGAAAAGGCGTTGCCACAGCAGCATTAAAGGATTTCCTGGCCATTGAAACAACAAGACCTGTTTTTGGGCGTGTTGCTTTTGATAATCTGGGTTCGCAAAAAGTCCTGGAAAACTGTGGTTTTGTCAGAATCGGTACAGATAAAGGCTTTGCCAATGCCAGACAAACCGAGATTGAGGAATTTATTTACAGGCTTGACCACTGATAAAGGGATAAAACATCTGCTTTTTTAGGTCACCTGACTCATCATCAGGTGATGGTAGAACTGTTATTGGTAAGGACAAAGTTTTTTGACTTTAGCTGGAATGTCAATACCTGTAATACAGCGGATGCCCAATTGTTATATCAATGATTAATCAACAAAACTAATAATGAAAAATACGGTTGCATTACTCCTGTTACTTATTTCAAATTACATTTTTTCACAAACCATTAATCCTGAGAAATTAGATGATTACTTTAATTATATTGAAAAAAATAATCTGGGAGTGGGGAGTGTGTCAATTTTTAAAAACGGTAAAGAAATTTATTCTAAAAATTTCGGGCAAAAAAATATTCCCGGATTAACTTACGATAAGAATACCAGATATCAGGTAGGCTCTGTTACCAAAATGATTACTGCAGTTTTAATTTTCAGGTTAATTGAAGAAAATAAACTGTATTTAAATAGTAAGCTTTCTGAGTTTTATCCTGAAATTGTTAATGCTGATAAAATAACAATTAAAAATTTATTGGAGCATAGCAGCGGGCTGGGAAATTATCTGGTGAGAAATGGAGAAGTATGGGCAACCGAAAAAACAAGTGATAAAGAGATTATGGATCTTATCATCACGCAGGGCAAAAGTTTTGAGCCGGGTGAAAAGGTGGATTACTCCAACTCCGGCTATTATCTTTTAACGGGAATCCTTGAACAAAAATATAAGAAACCGTTTTATAAAATAGTCCGGTCAGAAATTGTAAGACCTCTCCGGTTAAAAAATCTGGCCCCTTTTCAACCCGGGCAAAAAATATATTCCTGCCCTATCATTATCAAAACAATTCCTGGAGTATACTGAAAAAGGAGTTAGACTTTCTCAATGTTATCGGCGTAGGCGATATTTCTGCAACACCTTACGATCTGAATATTTTCATCAACAGCTTATTCCATCATATGATTCTGAAAAAGAAACGCTGAAACTGATGGAACCTGTATTGGGAAAGAAAGCTGGGGAAGAGGAATGGCGATCTGGGATTTTGACGGGATTACATTCTACGGGCATGGCGGCGATACCTTAGGATCACACACTGTTCTCATCTATAATAAGGAGGCCGATCTCTCAATTTCTTATAATACCAATGGAGAGCGCATCCAAAAAGAAAATTTCATAAAAAATATAGTTGATGTAATTTATAACAAAGAAATTAATTTTTCGGAAATCAAAGAAGAGCAATAAGACCTCCACTCAATTATTTTGATTTCAGATGAATATCTTCGAGATCAATTTCTGTGAAGGTTTCATTGAATGCTTTTGTGTCAAATCATTATATTTGAAAAAACATCACAAACCTGTTTTCTTCGGATATGGAAAAGAAGCTGGCATTAGGACAATTGAAACTTGCAACGCTGGATAGTCAGGGATTAACCCGAAATACACCGTTCGGAACCGGAAAAGATGCCGTTCTTAACGCGTTGGAGCATCTCGGATATATACAGATTGATACTTTATCCATGGTGGAACGTGCCCATCATCATACCCTTTGGACAAGAATCCCTGATTTTCAGGCAGGTTATCTGGACGAGCTGGTAGAGGAACGTAAAGTATTTGAATACTGGTTCCATGCAGCATCTTATCTTCCCATGCAGGATTTCCGGTATGTTTTACCTCAGATGCTGACCATCAAACGTGGGGAATCCCGCTATCATAATGCGGATCCTGAAGTGATGAAGTATGTCACCGATACCATCCGTAATGAAGGACCTAAAAGAGCAAGAGATTTTGAAAATGAGAGCCATAAAGCCGGAAGCTGGTGGAACTGGAAACCTGCCAAACTAGCCCTTGAACGGCTTTTCATGCAAGGAGACCTGATGATCAGCGGCCGTTCCGGAATGCAGAAAACCTATGATCTGGCTGAAAGAGTACTGCCTTCTTCTGTGAACACCACAGCACCTACCCCATTTGAATTTGCAGAATATCTGGTCAAAACCAATCTCCGCGCCTATGGATTTACGACATTAAAGCAGATTACCCATCTCCGGAAAGGAAATGAACTGAAGAAGAATGTCAGTGAAGTGCTGCAGCGCATGCTGGAAGAAGGCAGAATATCAAAAATCAAGGCAGACGGAGGAACTTCTGTTTTTATACAGAATGATACACTGAACAAAACATTTGACCTGACAGATTCCAGAGTATGGCTGCTGTCTCCGTTTGATAATTCTATCATTCACCGGGACCGTGTAAAACAGATCTTTGATTTCGACTTCCGGCTGGAATGCTATACTCCGAAAGAAAAAAGACAGTATGGCTATTTCTGCCTTCCTATCCTGTTCGGAGATCAGTTTATCGGAAGAGTCGACTGTAAAGCCCACAGAAAGGAAAAAAAGCTTGAGCTTATTCATTTACATATTGAAAACAATACGGCTGCCCCTGAACTCTGGCTTACTCCTTTTGCAGAAACCTTAAAACGTTTTGCTGTTTTCAATGGCTGTGAATCTTTGGTCCTGACAAAAGTAAGCCCTTCAAAACTGGGTACTGTTATAAAAAAAGAACTGTCCGGATTAAAGCTAAAAAGTAAGCTTTACTGATCTGCTGAAAAGACAAATCGCATCATTGGCTTCAATAATGCGATTTATTTTATCAGGAAAATCTTTTCTGATTAGTTGAATTGCCGGCTGGCTTTCTGTACAAAATCATTCCATTGCTGGTTAAGATAAGCTGTGGCTTTCTTTTTCTCATTATCATTCAAAGAAGAATACTGAAGAGAATTAAAAACCAGTTTTTTCAATGCTTTTAAATCCAGCTCCCAATACACCAATGTTGTCCAGAAATCATAACTCAGTCCGGTATATCCATACACTGAAGGATCATCACTGTTGATTGAACACTGTATTCCGTTGCTTAATAAAACCCGTGCAGGATGGTTTCTCAGATCACTTACATATCCTAAAATCTGATTGCTGATCGGGCTCACCTCAACCAACTTGTTTTGTTTTCTGATCTTCTCCATGGTTTTTGGGAAGTAAATAAGATTCAGTCCATGACCTATTCTGTTGTTGTTCAACAGGGCTACATCGAGGACATTTTCATTCAGGGCAGAATTGCTTTCTCCTGCATGAAGGAAAAGAGGCAGTTCCACACCGTACTTTTTGCTGAGATCATCCATTTTTGTCCAGCTTCTTTCAAAGAAACGGATATCATGTCCTGCTGCTTCATCCGCTACAAGATCAAAACCTGAGATCATATCCGGAAATTCCTTCTTCATTACGAAAGCCGTTTCCAGTTGTTTTTCGATACTTTCATTATCTAAGAATTTAAAGCTTGAATAGATCAGCTTCAGCGTGAACTGCGGATCCGATTGGTGTATCTGCTTAAGAATATCCTGCAGGTCTGTGATGGAAGTTTTCAAAGGATATTTTCCATGCTGAAAATCGTAAAGCTCATCAAAAATATACCTGATTTCTACATGCTGTACTTTATCTTTTATCAGATCCTGAAATCCTTTCAGATAATATTCCTTGAAGAAAGGACGGTACGGAAGCAGCAGGCTGATGCGTTTAAAGCGCTTTTCAAATTCAATCCAATAATCCGTATAAGAACAGAGATTATCACGTTTCAACGTAAGAAGATCCTGCAGCTCTTTTTCAAAACCAGGGTTTGAAGCCAGTTTTTTATCAAGGTTCACAAATCCTGCGGGAACCTTTCCCTTTTCAAAAAAAGCCAGCTGCCCGAAAATAAACTGATCGTTATCTTTCTGATCGTAAACATAGCTTTCCTGATATTTTCTCACCCTCGAAATAATCCATTTCACATCTGTTATCCCTCCGCTGTGGGTATGCAGCAAACCTCCTTTCGGCATTGTCTGGAGAAGCTGAAACAGATTACTGTTTTCTATTAATGGTTTTAATTCATTAAAAGAACTGTTATATAAAGATATTTTCTTCGATTCCGTATCGCTGATGAGTTGTTTACGGATCCCGGATATTTTTTTATCCAAAGCCTGTTCCGCCTCAGATAATCTGATATCAGCATCAAATGCCACCGCTTTGTTTTCCTGCTCAGATAAAGCCAGGTTATGCTGGTATACAGACGTTTCAGTTATTTTACCCTGTCCCCAAAATAAGGGTGCTCCTAAAAGTGATATATAAATAAGGTATTTTTTCATCATAATATTGGAAGATTTTTGTATTGCCGGTTATGTTAACCGTTAAAAGTAGCTTGTTACAGCAAAAATTATGCAGAATAATGCCGTTTCAAAAATAAGATTAATTTTTCTGTTAAAAACACTCAATTATGCATCCATAACCATTTCTCAGACGATCTTTAAATGCAGATTCTTTTTTAATCTATTCCGATGTCTCCTCCGTAAAATGCCAGATAATATTCTTCTCTTTTATTTTTTTCAATAAACAGGACACTTTTTAACACTTTTTTAATCTATAACGGTTGTACTTATTTTGAAGTTTAACTACCTTTGTCTCTGGGATGCGGAAAAGGTTTTATCAATATTTGTACAGTTTGTTATTTGCATTGCTTACCGTTTTAGGTTGGTACTATGGGCAAATCCAGCAGTATATCTCAACAGATACTCCTTCTGATCTTCATTTTACAACTGATCTTCTGGTTCACCAGAAAAAAGCATCAAAAAATCGTTTGCATTTCTTAAAAATCACGAGACCAATGAGGCTTACAATATCAGCCATCCCCGCTACAACAAAATCAGAGCAAATCTTTCTGAAAATGACAACGAAAATGATGATAATGTAGAAACATCTGACTCTACAGAACTTCTTGCCCTTTTCAAAGAAGGTTTCTGGCATCTGATCTCCGGCTTCGTCACTACATTTCATGACAGACAAATCGCTGTTTCACTCGCTCAGTCAGGACATTTAAAGCCTTTACGTGATGATCTGTACATCCAGTACAGGGTCATCAGACTGTGATTTTATAATATTTTTTTCCGATAATTCTTATATGCTTTCATATCCGTTTGAGAGCAGGTAACTCTATTTTTCAATTATAAATTATTATAAAAATATGATCATGGTCAAGAAAAGTCTCATGTATATTAACCTGTGCCTTATTTTCCTGTTGGCAGGCTGTCAATCTGAAAAAGAAGAAAAAACAGAAGCGGCATCATTCAATGTTACAAGCCCGCTTGTAAAAGATACTTTGGTCAACAAAGATTATGTGGCACAAATCCGTTCTATCAATCATATCGAACTCCGTGCTCAGGAAAAGGGATATATTCAGTCTATTTATGTAGATGAAGGGCAATTCGTACAGAAAGGACAGCTGCTGTTCAAAATCATGCCCAATCTTTATGAATCTGATGTAAACCGTGCAAAAGCAGAGTCGAAATATGCGCAAATCGAATATCAGAATACCAAAAACCTTTCCGATAAAAACATTGTAGCCCCGCAGGAAATGGCGATGGCTAAAGCAAAATATGAAAAAGCCCAGGCTGAACTGGCTTCAATGAATACCCATTTGAAATTCACAGAAATCCGTGCGCCTTTCAGTGGAATCGTAGGAAAATTACATGTCAGAAAAGGAAGTCTGGTGGATGAAGGGGAACTGGTAACGGAACTTTCCGACAACAGCAAAATGTGGGTCTATTTCAATGTTCCGGAAGCTGAATATCTTAACCAGATGGATGCTAAAAAGGATAACAACCCGATGCATGTACGCCTGAGAATGGCCAATGGGAAAGAGTTTACACAAGATGGTATCGTACAGACCATAGAGTCTGATTTTGACAATGAAACCGGAAATATCGCCTACAGGGCCACTTTCCCGAATCCAAACGGACTGCTGAGATACGGGGAAACCGGAAATATTGTGATCACGTCACCTTACGCCCATGCGATGATGATTCCACAAAAAGCCACTTTCGAAGAGCTGGAAAAGAAATATGTCTATGTGATCGGTAAAGACGGTAAAGTACATGCCAGAGAAATAAAAGTTGCTGCCGAATTACCGCATATTTATGTAGTTGCTTCCGGGCTTGGAAAGGATGACAGAATCCTTCTGGAGGGTCTTAGAATGGTTCAGGAAAACCAAAAGATCAGCTCAAAATATCAAAAGCCTGAAAAAGTAATGTCTAACCTGGATCTGTACGCCGAATAATCCCAAGCAGCATTATGTTTAAAAAAGTAATACACCGACCGGTCTTCGCCATTGTGATATCGGTTGTGATCCTGTTTATGGGAGGGATTGCTATGAAGCAGCTTCCCACAGAACAGTTTCCAAAAATTGCTCCTACCACAGTAGCGGTTTCCATTGCCTATCCCGGAGCAAGTGCAGATGTATTAGTAAAATCATCCCTGATTACGATTGAAAATGCCATCAACGGAGTTCAGGGAATGCGTTACATCACTACTGATGCTACTAGCGCGGGAGAAGCCACTGTAAATGTAGTCTTTGATCCCGGAACTGATCCCAACGAGGCCGTAGTTCTTGTAAAAACCAGAGTGGATCAGGTAATGCCGTTACTGCCGGAGCTGGTACAGAAAGAGGGTGTTGTGGTAAACCCTATCCAGCCGAGTATGCTGATGTACGTGAATCTTTACAGTACGAATAAAAGTATGGATGAAAAATTCCTGTACAACTACTCTATGGTAAATATCATCCCGGAAATCAACCGTATCCACGGAATTGCAAAATCTCAGATCCTGGGAAGCCGGAGATATGCCATGCGTATCTGGCTGAATCCTGACCGTATGCGGGCTTATGATATCTCGGTAGATGAGGTGATGAAAGCTATTGGTGAACAAAGTATTATCGGGCGTCCGGGAAGAATCGGGCAAAGTTCCGGTATTGCTGCCCAGTCACTGGAGTATGTACTGACGTATAAAGGACAGTATAACAAACCGGAAGAATATGAAAATATCATCGTACGTTCCAATGCCGAAGGAGAGAATGTAAAGCTGAAAGATATTGCCAAAGTAGAACTGGGAAGTGAATTCTTTGATATTTACTCTAATCTTGACGGGCATCCTTCCGCTTCTATTGTGTTAAAACAAAACTACGGAAGTAATGCGAATGATGTGATCCGGGACGTAAAAGCAAAACTTGCAGAAATGAAAGGGAATTTCCCCCGGGTGTTGATTATAAAATCAGTTATGACGTTTCGCAATTCCTGGATGCTTCTATTGAGCAGGTAATACACACTTTGAGAGATGCATTTATCCTCGTTGCTATTGTAGTTTTCATTTTCCTTGGTGACTGGCGCTCTACCCTGATCCCTATTATTGCCGTGCCTGTTTCTCTGATCGGAACTTTCTTTGTGATTCAGTTTTTCGGATTAACCATCAACCTTGTTACCCTTTTCGCATTGGTACTGGCCATCGGTATTGTGGTTGACAACGCCATTGTGGTGATAGAGGCTGTTCACGCCAAGATGGAAGACAGTAATATTTCGCCTTATAAAGCCGTAAAAGAAGTAATGGGAGAAATTGCCGGAGCTATTATTGCCATTACAGCCGTGATGGTAGCCGTATTCATTCCGATCTCGTTCATGACGGGTCCTGTAGGAACTTTCTACCGTCAGTTTTCCATTACCATGGCAAGCTCTATCGTGATTTCAGCGGTAGTAGCCCTTACGCTGACTCCGGTTTTGGCGGCAATGTTACTGAAAAACCATCATGGAAAACCTAAAAAGGTAAATATTTTCACCAAAGCTTTAGACTCCTTTAACAGCGGTTTTGATAAAGTAACCGGAAAATATGCTTCATTCCTTAGAAAAATTGTCAGCAGGAAAGTTGTGACATGGGGAATTCTGATTGCTTTCTGTGCCGGAATTTTTGTGATCAACAAAGTACTTCCCGGCGGATTTATCCCTAATGAAGACCAGGGAACTATTTATGCGATTATCCAGACCCCTCCGGGTTCTACCCTGGAACAGACCAATAAAGTTTCGAGAACCTTACAGAAAATATGTATGGGTGTAGACGGTGTGGAATCTGTATCATCCCTGGCAGGATATGAAATCATGACGGAAGGACGCGGCTCCAATGCAGGAACCTGTCTGATTAACCTTAAAAGCTGGAACGACCGTGAGCACTCTGTAAAAGATATCATGAAGGAGCTTGAAGAAAAGTCAAAAGACCTGGGAGCGACTATTGAATTCTTTGAACCACCGGCTGTCCCGGGATTTGGGTCTTCGGGAGGTTTCTCCATGAGGCTTCTGGATTTGAACAGAACGACAGACTATCAGGAATTTGACAAAGCTAATAAGGATTTCATCGCACAGCTTAAAAAACGCAAGGAACTTTCAGGAGTATTCACCTTTTTTGCAGCCAATTACCCTCAGTATGAACTGGTATTTGACAATAACGCCGCCATGCAGAAAGGGGTTTCTATCGGAAAAGCGATGGATAACCTCAACATTCTGATCGGTAGTACATATGAACAGGGTTTTATCCGTTTCGGGCAATTCTTTAAGGTGTATGTACAGTCGTCTCCTGAGTTCAGAAGGCTTCCTACGGATATTATGAATCTGTATGTGAAAAACGACCGTGATGAAATGGTTCCCTATTCGGCATTCATGACCATGAAAAAGACACAGGGACCTAACGAAATTACCCGTTACAACATGTATAATTCTGCAGCTATCCGCGGACTTCCGGCGGCAGGATATACCACGGCAGATGCGATTCAGGCTATCAATGAAACGGCTGCCAAAACACTTCCTCACGGATATAAAGTGGCTTGGGAAGGACTATCTTACGATGAAGCGCAACGTGGTAATGAAGCCATTTACGTCTTCCTTGTTGTTCTGGTATTTGTATATCTGGTTCTGGCTGCTCAGTATGAAAGTTTCCTTATTCCGTTTGCTGTACTTTGTTCGTTGCCTGTGGGAGTTTTCGGATCTTTCTTATTATTAAAAGCTATGGGACTGGAAAACGATATTTATGCACAGGTAGGATTGATTATGATCATTGGATTATTGGGTAAAAATGCGGTTCTTATTGTTGAATTTGCCGTGAAAAGGCGACAGGCAGGAGATTCCATCCTTGAAGCTGCTGTAGAAGGATCCAAAGCCCGTTTCAGACCTATCCTGATGACCTCATTTGCCTTTATTGCAGGGTTGGTTCCGCTTGTTTTTGCCAGAGGCGCCGGGGCTATCGGGAATCATACCATTGGGGCATCTTCATTGGGAGGAATGCTGATAGGAACACTATTCGGAGTTATTGTGATTCCGGGGCTCTACTACATATTTGCCAAATGGTCTGACGGTAAAAAAATGATCAAAGACGAAGATGAATCTCCATTAAGCGAAGACATGATCCATTATGAATAAAAGAAAAATATATCAATATGCAGGGCTGGCAGTCTTCTTATTAAGCCTTACTGCCTGTAAGCCTGTCGAAATAGAACAGCGTGCTGAAAATAAAACCGTCCCGGAAAAATACGGTTCAGCACAAAATGACACCATCAATACGGGAAAAATGAAGTGGAATGAATATTTCAGTGACCCGTATCTTCAGGAGCTGATTACGCAGGCTCTTCAGAATAACCAGGAGCTGAATATTGTTCTTCAGGAAATTGAAATGTCCAAAAATGAAATCAAAGCCAGAAAAGGTGAATATCTTCCCTCTGTAGGTCTGAAAGCCGGTGCAGGAGTAGATAAAGTAAGCCGGTACACCAATATCGGGGCTATGGAAGCCAACACTGAAATAGAACCCGGCCGGGAAATGCCCGAACCTTTGTTCGATTTTGGAGTAGGTGCCCAGGCACAGTGGGAAACGGATATCTGGGGAAAGCTTCATAATGCTACAAAAGCCCAGGTACAGCGATACCTTGCCAGCATTGAGGGCAAAAATTTCATGACCACCAATCTTATTTCGGAGATTGCAGATTCTTATTACGAGCTGCTGGCACTGGATAATGAACTGGTTATTCTGAATCAGAATATCAAAATTCAGAATGACGCACTGGAGATTATCAGGGATCTAAAGAAGAATGCCCGGTCCAATGAGCTTGCCGTACAGCGATTTGAAGCTCAGGTTCTGAAAACCCAGGGCATGCAGTACGACATCCGGCAAAAGATTGTAGAGACTGAAAATAAGATCAATTATCTGGTAGGAAGATTTCCCCAGCCTGTAGAAAGGAGTCAGAATTCCTTTGATTCTGTTGTTCCCCAGGCGGTGTATAGCGGAATTCCGTCTGAACTTCTGGAAAACCGTCCTGACATCAAACAGGCAGAATATGAACTTGCAGCAGCCAAACTTGACATCAAAGCAGCCAAGGCAAGGTTCTACCCTTCTCTTGATCTTTCTGCCGGAATCGGGTTGCAGGCTTTTAATCCGCTGTATATTATCAAGCCACAGTCATTTCTGTTTTCTCTTGCAGGAGAGCTTACGGCTCCCCTGATTAACAGAAGGGCAATTAAGGCGGCTTATTATAATGCCAATGCAAGACAGATCCAGGCAGTATATCATTATGAGCAGACTGTTTTGGGAGCTTATATTGAGGTCGCGAATCAGTTGTCTAAAATCCATAATCTGGAAAGCAGTGTGAATATCAAATCGAAGGAAGTGAATGCTTTAACCAAGTCCATCGATATTTCCAACGATCTGTTCAAATATGCCCGTGCAGATTATATGGAGGTTTTACTGACTCAACGTGATGCGCTGGAATCTAAGTTTGAGCTGGTAGAAAAGAAGGTCAGTCAGCTTAAAGCGAGTGTTGCTGTCTATAGAGCACTGGGTGGCGGCTGGGACCAGAATCCTTTGGCTGTTCCGGATATCGGCAAACAATAAAATTCTTTTTCAATCTTGTTTTTATAGGAGTCTGCCTTTCGGCAGGCTTCTTTTTTAGGTTTTGGCTGAAGCCAGATGAAATTTTATTTTTTAATAAACGGGCTAAAGCCCGTTTCTATTGAATATAACAATCTAGAGGCTATTTAACCGCATCTCACGGATTGACACAGAAGTTTGGGATAATTTTATATCATGATTGATAATTCATCATTTATCACTTATAATTCAAACCGTCCTAGCCCTGATAGCAGCGGTTACCCCACAGCAGGAAGTGGATTCAGCCAGGTGCGAGGAGTATGAGCGGATAGCAGGATAAAGCTTCTGATGTTTATTCTAATGAGATAATGCTATAAAATAAACAAAAGTCTATAAAACAAGTAGACTTATTAATGTTAATTTTAATTCAACTATCAAAATCTGATTTTTTTATCATTTTTTAACATTTTATGCAACAAGTCAAAATGCTGATTATCAATTAAGTAAACCGACACATTATGGATTTTCATCATTAATCTACTAATTTAGTAGACTAATATGATTTATCTCATATCCTCTTTTGTCAGGTTTCATCAATTATTAAATAATTTTGAACCAGTTAAAAAAATAAACTTTATTCTCATGAATAAGAATAGCTTTAATTCTTACCTATGCGCCATTATGGTGACAGCTTCTGCACAGCTTACCTGTTGCGGAATGCCAGTTCCTTCACAGCACAACCGTATTTCTCAAGACATGTGCTTTGATATGATGTGCATGATGATGTACTAACTCTCCGGCAATACATTCATTACTGTAGGAATTAAAGTCAAATTGATCTAGGCTTTTTTATCCGGGTATATCTCCTGTAATTTTAATCTTCCGTTTTTACAACCTCCCTGAAAAAGGAGGCAGGAAGTTACATTTTTACCGAGGGCCAGCAGTAATACACAGTTAATTTTAAACTTAGATTAATATAATGAAAAAGAAACAATGCAAGCTTGGTGTGTTGACCTTACTGCTGTTCGCGGAATATGGTTTTGCACAAAGTAAAGACAGCCTTTCCGGGAAACCTCCATAAAAGAGGTTGTGGTGGTAGCTTTTGGAAAGCAGAAAAAGGAAGAAATTACCGGATCCGTGCAGTCGCTGAAGGCTAAGGATCTTTCTACTCTTCAAAACGGAAATATTCTCCAGGGAATTGGTGGAAAAGTAGCAGGGGTACAGGTAATCTCTTCAGGACAGCCAGGTTCCCAGCCTACGATCAGAATGAGAGGAATTGGCTCTATCAATGCCTCCAGCGACCCGTTAATTGTACTGGATGGCATTCCGTACAGCGGAAATCTCAACAGTATTGCCGCATCGGATATTGAAAGCATTTCCTTTCTTGAAGACGCTTCTTCAAATGCTTTATATGGTTCCAGAGGGGCCAATGGGGTAATTATTGTGAATACAAAAAGAGGTAAAAGCAAAGGACTGAGCATTGAAGCTGATGTCCGGACCGGGGTTAACTTCAGATCTATCAGGGATTATTCAGTTTATACTTCTCCGCAGGATTATTATACGGCTTATTACAACAGAGCCAGAATCGGTGAAATTGCAAGACTGAAACAACCGGGTTCTGTTCCTTCCGGTGCTTCTCCTCATGATGTAGGGCTTGCAGCATTGACCAAACTGGGATATGATGCTTATAATGTTCCTTTTAACCAACTTATTTCAAAGAATGGTTCTTTTAATCCTGATGCAAAATTATTATATCAGGACGACTGGAAGAAACTGCTTTTCAGGCCTTCTTTGAGAAGGGAAGCAACGGTAGGAATCAATGCCAATAGTGACCAGGTAAAATCATATACCTCCCTAAATTATCTTGATGATAAGGGATATTTAATCTCTTCGGGCTTTGAAAGATTCGGGATCAGATCTAATGTAGACTACTCTATCACTTCAAAACTGAAATTAACCAGTGCCTTATCCTATACTTACAGCAAGCAGGATTTTGGTGAAACCGGCGGTTTCTCCAATCCTTTCCAGTTTGCCAGAAATATTGCTCCTTTCTATCCTGTTTTCCTGAGGGACAACAACTACCAAAGGCTTTATGACAGCTATGGAAATGCGTTATACGATTATGGAGACGGCCAGGGACCAAACGGTGCCACAAGATCTTATGCCGTATTTGAAAATCCGGTAGGTAACCTTCAGAAAGATAAATCACAGATTGTCAGCAACATTACCAACCTTAACCTTGGTTTGAATTATGAAATCATCAAAGGGTTGGATTTCACTTATAATTTCGGAGCCTATCTTGAAAATACCAGGAACCTGCAATTCGGGAATACGGAAGGGGGAACTTCATCTTCTGTAGGGGTACCATTTCGCAAGGTTCTAATTTCAAATATACTTTGAATCACCAGCAATTGCTTACCTATCAGAAAAACTGGGAAATCACAGCTTCAATCTCCTTGCAGGGCATGAGCTGAATAAGATCAAAGATGATGGATTTTCAGGTTCAAAGCAGCAGCTTTTACTACCCGATTCCCAGTCATTTGACAATGCTGTAAAAATCACAGATTTATCAGGAAGCGGTTATGAATATGCTGTAGAAGGATATTTCACAAGGTTGTTGTATAATTATGACGGTAAATACTTCTTTAATGCCAATATACGCAGAGACGGTTCTTCAGTATTTGCTCCGGAAAGCAGATGGGGAAATTTCTATGGACTGGGTCTGGCATGGAATATTGCAAAGGAAAATTTCCTTAAGGATAACAGCGTCATTAATTCTTTAAAACTAAAGGCTTCCTACGGCCAGCAGGGAAATGACAATATCCTTTTAGGCGGTTCCGGCAGAGATTATTATGCTTACCAGGATATCTACGGAATCAATAATTTCGGGGATGATAAACCTGTTCTTTCTCTTAAAAAACAAGGAAATAAGGATTTAAAATGGGAAACTTCCAAAAATCTGAATGCCGGTTTTGAACTTTCACTTCTGAAGAACAGAATAACCTTAAATGCCGATTATTTTGAAAGGAAAGTTTCTGATATGATCTATACTCTTCCCCTTCCTCCATCCAATGCAGGCTCTTATGTGAAATATGGAAACATCGGGGATATGACCAACAGAGGTGTTCAGGCGAATCTAAGTGTGGACATCCTTCGCGGTGACGATTTCCAGTGGAGTGTTTATGCCAATGCCACTCATTATAAAAATAAGATTACCCGGTTGCCCGCTGAGCAGAGAAATACGGGTCTGGTAAGCGGCTTGTTTATCCTTACGGAAGGTGGAGACCGCTACACCTATTTCCTGAAAGAATTTGCAGGAGTAAATCCTGAAAATGGTGATGCCCTGTGGTACCGTACCGTGATAAATCCAGCTACTCAAAAGGAAGAAAGAACAGTTACCAACAATTATAAGGAGGCTACTGATTATAATACGGGAAAATCTGCTATTCCGAAAGTATATGGAGGATTCGGAACTGATTTTTCATATAAGAGATTCAATCTGGCAGTGAATTTCGCTTACCAGTTCGGGGGATATGGCTATGACGATATTTACAGAAGTTTATTCCATTCTGACAGTTATGGGTCCAACTATTCAACGGATCTGGATAAAACATGGACTCCTGAAAATCCAAATGCAGCATTGCCAAGAGTAGACCTTACTGCAACAAACCAGAACGGAAATTCAACACTTTATCTGATCAAGTCAGATTATATCAGCCTTCAGGATGTTACGCTGTCCTATCAGCTTCCTGATGGTTTTGCACAGCAGGCAGGCTTATCAGGACTGAAAATTTATGTGACAGGGAACAATCTTTATCTGTGGTCCAAGAGAAAAGGATATGATCCGAGAGCTTCACTGACCGGAGTTTCTGATCCGTACCGTTATTCCCTGCTGTCCAGTGTCTCATTAGGCTTTAAACTTAATTTTTAAAAAGAACAGGAATGAAAAAATAAAATACTTTCTAGCGGCTGTCACTATTGGTTTTATGACAGTCAGCTGTGCCAATGATCTCAATACTTTACCGGACGGAGATATTTCCGGTGAACAACTCAATAATGATGCTAACAGCCCTGAAAAAATACTGGGTGGAATCTATCTTGATCTTCGCAGCAACGGTGCGGAGGTACTACCGTGCACTCAGATTTCGGAATTATGGGAATCAAAGCAGGTGCCGATCTGATGTCCAACGACGTCATCCAGTCTACCAACCAGCATTTGGGAATGTTTTATAATTACGAAGCGACCAATGCCAGCAATATTGCTTCTGAAATTGTATGGACAACTTTTTATGCCAGAATATTTGTGATCAACAAACTTCTTGATGGTCTGGATAAAAATACAAATGCAAAAAACAGGGCAATTGCAGGGCAGTTACTTGCTTTGAGAGCCTACTCCTACTTTTATCTGGTTCGCTTCTATGCCCATGATTATAACGGGCATCAATCTGAACCGGGGCTTCCATTGGTTCTTACGGCAGGCAATCCGAATCAGGGACTTCCAAGATCAACGGTTGCGGAGGTGTATGCGCAGATCAAGAAAGATATTGTGGAATCCGTTTCACTTTTGGATAGTTATTCACGCCCGTCCAGGGCTCAGATAGATCAAAGAACTGCCAAAGCTATTGCAGCCGAAATATTTCTGGAAACAGGAGATTATATACAAGCCGCCCAATATGCCGGGGAAAGTAAGCAGGGAATTACTCTGATGACGGAAGATGATTATACCACTACCGGATTTTCCAACATCAATAATCCCGAGGTAATATGGGGTTTTCATAATACGATTTCCACGATGAGTATCGGAAATTACTATGCCTCTTTCTTTTCAATGTTTGATAATACCAACGAAGGCTATGCCGGGGCTGCACAGATCCGTAAGCTGATCGACAAACGTCTTTATGAAGCAATTCCGGCAACAGATTACCGTAAAAAAGTGTTCAATGGCAGCCAGAATGCAGCATATACTTTTAACGGAAAAACAAAAAATTATCCGCCTTATGTAAGCTGGAAGTTTAAAGACCCTACCCTTTTTGAAGGAGATTATATTTATATCAGAGCTTCTTCTCTTTATTATATACAGGCAGAAGCCCTGGCCAGACAGGGAAGAGAAGCAGAGGCAAAACAGGTATTATTTGACATTACTTCAAAAAGGGATCAGGCTTATACCCTATCTGCCCAATCGGGCACTGAGCTGATCAATGAAATTATTCTCCAGAAAAGAATAGAACTTTGGGGTGAAGGTTATGCCTGGTTCGATATGAAAAGATTAAATATACCGTTAGAACGAGTATACACAGGAACCAACCATACTTTTGGAAGATTCAATCTGACACCGGATAAATTCAGGTTCCAGATCCCTAATAAAGAAATTAATAATAACCCACAAATCAAGCAGAATGAATAGATAAAGAAAAAACAATTTTACATTCAAATATATTCAGTGACGAGGCATCATTTACCTGTAAATGGTGCCTTTTTTATAGTAAGGCAGGCGAAGAAAGTGACAAAGTCGCAGATGAAGCTAACAAAATACATGCGCTTGGAAGAATCAATGCAATTGATTTCCTCTTTGCTGCCTTAAAATCAGAGAAAGAACAAAAACTTTGCGTTACAAAAAGAAATTTACCATAATTACCATATTAATAGTCCGATTTTCCTTTACTTTCTTTCAAATTCCCTGAGTTTATGCTTCATCAGCCTGATTTCTTCGGATTGTGTTTTAAGAATATTTTTCTGCAGTGTAATGAGTTGCGGATCGGTGAGATGTGCTTTTTCGGACATTAAAACAGCAGCAGCGTGATGAGGAATCATACTTTTTACAAACTGCCTGTCATCCACATTTATTTGTTCCCTGATTCCCAACCATGAAAAAACACCTGTTACCACAGCAATAATCACGATGCCCCGATTCATTGTTTTACCGGTATACATTTTCCGCATGATCCATAATTCAATAAGAAGCATCACTGAGGTCATCAGCAGTGCCATATATAAATTATTAATATTCGAAATAAGATTCTGCAGGCTGTCTATCATTACATACATCATAATATACATGGCAAAGAACATTACCAAAGCCATCAGCACAAAACGCCTGTACATTGAAGAAGAAGGTGTTGAATGCTTTTCAGCTTCTCTGGAAGAAGATATCCCGGGTGTATGCTGTGTATTTTCCATAACAAAGGAGTTTAATTGATTATTCTCGCTTCTGACTATAGTACAGCATTTCTGAACAGTAAAGTTCAAAAATGATCAATAAAAATAAGGATATTTATTCCGGCGGTTTATGCTTCTGCGCATATGCGAAGAACAATGCATTACTACCTGTATAAGCTCATGGGATCACATTTTTTTCAAAACTTTGAATTTAATGATGGAGAAGGGCTTCTCAATAGCAAATCTATAGATCAAGCCACCAAGAATACAGGCTGACAGGCACAGAAGAAGGCTCACATTGCCTGAGCTTTCAAGATTAAAATCATCAAGAGCTGTCTGCACCATATGAATAATGCCTTTATGCGAAAGATAAACAGCGTATGATAAAGATGCCAGCTGAGCAGTAAGATAAGATTTTGAACGATATAGAAAAGAGGATTTTGAAATCGAGGCCAAAAGAATAACTCCATAACTTACGGCGACCCATGTGAAACCAAAGGCAGAAGCTGTTCGAGAAGTCTGCTCACGGCATATCCAGAATGAAATTCCCAATAAAAGTATGCCCAGAAAGAATAATGCATTTCCATTAGCTTCAACCCTTTTTTAAAAACGGATGAATATTGCATCAAATATCCGATCAAAACACCTGTTCCAAGCCCGTCCAGCCTGGTATGGGTAGGGTAATAGACTTTCATATACCATAACTTCCAGAAGTCCGGTGAATTAGGATTAATTTCTGCGATGAAACCATTCCATGCTATAAATCTGAATACAACAGAAAGTCCGATAACAGCCATCATCAGAACCACCAGATATTTGAATAGTTTTGACGGTATCAGAATTAAGAGAAGCAAAGGAAGGATGAGATAAAACTGTTCTTCAATACATAATGACCATGCATGTGAAAATGTTCCCCGGCTGATAACATCCAGTCCATAATTTTGGGTAAAAGTAAGGAACTTCCATAAAGGTGATAAAGCTTCCCGTTCCCTGAAAAAAGGCAATGTAAAATACAGGAAAAGTGTAAAAAAATAAGCCGGAAAAATCCTGAAAAACCGTTTTATATAAAAAGTCTTCAGGCTGATTGCTCCTTTATTTCTTATTTCTTTAAACAACTGTCCGGAGATCAGGTAACCGCTTAAAACAAAAAACAGGTCCACACCTGTCCAGCCAAACTTTCCGATACTGTCAATCCAGCCGGGATGTTTGAATGCACGGTAATGATACATTAATACAAGCAAAATGGCAATTGCCCTCAGATGATCCAATCCATAAAGCCTTTCGGAACGTTCTGTCATATTTTTTATGCAAATATTGATTAATTCCGATGCAGTTTCTGACATATCATCCAGACAGCAGATTTTTCAATACCAATAGCAGAATATTCCATCCACCTAAAAAACGGTGTCATCTGCCACCTTCTGAAGTCTTTAACAACGTTTTTTTCAATCTGTCCCAAGATTTTATATTTTTGAAGGTCATGAAAGTCACGTTTGAAACTCAGATCAGGCATACCGTATACTTCCAGTGGTTCTTCTGGACTGCTCTATTTTTATTTGGAACCGCAAAAAGCTACGGAGAATATGATGGCGGGGCTTTTAAAGTCCTGGTGATCTATAATTTTTGCCATTGGATGTTTCAGATTATCGGAGCCAATTTTATTTATTTTGTCCTGATCCGTCATTTTTTTGACCGGAAAAAGTATATTGAATTTTTGATGTATCTTCTTCTGAATCTCTATATAATTTCCGTTATCAACAGGTTATTTCTTGTTTATATTGCAGAACCTTTATTCACCTATGAAGTAAAGGACAGTGTTTCAAGTATTTTCACAGATATTCCCTATCTTTTGCTTCATTATACCTTCCCGATTATAAGCGGCGCTTTTATTTTATTTCGGTCATGTTTATCATGCGGTATAAAGATGAAAAAGAGCAAACTATCAAACTTCAGAAAGAAAAAATGGAACTGGAACTGCAATCGCTCAAATCCCAGCTTAATCCACATTTTCTCTTTAATACCCTGAACAATATTTATTCTCTGTCCGTCAGCCATTCTGATAAAACGTCCCAAACCATAAGCCAGCTTTCAGATATCCTGGATTATATTTTATACAAAGGACAGAAAAAATGGGTACAGGTTTCTGACGAACTGGCTATTATTGATGAGTATATTGCGCTGGAAAGCCTTCGGTATCATAATGAAAGATTGAAAATACGAAAGCATATTACCGTAAACACCGCGAATACTATTCCCCCGCTTCTGTATCTTACTTTGGTAGAAAATGCTTTTAAACATGGAGCCGGAAAAAATTCAGACCCTACCGAGATTCATATTAAAGCAGAAACGAATAACCAACACTCAGTTTTCACCATTGAAAATACATTTACAGCTTATCAGGAAGAAAATAAAAAAGGAATCGGGCTGCAAAATATAAAAAGGCAGCTGCAATATCATTATCAGGAACATTTTACCTTCCGGATCTCACAGGAAAACAATATTTTTAGAGTTGAAATAACAACACCTCCGCATTATGATTAACTGCATTATTGTAGATGACGAGCCTTTAGCGGCTTCCCTACTGGAAAACCACATCACAAAAATTGATGACCTGAAGCTTACAGGAAAAGCAGAAAATGCCTTACAGGCTTATAAAATACTGCAACATCAACCTGTTGATCTGATGTTTCTGGACATTCAGATGCCCCACCTGAACGGCATTGAGTTTTTAAAGTCACTGCCACAAAGGCCTAAAACTATTTTCACTACAGCCTATCGGGATTTTGCCATTGAAGGATTTGAACTTGAAGCAGTAGATTATCTCCTGAAACCGATTACTTTCGAACGTTTTTTCAAAGCGGCAGAACGGATATTGAGAAATACAGCCGGCAGTAAAAGAGATTTTATCCTTATCAAAACAGGTGGAATGCATCGTAAAATTTTTCTTTCAGAAATTGTATTTTTTGAGAGCCAGGGAAATGATATCAAGGTTGTACTAAACACTCAGGAAAGTTTTATCTCAAAAACTAAAATCACAGATCTGGAGAAAACTTTGTCCGGTAAAGGTTTTGTAAGGATTCACAGATCTTTTATGATCAACGCGGCTTTTGTTACTGCGTTTAATAATAATGAAGTGAAGGCGGGCCAACATCAGATTCCTGTCGGAAGGAGCTATAAACAAGACTTTGATACTTTCATAGCAGCAGTTTCCCAAAATAAGCTTTTATAAAGGATTGAATTCACTTTTGGTTTTATTTTAATTCACTAAACCACATTTTTAACATTTATTTTAAATTATTTTCAGCAAAACCAATATGGAATAATTTTCTATCTGTTTTTCAATACATTGTATTATATTCACAACAACAAACTTTTCTTAATATGAAATCGCTGTTTTTTATAAAAAACTTTCAAATTAATGATTCACAGTTACTTGCATAAACAATGCAATCCATAGCACCGACAGATGATCTCTGACAGATATTAAAAAAAATGTTACTTTTGCTTTAACGAATAAAATTGCTTTTCAGCTTTTTTATGAGTAAGTTTATGTGCACCAATTTATAAAACATTAAAATTCATTCCATGAGAAAAATAATTCTACTTCTTACATGTATGTTCGGTATTTCAGTTTTCTCACAGATCAAAGTGTTGAAAAATGAAAGTTTGGTGGAAATTGGTAAAGATAATTCCGTTGGTCTATATAAAAAGGAAGATAAATTTACAGTTAATTACCAGGATCTGAACACCAGTAACCTGAATACAATCCGGTCTTTTTCATTCCAGAACCTAGATAATGATGTTGCCGGACTATACAAGCTTATTATGGATGGCTTTGCCTCCACTCCGGATGAAAATGTAGTATTGGAGCTGCCTAATGATATCATTGAACTTCATTATGAAAAAAATTACGGGCAGCAAACCATGCAGTTTATCCAGGTGATCAACAAGAACCGTAAATACATTGGAAAATCACAGTTTTTAACCCAGAAACAGGTGGATAAAATCTTCGGAAGAACCAATGGAAAATACACTATGTATGATAAACCAGCCAGTATAAATCCTGCTGCAGCCAAAGGCACCACAAATACAGCCTCTACAGCAGCTCCCGGATCAGGCGGTGCCAAGAAAAAATCAAGAAAATAAGTATATTTTATAAATATTGCGAAACTCATTCCATCGGATGAGTTTTTTATTTTATTTTTGCAGAAAGACATTAAAAATTATGCCGCTTCAGATAATCAATTTAACCAAAAAATTTGGTGAACAGACTGCTCTTGACAACATCAACATTTCTATTGATAAAAATGAAATTATTGGTCTTCTTGGTCCGAATGGAGCCGGAAAATCTACCCTGATGAAATCTATTGTCGGTGCGCTGAAAATTGACCAGGGTGAAATTATTTTCAATGGTCTGAACATCTCAGAAAATGAGATTGAAAGCAAAAAGAAAATAGGCTTTCTTCCTGAGAACAACCCGCTTTATCTGGAAATGTATGTAAAGGAATATCTTCAGTTTGTGGCCAACATTCACAAAATCCCTGAATCCAGAGTAAATGAGGTGATTGAACTGGTAGGAATTACCCCGGAAAAATCGAAGAAGATCGGACAGCTGTCTAAAGGATACAAACAGCGTGTAGGGCTTGCCCAGGCTATTATTCACCAGCCGGACTTACTGATTCTGGATGAACCTACCAATGGTCTGGATCCTAATCAGATTATTGAAATCCGCAATGTGGTAAAAGAAATCGGGCAGCAAAAGACTGTTTTACTATCTACCCACATTATGCAGGAAGTGGAGGCGCTTTGCTCCAGAGTGATTCTTATTCACAAAGGAAATATCCTTCAGGATTGCCCTATTGATGAATTCAAAGGTAAATTTGAAAGCCTGGAAGATGCTTTTGCAAGTTATACACAGAATTTTAAGATTAAGGCTGAAGGTTAAATTGAAAGTTTTATTTTGTAATGATGAAGGATAAAATTTACTTTTAAAACATTTTTGCCACCTTTATTGTTAATTCCTTTTTTATATCTTATTATATTCAAAGAAATATTTAAATAAATTTCCTTAATTATTTTTAATCTGACAAACCATTATTGATATGGCGTCATATTTGATAGAATCTGAGTGTTAACCAATAACCATTAATATGATAAAGCATATTTTATTAGGAGCTTTCTGCTTAGCTCAGTTTTCTTTCGTTAATGCCAAAGAGGTTCCCAATCCGAAAACAGATGGTTTTATAACTTCTTCTGCCCTTCAGCAGGTGCCGAAGACTGTTATTATCAAAACCAAAAAGTTCAAAATCAGAATCGACAAGCAGCCGAACGGCAAGTACCTTTATCAATCATGGAATGCCAATGCCAAGATCACTGCCAAGCCAAGCATGATCATCAGTGATGGAGAACTGATTCCTGACGGTACGGGAGGAAATTATTACATCAACTTCAGCAATGAAGGACACAGTTACCAGGTCTGGAGAAATTACCTCACAGATTCTCCGAAAAAGCCCCTTACACATTGGTTGTAAATGACGCTAATGACCGTGAAATTGTACGTCAAGACGGATATGTGGTTAAAAATTAGGAGACTAAAGGCTGGAAGCTGGAGGACAGAAGCTGGAAGTTATTATAGCCTGTTTACTCAAATTTACCTTTTTATAAAATAAAAATCCTGTATTGATACAGGATTTTTTATGTTCCGGATTGTTTTAATTCTGTAAAAAAGTTGCTTTCTTCGTAACTTTCTTTTGCGGATTTGTAACCGATATTAAAAATCTCCTCAAGCCTGTCTTTCCTGCGTTCAAAAGTTCCGTAAGCCGCTAGTTTCTGAGAAGAAATAAACCAGTCACAATAATCAAACTTTATTTTCTCTATTCTATAGGAAAGAAGATCATAGGAACGGGAAACGATGGCCTTAATGGAGTTCAGGTCTTTAATCTTTGCTTCATTGGGTGGAGATACGAATACGCCAATCAGCTTATCACAATCGTCCCTGATGATATCTGCAGGAAAATTGTTCAGGACACCTCCGTCACAGTACATTTCATCACCAATGATATAAGGTGTGGTGATACCGGGGATGGAACAGGAAGCAATAATAGCGTCAACAATTTCAAAATCCTGATCAAAAATTTTCTGGGTTCCGGCAACGAGCTCTGTTGCTACAATTTTCACTTCTATATCCAGATCCCTCAATTTCATATCATGGAAAATAGGTTTCAGGTAATTTCTGAAGATCACTGAAGAAACCAGTCCCGGCTGGTTGAATGTAAAGTGTTTCCAGTTGAAAAAATAAACGGAATTGAAAAATTCCAGGATTTCCTCCGGAGATTTGCCTATTGCATGAAGGCATCCCACAATAGAGCCTGCACTGCAGCAGGAAAGGATGTCAACTTCTATACCTTTTTCCTGTAAGAATTTTAATACACCTGCATGAGCGATTCCTTTAGTACCGCCGCCTGATAAAACAAGTCCTACTCTTTCAAAATTCATAGAATAAATGTAAGAAAACGACCTGAAATAATCAGGTTAATTTTTATAAATATGCTGATTTTAAAATTATTTTAATAAAATTCATCATTATTCCATTAAAAATTCAGCCGTAAAAAACATAACAGTTCCCGAACGATATTTTTATAATCTGCTCGTGAAGTTAAATACTTTTCTAAAATTAATGTGAAAAGATACTGCTGTTATTAAAACATATATTATAGTTTTTTACTTTTACCAGATCATTTATAATAAGTGATCCTTGTAAAATAAATAGTTTAAAGTGAACAATAATAATGATTTAAAAGACCTTGCTAAATTATTTCTGAAACTGGGAATCATTGGATTTGGAGGGCCGGCAGCCCATATTGCTATGATGCAGAAAGAAGTGGTAACTGAAAAAAATGGCTGACAGATCAGGAATTTCTGGATCTTATAGGAGCTACCAATCTTATTCCTGGTCCTAACAGTACTGAAATGGCAATTCATATAGGACGGGAAAAAGCCGGCTGGAAAGGGCTTATTGTTGCCGGGCTTTGTTTTATACTTCCTGCCGTCATTATTACGGCCGCTTTTGCATGGCTATACAAAGAATATGGCCAGCTTCCCGAAGTACAGCCGTTTATCTATGGAATAAAGCCTGCAATTATTGCCATTATATTAGGTGCCGTCTTCCCATTGGCAAAAAAATCAGTAAAAACATTCCGATTAGCGGTTATTGGTGGAATGGTGCTCACATGTTCTCTTTTAAAAATCAATGAAATAGGACTGATGTTTGGAGCCGGACTTTTAACATTGACAATTGATTATCTGCAAAAAAATAATTTTAAGAAACTGAACAATATAATTTTCATCGGCCCGCTTCAGTTTTTACTATCCGATACTTATTCTTTGCTCAACTTAAAATTATTCTGGATTTTTCTGAAGATCGGGGCCATATTGTATGGCAGTGGGTATGTCTTATTTGCTTTTCTGGATACGGAGCTTGTTTCCAGGGGAATTATTACACGTCAGGAACTTATAGATGCTATCGCTGTTGGCCAGTTTACACCGGGACCTGTATTTTCTTCGGTTACATTTATCGGATATCAGATCAATGGGCTTTCAGGGGCTTTGGTGTCTACTTTAGCCATATTCCTTCCTTCTTTTATATTGGTTGCCGTATCTGGTCCTTTCGTAAATAAAATGAGAAATTCTGCAACATTTTCTTCTTTTCTTAACGGTGTAAATGTAGCCTCTATAGCTATCATTATGTCTGTATGTATAACGATGGGAATTGACAGCATTACCGACTGGAAAACAACTCTTATCACCTGTATAAGTACAGCTGTTGTATTCGGATTTAAAAACTAAACAGTGCTTTTGTTGTTATCGGAGGAGCGTTACTAGGCTTTTTACTAAGCTTTTTATCCTGAAAAATACTAAATAAGGATACTTTTCCATAAAAAACCACAGATAAAATCTGTGGCTGCATGATTAATCAGGAACTAACTGCTTCCTTATCAACCATATGAGCATTAAACCTAACAGGTTTTAAAAACCTGTTAGGTTTAAATGAGCGCACTGAAAAAGTGACTCATTTTTAGAAATTCAGTACTTTTTTGGTTAGTGATTTAAAATTCAATATTTTTTAAAAAAATTGAATTTAAGATAAATAAAAAATCAGAAAATTTGAGCTTTTCCGCTTTTTTCTTTTAAAAGACTTTTTCAGTGACCTTGGTTTAGATAACCGCATTTTTTTCTGAACAGCTTAATATAAGATTATTTATTTGGCCTCAATACATGCGGATAATTTTAATTACTAAAAAACCGGAAAAACTATTGTTTCTCCGGTTCTCTTATTATTTTAATTGATGTCAATCTGATTTATGACAGCCAATAATATATTAAATGTGAATCACCTCACCGTAAGCAGCAGCTGCAGCTTCCATGATAGCTTCAGAAACTGTTGGGTGCGGGTGGATAGATTTGATAATCTCGTGCCCTGTAGTTTCTAATTTTCTCGCTACAACAGCTTCAGCAACCATGTCTGTTACTCCATCTCCGATCATGTGGCATCCTAACCACTCACCGTATTTAGCGTCGAAAATCACTTTAACAAATCCGTCCGTATTTCCGTTTGCAGTAGCTTTACCGCTGGCAGAAAGAGGGAATTTACCTACTTTGATTTCGTATCCTTTTTCTTTAGCCTGCTTTTCAGTAAGACCTACAGAAGCTACTTCAGGGTGGCAGTATGTACATCCGGGGATATTGCCATAGTCTATTTTTTCTACATGCAGTCCTTTGATTTTCTCTACACAAGTAATACCTTCTGCAGAAGCAACGTGAGCCAATGCCTGCGTCGGGATAAGGTCTCCGATCGCATAGTAACCCGGTACTGAAGTTTCATACCATTCGTTTACCAATACTCTTCCTTTATCTGTCTGGATTCCTACTTCTTCCAATCCGATGTTCTCGATGTTCGCCGCAATTCCTACAGCAGATAACAGGATATCAGCTTCAAGAGTGATATTTCCGTTAGCTGTTTTTACATTAGCTTTTACACCTTCACCAGCTGTATCAACACTTTCTACTGAAGCGTTTGTCATGATTTCAATACCTGATTTTTTCAGAGATTTCTCTAAGTGCTTAGAAATTTCTTCATCCTCTACAGGTACAATGTTTGGCATAAACTCAACAATAGTAACTTTAGTTCCCATTGTATTATAGAAATCAGCAAATTCTACCCCGATAGCTCCTGAACCAACAACGATCATAGATTTTGGCTGCTCAGGAAGAGATAATGCCTGTCTGTATCCGATTACTTTTTTACCATCCTGCGGTAAGTTTGGCAATTCTCTTGAACGGGCTCCTGTAGCGATAATGATATGAGTTCCGGTATATTCAGTTACTTTACCTTCTTTATCTGTAACAGAAACTTTTTTACCTTTCTGTACTTTTGCAGTACCAAGAATTACGTCAATCTTATTCTTTTTCATTAAGAATTCGATCCCTTTGCTCATTTTGCTGGCAACACCACGGCTTCTCTGAATTACGTTCGGGAATTCAAAGCTTGCCTCCACTTTATTCAAACCATAATCTTCAGCATGGTTGATATAATGAAAAACCTGAGCAGATTTCAATAAAGCTTTAGTTGGAATACATCCCCAGTTAAGGCAGATTCCTCCTAGGTTTTCTTTCTCGATAATTGCGGTTTTGAAACCTAATTGCGCTGCTCTGATCGCAGTAACATATCCACCAGGACCACTTCCAATGACAATAATATCGTAATTCATTACTTTAAAAATTTTTATGCGAATTTAAGGAAAAATATTGGATGTTTCATGTTTCTGCAGGTTGATCTTAAAATGCATCAACAAAGCTGTTTTCATTCGGTTTTAAACAAAGAAAGAGAACACCTACCGCATTCTCTTTCAATAAATTTCATCTTACATTAAAAACTTATCAAAGTTTAAAATATAAAAAACGTCTTTCCCGATTTAAATAACTGCAAAAATTCTATATTATTTCGCCTGTCTAAGTAATCGTTTTTCAGCCGCATATCTTTCATTTAAAGCTTTCAGCTGATCTCTCTTCATCCGTTTGGTAGCCAGCGGATGGTTCAGGATCAGTTTTTTCTCTGTGTTGTATTTTTTGGTAAGTTCCTGCATTTTAATATTTACCAGCTCACTTTTTGAAGGATGTGGAGGAACTGGCGGATGTTTTTGCGCTGAAACATTCATTGATAAACCTAATAACAATACTGTTGAAATTAATAACTTTTTCATAATGTTCATATTTTTGAATGATTTCAATTAATTCAAAGTATTAATTAAATTCATTCCGGTTTATCATAAATCTTGCATATATCATACCAATATTTTTTAAAAGAAATCAAAAATCTGTATCAAACGGATCATCCATTTGAAATTAAATATGATGATAACCATCTATTTTCCATACATTTATTCATCTTAATTAAGCACTTATGAAAACTGTGAAAAAAGCAATATGTCCAAAGATACTATATGGCTGAAGGAACCGGAGGAACATGATTTTCCGGCGGCACAGGATTATCTTGAACTTCTGTTCAAGCCGGATGATGCACAAAAGATGGTTGAAAAATTAAAAACAGCTCCTACCATTATCAAAAAATCGAAAGATATTTTAAGAGCCAGCAAATTGTCTCTCCTTCCTGAAACTAATATTCACGTGAAAGAAAATCTTAAAAAAGTAGAAAAAAATAAAAAACTTTCACCAATATTACTGGTCAGAGGACAAAATGAACTGATCATTGCAGATGGTTATCACCGCCTGTGCTGCAGCTATTATCTTACGGAAGATCTGGAGGTACCCTGCAGGCTGATTTAATGAATTCCACAAACAACTCCTATCACCAGGAAGGGATTTAACGAGAAATATGTAATTTATTCTGTCTCAGTTGATTTTTCAGCTATTTTTTTATATTTTTGCTATAAACCAAATATCCAAGACATGAAAAAATATATCTCGATTCTTTTATTTGCAGCAATTCCCTTAACTGCACAAGTAGGTATTAATACCACTACTCCCAACAGTACACTGGCCGTAAATGGTTCATTAAGGGCCGGCTATACTCAGATCACTGCCACAACCTATTCTATTCTGGCTACTGATCATTACATTACTTATAACGGAACAGCTGATGCCACTTTTACACTCCCCGTCATCGGAACTGGTACAACGAGTTTTACAGGAAGGATTTATAAGATCAAAAACATTTCGCCTAATAATATTACGCTTCAGGCATCAAACGGTAATACATTAAGGATTGACAACACTCCTGTCGCTTCTTTTGTAATCCCTACCGGAGCTTATGCTGAAGTGGTGAACAACAGTAATACTTCAGGGGGAACATGGGATTTATCTTTTACGGTTCTTCCCAAGCCAAGCAACGTGGAAATTTACGGCACACAGCTCTTTATTCCTCCTCATGCACTCGGAACAGCAGCTCTTGCAGACTGGACCAATCATGCTAATGCAGCCTATGATTCAGGTGCTGCAACAGACAGATGGTGGATCGTGAGTAAAACATCTGTAGACAGAGCTCAAACTGCTTCCTACTCCAATGCCAGCAGAATGACCCTTGTTTATGAATATCAGGGTACTCCTTTCAATGTTACCAATATGTATCCTATTCTTACTGCAGGAAATAACTCAAGTTTCCCGGATGTATTTACAGCATCTTTTGTAAGTCTGGCCAATAATGGTACAGGTGGTAAAACCAGGCTTACCGTATCTGTTGCCCGTGTAGACTTTATCGGTACGAATGGGGCCACTACCAATAACAGTAACTGGGCAGGAACATTCTTACTGAACGTTTTACTGGCCAGAAAATACTAGACAAATTCGGAATATATACAAAAAGAGCAGAAATTCCTGCTCTTTTTTATTGTTATAAAACTTCAATATTTTCTTTTAAAGGAAGGTTCTTTGATGAATTTCCCACCATAATTCTGTAGGTGCCTTTTTCTACTATCCATTCCATCTTTTCATTCAGAAACTGCAGCTGCTTCACAGGAACTTCAATGGTGACGGATTTTGATTCTCCCGGCTGTAATTCTATTTTCTGAAATCCTTTTAGCTCAATAACCGGCCTTGAAACACTTGCCAACAGGTCTTTGACATAAAGCTGAACAACTTCACTTCCGGCTTTTGGTCCTATGTTTCTCACATTTACTTTAGCAATTATTGTTTCATTTTCCAAATACTGGCTTTTGTTCAACTGCAAATCAGAGATTTCAAAAGTGGTATAGCTTAGCCCGAACCCAAAAGGATATAACGGCTCACCACTCAGATCATAATAATCGTTTCCTCTTCCCGTTGGGTGGTGATTGTATGACAAAGGCAGCTGCCCTTCTTCCACCGGGAAGGTAAACGGTAATTTCCGGAAGGATTTTCAGCTCCGAAGAGTGTTTTTGCAACAGCATTTCCACCTTCTTCTCCCGGATACCAGATATCCAGGATGGCTCCAACCTTATCTTTCCATGCTGTTGTTTTTATGGCTGATCCTCCTACCAGAAGTACTGTGGCTGGCTTATTTAATTTTGAAAGTTCATGAATAAATGCTTCCTGATTTCCGGGCAGACTCAGTGATGAACGGTCCTGAAATTCACCTTCATGAATTCCGGCTGTAACAATAATGTAATCTGCTTTCTGAGCAAGATGTAATGCATCTTTAAATTCTTTCTGATCATCATGCTGCCCATAATTCCAGATCAGTTCAAGATTGGCTTCACCACGGTTTTCATGGAACTCAATTGTAATATCGTATTTTTTCCCTTTTACAAAATCTACCCCGACCGTTTTTGTGGAATAGCTCAGTTTTTCCCACTGATCAATAACCAGTTTTCCATCCAGATATAGCCTGAAACCGTCATTTCCACGCAAGCCGAGCTGATATTTCCCGGAATCCGGAGCCTCTAGTTTTCCGGTCCAGCGGATGCTGTAATGATCAGGTTGAAGTTTTTCAGGATCGGGAGAATATAAGGTCCATTTGAAACTGAAGTGTTCGTCCTGTTTTCAAAAGCAGGCTCACCTTTTAAATCCGTATTGGAAAAATATATTCCTTTTAATCCTTTTTTGTTTTCAGATGATAAATATTGATCAGAAACTAGGGCAAAATCTTTTACATCCCAGTCAATTCCTCTGGAGTATATGATTTCAATATCTTTATCTTTTGTATAATTTTTAAGACCGTCAAGAATATTTACTTTTTTATTTCCCGGCCCTGAATATCCGCCTAGTCTACCCTCCACAGCATCAGTTCCCACTACCAGAATCTTTTTAATATTTTCAGGAACAGGAAGTGTATGGTTATTGTTCTGAAGCAATACAAAAGACTCAGTGGCTGCTTTTTCAGCCAAAGGTTTGTGATTAAGCTTCTTTAATTCTTCAATTTCTTCAGATGAAACATAAGGGTTTTCAAACAAGCCAAGCTCAAACTTGGCTCTCAGCACTCTTGAAACGGTATCGTCTATTCTTTCTTTTGAGATTCTGCCATCCAGAAACGGAGGAATAAAAAGCTTGTAATGTTTATATTCTGTCTGAAAGATCACGTCAAGTCCGGCATTAATTGCCTGTGCAGAGGCATCGTCATAATCTTTAGCTGTAAAATGCAGGACGTTTGCTCCTCCCACGGCACTTGCATCACTGATCACAAAGCCTTTGAAATTCCAGTCTTTTTTCAGTTTTTCTGTCAGAAGCCAGTGATTGGCCGTTGAAGGCCTTCCGTCAAGCAGATTATAGGAAGTCATGACAGAGCGGCTTTTCCCTTTTGTAAAAACATTATGAAAAGGGATCAAATGGGTTTCCTCCAGGTATCTTTTGCTCCAATGGACAGGATATGAATCTCTTCCTCCTTCTCCTACATTGGCCAAAAAGTGCTTGGGCGTGGTAATAATTCCCATATTTTCAAAAGAGCTGACGAAGTTTACTCCCATCACCGATGTTAAAAAAGGATCTTCACCATAGGTTTCCTCTGTCCTGCCCCATCGTACATCGTTAGCAAGGTTGATTACCGGTGTCAGAATCTGGCGGATTCCCCTTAATTTTGATTCTTTTGCAATAGCTGCTGAAACTTTACTCATCAATTCCGGGTTGAAAGTGGCGGCCAGACCAATTGCCTGTGGAAAAGCTGTGGCACCTTCCCTTACCAACCCATGTAATGCTTCATCAAAAGGAATAACCGGGATTCCCAGTCTTGATTCTTCCACGAAGTATTTCTGAATCGCATTGATTTTCTTTGCCAGTCTCTCGGCATCTTCATTGGCATTGTATGTCAGCAGCTGACCGGCTGCCCCGCCTCCCTGGTTTCCGGCACTCACCTGTAATCCAAAAATCCCGTGAGCATATTGTTCTTTAGGAACATTATCCAAATCCCCGGGAATCATGAAACACTGCCAGAACTTTTCTTCAGGTGTCATTCTCTTCAGCAAATCCTGCACCCTGGCTTCAATGGGTTGTCTGGAATCTTTATATAAAGGTTTCTGAGCAGAAACAATGACAACATTCAGCAATAAAGCAATTCCCGTAAGTTTAACGCTAAGGACTTTCATTATTGTGCAATTTGAATTACGGTTGCATATTTCAGATTCTTCCTTTCTTCAGGTAATTTGATTTCAATGGTGTCTGCTCCTGCTTTTTTCCACTGAATTTTTGATGAAATTCCCAGGACCTTTAAAGATTGGGGCTTAAAGTTTTCCGGAATAGTAAAAGTAAGTATTGCCGGAGCCTGATATTCGGATTTTTCATCAAGATGAAAGACATTTACCGTGTGATGGTCTTTGCTTTGGGTATAATAGTAATTTCCTTCGTGATAAGGTGCAATGCTTCTGGTCGCAAAAACAGCTGATCCATTCTTATCCATCCAGCCGGATATCTGCTGTAATCTTTCATAAACAATAGCATCATAATCTCCGTTAGGCCCGGGAGCAATGTTCATCAGGTAATTCCCTCCTCTTGAAATGATCTTCACCAGGGTTTCAATGATCTTCTGAGAGGTTTTATAATTATCATTGGGAACGTAGGAAAAGGAATCTCCCATAGTGATACAGCTTTCCCATGGAATGGAAAGTACGTGTTCCGGAACTGCCTGCTCGGGAGTCACATAGTTTTCCCATTTGCCGGGAACGGTACGGTCAACAATGATAATTCCGGGTTGATTTTTTCTCGCCATGGCTCCTATTTTGTCCATATCAATATCCTGTTCTACTTTGATGGTACGCTGCCATTCTACTTTAGGATCTATGGTGTTAAAAGGGCGCACCCAGCCTCCATCAAGCCAAAGAATATCAACTTTTCCATAATGGGAAGTAATTTCATTTAACTGATTGAAAGTAAATTTTTTAAAGCTTTCCCATCTTTCCGGGTATTTCTTCGGGTCATAATTGACATTTCTGTCTTTTGGCGGAAAATAAGACCACCAGTAATCATCAGAATGCCAGTCAGGCTTTGAGAAATAGGCCCCTATTTTAAATCCTTCTTTCCGGAATGTGTTGAAGATTTCTTTCGTCACATCCGATTTTGGATTTTTTGAAAATGGGGTTTTAGGAGAGGTAATTTTATAATCCGACTGCCGGGTATCAAACATGGCAAAACCGTCGTGATGTTTGGTCGTAAAAACTACGTATTTCATTCCTGCTTTTTTACAGCATCAGCCCATTTTTGAGGATTAAACTGAACAGGATTGAAAGTCGTTTGAAGATTTTCATAATTTTTTACATATTCGTAGTAAGATTTCCCGTGTTCAGATTTTCGCTGCGTCCATGATTCGTCTTCCGGACATAGACTCCAGCTTTCAACAATTCCCCACTGGCTGTAGGTTCCCCAATGCATAAACAGCCCGAATTTCATATCCTGCCATTGGTCCAGGTTCTGGATAACCAACGGATCTGTGGGTTTCTGATATCCTTCGGATACATTATGGGCTTGTGAAAATACTATTGAGCTTATTAAAAAGGATGAAAGAAAAAAAGGTTTTATTTTGGGAATAACCAGCATATGGAATAGTTTTCCGCTAATTTAATTATCCTTTGGGACACCCGCAAACATTAGGATTACAGAAGATTAATAATAGCTTCTTCAAATCCGGGATAGGAAAACTGAAATCCGCTTTGTATGAGTCTTTCCGGGTAAACATTTCTGCTTTTCAACAGCAGTTCGGTTTCTGTTTTCAGGAATATGGACGCAATTTCCAGCTGCCAGACAGGAGCGTTGAATCCAAAAGGTATTTTCAGTTCTTTCCTCAGTTTTTTCATCATGACTTCATTCGATAATGGAGCCGGAGCAGTGATATTGACAGCTCCTGAAATATTTTCATGTTGAATAATCCAGTTTACGGCTTTACAGAAATCTTCAATATGAATCCAGCTTACCATTTGATTTCCTCTGCCCTGTTTTCCCCTAATCCGAGCTTTGTAATCATTTTCAGTTTGGGAAAAGCTCCTCCGTTGTTTCCAAGAACAATAGAAGTTCTCAGGGCTACTTTTCGTATTTCGCTATTTTTGACACTGAAAAATTCCTTTTCCCAGCTTTTACAGATATTCATTGAAAAATCATCCCCGATAACGCCGTTTTCTTCCGTGTTCAGATGCTTTTCGGAATGAACATAAATGGTTGCAGAACTTGCATTCAACCATATTTTTGGCTTTTCAGAACATTGATCTACTGCTTTCTGTAATATTCTTGTACTGTCAATTCTTGAGGAGTAGATTTCATGTTTATTTTTTTCGTGATACCGGCAATCCACAGACTTTCCTGTAAGATTGACCAGAACATCTGCTTTTTCAAGGCTGTTTTTCCATTCTCCTATGGTTCGGGCATCCCAATAGATTTCATTGTTACGTTTTGGATTACGGGTCAGAATATATACCTGATAACCTTTTTCTGCAAAGTATTTTTCTAAATTTTCACCGAGAAATCCGCTGCCGCCGGCTATGATTATTTTCATTGTTTTAAAATTTAAGGTTTGGGATAAGGTTTAAGGTTTCATCGTGAATTTCACAGATTTTACGGTTAATGTCACACACTTATAAAATTCGGAGATGTTATTTACTTAAGAGTTTAAAGCTTTTGTGACTTTTGTGGTTAGTTTTTCACACATTTTCGCAGATTTCACAGATGTGTACGGCTAGTGTTGTACAATTATAAAAATCAAAGATTTTTCAAAACTTACGTGAACTTTATTTAACGCAAGAATATCTTCTTAAGCTTACTTAAGTGTTTAAAAACTTTTGCAGTCTTATTTTATACAGATTGGAATTAAAAAACTGCAATTCCGTCGCGGATAGAAGATTCTGCGATAGTTTTGATCATTTCATTTCTCTGAATCAGGAATTTTTTGAGATAACCTCTGAGAAAAATGATATTGAATAATTTCCCAATGATACCTAATGGAGATTCAAATTCAAAAATATCTGTCATCAGCGTTTTCCCGTTTACAGCTTTAAAAATATGCCGGTGCCGCATAGACCTGAAAGCACCTTTCTGCATGACATCAATGAACTGAAACGGTTTTTCCATACTGACAATTTTTGTAGTGAGATTTTGATAAACGCCCAGATGTTTTGCCCTCCAGGTAACGGTTTCATTTTCTTCAATCAATCCTGAGGTACGGCCTGCAATTGCTTTTTCATGGGATTTTGAGGTTGACTGCTGATGCAGGTCTATATTTCTAGCCAGATCAAAAACATAATGAATATCTGCGTTGATTACAGTGTTTAAATAGATGGTTGACATTTCAAATGGTTTTACGATTGTTAGATTTTTACTATCCTTTATAATGATCCTTTTCTTGTGAAATAAATAACCAGGAACAGGTGAATGATTAGATTTTTCATATTCATTTTTTAATTTAAAATTTTCAGTAATTTTTGAAATCAGTATTAATACAACTAGTTTCTTTTGACATGCAGTATTTCCACCAGATCTAAATATCTCTTGTGAGAAACTACTGAAAGCTGGTTGATAACAAATTGATTTTTTAAGTCTTGCAGACTTTCATTTTTATGGATATAATGAAATAATTTTCCAAACTCACTTCCGAAAAACTTTGCAACAATAATTTCGATATACCATTTAACACAAGTGAATCTCCAGGCTGTTTTAGGCTTTACAAATTCTACGATAATGATTTCACCTTTCTCATCAACAATTCTTGATAGCCTGTCTGCAAAAACAAGTTTTTGATCTTCTCCTATTGTTTTTGTTCCGTAAGAGCAAAGAATAATGTCTATCGAATTGTCTGGAATTTCAGTTTCAAAAAAGTCATCCCCAATCTGTCTTATGAATAATTTCTCCTTAAATGTTGAGAATAGCTTAAGATTCATTGCTGTAGAAAAATCCAGGGTTATAATCTCTGTATTCTCATTAGGTTCCCGAAGAAATTTCAGGTTTTCACCCTGGCCACTCATCAGGTCAAGAACTCTTTTGTTTTTATAGCTTTTAACCTTTTGAACGGCCATTTTCCTGAACAGTCTGGTAAAACCCAGGGATGCTATTTCATTAATATAGTATCTGGGCTGTATGCGGTCAAAGTATTGTTGCAGATCATTCATTTTCAGATTGTGTTTTTATAGATTGCAATACATGGCTTTGCATTTTATCAATGATATAGCCGGACCATTTTTTCCAATACCAGATAGGTGCAATTTTGTAACTGTATTTTGTTTTTGCAACTATCTTTGTTTTATTTTCTGACAGTTTATCTAAACTAATCTCGCCATACTTCACGATAAAATAATCATGCAAATGTTTGGCATCAATATCTTCATAAGGTGTTATTTCTTTCATCGGAACAGTCTGACTTTCCAGAGAGAATTTTACTTTTTTATTTTCTATGAATTCATTGATATTAAGTTGTATTTCATCATTATTGGTCTGACAGCTGTAGCCCAATTTTCCGTTTTCTTTAACGAGCTTTATATTCTTTGGGTAACTGACTCCTTTTTCAAACAGTATAAAATCAGGCTTATTGAAATTAATTTGTGTGTTTAAACGTTTCCATACTTTTTCATTGGAAGAATTCACAATCATTTCTGTCGTAATAGTTTCCTCAATAGGTTTTGTATAGGTATCAAAAATATAAGATGCGGGATTGATAAAAAGAATAAATACTATGACACTTGCAGTATGCCGTTTTTCATCAAGAACCCCAATGCTAAAACCAATAATAAAGCCTGCTAACATAGCAAAGCCAATAAATGGAATAGCCATAATAATACAAATAGCTCCTTCTACGCCAGCTCCTATCAAAATCAGAGAGAAAATAACTAATCCTAAGACTATTTTCAAAATGGCCTTCAGAACGTTCATTAATCCGATATTTTTAAAATACTTTACATATCCGATAATAAATCCAATGGAAACCGGAATAGTGAGGAACATTGTCACTCCATATTCACCTTTGGCAATGAGAAAAAACCAGACTGCAACAATTAAAACAACAGTCAGAAAGAGACTTAAATAGAGATAACGTTTAAAAAAATTCTTCATGATATTATAAGTTTTGTATTTTCAGTAATTTTTGAAAACAAATTTGAAATAAAAAAGGATTTTCATCCTCTTTCTATTCTCTATTTCAACAGATTGGTAATCTTTCCTACCAGCCAGTGATCATCACTTTTGATGGCCAGATCCATAATATTGTTGATTTTTCCGGTTACCGAACTGAAGTCATTCATCAGCTTGATAAATTCCTGAGCTTCTTCCGAATCTTTATCTTCAATATTCTTTAATTCTTCAAGAAAAGAAATGACAGGTTCTATTTCCCTTTTTCTGCGCTCTTTGGTAATCTGTTTGAACAGGTACCAGACATCTTTTTCTGCCACGAAATATTCTTTTCTGTCTCCTTTTATCAGCTCCTTTTTCACAATTCCCCAATCGATCAGGCCGCGAAGGTTCATATTGGCATTTCCCCTTGAAATCTCCAGCTGTTCCATTACCTCATCGGTAGAAAGTGGTTTTCCACTGGCCAGAAGCAAGGCATGCACCTGTGCCATTGTACGGTTAATTCCCCAATTGGTAGCAAAGGTCCCCCAGGTTTGAATGTATTTTTCTTTGGCTTCTGAAAGCTGCATTTGTTCTGTTTTTTAAATTCCTGTAACAAATGTAATTATATTTTTGAATTTTCAATAATTTTTGAAAATTAATTTTAAAATAAAACAGACATTCCTGCGGACGCCTGTTTTAGCTTGTTACAAATTAAGGTTCAATGCTGGCAGTAATTCCCTGGTTCCAGTATTTTGCTTCCGGCATATAATACAGATACACATTGCTTGATTTTCCTGTATATGTTCCTGCAAATTCTACTTTCAGATCAAGATTGATGGTTTTTGTTTCCTCTGCTTTAAAATGTTCCCAGTACAGCACCAGGTAATTATCAAAGATCTCATAATAGGAAATCTGTTTTTTATCAATCAGGTCTTTCAGCAAGGCATTTTGTAATGTCAGTCCTGCAGGGATACCGATCTTCGCTATGGTCATTGGCAGCTGGCCGTTTATTTTATTCTTAACGGTGACAGTCAGTCTGTTGGTCTCTCCAACTTTTGATAGTCCTGATTTTAGTTTTGTCTCCATAATAACAGGAATATCTTTGCTTTCCGGAGCCTGAAGGGTATGATACTGATATTCCAGTTTATAAGGAAGTCCTTTTTGCGTTGGATAATGAACACTAATTGTATTTTCTCCGGATTTAAATGCTGAAGAAAGACTCATCACCGTTGAAGCTTGTGCCTGATTAATCTTTATTACCGGCTTTTCTGTTCCGTATAATTTCTCATTTTCAGACAAAAAATCTGACAGCGCCTGCACAGCTAATGTCGTTGCCTGAGTAGAGCCAAACCCGTAATATCCATTGAAATTAATAAGCTGATCTGCAGCCTCTGCAATTTTCAACTGATTAAGGTTTCCCTCTTTCTGAAGTGCCATGATGTATAAGGAAAGCGTTTCCGCTTCGGCAGACCTTCCCCACCATGAGCCTGTAAAGGTGATTCCGCATTTTACATTCTTTGTTTCATACTGCTGGTCCAGAATTTTCATCAGATCATCATATTCTTTCTGTTTTCCGAGATGAGCAGCAGCATTGGCCAGCAAAGCCAGCTGATAGGAATCTTTTGTAGCCAGGGCTTTTTTCATCATCACTTTAAAAGAGTCTTCAATCTCATTTTTAAAGCCCAGTCTGGATAAAGCATATACAACATACATATTCCTGGCCCAGAAATACTCAGAATATTCCTTTTTTGCTCATAGCCTTTTCTCACTTCAAATAATCCGTTTCCAGTTTTTTTAGATAAAATAAATGAGGACAGCCCCTGAATAAGCTTAGCATCCGGATTGACATATTTCTTTAAATCTGTAAATTCCAATAAGGCAAATGCTGAAACTGCCACATCTGATTCTTCACTGCTGAAATATCCGAAACCACCGTCTTTATTTTTATAGCTCAGCATTTTCTGAAATCCTTTTTTCATATTTTTAATCACCAGATTCTCTGTAGCCTTATTTATTTTATTGCCTGATTTTAAATAGTCCAGGATAAAAATATTAGGATACACCGTTGAGGAAAGCTGTTCAAAGCATCCGTAAGGCTCCTTCTTCAGTTGCTCCAGATTATCAAACATCTGTAAAGCAGCATTTTCAAATACATAATATGAGGAAAACAGGCTTCCGTTGATATACTCCGGAATATTGATTTTTATATCTTCCGTTCTATTATTGATAATGGAAAATTGATGTGGAAATCCCTTTTCTTCTACTTTAAACGGCAGAATCATCGTTTCCCTGAAATCTCCTGATCTTATGCTAAACTGGATATGGGAATCCACAATTTCATCAGTCTGTATTTTAACAAATAATCTACCGGACTCTAATGGCTTTAAGGTAATCAAGCTGTCAGAATGCATTAATTTGACATAGTTGGGAACAATAACGTCCATGGTCATTTTTCTGGTTTCTGAAGAATTATTTTTAAGGACAACAGGAATTATCATCTGATCGGTTCTTGTCAGATACTGAGGAATTTTGGCATCTATTGAAATAAGGCTCTGCGCCGCGTAGGCTGTTTCATCCCTTCCTGCAAGCCCTGATGCAGCAATACCTTCTGTCATAATTCTAAACGTGGAATTAGCATCTGAGTTATAAAATTCCACTTTTGCCTTTCCGTTTTTATCGGTTTCCACTACCGGGTTCCAGTAAAGCGTTTCCCTGTAATCATAACGGTACGGGGTATTGGTAGTTTTATATTCAGGATAGGCAAACGCCCTCGATGGAGCGTATGAGATAAGTTTTCCGTACGGGACAGCCTGTATGGCAAAATAAGATTCCGGTGATATCAAAACTGATCTTTGAACTGCTGTTTTTACCGGAGTTTACAATGATGACTCCATTTGCAGCCCTGCTTCCATAAATAGCAGTGGCAGCAGCATCTTTGAGAACGGTTATACTGTTGATATCATTCGGATTGATGGTGGTATTGAAATTTTCTACAGGAACACCATCTACAACGAATAAAGGATTCTTATTGGCAATAGAGGCTGTCCCTCTGATATTGATCTGTTCACCTGCACCCTGCTGTGTAGAAGGTGTTATAACGATTCCTGCAACTTTTCCATTCAATAAAGAAGTTACATTGGGATTCTGAATTTCCATAGAAGAGGCTATAGTTGTGGAAGCAACCGCTGCTTTCTCTTTATTCATATTGTAGCCTACTACAACAACCTCTTCAATTCTTTGATTCTGAATGGTATCAGATCTTGAATGGCCGGATTTATTCAATGTTTGGGTATTATTTCTACCCTCAGTTTTTATTTCCTCTTTTTTCAGCTTCCTTTACAATTTCTTCCACATCTATATGAGACATTTTTGTTTTACTAAAGGATTAATGTCCAGATTATAAGACAAAATCCTGATTTTAACCTGATGCTTAGGCTGAAAAGATTTAGCAATGATTTTATATGAATCATCTGCATTTAAATCTGAAAAATAGAACTTCCCATTTTCTGCAACAGTTTGTCTGAGAATTTTTTTGTTGTCGGTATTCAAAAGAAAAACATCAGCTTTCACCGGGTTTTTATTTTGGTCTTCCACTACGCCATAGATTGTATTTTTTCTCCGGAAGGTATTTGTATTTATTGGTTTTCAGGACTTCCGGGACGAGTTCAAAATAACGGTAGCCGTTTGTCAGCATCACAAGGTCTAAACTTTTATCCGCTTTTTCTTCTTTTATCGAAATAAAACTGTGGCTTTTCAATTTTTCCTTTCAGCTCAGAGTCCATCAGTAGCCAGGAAACAATATGATTCTGTTTGTCATCAGCATAAGTCCATAGCTTATCATCTACTACGCTTATCCCAAGATTAGCCGGAACAGGTTTATTATTGTCATCCGTGGTTTCAATGTCCAGAACTACTTTTTCTCTTGGCAGATAATGCTGTTTTACAGGCTTTACCTTTATATTCAGCTGATTTTCTTTATTGGTAAAAACAATACGTTCTGCAAGAGGAATATTATTTTCAAGAACGGTAAATCTGCAGATTCCTGCCGGAAAGTCTTTCTCAGGAATTTCCAGCGGGTTGTTTCCATTTTTCAACGGAATAACTTTGGAATACACTTCTTTTCCACGGAAACTTCCTTTCAGGGTAATCGTTTTTCCTGTGTTGAAATGAGAGAAAAGATCAGTTTTTTGTTTTCATTTTTAATATTTAAAATCAATCCTTCATTCTTTGCCAACGGAAAATTAAAAGTTTGGGCAATATTTTCAGGCTTTACTACTTTTGCGTAATAATTTCCCCCTTTTCAGGAGTAAAACGGAAACTTCCCATTCCGAAATGATAGGCTGATATTTCCTTTATTTTTTCATGATTCTGATTGTAAACAGCCAGCACAGCATCCACAGGTTTTTCAAATTCATCAAGGATTTTAAAGGCAATGTTTTGTTCTATTCCATTAATAAAAGTACCGCCTTCAGGTAGAAATTTCACATCCAGATTGTTCAAAACAACCGGAATATTTCTGGAAATAGATTCTGTAAATCCATCAAAGCTGACTTTAACATTCAAAAGAGCGTCAGAAGATTTCAACACCTCAGGAAGTTTAAAGATCAATTGTTTTTTCCCCTCTTTATCGGTAATAAATTTTCCCTCGGAAACAGTTTCCCCGTTGTGCATTACTGTGTAACCGGCTTCATAAAAAGGGATAGGAAGGTTACTCAGACTTCTCATTGAAAAATCGGCGGTCACCTCGTCTCCAGGTCCATATCCTTTTTTAGGAAAATCCAGTTTCATCAGAATTCTTGGAGATACGATTTTCTGAAGGGTAATTTCTTTCTCAAAGGCGTTTTTCTCTTCTTCATTCTGCATCCAGTTGGTAAAAGCCCTGATCTTGTAGATTCCGCCTTTCATATCTTCAGAAAAGTAGAAATAGCCCTGTGCATAGCCATTTGTAATTTCATATTTTAATTTTTTCAGAACACTTCCTGCCGGATCAATGATTTCAAAATTAACCACTCTGCTTTCTTCCACCGGAAGATTGCTGGTTCCTTTTACCACGTATATTTTAAAATACATTTCCTCACCGGGTTTATAAAAAACATGGTTGGTCTGAATGTACGTTTTTTCTTTTTCAAAATCCTGGAAAGACTGCTGAGCTTTCAGAGGAAAGGTTGATAATAACAGGCCCAACAGGATGATATAGGTAGATATAAACTTGAGATTCATGAGTTAAAATTTAAATGAAACAATACATCCGAAGGTTTTAAAGGAAGGAAGGTTGAAAAAATCCAGCCCTCTTCCGTTATCCATATCATAAAAATTCTGATTGGGATCTGCTCCTTTACCGGCCTGCCAAAGCATTATATTATTTACATAAAAGGTCAGTTTAAGATTTTGTTTCCCGTAATTAACAGGAAAAGTAGATGACAGCGAAATATTGCTGATTCTTATATAATCTGCTTTTTGAATATAATTTTCCGCTACCCCAAGATAACCATACCTTGACCATCTGTTTTCCTGAACATTCCGGTCCGGGTCATAAAAATCTACAGGTATCTGATTAACACTTCCATTGGAATGCACCCCCTGAAAAACATAATTCTTAATATTTCTTTCTTCTCCCGATTCATAAGAACGTCCGTAATAATCAAGAACAGCCTGTGTTCCGTTCCAGAGCTGTCCCCCTTTTTTCCATTCCCAATTGATATCCAGAGACAGGTTTTTATAAGCCAGACTATGATTGAACTTCATCACAAAATCCGGTGTTGGATCTGCAATAATTTTCATTCCTCCTGCTTTTTCGGGTATCGGACTCATCAATGATCAGCTGTCCGGCTGCATTTCTCTCAAAATAACTTCCCATGACAACTCCCAAAGCCTGTCCTTCCACCAATGTTTTATAAATATCTTTAAAACCGGAAACGGCCATGTTCTGATATCCGGGTGAGATACGATCTACGATGTCCTTATATTTAAAAAATGAAACTTTATGAGTGGTATATATATCATATCCAATGCGTAACCGTTCATAGGCAAAATTGAATTCGTATCCGCTGTAGGTGTGGTCTGCTATATTTTTCAACCTCAACTGATTATTTTCGAAAACAGGAAATATATCGCCACTGCTTTTCCTGTTGAAATATTCGCCGTCCAGACTTATATAATATCCGAGGTTCAGCCTGGCACCCACTTTCCATTCTTTGGTATTGATACTGGATAAACCTTTGAAGCTTTCTACTTCCTGCACAGGAAAGTACTGATTATAATTTTCTGCATTCAGCAATGTAGTTGCATAAGTGGCGTATGATCTGGTCATTTCCGGTTCGGAGCTTAACCGTGTATAACTTCCCAATAATTTGAAATTGTGATTATTCCAATCGAAGATGTCATTAAACTTCAGATAAAAGTTAGCTTTTGGAAGCCAATAATTATTTTTAAGAGAAGTATTGGATATATAAAATGAATTTCAAGATTAAGACCTGCTTCAAAATCATAATCATGGACTTCCATATTATAATTAAAAATATGATCCTGTGAAGTTCTCTGGTAGAAGTATTTGCGATTGACCTGGCTGTTATAAACATCAGATTTTTATCATTTAAGATAAAATTCAGGCTGAAGGTATTTTTAAAATCATAGCCGCCCAAAGTATAAGAGCCCAGTAAATTAGAATAATATGAACTGTTGTTTTGAATCCTTTCATTCAGTATGCCATTGCTGAAACCGTAAGCAGAAGGCTTATACTGATCCAGATTTCTGATATTGTTACTTTCATAGGACTGACTGATATTCAGTTTAAAATTATTCCAGTTTTTTGCTGCATTAAGACTGAACTGCCTTTCACGGTTCTGATAATGGTACTTACTGTCCTGCTGAAAAAGGAAAGATGGATTGTCTGCATATTTGCTGTAACTTCTTTGTGAGCCGTTATTCAGAAAAGTATTTTGTTCATTGGAAAAAGAGACAGGAGTCAGCAATGAATTCTGGTATGCCCTGTTGAAAAGTCCTATTCTATTGGTGTTGGTTGCTTTATCTTCTTCATAGTTAAATGCAAGATTGATGTAGTATCCGCCCAGTTCTGTATTCAGCTTTGCTTTAAAAGTGTTGGCGATATCAAACTGATCTATAAAATACATCTGGTTTTTCTGCTGTCCCAGATTCACTGAAAGCCGGATCTTTTCGTTGTATCCCTCTTTTATAAAAGTATTTACATTCAGCTGATTGTTGTATCCTACCGTTGTTTTAAAAAGGTTGTTATCATATCTTTTTGCACGCTGCAGCCCATCAACCCATGGGATCAGTTTTCCGTTCTGATCGTATTCATAAGGTAATCCGTTAAATCCCAGGGTTGAAATATCAGGTCCAAAACTGAACATCTCATTAGTTTCAGGGCCTTTCAAACAAGGCTTCCGTTTTCTGATCTTCCCTGCACATATCCGGTTTGAGCTGCCGGAACAGCATTCCTGTTTTTTATATCAAAAGAGGTCGTAAAACTTCCATTCAACATTAATGTTCTCTGGTTAAGTTTTTTCAGGATGTAAATGCTGTCATTTTTTTGCTCTAATTTTCTTATCCGGTCAAAATAAGAATGTGAGCTTTTACTTAAATGATTCTTATTTTTTTCAATACTGAAATCATCTTTAGTTTCCTTTGAAATGAGGCTGTCATAATCTTTACTGTAAACATTTTCTACTCTTTTCTTTTCTGTCTGATTTTCTAAAATAGCTTTCAATTCCCTGAGTTCATAGGTAGAAATAACATGGGTACTCTTACCCTGATTCCAGACAAGCGTATCATAAGGTTTGGCTGCAATAATGGCCAGTCCTTTTTCATCAGTCAGTTCATAAATACCACTGTTTTTATTATAAACCTTTAAAAAATTCTGCGCTTTATTTTTAGCTGTCAAAAATTTTCCAGAGTAATAGAGTTGTGAATTTTGTGCCTGTAATAGGGTGATTGTAAACGGCAATAACAGCAAATAATTCTTTTTCATCAGTTATTAGTATGCTTAAAAATATGAAAAAAGAAATTTCCGTGGAAATTTCTTTTTTAAGATGGTTAATTTTTAATGACCTTAAATGTTTCCCACATATCGTTAGTATGAACACGTACAAGATAAATCCCTTGAGGATAAGAAGTTAAATCAATTGTATTTTTACCTTCCCATAATTTTTCTTTTCTCATAATAATTTTTCCGGCAAGATCATACACAAAAAGTTCTTCAATTGATTTCTTTGTTTTTATCTGCAGCAGACCTTTTGTCGGGTTCGGGAATACCACAGTCTTACTATCAAAATTGCTGTCAATTTCTTTTTCCATTTTTATTGATATGATCATTTGAAATTCCTGTCCCGCATTCCGGGAAAACGGCTCTTTGAAGAATTAATCTTAACAATAAATCATTCAGCTTTTCAACCTCGTAAGAATCTATGGTCGGCTTGATATGACTGTTTCCAATCCCACTGTCATCCGTAAGAAATGTATAGGTACCATTGGTGAGTAAAGCAAATGTCCTCATCAGGTATTCCGTCTGCTTATCAGTACCACTGGCCGCCAGTGGAATAATTGTAATCCCTTTTTTGCTGCAGTCTTTATGGTACTATACAAATCCTTTATATTCTGTTCCGAATGGTGTGGTGGTGCATCCAGAATTAAAAACATTATTTTCGCTGAGTTTTCATGACTCCATTCCAGCTCGTCAACAGAAACTTTCAGTGCTTCTACAACAGCTTCCGGTGTATCTCCGCCACCTCCGGCCTTCTGTTTTTTAATAAATCCAACAAGGTCTTCCGCTTTTTCTGAAAAATCGAATTTCCGGGTCACATATTCATCCCCCAGATCTCTGTAAAAAACCGATCCGTATCTTACCGTTGTATTTTTAAGCTGTCCTTCAACTTTTTCAGCACATCCAGAAGTTCAGACTGAAGATAAGAAATCTCATCCCCCATAGAACCGGTAGCATCCACTACGAAAGCAAGATCCAATATCCGTTTTTTCTGACAGGGTTTATCCAGAATAATTAAGTTTTGTCCATTTTTAAAAAATCTGAGATTACTGCTGATGATCTGCCCCGAACCATCAGATAAATAATATCTGCCTGACTCCAGGCTTTCATCAGCCATCGGTGATATCCATAATTCTACATTACCCAGATTGTCTGAAACCGCTTCCCAAATAATATTTTTCTTATCATCCAGCAGTTTTACTTTTTCACCTGTTACAGGTCTTCTGTTTCTATTGACCAACTGAACAGAGATTCTTTTATCCGGAAAGAATTTCCAGGTATTTTTATACTGATCCAGAGTCGGAACGGCAATATCTTTCCAATAGTCCCACTTAGAGAAATCATTGACCTCTCCTGCTGTCAGCTGGCCTGCTTTCGGAAGTATTTTTTCGGGTTCTTCAGGTTCTTTTACTATTTTCTCTGCACTGTCTGAGGAAGCTTTTTGAGTTTTTCCATTTCTGCTTCAGATAGCCCTGTTGTAGTGATCACAACAACTCCGTTATTAGCTTTGCTTCCATACAAAACAGTAGCTTCATGTCCTTTCAGTACTTTTAATTCTTTTATTTTTTGGAGTCCAGGATATTTAACAGCTCAGATTCTCTACCTAATACGATTCCGTCAACAATATATAAAGGATTTGCTGAGCGTCCATCTATACTTTTACTCCTCTGATTACTACTTCATCACGTCTTTTAATTCCCCCTGCTATTTCTATTCCGGCAACCCTTCCAGCCAATGAAGAGACAGCCATTGGAGCATGTACAGGAATTTTATCTGTAGAAGCAATCATAGCCGTTGAAGATGACATGATTTCACTCTTAACTGTTTTTGAATATCCCATCACAACAACTTCATCAATACTTTTTGTCTTTAAAGTATCATTGTATATTGGTGGTAAAGATGCTATTCTGTCAGGAGCATCTACTGTCGGTATATTACAATTCGGATGAATTTTATATGGATCTGATCCCACAACTGATGAAGATTGATATGCTATGGGAACAGGTACAGATGAAGTAAGGTCTTCTTTTTTGATATTATTCTTTATTGTGCGGTCTATTTTTATAATATCTGCTCTGTTAACCGGACCTCTGGAAGCTGTATTTTCTACGATTACTGGTTTTAAAGGTTCTACAGCTTGTTTTTTATTCATAAAATAAAAAGCTCCCATACCCATCACTAAACTTGCCGCAATACCATAAGGCAGCCAAAGAGGCATTACTCTCTTTTTCTCTTGCTTTTTATCCAGCTTCTCTTCAATTTCTTCCCATACTTTTTCAAAACCAGGAAAAACTGTTGGTTCCTCTGAAAGCCTGGAAGCTTCATTGAATTGTTGATCTATATGATTATTTTCCATTGTCGTAAAAGTTTAAATGTTTTGATTTCCTAAAAGTTCCTGCAGTTTTTTCCGTGCAAAATTGAGCTGGGATTTTGAGGTTCCCTCACTAATGGAAAGCATAGCTGCTATTTCCTTATGAGGATATCCCTCAATAGCAAAAAGATTAAAAATTGCTCTGCAGCCTTCGGGGAGAAAGTTGAGTAAACTTAAAATATCTTTTTCCAGAGAAAGGTTTTCTGCAGTACCTACAGAATGGTCCATAAAATTTTCTTCCAGGGAAATCAAAAGTTCCTTATTGGATCTTAATTTCTGCAGACATTCATTCACCGCAATTTTTCTCGCCCAGGCTTCAAAAGTATCGGGATTCTGAAGCTGGGTAATTTTCGTGAAGATTTTGTAGAACGTATCTGCCAATACTTCTTCTATATCTTCATCGTTTTTCAGATAGCGTCTGCAGACTGCGTAAAGTCTGCCTGCCATTTTCTCGTAAACTTTCCGCTGTGCGTTGCGGTCGCTACGCTGACATTCCATTAATAATTCTCGTTCCATAGTCAGGAGTTATATGAGTATAGATGCAGAAACTTTAGTAAGGGTTGGAACCATCATCATTTTTTTAGGCAAAAAGGTAAAAAAGACAATTTACAAATGAGTATTTCTCTTTTACGATTTACCTTATCATATTTTTTTGCATTCCAAATTTAACTTTTCCCCCTGTAACAAATCTCTATTATCAACGACTCTTAATATAAATAATCTTTTTATAGTAATGAAAAATGCCAAAATTGCATCATTACTTTTTGTTTTGTCTGCAGGAAGTATGATGTTTGCCCAAGATGACTTAATCAACAAGTTAAAAAACAACCAATCACAAAATGCTAATTTTCAGTTCACAACGTTAAAAGACGTGGGTGCAACTTCAGTAAAGAACCAGGGTTCATCCGGAACCTGCTGGAGCTACTCAGGAAATTCTTTCCTTGAATCTGAAATGCAGAGGATGGGCAAAAAACCTGTGGATCTTGCTGAAATCTTTACTGCAAGAAATTCTTACCACGATAAAGCAAAATTATATGTTCTGAATAATGGCGCGATCAGCTGGGGTGACGGAGGAGAACTTCACGATGTAATCAATATGTACAAGAAATACGGAGCAGTTCCTCAGGATGTATACACAGGATTAAAGGCCGGACAGACTACCAACAACTTCAAGGAAATGCAAAACTGAAGCCGGTTCTTGACAGCCTTGTTCAGGCATCTTCAAAAGGAAAACTTACTGATAACTGGATGGATTCTGTAGATGCAATTCTTGATGAGTATTTAGGAAAAGTACCTGCCAACTTTACGTATGAAGGAAAAACTATACTCCGAAAACATTTGCTAAAGTAGTAGGAATCAATCCTGAAGATTATGTGGAATTATCTTCTTACAAAGATTATCCATATTTTCAGAAATTTGTAGTTCCGATTCCCGATAACTGGAGTCATGACTCTGACTGGAATGTACCGATGAAAGATCTTACAGCGATTATTGACAATGCCGTAAATAAAGGATATTCTGTTGGTTGGGCAACTGACGTTTCCGAACCTTATTTCTCTTATAAAAACGGTGTAGCTTACGTTCCGGATATGGATCTTGACCAAATTACTGCAGAGAATAAGCAGACTTTGTTTACAGAGCCTAAAAAAGATAAAACAATCACTGAAGACATGCGTCAGAAAGCACTTAACAACCTTTCTACAACGGATGATCACGGTATGCATATCGTAGGACTGGCAAAAGACCAGACTGGTAAAGAGTATTATATGGTGAAGAACTCATGGGGAGTAACCAATGATTTCGCAGGATATATTTATGTGACAAGACCTTATGTTGAATACAAATCAACAGCAATCCTTGTTCACAAAAATGCCATCGAAAAGCATTCTGAAGCAGCTGAAGCCAACTAAGAATATTGGTTTATAAGAAAATCATTTCTGCCATTTTACAGGCAGTTTTAGATATTTAAATCTGTTATGAAACGCGCTCCTTTACAATCGGGAGCGCGTTTGTATTATGCATCTGGCTACCTTAATACTCTGCTAAAGAATTTGCATCATCAACAAATCACAACAACATGAAAAACCTAAAAAATCAGCAAAATCAGCGCTAAAAAAATCAATGGCGGAAATGCCCGCGATTGTCCAGCAGTAACTCAAGCATGCTATTCCCCTGGTAAAGACGGGCCTCAAAGATGGAGATGTATTTCTGAAACTACAGAATGTCCTTAATTTCCTGAAAATAGTTTCCCTGCCTACCGGACTTGTGATCCTGTAGAGTACGCACGTAGATTCTAAAAATGCAAGTCTGTTTTCAATGAAGGCAGGCTTTTAATTTAAATCCGGATATTAAGCTTTGGATATACTTTGTTTCTGTACCTCATAATAGGTTTTTCAATATAGGTATAGGAGACTCCTGCCGTTATAAATGAAATCAGAAAGAAAAGTATAAATTTTATTATGCCCGGAAGAAAACTGAAATAAGATAACTCCAGAAATTTATAAACCAGCCAGTGCTGCAGATATAAAGAATATGAGACTTTGCTGAGATACTGAATGATTCTCAAAAACAAGGTCCCGGAACATTTAATTTCCTTAAAAAATGGAAAAACAGAAGCCAGTGCCAATCCTGAAACAGAATAATATATTGTATTAAAATAATACAGGTCTGAATAATTATTTCTAAAAATAAGGTACTGATTGAAGATCAGTATTGCTATTCCCATCCAAAGCAGACTATATCTGTTGATAGAAATTCTCTTTTGATGAAAATGAAAAGCAATGGCTGTTATAATTCCAAAAGCGATGGCATCCAGGCGGAAAAAAGCAATTTTCCTCACTCCTTCATAAAAGGTAAAATCATAATGAGAGAAAGCTGTTATGCGCATTAAAAGAAAGTAAAACAGAAATATCAAAGCTCCGGTACTTATTATTTTTTCTGTGGAAAAATCCCGCTTTATCTGCTTCACTAACAATAACGTCAGCGGAAACAAAACATAAAAATACTCCTCAATACTTAAACTCCAGGAAATTCCAAAGAAAGTTGGCTGTATTTGAAAGAAGTTCTGAATTAACAAAAAATATTTCCACAATGCCACATCTGCATTCTGAACTGAATCAACGTATTTATTACCTGCCCAATATATGATGAGCATTATAAAATACAATGGCAGAGTACGAAGCCATCTTCTTATTATGAAAACTTTCAAATTCTTCCAGACATTATCATTATCAAAAACCTCTATCAATAATTCACCTATAAGGACGCCGCTTAAAATAAAAAACAGCTCTACTCCAAACAAACCGCTGAAGAAAGCAATAAAAAAGGAATATTCACCGGCATAAATATAGCCAAGAACATGACCTGTCATGACCAGTATAACAGCAAGGGAACGGATGATATCAAAACCAAAAATTTTTTTCCAAAACAGTTCAATAGAAATTGTTTTACCGGTATTTATTATTTTCTCAATTAATAAACACCACATGTGTTTAATCATTTATACGCTGATAAAAGTATAGAAAATGAATTTTAATGAATTTCTCAATATGCCTTATAAACTAACCATAAAATAGAAATCGGGTGAAATTTTTATTGAATTTTGATCAAATAGCCAATTCCGTAGTACGCAAAAAAATAACGGACTTCCAGAAATCTGAAATCCGTTATTTAATAAATAGGTGAAAATTAAATATAAAATAAAGTGAATTATGCTGATTTAATATCAAATTGAATGGTTAATTCTGCTTCGCAAGCCAAAAAATTATGCTGTTAAAAATTGACAGCAAAACGGATCACCCCTCTTTATTGATATTAAAATAAAACGCCCATACTTTCTGCTGAAAAATCAAGAAGCGCTTCTGTATTTCCTTCTTTGATCTTCTGTACCCACTGATAATCCTGAAGAATAGCTCTTCCTACCGCAACAAGATCAAATTCCTCATTATCCAGTCTTCTGATCAGCTCCGTCAGATCTGATTTTTCTGTTCCCTGGCCTGCAAAAGCATTAAGGAAATCTCCGTTCAACCCTAGAACCTACTGTAATGGTTGGCTGCCCGGTAATTTTTTTAGCCCAGCCGGCAAAGTTTAAGTCAGAACCTTCAAACTCAGGCTCCCAGAAACGACGTTGTGAACAGTGGAAAATATCTACTCCAGCTTCTTTCAATGGTAATAACCACTCTTCCATTTCATTAGGAGTGAATGCCAGCCTGGTTTTATAATCCTGCTGCTTCCATTGTGAAAGACGGATAATAATGGTAAAGTCTTCTCCCACTGCTGCTCTGACCGCCTTAACGACATCAACAGCAAATCTGCTTCTTTCTTTTAATGTTTTACCACCATACTCATCTGTTCTTGTATTAGTTACTTCCCAGAAGAACTGGTCGATTAAATACCCGTGAGCCCCATGAATTTCAACACAATCGAAGCCAAGATCTTTCGCTGATTTTGCAGATGCTGCAAACTGTGCAATGGTATCCTGAATATCCTCGATGGTCATTGTAGAAGCTTTTTCCATAGGAACCAACGGATAGTCTTCAGACATTCTTGTATCTCCTACGTGCCAGATCTGAGGTCCCATTTTCCCTCCGTTATGATGTACAGTATCGATTACATTTTTCCAGCCGTTCAAAGCTTCTGTTCCATAGAAATCCGGAATGTTCTGCATATTCTTTGATCCCGGCCTGTTGATCACAGTTCCTTCAGAAAGAATCAATCCAACTTCTGAAGCGGCTCTTCTTCCGTAATAATCTGCAATATTCTGCGTAGGAACTCCATTGTCAGACTGTGCTCTGGTCATAGGAGCCATTACGATTCTATTTTTAAGCTGTAGATTTTTATATTGAAACGGTTTAAATAATGATGATGTGTTCATATTTAAATTTATATTTTATAATTGTTACACAAAGTAACTAATAATAGTTCACTTTTGTATCTTTTATTAAAAAAATAGTGGTAACTTCGCAGTAACTTACATTAGTAACATCAAAGTAACATATAAAACTAGGGTTCTGTATGGTACTTTTAAATCAAATCTCCTTATGAAAAAGAATGAATTAATGCAATACAGCTGTCCTTTGGGCAAGGCAATGGCCGCTTTGGGAAGCAAATGGAAACCTATTATTGTTCTGGTGATTAAAGACAGGAAGTTACGTTTTGGAGAACTGGCAGTACGCATTAATGTTATTTCCAGAAAGGTACTGACGGATCAGCTTAGAGAAATGGAAACCGACGGATTGGTGATCCGTGAAGAGTTTAAGGAACTCCCTCCACGTGTGGAATATTCCCTTACTGAAAAAGGACTGGCTTTGCTGCCGATTTTATATTTGCTGGAAGAGTGGGAAGCAAAATATCAGGTGAAAGGACAGCATGAAGATAAAGATTGTGCTTTTCTGAATGAGGAGGTAAAAAATAAAAAGGCTGTCAATGTTTGATGGCCTTTTATCTTGGATAGCACTTTCAAAAAGGTAAGTATATCACCAAAGTGTAAGTATATAGTTTCTGAAGTCTTTCTGATGCAAATTTGCAAAAAAATTTCATTATGAATTACAAAGACATTGCAAAGGAAACCATTGGAAATCTATACAAATCCCACCACAGCATTAGAAGATCCGGGATTGATGAAAAACTGATTGCTTTGGTGGAGCTTCGGGTATCTCAGATCAATGGATGTGCCTATTGCTGCAGTTATCACGCTAAAGAACTTTCTGATTTCGGCTTTGAACAGGATATTATCAACAGACTTCCGGGCTGGAAACATACCAATGCATTTAATGATCAGCAAAAGCTTGCTTTAGAATGGGCAGAAGCTATTATTCACAACAAAGATGATTGGGAAGATATCAAAGCAAAATTGATAGGGCAATTCACGGAAGGGGAAATTGTAGAACTTACGGCAAGTATAACACTGATGAATACTTTGAATACATTGAGGATTACTTTGGCTGAGAAGGACTAGCAAACAAAAAACCGCTCCCAAAAAGGAAGCGGTTTCATAATTTATCTGAAATCTCACTTAAAATATCGCAGGATATTTCTGAGGATTTGATTCATTAAACATAGCGTAGATCTTTTCTACCATATCGTCTGCAGACGGCTTACTGAAATAGTCACCATCACTTGCATAAGCAGGTCTGTGATCATTGGCAGAGATCGTCAACGGATCTGAATCCAGATATCTGAATGCTTTCTGTTTTTCAAGGATCTGTTGCAGGATGTATCCGGTAGTTCCTCCTTCCACATCTTCGTCAATCACTACTAATCTGTTGGTTTTCTTAACGCTTTCAGCAATTTCATGAGATAAATCGAAAGGAATCAATGACTGGATATCAATTACTTCTGCAGAAATTCCCAGTTTTTCCAATTCATTGGCAGCTTCAGTTACAATTCTCCATGTAGAACCGTAGGTTACCAGAGTAACGTCTTTCCCTTCTTTAGTAACCTCAATTTTACCTACCGGAACAGTGAATTCACCTAAGTTATCCGGCTGCTTTTCTTTCAGTCTGTATCCGTTCAGACATTCTACAATGATTGCAGGTTCGTCAGCCTGAAGCATTGTGTTGTAGAATCCTGCTGCTTTTGTAGGTTCCTAGGCACCAATACCAGAATGCCTTTTGAAAGGTTCAGGATTCCTGCCATTGGAGAACCTGAATGCCAGATTCCTTCTAATCTGTGCCCTCTGGTTCTGATGATCAATGGAGCTTTCTGACCTCCTTTGGTTCTGTAGTGTACTGTTGCCAGATCATCGCTCATTCCCTGCAGACAGTAAAGAACATAATCTAAATACTGGATTTCTGCGATGGGTCTTAAACCTCTCATCGCCATACCAATTCCTGTCCAGAATCGTTGCTTCACGGATTCCGGTATCGGCGATACGTAAAGCGCCATATTTCTCCTGCATTCCTTCCAAGCCCTGGTTGACGTCACCGATGTTTCCGGTATCTTCACCAAAGATCAGTGTTTCAGGATATTTTTCAAAAATTTTATCAAAGTTATTTCTGATGACCACTCTTCCGTCCACTTCTTCAGAACTGTCGGAATATACAGGTTTGATTTCCTGAACATTTTCAGCCTTCCATTGAGACTGAGAATATAAGTGAGAAGAATAGTTGTCTTTTTCAACGGCAGCTACTTCATTGTATTTCTGCATCAGTTGAGCTCTTTCTGCAGAGTTTGTTCCTCTTGTCGCCAGTAATGTTTTTCTTACCAGGTGGAAGATATCTTTTTTAGCTTTTGAAACCAGTTTGTTGAACTGAGCAATATAAGCTTCCACTTCAGCATTCTGTCCTTTAAGATTTTCTACTAAAGGTAAAATAGACTGTGTAAGTTCTGAAATGGCCTTCTGATAATTTTCCCAGGCTGTTTTCTGACCTGCTTTTGCTGCTTTTTTAGCTTCTTCATCAATGACGTCCAGCTCTTCAGCAGTGGCAATTACTTCTTCCTTCCCATCAATTTCGATAGAATAATTCAGGATCCATTCTTTGAATTTCACTAATCCGTCGAACTCAGCTTCCCAGGCAAGACGTGCTTCATTTTTATATCTTTCGTGAGATCCGGAAGTAGAGTGTCCCTGAGGCTGGGTAACATCAACTACGTGCACTACCACCGGTACACTTTCTGTTCTTGCAAAATGTTCTGCCCTTGCATATGCATCCAATAATGCAGGATAATCCCACGCTTTTACCTGGATAATCTCACATCCCTGGTTCTCCCCTTCTTTTCTCTGGAAACCGCTTAACATTTCACTGATATCAGCTTTGGCTCTCTGATTTTTGGTAGGAACTGAAATTCCGTACCCGTCATCCCAGATGGAAACAATCATAGGAACCTGAAGAGCACATGCAGCATTCAGTGTTTCCCAGAAATGTCCTTCTGCGGTAGAAGCATCTCCAATGGTTCCGAAAGCAATTTCATTACCTTCTCTTGAGAATTTTTCTGACCCGTCAAATTTTACACTTTTATAAATTGTTGAAGCCTGTGCCAATCCCAATAATCTTGGCATCTGGCCGGCTGTAGGAGAAATATCGGAAGAAATATTTTTCTGAGCTGTCAAATCTTTCCAGCTCCCGTCTTCATGTAAACTTCTTGTTGCGAAATGCCCGTTCATCTGTCTTCCGGCTGAAGCAGGTTCTCTTTCCACACTTGTATCTGCATACATCTGTGCAAAGAAACTTTCTACTGTCAGAGCACTTATTGCCAATGCAAAAGTCTGGTCCCTGTAATATCCTGAACGGAAGTCTCCATTTCTGAAAACTTTCGCCATTGCAAGCTGAGGAAGTTCTTTTCCATCCCCAAAAATTCCGAATTTAGCTTTTCCTGTGAGTACTTCTCTTCTTCCGAGATAAGACATTTCACGGGAAATCCTTCCTAACCTGTAATCTCCAAGTATCTGATTTTTAAAATCTTGAAAGGATATTTGCTGTGTTTCAATATAGGTTGTTTGCATAGCTAAGTAAAAAAGTTTTTAATCTTCAAGTATTTTGCTAATATACACTTTTTAAATTAATTTTAATTTTTAATAATCTTTTTTAAAAATTTGATAATAAAAAAAATTGTGCTTTATTTTGAAAAAATGTAAAAGATGGAAAAAAATCACCTCACATCTTGAATGCATCCAGCAATCTTTTAGGGTTTTCATTGATTATTATTACCTCATTAAAAATCTCTAAGATCAGTCAGAGTACCTATTTGGACGAATTTGCAGGATTTGCCTGTATCCTTTTTGCCTGCAGCTGCTTCTTTTCGTTTCTAGCTATCAGAACAAAAAACGAAAAGCGGGAATATACGTTTGAGAACATTGCGGATTATTTATTTTTAATCGCTTTATTTTGTATAGTCCTGGCCGTTATTATTGTAACCCTGAAAATAATTTAATTTAAAATTTTCGCTCAATTGCATAATTCTGGAAATAAATAAGGATATCCAGACATCAGATCCGGGAATTTATTAATAAAATTTTTAGCTCTCGCTTCTGAATCAGTATCAGAATTTGAATATAAACAGAAAGTGTTCCGTATACAATTTCAGTTTCCCGAAAACATATACAAAACACTTTATCTGTTTAATTGTAATGTAGAGATAGACTTATATTTTCTGAACAGTTACATTGGTAACATTTCCACTTCCTGTAGATCCTGTTTCTGTTGCAATAATCGTTGAATTTTGATTAGGAGCTGCTGTAAAACGGATCTGATAGCCCGCTGTAGGAGCTACAATTACGGTTGTATAATTCATCAGTTCACCCACTGTTCCTGAAGAAGCAACTGCATTATAATGACTTCCCCTTCCCAGGTAATTAGCATCCGGTACAGGTCTGATGCCGATAAGCAGCTGAGTACCTGCCGGCATATTGGTAAAGCTTGCCTGTAACGTGACCAGATAATTCCCGGCCTGATTAAAGGTCAGTACTCCGGTTCCTGTATTATAAGAATAGAACGGAGAAGTTGCTAACGGTGTAGCGAATAATAAAGTCGTAATTGTAGAAGAACTGATGTTCTGGTTAGCCGCTAATCGTGCATGAAAGAGCGAATAAGCAGTAAAATCTATAGTCTTCAGTACTCCGGTAGCATCAGCTACGACAACCCTGTCAGTTCCTCCAATACCTACATTCGAATTAATGTTACGGATACGGGCATTTCCAGACGCCACATCCAATCTTTCAGTTGGAGAAATAGTTCCTATCCCTACCTTAGCACCTGAAGTGACACTAAAGTCATTATCCTGCTGAGCTGCGGAAGGAGCTCCCGTTACAGGATTGTCTTTAGATCCGTCAATATGAAAAGTTGCCTGGGGATTTTGAGTACCTATTCCTACTTGTGCGCACGTAAGAAAGCTTGAACTGATAGCACATGCTATCATCATTGTTTTGATTTTTTCATTATTTGTTGTTTTTTTGTAATAACAAATAAACAACATTTATATTGAAAATCAATGAATTATTAACAATTATTTCCGTTGAATTATGCAAAATATTAATTTACAGTAATTTACTAGGATAAAAAAACAAACTAATCACAACTCATTGAATTATTGAGAGATAGGACAATTTCCCTTTCGACAATAAAGATCCTTTACACCATGCAGGATTAAAGGAAACAGGAGAACAAAAATGTCAGGATTGATAAAAGTGTTACTGTCAGAATTTTCTTTCAATAACATAATCCAGCATAATATGCAGCGATTTTCTTGCTTCAGAATCGGGAAATTCATTGAGAATATCTTTTGCCTTCTGCTGAAAATCCTTCATAATGGTAATAGCATATTCCAATCCGCCGGAAGTCTTTACAAATTCTATAAGCTCTTTTACCCGTTTTGGATTGTTATTATAACGCTTTATGGTATCAAAATAATATTTTCTGTCCTTTTCGTTAGCTGTCTTAAGGGTATGGATTAGAGGAAGTGTCATTTTCTGTTCTTTAATGTCAATTCCAACCGGTTTTCCGATTACATTTGAACTTAAATAATCAAAAAGGTCATCTTTGATCTGGAACGCCATTCCTGTAAAGGTCCCGAAGTCCATCATTTTTTTGGCTAAAGCTTCATCTGCATTGTTAGAAAGAACCCTATTTCACAACAGGCTGCAATCAGCGTGGCGGTTTTCTGACGGATAATTTCATAGTAAACATCTTCCGTAATATCCAGTTTCTGGCTTTTTCAAGCTGGAGCAGTTCACCTTCAGACATTTCACGGATGGTTCTGGAAATGACTCCAAGCAGATCATAGTCTTTATGGTCCGTAGATAATAAAACAGATTTAGACAGAAGATAGTCTCCAACCAAAACCGCTATTTTATTTTTCCACAATGCATTGATTGAAAAGAAATTGCGACGCTTAAAGCTTTCATCCACTACATCATCATGTACCAGAGTGGCAGTGTGGATCAGCTCAATCATAGAAGCTCCGCGGTACGTCTTCTCCGTTACTTCACCCACCAGTTTCGCGCAAAGAAATACGAACATGGGACGCATCTGCTTTCCTTTCGTGGTAACAATAAAACGGGTTACTTTATCAATAAAGCTACTTTACTCTGCATTGATTCATAAAACTTCTGTTCAAAAGTTTCATTTCATCATTGATCGGTCGTTTAATCTCTTCTACAATGTTTGCCACAATCTGCGATGCTGGGTGAATAATTATTAATTCTCACAAAGATAATTTTTTCGCTCAATTTTAAGATAAAATTAATCTTTGAGTTGGTCTTTCGGGATAAAATAAAATGAAGGTTTTGTACTTCCCAACGGAGATCTGAATTTTCCCCTGAAATATAAATTCCCGATTCATCTGCACTTACCCTCAATCTGCCCCAGTGCAAGTGCTGTTCCAAGGTAATAATGTTTGGGCCTTTCTTTAAAAAATATTCCAGGTTCACTTTCTGTAAGATATCTAAAAAGATTTCCGTTTTCTGGTATACCCAACGAGATAAAGCTTTTTATCAAAGTAGGAAGCATCTGTAACTACAAAATTGGTTTTATAGGATTCTATTTTTACAGCATCCTGCTTCTCTTCTTTTTCAGGATCTATTAAGTAATGTGTGGTAGCTTTTGAGGACCATTCTTTGGTGAAAAGATGAATTTTCCCATTCAGATACATCATAGCTTCTGCGTCAAAATCTGTTTTTAAGTATCCTGATATATAATCATCCTGCTCCGGATACCGGAACTGTATTTTTTTAATCCGGCTGTTCTGAAGGCTGTCATTCTGGAAGGGTACCTTGTAAATTTCAAGATCTTTCCTCTTCCCATCATTGTTCCCGAAATCTCCGATATAAAAATGTGTACCGTCATTTGCAAGTGCCTCCCAGTCCTTATTGCCTGCATTGACTTTTAAAACTTTTACAATTTCCCCGGAAGTTTTATTGATTTCAAATAATTCGGGATCATTTCCACTGTCGTTGAATGTATACAGCTTTCCATTAAACAGATTCAGTCCGGAAGTTTCGCGGATCTTATCATCAAGATGGCTGATTCTGTATTTTTTAATTTTCAGAAAATCGGTTTGCTGTGAAAATGCAATGTGAGCAGTAACAAGGAAAATAATCAGCAGAAATTTTTTCATAAGACAAAAATAGGATTTTATTCTGAGCTGGTGAGTTGGGTAAGAGTGTTTGAGAGCCTGAATGAGATACGGGATTTCGGGATTCGGTTGGAGGTGAAAGTGTAGATTCCTACGGAATGGACAAACTAAGTACATCATCTATCCATACACTTTGCCATTCCGAAGAATCTACCTATTGTAATAGCCTTTGAAAACATGTCAATTCTAAAAATAGAAAAACGGACCAAATAGTCCGTTTTCCCCTTAGATTTCTATTGATTTAAATCAGAAGTTAAGCCGTTTTCTGCTCTTTCTGATTTTGCTGTTGTTCTTTTCTTTTAGCCTGTCTTGCAAAATATTCTTTCTGGTATTGCCTTACTGTTTTTCCGGTTCCGTCATGTCTCCATCCGGGTGAATTGAAAATATAATTGATTCTGTCTGTGAATTTTAATCCGGGCTGCTTAAGGTCTTTCCAGATTTTCTCCATTCGTAAAACAGCACCGTATCCGGTCTGTTATCCGGCATTTTTGGATAAATTCCATATTTTACAGGTACATTGGGGTCTTCTTTCTGAAAGGTTCCGAATATTTTATCCCAGATAATCAGGCACATTCCCATGTTTTTATCGAGGTATTTTACATTACATGCATGATGTACACGATGGTGGGAAGGTGTTACCAGAATATGCTCTAAAATCCCATGCTCTTCACTGTCTGAGTGTGTACCCATGTTCCATATACCTGCCCGATTGCATAAGCAACCATAATATGCCACGGATTGAATCCTAAAAAGGCAAGCGGTGAAAAATATAAATATCTGTAAAGCGGCTGTAATACAGGGCTTCTAAATCCTGTTGTCAGGTTAAAATATTCTGAGCTGTGGTGCGTAATATGAACTGCCCAGAATGCTCTGGAACGGTGATCCACATAATGCAGCACATAATAGGCAAAATCTGTGATGATAAAACAAGCCAGCAGATACCAGATACTAAGATCCCATGAGAAAATCCTGTGATGGTAAAAGAAAACATCACTCCCATGGCAAACGCCTTCATGATAAGGTCAAGGCCAAAATTCATCAATGCAAGATAAATATTGGTCGCAAGATCTTTCCCGCTGTACAACTTAGCTTCTGAAACGTGGCTGTAAATCATTTCAGCTAAAATAACTGTAGCATGCAATGGGATAGCCCATGCATACACATTTTCCAGCCCGTCCTCGCTCATAAGAAAATCCATCATCACAAAATAATTTGTGCAAAGGTAGGGTTTTAACCTATTTTTTAAGAAAGTTTTAGGCTTTTTTAAGGAAATTTTAATCTGTAGTTTTATTGGCCAGTTGTCCGCAGGCTGCATCAATATCACCTCCACGGCTTCTTCTGACCATTACGGTAATCCCTGCATTTTCAAGCTGGCGGATATAGTTTTCTTCTGCCTGTTTGTTGCACTGGTCATATTTTCCGTCCCCGATCGGGTTGTATTGAATCAGGTTAACTTTTGAAGGAACCTGTCTGCAGTATTTGATTAAGGCTTTGATATCTTCATCTCCGTCATTGATCCCTTTCCATACACAGTATTCAAAGGTGATAACAGAACCGGTTTTTTGGTACCAGTACTGAAGAGCCTCCATAATATCCGTCAACGGAAATTTATCGGAGAAAGGCATGATTTCATTACGCTTGGATTCGATAGCAGAGTGAAGGGATAAGGCCAGCTTCACACGCAGCTCATCATCCGCAAGCATTTTAATCATTTTAGGGATACCGGATGTAGAAACGGTAATTCTCCTCGGAGACATTCCCAATCCTTCCGGCTGGGTAATTTTTTTGATCGCTTCCACTACGTTTTTGTAGTTCATCATCGGCTCTCCCATTCCCATAAATACGATATTGGAAAGCGGTCTGTCGAAATACATTCTGCTCTGACTATCGATCAGGGCAACCTGGTCTACAATTTCAGCGACTTCAAGGTTTCTCATCCTTTTCAGTCTTGCTGTAGCGCAGAATTCGCAGTTTAAGGAGCATCCTACCTGTGAAGATACACAGGCTGTAGTTCTTGTTTCTGTAGGAATAAGAACAGATTCCACCATCAGTCCGTCATGAAGTTTCACTCCGTTTTTGATGGTTCCGTCAGAACTTTTTGAAGAAGGTCTACGGAAACAGGATTAATGGTGTATTCTTCCGAAATTTTCTCACGAAGTGATTTTGAAAGATTCGTCATTTCGTCAATTGAATGGAGGTTTTTGCTCCATAGCCAGTCATAGACCTGCTTCGCACGAAACGGCTTTTCTCCTAAAGACACAAAGTAGTCTTTAAGCTGGTCTAATGATAATGTACGGATATCTTTCATTTCAGAAATAGGTTGCAGATTTTAGATGTCAGGTTGCAGATACTATTACCTGCAACCTGTTACCTATTATCTTTTATTATAGAATTAACATTGCGTCACCGTAAGAATAGAATTTATACTTTTCTTTACGGCTTCTTCATAAGCATGCATTACGAAATCTCTTCCGGCAAATGCAGCGATCATCATGATCAAAGTAGACTTCGGTGTGTGGAAGTTGGTGATCATTGAATTGGCAACTCCGAATTCGTGAGGAGGATAAATGAATTTATTCGTCCATCCGTTGAAAGCAGAGATTTTTTTGTTTGAAGAAACAGAAGTTTCCAGTGCTCTCATCGTAGTAGTACCTACTGCGCAAACTCTTCTGTGAGCTTCTACCGCTTTGTTGATAATAGCAGCATTTTTCTCATCGATGATGATCTCTTCAGATTCCATTTTATGCTTGGAAAGATCTTCTACCTCAATCGGGTTGAAAGTTCCCAATCCTACGTGAAGCGTAACTTCAGCAAAATTGATTCCCTTGATCTCCAATCTTTTCATCAAATGCTTAGAGAAGTGAAGACCTGCTGTAGGTGCAGCTACTGCTCCCTCTACTTTTGCGTAGATCGTCTGGTATCTTTCTGCATCTTCAGGCTCTACAGCTCTTTTGATATATTTTGGAAGCGGAGTTTCCCCAGTTCCTTTAATTTAGATCTGAATTCTTCGTAAGAACCGTCGAATAAGAATCTTAATGTTCTTCCTCTTGAAGTTGTATTATCAATAACTTCAGCTACCAAAGATTCATCTTCAGTGAAGAATAATTTGTTACCAATTCTGATTTTTCTTGCAGGATCTACCAAAACATCCCAAACTCTGGTTTCTTTATCAAGTTCTCTCAATAAGAAAACTTCAATTTTAGCTCCGGTTTTTTCTTTGTTTCCGTAAAGACGTGCAGGGAAAACCTTTGTATTGTTGAAGATGAACAAATCCTCTTCATCAAAATAATCCACTACATCTTTGAATAATTTGTGCTCGATAGTCTGTGTTTTTCTATCAAGTACCATTAATCTCGCTTCGTCTCTGTGCTCTGATGGGTGTTCTGCCAATAATTCCGCAGGAAGATCAAAATTAAAATCTGATGTTTTCATTTTTTAAATTACGGTTTAAAAATTACTGAAATTACAAGGTGTAATTTTCGGAGTGCAAATATACGACATTGAACACCCCTTTGTCAAGTATTATTTACAATCCGATATAAAACCGTGATTTTACGGGGAGTTTCAAGGGATAAAAAGAGTATTTTTGGGAAAATTAAAATTCAACATGGAATCTGTAAGCAAAATATACTTCACTGATAATCCGTATCCTGATGGTTATACATTGAAATATTCAATTGAACCAGACGAATTATTTAAAAATTAAAAAAGGCACAAATCTGAATCCCAAAAGTAACAAAAGAGCTTATAAACCCGACAAACTGAAACAATAACACTATAAAATTAAAAATATCATTATGAGCAAATATTCGATTGAAGCATTTATCAATGAAACGAAAGAAAATCCGCAGCAAAGAGATTATTTTGAACTGGAAACAAAACATCTCCTTGAAATCAACCTTAATAATCAGGCGGTATGGACAAAAAGAGGAAGTATGGTAAGCTATGTGGGAAATATCAATTTTGAAAGACAGGGAATGCTGTCCGGGGGAATTGGAAATCTTTTAAAGAAAGCCATCAGCGGTGAAGGAGCCAGGCTGATGAAAGCGGAAGGTACAGGAAAACTGTATGTAGCCGATTCCGGGAAGAAAGTCCGTATTTTATATCTGAATAATGAATCTGTCTGCGTGAACGGAAATGATGTTCTTGCCCACGAACAAAGTGTAAAAAGTGATATCACCATGCTGAAAAGTATTGCCGGAATGATGTCCGGAGGTCTTTTCCAGGTGAAACTTTCAGGAACGGGACACATTGCCATTACCACTCACGGAGATCCTCTTACACTGCTGGTAACTCCAGATACACCGGTATTCACAGATCCTAATGCTACTGTTGCATGGTCCGGAACCCTAAACCCGGAACTGAAAACCAATGTTTCTTTCAAAAGCCTTATCGGAAGGGGAAGCGGCGAAGAGTTTCAGATGAAATTCTCAGGACATGGCTGGGTACTGATTCAGCCTTATGAAGAAGTATATTATATGGAAAAATAAGATATCCAACTTAGAAGTGATTTAAAAATTCGTAATCAATACCATTGAAGCCAATGAATACTCTTATAAAGCTATTTCTCATGATCATTATACTGCCCAATATCAAAACAAATTGCCTTAAGAAAAGCCTGGATCAATCAACAGATTTCTATACGAAAGGATGTAAGGCTTAAATGACAAAAGAGTAAAACCGTAAAGAGGACGAAAAATAAAAAGATGAATGGAAATATTCTTCAGTATTTACACGTAGTGCTCCGAATCTCAAATCCTGTATCTCAAAAACTAAATATAATAGCTGGATTCCTACGGAATGACAATGTGGGCGGATAACGCTTAGTTTGTCCATTCCGTAGGAATCTACACTCTCACCTCAAACCCGAAACCCGATCCCTCATCTCATTCAAGCTCTCCTCTCCACCAATCTCGAAACCGGAAATAAAAACTTCCTCCCGAGACCAAATCCCGCATCTTAAAACTCCCTGACTCTCAAACCCTCCTACTTAATATCCGTCACCTCACCGGGATTTACAAAAGTTTTAATATATTTAGAAAAAAAATAGATGGACAACAGCAATTCCCGCAGGAACTTTCTTAAGACAGCAGCTTTAGCAGGCTTTGGAGCACTGGTTTTACCCAATTCTTTATTTGCTTATTCCAATGATTTTAAAACAGATAAAAAGGTCCGCGTCGGTTTTATCGGTGTAGGTCTACGTGGGCAGGAACATGTAAAATTACTGGCAAAACGTAATGATGTAGAGATTATAGCGTTTGCAGATCCGGAGAAAAGAATGCTTGCCGCTTCTCAAAAAATACTAAAAGACAATAATAAACCGGCTGCCCGGGAGTTTTCCAATGGAGAATATGACTATCGGAATCTTTTAAAATTAAAAACAATAGACGCCGTTGTTATTGCAACACCATGGGAATGGCATCTTACACAAGGTGTGGAAGCTATGCGTGCTAAAAAAATTGTGGGCATGGAGGTTTCAGGAGCCATAAAGCTTCAGGACTGCTGGGAATTTGTAAAGGTTTACGAAGAAACGAAAGTTCCTATCTTCATGATGGAAAATGTTTGCTACCGAAGAGATATCATGGCTATTCTGAATATGGTGCGTAAAGGAATGTTCGGGGAATTGATTCACGGAAGAGGCGGATATCAGCATGATCTGAGAGGCGTTCTTTTCAATGACGGTGTTAATCCATACAATTCCGGTGCTGAATTCGGAGAAAAAGGATTTAGTGAAGCAAAATGGAGAACTGAACATTATGTAAAACGTAACGGAGAGCTTTATCCTACCCATGGATTAGGTCCGGTTGCCATGATGATGGATATCAACAGAGGAAACCGCTTAACAAAACTGTCTTCATTCTCATCAAAATCTGTAGGACTTCATAAATATATTGTTGAACATCCAAAAGGTGGGGAAAATCATCCTAACGCCAAAGTCAAATTCAACCAGGGAGATATTGTAACCACTCAGATTGCCTGTGCCAACGGCGAAACCATCCTTCTTACTCATGATACAAGTTTACAGAGACCTTATGATCTTGGTTTCAGGGTTCAGGGAACTGAAGGCCTGTGGCAGGATTTCGGATGGGGAGATTTTAACCAGGGACATATTTATTTTGAAAAAACAATGAATCATACCCACCGCTGGGACAATACTGAAAAATGGATGAAAGAATATGACCATCCAATATGGAAGAAGTTTGAAAGCACTGCTGCAGGAGCAGGACATGGCGGAATGGATTTCTTTGTGATGAATACTTTTATAGAATGTATCAAACGAAATATAGAATTCCCTATGGATGTGTATGATCTGGCTCTGTGGTATTCAATTACCCCATTGAGTGAAGAGTCTATTGCCAAAGGCGGTCAGGTGGTTGATATCCCTGATTTCACCAACGGAAAATGGAAAACCCGTAAACCTGTATTTGGAATGACGGATGAGTTCTAAGAAGACATTACTTATACTGGCAGGCGGATTAGGAAGCAGGTACAAAGGGCTTAAACAGGTGGATGGAATACTCGGCAACGGTTCCCTGATTCTGGAATATTCTATCTTTGATGCCCTGGAAGCCGGCTTCCAGAAAGTGGTTATTATTGTCAACAAACTGATTCCTGAAAGTTATATTGAAAGGCTCAACACAATTTCAAAAGCTAAAAATTTTGAGCTGCATTGGGTATATCAGGAAATAGACAGCATTCCTATTTCACTGGAAGGTTTTGATTATCCTGACCGTGAAAAACCATGGGGAACTGCTCATGCTGTACTCTGCGCCAAATATTCAATACAGGAGCCTTTTGTAATGATCAATGCGGATGACTTTTACGGAAAAGAAGCCTATCAGCTGGCCGCCCATGAAATCAACCATCACCATATTTCAGATACACAGCTGGGAATGATTGCTTATCCTGTGGGCACAACATTGAGTGGTAACGGAGCCGTAGCAAGAGGAATATGTACGCTGGATTCAGAAAATTACCTGATCAGAATAGAGGAACAAACTTCTATTCAAAGAATAAATAACTCTATTGTTTACATTAAAAACGGCGAAAATATAAAACTGGACCCGGAAGCACTGGTGTCCATGAACTTTTTATTTTCCATCCTCATATCTTCTGTTATCTGGAAGCCTATTTCTATGATTTTATTGAATCTGACCCTCTGCCCAAACAGGAATTTTATATTCCTTCCGCTGTACAGAGAATGATGGATGAAGAAAGGGTAAAAGTGAAGGTAAAAGCTTCTCCTTCCCAATGGATGGGCGTAACGTATGCCGATGATAAAAAGGATATTAAAGATTTTCTGATTTCAGAGATCAGCAACAACAGATACCCGGAAAATTTATGGAGCTAAACGATATTGTTTTTGAATTTATCGGTACAGATCATTATAATCTTACTCCTGTTACTGACGGGCTGATCAATACCACTTACCTTCTGGAAGACAAAGATCACGGAAAAAGTTTATCCTCCAGAAAATTAACCATCATGTATTCAGACAGCCGGAGGTGATCGTCAATAATCATTTAATGATCAATGACATTCTCAGGGCCAATAACTATCAGTTTGAAATTATTGAACCTATTCCCTCACAGACCAATAAAATTCTGATAAAAGACGCGGATGGACATCCATGGCGCATGCTCAATTTTATAGAAAACAGTGTTACCTTTCTTACCGCTCCATCGTTACAAACGGCTTTTGAAGCAGCTAAAACTTTCAGTTATTTCCTTAACACCGTAAATAATACTGAAAAGCTGCCTACCGTTGAAGATCCGATTCCGGCTTTCTCAATTTTGAAAAAAGAATTACAGATTATAAGAGCTCGCTAAAAAATGCAGCACCTCATTTACAAGAAAACGCAAAGGCTGAAATAGAAATCACCAACCGGTTTCTGTCTTTGCCTGATCGATGGATAGAGATGGAGAAAAACGGTCATATTCCTAAACGGATTATCCATGCAGATGTGAAAATCAGCAATCTTCTTTTCGATCGGAAGTATCGTCCGCTAGCAGTAATTGATCTGGATACCACGATGATTTCTACTATTTTGTATGATTTCGGAACGATGATCCAATCCTATACCAATATAACCCATGAAGATGACGGAAGTGCCAGAAACAACTTCAATCCTGAAATGTATAAAGCGGTAAAAGAAGGTTTTCTGTTCCATTTAAAAGATAAACTGACCACGACAGAAACTGAGAGCCTTGACTATGCCGCACAGGTCGCTATTTACATCCAGGAACTTCGTTTTTTGACCGATTATCTGAATGGCAGTATTTATTATGCTACAAAATATCCTGAACATAATTTAGACCGGACGAAAAATCAGCTGGAACTGTTGAAAGGATTAAGGGAATATTTAGAGAGTGAATGATTTTTAGCCCTATCTTTCTCATTAAGATTACATACTATATTTAGATTCCTGCGGAATGACAAAGTGTATGCATAAATAAAGCGCTCTGTTTGTCATTCCCTAGGAATCTATTCGTTTACAATTTCAGCACTCTAACTCATAACCCCTCTACTCTCAAACGCTCAAACTAAAAACTCCAATATTCTCTTCCATTCTTCCAGTTTCTTTTCAAAGGAAACGGTGTGAAGCGGACTTGTGGAGGGCAATAAAAAGGGTAATTTATAATTTTTTCCCAGCAGCTTTTGTAAGTTTTTGTAAGACTTCCCGCCATTGCAGAAAATGGCTTTGATGTTCGGATGTTCTTCCAGCAGTTCCGCAATCTGATTGGCTTCTTCGTTCCTGATTTCAGAATCCAGGCTTCCTTTTCTCTCGCAGGAATCAATCACATCCCAAAGGACAAAGTGTATGCATAAATAAAGCGCTCTGTTTGTCATTCCCTAGGAATCTATTCGTTTACAATTTCAGCACTCTAACTCATAACCCCTCCACTCTCAAACGCTCAAACGCTCAAACTAAAAACTCCAATATTCTCTTCCATTCTTCCAGTTTCTTTTCAAAGGAAACGGTGTGAAGCGGACTTGTGGAGGGCAATAAAAAACGGGTAATTTATAATTTTTTCCCAGCAGCTTTTGTAAGTTTTTGTAAGACTTCCCGCCATTGCAGAAAATGGCTTTGATGTTCGGATGTTCTTCCAGCAGTTCCGCAATCTGATTGGCTTCTTCGTTCCTGATTTCAGAATCCAGGCTTCCTTTTCTCTCGCAGGAATCAATCACATCCCAAAGGACAAAGTGTATGCATAAATAAAGCGCTCTGTTTGTCATTCCCTAGGAATCTATTCGTTTACAATTTCAGCACTCTAACTCATAACCCCTCCACTCTCAAACGCTCAAACGTTCAAACTAAAAACTCCAATATTCTCTTCCATTCTTCCAGTTTCTTTTCAAAGGAAACGGTGTGAAGCGGACTTGTGGAGGGCAATAAAAAGACGGGTAATTTATAATTTTTCCCCAGCTGTTTTTGTAAGTTTTTGTAAGACTTCCCGCCATTGCAGAAAATGGCTTTGATGTTCGGATGTTCTTCCAGCAGTTCCGCAATCTGATTGGCTTCTTCGTTCCTGATTTCAGAATCCAGGCTTCCTTTTCTCTCGCAGGAATCAATCACATCCCAAAGGGCAATATGATGTTTCTTTATGGTCTCGATTCTTTGGATGTAATCATCCGTAAAGTCTTCATTCAGCAATTCAAAAATGATTTTCCAGAATTTGTTTTGAGGATGGGCATAATACTGCTGCTTTTCCAATGATTTCACTCCGGGAATTGATCCTAAAATCAGAATTTCAGACTGGGCGTCAATAATGGGTGGAAATGAAGAAATACGCTTTTGCATATTCAAATATAGAGATTTTATTTATTTTTAATGAGGCTGGAAGCTGGGAGCTTGAAGAAGGAAGCTATTAAGGTTTTGGCGAAAGCCATCGGAATTTTCAACCATAAAAAAACGGGTTGTCCAAATTTTCATCTTTTTAAACAGTGATATCATTAATTTAGGACAACCTCTATAAATATTAAGATTGACAGCAACTTCCAGCCTCATTCTTCCAGCTTCCAATAGCCTGAATTTAATTTCCTAAACCCAACTGAGTTTATCTAAGTTTTGGCGAAAGCCATCGGAATTTCCAACCATAAAAAAACGGGTTGTCCAAATTTTCATCTTTTTAAACAGTGATATCATTAATTTAGGACAACCTCTATAAATATTAAGATTGACAGCAACTTCCAGCCTCCTTCTTCCAGCTTCCAATAGCCTGAATTTAATTTCCTAAACCCAACTCAGTTTATCTAAGTTTTGGCGAAAGCTATCGGAATTAATCATAAAAAAACGGGCTAAAGCCCGTTTAATTGATATTTTATATTGTTTGTCTTATAAAGTTTCCTTCAGCCAGTCGAAGAATTCTCTCTGCCATACCAGTCCGTTTTGTGGATGAAGCACCCAGTGGTTTTCGTTCGGGAAGTATACCAGTTTAGATTTTAATCCTCTTAATTTTGCAGCCTGGAAAGCTTCCTGCCCCTGTTCGTAAGGAACACGGAAATCAATTCCCCCTGAACGATCATGATCGGTTTGTTCCATTTCTCTACGAAGTTGCTTGGATTAAATTCTGTGTACGCTTTTGGAAGCGGCTTTTCCCAAGGTGAACCAAGATCCCAGTTCGCAAACCAAAGTTCCTCTGTCGTCAGGTACCATGATTTCATATCAAATAATCCGTCATGAGCGATAAACGTTTTGAACCTGTTCTCATGGATTCCAGCCAGCATAAACACACTGTATCCTCCGTAGCTGGCTCCTACTGCTGCTACTCTGTCACCATCTACGTACGGTAAAGTTTTCGCAAAGTCTGTAGCTGCCAGATAATCTCTCATTGGCTGTCCGCCCCAGTCCCTTGAGATTTCTTCATTCCATTTTGTTCCCCAGCCAGGCATACCTCTTCTATTTGGAGCTACCACGATATAATCGTTGGCTGTCATTAGGGCAAAGTTCCATCTTACACTGAAAAACTGAGTAAGAGCAGACTGTGGACCACCCTGGCAGTATACCAAAGTTGGGTATTTTTTATTCGGGTCAAAGTTTGGAGGATAATGGAACCAAACTCCCATTTCCTTACCGTCTGAAGTTTTCACCATTTTAAGTTCAGATTTCCCCTGAGCCAATTTAGCGTATGTTTCTTTATTAGCTTCAGTAACCTGCTTCATTTCTCCGTTTTTAACGTTTACAGAGAATAATTCTGTGGCATGGTTGATATCTGTTCTTCCTACTAAAAGTGAAGTTTTGTTGTCTGTAAAGATTTCGTTAACGTCAAAATCTCCTTTGGTAATCTGCTGTACTTTTGCTGTTTTTGAATCCAGTGAGAAAAGCTGTTTTGTTCCTCTGAATGCTGCTGTAAAGTAGATTGTTTTTGAATCTGCTCCCCAAAGTACATCTCCTGAAACACTTTCATCCCAGCCTGAAGTAAGATTTGTGATCTTCCCTGACTTCCAGTCCAGGATTTTCACATCATTTTTATCTGCTTCATATCCGTCTCTGGCCATGCTCTGCCAGATCAGAGATTTTCCGTCCGGGCTGAATTTTGGATTTACATCATATCCTTTGTTGGATTCAGTAAGGTTTTTGGTAGTCCCTGATGCCAAATCGTAAGCAAAGATATCGGTATTGGTACTGGTAGCATATTCCTTACCGCTTTTAGGTTTCGTAACATATAAAAGCTGTGCAGAATCCGGGCTCCAGATAAAGTCTTCAGCTCCTCCGAAAGGTCTTTGCGGGAATCCCATGTTTTCCTTCCAGAAGATCTTTAGCTCCTTCTACTTTATCCGAAGTATTCACTACAAATACATGGTTATATTTTCCTTCATTGAAGTAGTCCCAGTGTCTGTGGTTCAGGTCTGTGTATACCTGTGCTGTGGTTTTAGGAGTATCACTGAATTTGTCTTTACCCATTACTTTTTCCACCAGCACCTGCTTGCTGAAAGCTATTTTCTTTCCGTCCGGAGAAATGACAATATTATCTGCTTCCCCAATGGTATAGAATTCTGCCCATGTTTTTCCGGCATCTTTAGAAAGGTAGATTTTATCACCTTCCTGAGCATAGATTCCGTTTTTGTCCCACTGAATAAGTGCTTTTTTACCGAAATCAATTTTAGAAGACTGATGATTAAGAACATTCAGAAAATAGTTCTCGTTTTTTGTTTTTTCTGTTTTCAGATCTACCTGTCCTACTTTATAGATAAGGGAACCCTGATCCGGTGAAACTGCCTGTACTCCAACTTTTTCAAAGTCCAAAGGATTTCAGGCGTCATTACTTGTTGTGCATTCATTAAAAGCGGAGCTGCCAAAGCCAGCAGACTGTACTTAAGTTTCATATGTTGATATTCATTTTTTAACGGATGTAAAAATCAACTGATTTTTTAGCATCCTTTTATTAAATTCAAAGATTGCCAAAGTTAATATTTAAAATAAAAACGGACGAAAGAATTAACATTAAAATTTAAAGTAAGTGATTTATTAACAGGTAAATTTCATTAATTTTATAAAAAACAAACTCATAACCCTCTTCTATGAAAGTTTCTACTTATTTCGTTATGAAAAAATAAAAAAATCCGCTCAATAAGCGGATTTTTATTTAGATATGCAATGTTTTTAATTAATCTCCATCTGAGAACATTGAGTTTGCCAGAGAAGTTACAATTGACAGTAATATACTGAAGATAAATGCCCACCAGAAGCCATCTACTACCATACTGTCTATAAAATAGTCCGCTATCAGGACAATTGCGGCATTAATTACCAAAGCAAAGAATCCTAAAGTAAGAATGGTCAATGGAAGACCAAAAAGACTTAAAATTGGCTTTACAAATATGTTAAGAACCCCAAGCACAATAGCAAAGATAATGGCTGAAGAGAATCCTTCAAACTGTACTCCAGGTAAGATTTTGGTTAAAAGGTAAGCGACAATCGCAGTAATAAATAGTCGGATAATTAAGTTCATTGTGATATTTTTTAATGTTTATGGGGTTTGTGGAGCAAAAGCCATTCCATTCCGGAAAAAAGAATTCTTTGAAACCCTTTATGTAAGGAATATTCTGTCTTTTTATTTCCCTTGATACCTTATTTTATTTTCATCATGGTCACTAAGGAAGTCGCTACATGACTTTCCGATTCAGAACCTTCAGTCTGTACATAGATTTCCGTTCTCACCACAATGATTTTTCCTCCGCCTTTAATGACATAAGATTTTGAAACCAGAGCATCTCCCATTGCAGGACGAAGATAATTCACTTTCAGCTCAACGGTCACTACATAACAGTCCTCAGGATAATGGCTCACGGCTGCGTATCCTGAAGAAACATCCACTAAGGAAGCAATCATTGCCCCATTGAACATTCCTGCTTTTCTGGTCATCATTTCCATTTTGGGAATCTTCATGGATATAAAATCAGTTTCTACTTCCAGCAGTTCTGCTTTATAGAATTTCAAGGTTTCCGAGCGGCTGAAGCTGTCTGTAATGAGTTTTCTTTTCTCTGGTGTCATAGATTTGAATTTATATGTAAATTTAAACATTCATTTAAACAGTAAGGAATGAAAAGTGTAATTTTTAAAAAGCAGAAAAAAAACAATGTTGAAATGTCACATTTTCAGTCCAGGTATTCTAGATCGTGAAAATGTTAAATATTAAAGGTAAATATAAGGCTGGATTTCTGCGGAATGACAAATACAATGCTTAGTTTATCCGTACAGCTTATCTTCCGTAGGAATCCCGGTATAGTTTGGTTGGAAAACGCAAAGGCGCAGGTTATTTCTAAAGCCATATGCTTTTAAGGCGCAAAGATTTTATCTCCGGTAAAATGGTTATTATTTCAGGAAATTAATTAACTTGTTTCTCTTCAAAACAGAACTCATCAATTATGCTGAATGATTACAAAAAATACGAATTGTTTGGAAAACCCTGATCCAGAAAATTGATTTGAAAGCTCCGTTCAGATATGATTTTCCGGTTTCAGAGCAGGCCTGTTTTCTGTATGTAATCAAAGGTGAGTTTCAATATAGCACAGATGAGCAGAAATTCGACATTACTCCGGATTATTCTCTGCTTCTGAACTGTATCAGCGCAGGAAAGCATATTCAGCATTCAAAATCAGAAGACTGCAAGATCGTCATCGTTACTTTCTATCCGGATATCCTGAAAAAGATCTATGACAGGGAGCTGCCTTTACTACTGCAAAAGCCTGTCAATACGGTTTCTAACAAATCAAGCGGGAAAATAAATAATGATTTCCTGATTCAAAAATATATAGAAGGACTGCTTTTTTACTTTGAAAACCCTTCGCTCATTAATGAGGATATATTAATTCTTAAGGTAAAAGAGATTATGCTGCTGCTGGCCCAGTCACAGAATGCAGATTCAGTTCAATTGATTCTTTCACAGCTTTTCTCTCCCGCCACTTATTCTTTTAAGCAAATTATTGAAGCCAATTTATTTTCACAGCTCACAATCGAACAGCTTGCAGACCAAAGCAACCTGAGCGTATCATCCTTCAAAAGAGAATTTGCAAAGCTATATCATGATACACCTGCCAACTATATCAGAAATAAAAAACTGGAAAAGGCTGCCGAACTATTGTTAATATCAGATAAACGTATCACCGATATCGCTTTTGACTGCGGTTTTAATGATCTGGCCACTTTTACAAAAAACTTCAGCGATAAATATCATATTTCCCCGTCTGCATATCGTCTGGAACATAAAAAATAGCTGACAATATTTTATGCGATTAAGAGCATTTCCTTTACAATAAGAAATGCTTTTTCTGTTGAACCAAACTCTCAAATACTTGAACCAAATCACAAAACCATTCCGATATTTCTGCCGCAAATTTGTACCATCAGTTTCATGAGAAACTGAATGTGTATCAATTTAAAATCATCTCAATATGAATCTATCAGTTTTAGGAATTTTTCATACCGCTATCGGTATTGCTGCTCTTATAGGAGCTATTACAGGATTTATCAAATATGGTAAAATTGACCTGGCCCAGCGGTCGGGAAAAGTATATTTTTATACTACTGCCATTACATCACTTACAGCATTAGGAATCTCAAAACATGGCGGTTTTAATGCCGGGCATGTATTTTCGCTGTTTATCATCGTTTTGATCTCTGCTGCCTACTTTCTTTTTGCCCAAAAAAGAAAAGCAAGAAGGCCAGATATTTTGAAAATTTTTTATTGTCATTCAGCTTTTTCCTGTCATTAGTTCCTACTATCAATGAGACTTTCACAAGGGTTCCGATAGGCCATCCTTTGGCTAAAGACATCAAAGATCCGGTAATCGGACAGACTCTTCTTGTCTTTTTACTGCTTTTTATCATTGGATCAGTTTTTCAGTTTATTAAGCAGAAAAAAGCTAATGTTGAGATTTCTTGATGATTATGTGTTCAGAAAACGTAAAACCACCCCGTCAAAAATTCTTTGAATTTTTGCCACCCCTCCGGAAGAGGGGAATTTTTACGTCTTCAGCTGAAAAATTTGTAAATAGAATAAAGATTGTGATTGAATAGAAAAATGTGAGGCTGGATTCCTGCGGAATGACAAATAGGATGCTTAGTTTATCCGTACAGTTTGCCATTCCGTAGGAATCTCGGTATAGCTTGATTGGAAAACGCAAAGCCGCAATGATTTTATCTCCGATAAATGGTTATTGTTTAATGATAGCTAGAAAAATATGAGGCTGGATGCCTGCGGAATGACAAATACGATGCTTAGTCTATCCGTACAGTTTGCCATTCCGTAGGAATCTCGGTATAGCTTGGCTGGAAAATGCAAAGGCGCAATGATTTTATCTCCGATAAATGGTTATTGTTTAATGATAACTAGAAAAGTATGAGGCTGGATTCCTGCGGAATGACAAATAGGATGCTTAGTTTATCCGTACAGTTTGCCATTCCGTAGGAATCTCGATATAGCTTAACCAAGCTGTACCTGAAAATCATCACCTAAAGTCAGAACACCTTCTGTAATCGCTTCCGGGTGGGTAGAGAAACCTTTTAATTTTGAGGTTTTTCCTTTTAATACCAGGTCTAAAAGCTGTTTATCGGATAATTTCTTGCCAAAAATCTCAAACGTAATTTTAAAGCCGCAGTTTTTGAAATCGGAACATCCGACTGCGGTTTTTCCTTTGATCAGAGTATGTTCTTTACATTTCGGGCATTTTGTTTCTTCCCAGGACTGTAATTCTTTTTTCTGTGCAGGTTCTCTTTTTTCTTTTCCTTCACTTCTTCTTTTTCCTCTTCCTGCAGGGTAATTACTTTTCCTTTTCCATACACTACTTTTTCCGTAAGTTCTGTAACCATCTGGATCAGTTCTTCTTTGAAAAGATTGGCTTCGTACTCGCCTTTTTCAATTTTACGGAGTTTGGATTCCCATTCACCAGTCAGTTCCGGGCTTTTTAAAAGTTCATCTTCGATGGTGTCAATCAGCTGGATTCCGGTTTGGGTAGCGATCAGATTTTTCTTTTCTTTTCAATATATTTTCTTTTGAAAAGGGTTTCAATGATGTTGGCACGGGTGGAAGGTCTTCCAATACCATTGTTTTTCAACATTTCACGCAGCTCTTCATCTTCAACCTGTTTTCCGGCTGTTTCCATGGCTCTCAGCAAGGTTGCTTCAGTGTAAGGTTTGGGAGGAGTCGTTTTTCCCTGGTGGATCATCGGATCGTGGGGTCCGGTTTCTCCTACAGTAAATTCAGGGATGGTTTGTTCTTCCTCTTTTTCTTTTTCCTTATCGGTGGTTTCTTCTTTAGGTTCTTTGGCATAAACGGCTCTCCATCCTGCTTCAAGAACCTGTCTTCCGCTTGTTTTGAAAGGAATGGTTCCTACTTTTCCTTCCACCAATGTGTTTGAAATTTTACATTCCGGGTAAAATACAGCGATAAAACGTTTTGCAATCAGATCATAAATCAGTTTTTCTTCCCTGCTCAGATTCTGGGAAGGCGGAATTTCCGTAGGAATGATGGCATGGTGATCGGTTACTTTCGTATCGTCGAAAACAGCTTTTGATTTTGGAATCGGAGCTTCCAGCAGCGGGGCAATCAGATCCTGATAAGGATACATTTTCTGAAGAATGCCTGCTATTTTCGGATATAAACTGTCTGATAAGTAAGTGGTATCAACACGTGGATAGGTTACGTGTTTCTTTTCATAAAGGCTCTGCACATAATTCAAGGTATTTTCTGCAGAATACCCGTATTTTTTATTGGCTTCCACCTGAAGTCCGGTCAGGTCGAAAAGTCGTGGATTTTTTCTTTTCCTTCTTTAATTTCGAAAGAGACAATCTCAAATGGATTTACTTTAAGGTATTCCAATCCTTTTTCTGCACGTTCCAACGTTTTTAAACGGTCAATCGCTGCACTGAAAAGGACATCACGGTATCTGGTTTTCAGCTCCCAATATTCTTCTGTGGTAAAGGCATCAATTTCTTTCTGACGCTGAACCAGCATCGCCAGTGTGGGAGTCTGTACCCTTCCAATGGATAAAACTGCTTTATTACCTCCGAATTTCTTCGTAAAAAGCCTTGTAGCATTGATTCCCAATAGCCAATCTCCTATCGCTCTGGCGTTTCCGGCCAAATACAGATTTTTATAATCTTCTGCAGGTTTTAAACTTGCAAATCCTTCTTTAATAGCATCTTCCGTCAGGGAAGAAATCCATAAACGCTGAACCGGTTTGTTGCATTTTGCCTTCTGCAATACCCAGCGCTGAATGAGTTCTCCCTCCTGCCCGGCATCCCCGCAGTTAATGACCTCATCACATTCTTCTACCAATTTCTCAATGACTTTAAACTGGGTTTCCACTCCTTTATTCGGGATCAGCTTAATTCCAAAACTGTTGGGAATAATCGGCAGTGAAAAAAGATTCCAGGATTTGTACTGCGGACCGTAGTCATGAGGTTCCTTCAGGGTGCAAAGGTGTCCGAACGTCCATGTTACGCAATAGCCGTTGCCTTCCATATAGCCTTGTTTAGGCGTGGTAGCGCCCAATACTTTGGCGATATCTCTGGCAACACTGGGTTTCTCGGCAATACATAATTTCATGAACTCGGGTTTATTGAAGGAGTGCAAAAATCGGGATTTTTTTTGACTTTTCAAATTTCGTTGAGGATTGAGGTCTTAGAGTTGAAGGAGAGGAAATTAGATTGGGTTTGTTCAAAAGATATAAAGTTTCACAAAATTTATTTAAATAAATTGCTTGTCAGATATGTAATCGTTACCATATTTTTTATAAAAAAGCCCCTTAAAAAAAGGAGGCCGTATCAACAATGTAATGAAACCAGGTTCATTATTTCTTTTATTTTAAAATGGCATTGGCCATTAAAAAGACATTCACTAATCTTAAAGCGTCATGGGCACTTCCATCAGAAGGATTTCCGTACCTTCTTTAAGGGCTTTGATATTGAGACCCTGGATATCCCATACCCCGAAGCCGTCACGTTCTTCCAAAGTCTCACCGCCTATTTCTGCGCTTCCTTTCAAGATGAAAGCATAGACTCCGTTTCCTTTTTTCTGATCTGATAGCCGGTTTCTGTATTCTGATCAAAGGTTCCCAAATGAAACCATGCATCCTGATGGATCCATACCCCTTCATCATCTGCATTGGGAGAAAGGATCTGCTGAAACTGATTGTGACCTTTTGTTTTGTCTAAAGTGATCTGGTCATATCTCGGTGTCACATTCCTTTTTTTAGGGTAAATCCAGATCTGAAGGAATTTTACAAGCTTATCACTGTTTTTATTGAACTCGCTGTGCATAATTCCGGTACCAGCACTCATTACCTGGATATCTCCGCTTCTGATCACAGCTGTATTTCCCATACTGTCTTTGTGCTCAAGATCGCCCTCCAAAGGAATGCTGATGATCTCCATATTATCGTGAGGATGCGTTCCGAAACCTCTTCCTGCTTCCACTTTATCGTCATTCAGGACTCTCAGTACTCCGAAGTGCATTCTTTCAGGATTATAGTAATTGGCAAAACTGAAAGTATGATTGCTTAGCAGCCAGCCGTGATCTGCTTTTCCTCTTGTGTCAGCTCTGTGGATCACAGAGTTTTCTTTTATTTTTGATTCTGTATTGGGAAGATGATTGTATCCGATCGGTTCTAATGGTTCGATCTCATCGATGTCATTTTTCATAGCACTTGCCAGAGAGGCTGACGCTACAAACATTCCTGTTCCCAATAATCCTTTCTTTAAAAAATCTTTTCTGTCCATATCAGATTGTTATTTGTTCTTGTTTGATAGGACAAATTTAGAGATGTTGGAAGTCCTGCACATTTAACTAGTTTAATAAATGACTTTGCAGCAAAAAATTCAGGAAACTTTTTGTATCCGGGAGTGTGGTTATATTGGATTGTTGTTTTTGGAAAAACACAAGTATGTTTTACTCTTAAACCTGTTTAATTTTATAGATATTTTAAAGAATAACTTTATTTAGATTGCTATGGAATGACAAGCTATACGGATAAACTAAAACGTCTTATTTGTCAGTCCGTAGGAATCCAGTCTTGCAATTTCCTATTCAATCACGATCTTTACCCTATTCACAAATTCCACAAATGAAGATGTAAAAATTCCTCTTCTCCAGAGGGGTGGCGAAAATTCAGAGAATTTTTGACGGGGTGGTTTCAAACGTAAAGTCATCAAGAGCAAAAATTTGTTTAGTTATCCGGTAAATCTGCGGATAAAACATTTTCAAAGTTTTATTTCTCTTTTGAAGCAAGACGTTTTCTGATGGTGCTTACAAATTCTTTTGAAACCCCAAGGTAAGAAGCGATATAATACTGTGCAACTCTTTGCGGGACCGAAGGATATAGTTTGATAAATTCAAGGTATCTGTCAGATGCGGTTTTGGAAATAGTGTCTACCAACCTGCCCTGAAGGGTGGCAAGATTTCGCTGCACCAGCATTCTGAAAACTCTTTCGAATTTGGGAACTTCCTGCAGCAGTTTTTCTTTTGTCGCCGGATTCAGCATATAGATTTCCGAGTCTTCCAGTGTTTCGATAAAAACCTTAGAAGGTTTCTGTTCCTGAAATGAGGCAATATCACTGATCCACCAGTCTTCAATGGCAAACAGAAGTGTAACTTCCGTGCCATCATCATCCAGACAATACATTCTCAAACATCCTTTCTGAATATACCCTTCAAACTGGCAGACTTCTCCTTCCCTCAACAAAACTGTTTTCTTGGGGAAAGACTGACATACCAGCAGATCTGTAAAAACTTTCTCTTCTTCCGGAGTGATTGTGATGAACCGGGTAATATTTTTGATGATATTTTCAAACATAGCGCAGGATTTACCCCTGCAAATTAGGAAAAAGACTGTAAACTTCGTTCTTTAAAAGTCCACTTCCTCCTCCATAATGGTCAATTACTTTCACATCTTTGTCTAAACCGTCACAAAAACTTTTATATCTTTCTCAAAATCATCTTCTAAGCCGGAGCTTAAAAGGACAATATCTACGGTATTATTTTTTATATAGTCATAGCAGAAATTTTCATCACTGTGTATTTCTGCCGTCCAGCCTTCATTATTCTCTATAACTCTTTTTAAAGTATCAAGAATTTCCTGATTCTTTCCAATCACTAAAAAATGTAATGTTTTCATTTTGTTTAAGGTTTAAAATTCAAGTTCAAGGTTCAGGGTTTAATGTTTATATTGTTTACGTAAAAGGTAAAATGACGATTCAGATTCCTGCGGAATGACATAGTGTGTGGATAAATAAAGTGCTTAGTTTGTCCATTCAGTAGAGATCTAAACACTTTTACTCCCAAATGCTCCCACTCAGTAACCGAACCTCGAAACCTGCCTCCACCCCTACTAGCTCTCAAACCCTCCGACTCTCCAACTCAAAAACCGCATCCCTCGTCATTCTACAAATGCCTGTTCCCTGTAATTTTCAGCTCATTCAGGTCCAGCTGTGATTCTGCTTTTCGGATTTCATCATCGCTGAAGAGTTTTTCACGTTTCATTTTAAACAATTCGTTTCTCTGCAATGCAAATATATCCAGCATCACTTTGTGGTATTCTGCCATATCATTCTGCCTGTTGGTACACATCTCAAGGGAACTTAAATGATTCTGGTGAATTTTAATATCATTTTCCAGCGTTTTTTTAAGTTGATCAGAAGACTATTGCTGTTCAGGATTTCAGTATACTTCTTATCAAGCTGGTCTACTGCCAGCTTATCCAACCTGATCTGAATTCCTGCCTGTTGTTCATGGGAAGGAAGAATAGGGTCTATTTCCCCGATTTTTGTCAGTTTAATGATTAAAGGTAATGTCAACCCCTGAAATACCAGGGTCACAAAAATCACAACAAATGTGATAAAAATAATAAGGTTTCTCATAGGGAATTCTTCCTGGCTGTTCATCATCACCGGAATTGAGAGTGCTGTTGCCAGGGAAACTACTCCTCTCATGCCTGCCCATCCTATAATCAAAGGGTTTTTCCATCCCGGACTTGGATCCTGACGGACTTTTTCACTGAGCCATCTTGGAAGATGAGCTACAGGATAGATCCACAGCAGACGTACTGCAATAACGATCAGGCTTATGATTAATCCATACTTTATTCCTTCCATTAATGAGGTTTCTCCCAATCCATTGATAATATCCGGAAGTTCAAGGCCTATCAATACAAAAACCAGGGCGTTCATTACAAAAATCAGGGTATTCCAGACTCCTGTCATGTTGATTCTTGTGGTTCCTGTTTTGAAAATTTCATGCGCACGGAAAGACATGAACAGTCCTCCGCTCACCACAGCCATCACCCCGGAAAATGAAAATGCTCCGCAGAAAGGAACAGGATATAGGGAGTAATCACTGTTATAGCAGCGTCAATCGCCGGTGTTGTAGGTAAAAAACGGTGTATGGCGTAGAAGATATGAGCCCCTGCGATTCCTACCACGACTCCCATTCCTGCCACCAGAAAAACTGCCCTGTTGCTTCATGCATTGAGAAAGCACCTGTCATAACGGCAGCCAGCGCAAACCTGAAAACAATCAATGATGAAGCATCATTAATCAGGCTTTCCCCTTCGAGTATAGCGATGGTACGCCTGGGAACCTTCAGTCCTTTTAAAACAGTAGTGGTTGCAATTGCATCCGGCGGCGAAACAATTCCTCCCAACAAAAAGCCCAATGCCAGTGTAAACCCCGGAATCAGCATCTGTGAAGTACAGGCCACCACCAGAGAAGTGAGAAATACGAGACCAAAAGCCAGCAGACTAATAGTGCGTTTCCATTTCCAGAAATCATTCCATGAGGTATACCAGGCCGCTTCATATAAAAGAGGCGGCAGGAAAATTAAAAATATAATATCCGGATCCAGTTTTAAAATGGGTACGCCAGGAATCATACTGATCCCTAATCCGGCCAGCACCAGAAAAATCGGATAAGCAATTTTAATCCGCTGTGCCAGCATCACCAGCATCATCACCAGCAATAAAAGCCCCAGTATTAAAAGTAGTTGTTCATGCATGTTTTTCAGAAGTTAGAAATTAGAGATCAGAAGTTAGTTTTCAGGTTCGGATTATTTAGGTTTTGGCTAAAGCCAGTGATTTATATTTTTTGTTTGGCGGGCTAAAGCCCGCCGCTATTGAATGCTAATTTATACATTTGGTTTGATTCCTACGGAATGACAAAGTATGCGCATTATCTATCCGCTCACATTGTCATTCCGTAGGAATCTTCACTAACCACTTAAAGGATCATTAAAAATTACAAATAATTCAAAGTTAATGTACTTAATTAAAGATAATCGAGTTGGACAATTCAATCTCTTCCCCGTTAATAGAGTGTCCGAAATTGTCATATACCTTTTCTGTTACCTCGGCATTCATGTCTCTTAAAATATTGGCTGTTGCGTATACTCTTTCCACAGGTACATGAAAATCAGGGTTGCTGGTTCCCAGGAAAACCGGAGTTCCGGCAAAATCGCCCTTATAATTTCCACGGTTGATCTTATCTCCTATCACTCCTCCGATAATGGCTGCTGCCCCACCGTATTTCTGAGCATTACGGGCTAAAAATTCAAGGGTAAGACAGGCTCCCTGGGAAAATCCGAAAAAGTAAATATTTTCTGGCTTAATCCCTGCATCCACCGCTGCTTTCACTGTTTCTCCCACCATTTCCAGAGCTGATGAAAGCCAGGGTTCGTTCTGATCTGCCGGTGCCATAAATGAATAAGGATACCAGGTATGATTAAGGGCTTGTGGTGCTAACAGCGCATAATCTTTCACATTCAAATGCTGGGATAAACTTAAGATATCCTGAGCACTTCCCCCACGTCCGTGAACCATAATCAAAGCTTTTTCCGCCTGATTCAATGGTATTCCTGCTGTTTTTATATTTAAAATATGACTCATTATTTCTATCTGAATTTTTCTGTTGGATACTGGATTACAGGAAGGACTTCTGTAAGACGCTCTCTTCTTTTTTCAAACTGCTGCGGTAACATCAGATCCTGTCCTAAAAACTCTGCTTCTTCGTCTACATCGAAACCCGGGCCTGAAGTGGCAATTTCAAACAATACACCTCCCGGCTCTTTAAAGTAGACAGAGGTAAAATATTTTCTGTCTTTTACTTCGGTATGTTCCAGTCCGTATGCATTTAACCTTTTTACCATTTCAAGCTGAGATACCGCATCCGGAGTAGCAAAAGCCACATGGTGAACGGTTCCCCTTCCGGCCAATCCTTTTAAGGCATTAGGCGTAGAAAGCAGATCTACATATTTTCCCGGCAGATTTTCTGTTCCCAGTCTCAGTCTGTCAGGACTTTCTTTGATTACTTTATGATCCATCTGAGTGGTAAGGAGAGCTGCTGTTCTTTCATAGGCATCCTGCCAGATTTCAACATGATGGATTCCCCTGACCGCATAATCTTTAGGAATATAACCATTATAATAGCCTTTTCTTTCATCCTTATCATTAAAAACCAGTTCCAGTCCCAGCCCGTCAAAATCTTCAAGGTAAATAAAAACTTCATCTGAAAACCTTTGCTGAGGCTGTTTAAAAGGAATATTAAACTGTTCCAGACGGCTTATCCAATAATCCAGAGCATCTATGGAAACTGAAAAAGCTGTGGTATTGAGCATTCCTTTACCATGTCTTCCATTGATCAGATCTTTGCCATACGGAAAAGTAGTCATAATTGTTCCCGGTGTTCCGTATTCGTCACCGAAATAAAAATGATAAACATCCGAATAATCGAAATTGACTGTTTTTTTGACCAAACGAAGTCCTAATACTCCGGTATAAAAGTCTATATTTTCCTGTGCATTGCCGGTAATTGCCGTAACGTGATGCAGTCCTGTGATAAGGTTCATAGTGATAAAATTATTAATTGGTTATTATGATGGGTTCGAGATTCGGGGTTTGGGTTAATAAGATCGAGACTCTCAAACCCTCTTACCCTTCCACTCTCATACTTGAATCTAGAAACTCGTATCCTGAGCTTCAAAATCCCGCATCTTAAAAGGCTACATAGAATATTTAGATTCATTCGGAATGACAAAGTGGGCGGATAGATAAGACGCATAGTTTGTCCATTCCGCAGGAATCTACACTCCCACTCCCCCTTACTCTCAAACATATTCAGCCGAATCTCTAAAACTCGTATCCCGAAACCCGACTCTCAAACTCATTAGAGTTCTTCCTTCAGCCAGACATCATTATATTCTTCCGGATGGCGTTTGAACTGAGCATGAACATACGGACACAACGGCAGAATCTTTAAATCATTTTCTCTTGCGTAAGATACCAGCCTCTCCAGTAAAATTTTAGCAAAGCCTTTTCCTTCATATTCCGGATTCACTTCCGTATGGTAAACAGTCAGTTTTTTTCCAATGACTGAAATATCCATTTTACCTGCTTTATGATCATCTGAGAAAAGCTGGATTTCTCCTTTTCTCCCTTCCAACACTATTTCTGTTCTTTCCATTTTGTTTGTTTTTTAATTCTTAATTCAAAATTAACATCTTTATCAGAGCCTGCCGATGATCTATGATAATTTCGGAAGCACTCCTTATATTTTCTCACGCATTCCTTCATATTGTACAGGGAGCTTCAGGTTGGTTCCCAGTTCATTCAGAGGTTCATCCACTGTGAATCCCGGATTATCAGTAGCGATTTCAAATAAAACACCGCCCGGCTCACGGAAATACAGTGAATAGAAATAATCTCTGTTGATTTTCGGAGTGATGCTCAATCCTGCAGATAATGCTTTTTCGCGGTATTCCATCAGAACATTATCATCTTTTACCCTGAATGCAATGTGGTGATTGGTTCCGGCAGCATTTCTACCGGCAGGAATGGTATCGTTTTCAATAATATCTACCAGATTAGCGGTATCAATGGCATCAGTAGCCAATCTGTATCTTTCCCCCTCCTGTTTTTTCAGATCATATCCTAAAATACCAGTCAGAACTTTGATCGTAGGATCTGCTTTTTTTAGGGTTAAAGTAACATTATGAAATCCTTTCAGGGCATATTCGTCTTTGATATCATCAGTTGTCCACACTTTTCTGTTGTCATCACCCGAAGGTTCTATAAACTGTAACTGAAGTCCGTCCGGATCCGTAAAAGAGATCATCTTTTCACCAAATACTTCCCCTTCTTCCACATTGACATTAAAATCCTGCAAACGGCTTTTCCAGAATTCAAGGCTTCCTTTCGGTACTGAATAGCCGATATGGGTAGCCATTCCGCTTCCGTTGGTTCCCTTACCAATTCCTTCCCACGGGAAGAACGTAAGAATGGTTCCCGGTGTTCCGTTTTCATTTCCGAAATAGAAATGGTATGTTCCGGGATCGTCAAAGTTTACGGTTTTCTTTACCAGTCTTACCCCTAAAACTTTTGTATAAAAATCTAAATTTCTTTTCGCGTTGTCTGCTATTGCTGTAATATGGTGCAGACCTAATATTCTATTGTCCATGTCTTTTAATTTTGATGCTAAATTACAGTGAACAGAAATGCTGTGCATTTAACTAGTTTAATAAATGCAGTTCCTCCACTTTTATCAAATTTCACCACCCGGAAGTAAACTTTACACAATTCTCAAAAAATTTAATTTATTTTATGTTTTTCACAACTTCATCTATGATATGATTTCAGCATAAATTCAATTAAAAGTCAAAAAACATCAGTAAATTATTTTTTAACATTAAAAAATAAAAACCACAAAACATTGATTTTAAACAAATTAAATTATTAACAATAAATTAATATTTAAATTGTCTACTTTTTTAGTGGACTAATAAAAATTATATTATATATTTGCAACCGTATTCAGGAAATAAAATAAAATGAAGGCAGAATTAAAAAATAATTCAATGAAGAAACATACCATCAAAAACATGATGAAGCATATCTGTATGCCTGTATATCGGGAATACTGTGGTTGACCTTACTTTTATTTAGACATATTTTGTAAAGGCCCTACCACGTTGTAGGGCCTTTTTTATTGAACACAACAACATTAAAAACATAAAAATGAGCAATTCTAAAAACAAATGGTTGATTCCATTGGCGTTTACAAACATCTATGTGATATGGGGAATTACGTTTTTAGCTATTTCATTTGGCTTGAAAGGTTTTCCGCCATTTATTCTTTCGGGATTAAGATTTCTGGTGGCCGGAATTCTGATGATCGGATATCTTCTTTCTAAAGGAGAAAAAGCAAATTCCCTCATCAACTGGAAAAAAATGCAATTACCGGAATTCTTATCCTTACCGGAGGAACCGGGCTTGTTGCCTGGGGAGAACAATATGTAACAGCTTCCGAGGCCGCAATTTCTATTGCAACCGGACCATTCTGGTTTATTGCGATCGACAGAAAAAACTGGAAGTATTATTTTTCAGATAAATTTATTCCGATAGGATTGATTATTGGTTTCGTAGGACTGGTTCTATTTTTAAAGGGCAGTGTAAATTCAAATGCTCATGCAATTGCCGACGGAAGCCTACGTATAACGGCATTTGTGGTTTTGGGATTAAGCTCTATAGCATGGGTTCTTGGTTCTTTATATTCCAAGAAAAATCCGGCATCCCAATCTACCTTTATGAATATTGCACAACAGCTTATAGTAGCAGGATTAGCATCTTTTTTGATCGCTTTTTCAGAAAAGAATGGACTGGTTTTTCAGTTTCTGCAGTTCCATTATCTGCATGGTCCGGGGTGCTATTTTTGATCTTCTTTGGATCGATAGTCGCTTATTTGTCGTACATTTGGCTCTTGTCCGTAAAACCCGCTGCTTTGGTAAGCACTCACACCTATATCAATCCTATTGTAACAGTGATTGCAGGCTGGATTGTTGCCCATCAAAGCATCAATGGAGGTCAGCTGTATGGTTTGTTCATCATATTGCTGGGAGTACTTCTAACGAATGTGACCAAGTATTTCAAACTTTCAAAACGGTCGAAGGTCAAAATCAGAAGAGTAAGGAGATTTTTAAACAGAACAGGCAGACCCTATCAGCCTATTTAAACAGTATATAAAATCAGAATGATAGAAATCAGAAACATATCAAAAACATTTCACCAGAAAAAACAGTCTTTTAAAGCGCTGGATAAGGTGAGTCTTACCATAGAGAAAGGAGATATCGTAGGAATTATAGGATTTTCAGGGGCAGGAAAAAGTACCCTGATCCGTACAGTGAATCTATTGGAAAGGCCGGATGAGGGACAGATTATTATTAACGGAAAAGATTTTACTGCACTCAGCTCCAAACAACTTGCTGAGGAACGTAAAAAAATCGGAATGATCTTCCAGCATTTCAACCTTCTTTCTTCAAGAACGGTTTTTGATAATGTAGCGCTTCCTTTAGAGTTAGATCACAACAATAAGGATCAGATTAACAAAAAGGTCAATGAATTACTGAAGATTGTAGGACTTGAAGATAAAGCCAACGATTATCCCAAGAGCCTTTCCGGGGGCAAAAACAAAGGGTAGCTATTGCAAGAGCTCTGGCCAATGATCCTCACCTTCTGCTTTGTGACGAAGCCACCAGCGCACTGGATCCGGCAACAACGCAATCTATTCTTCAGCTTTTAAGAGATATCAACCAAAGACTGGGAATTACCATCCTTTTAATTACCCACGAAATGGAAGTGATCAAATCGGTGTGTAACCATGTTGCTGTGATCGACAAAGGAAAATTATTAACAAAAGGTACATTAAGCGAGATTATTTCGGACAGAGAAAACCCGATCATCCGCCAATTTATAAATTCAGACATCATGACCCTGCCACAGGAACTCATCAGCAGACTGCAGAAAGACCCCAAAGAAGGTTTATTTCCGCTGATAGAAATAGAACTTAACGAAAACGTCAGTGTTGAACAAATTCTTTCAACACTATACAACCAATATAAAATTCCTTATAAACTTTTAAAAGCTGACGTGGAATACTTCGGAGATTCCAATTTTGGTAAACTTCTGCTACAGCTTCAGGGTGAAACGGAGGAAAACCAACAGGCGATCTATTATTTCAATCAAAATAAAATTCAAAATACAGTAAAAGGATATGCTTAGTGACGCGGTAATTGCCCTTTTGGCAAAAGGAACCTGGGAAACGGTTTACATGACATTTTTATCCGGCTTTTTCGGTTTTGTGTTGGGGCTTCCGGTAGGAATCCTGTTGTTTTTAACCAGAAAAGGCCAACTGCTGGAAAATGCTTTCTATCATAGAGGACTTTCCATCATCGTTAATATTTTCCGTGCAATTCCTTTTATTATCCTGATCGTGTGGATGATTCCTTTTACCAGAGTTCTGGCGGGGACATCTATCGGAGTGAATGCCGCTTTGGTTCCGCTGAGCGTGGGAGCAGCACCTTTTATTGCGAGACTTGTAGAGAACAGCCTTATTGAAGTACCTCATGGACTTATAGAGACAGCGAGAGCGCTGGGAGCTTCTCCGTTACAGATTATCAGAAAAGTTTTGCTTCCTGAAGCACTTCCTTCATTAATCAACAACGCAACCATCACTCTGATTACCCTTGTAGGTTACTCTGCTATGGGAGGTGCTGTAGGTGCCGGAGGACTTGGACAGGTGGGCTACCAGTATGGATATATCGGATATGATATTGTCATTATGAATACGGTTTTGATTCTACTGGTTCTTTTGGTTTTCATTATCCAGTTCATGGGTGACAGATTGTCAAAAAGATTTGATCACAGGTAGTTGGTTCCGGATATGGGTTTGAGGGTTTGAGAATCGGAGGGTATGAGAGTATGGGTTGGCCAATTTTCAAATTTACCATTCATAATTTAGCTACTCTCATCTTAATTTTAAATAAAAAATAGAATGAAAAGAATAAAGATTTTTGGTTTATTGGCTGCGGGGATATTACTGTTCAGTGCTTGTTCGGGAAGAAAGGACGATCCGAATTTTATCCGTGTCGGGATCACTTATGGCCCTGAGCAGGAAATTGCTGAGGTAGCGAAAAAAGTAGCCAAGGAGAGATACAATCTGGAAGTAGAACTGATTCCTTTCAATGATTATGTAGTTCCCAATGAAGCGTTAACCAATGGAGATATTGACGCCAATGCCTTTCAGCACATTCCTTACTTAACGGAACAGTCCAAGCAGAGAGGCTACAATCTTGTGTCTGTAGGCAATACATTTGTGTATCCTATTGTAGCTTATTCAAAAAAGATTAAAAATATTGGTGAACTGCAGGATGGCAGTACGATTGTTATACCAAATGACCCGACCAACGGAGGGCGTTCATTGCTTCTGCTGCAGAAAAACGGATTATTGAAATTAAAAGCAGGAGTCGGACTTCTTCCAAAAGTAACTGATATTACAGAAAATCCTAAACAGCTGAAAATTATGGAGATTGAAGGCGCACAGATTCCAAGAGTTCTGGACGACAGGGATGTTGTGGTAGGGATAATCAATAACAATTTTGCCGCTCAGGCAGGCTTAGATCAGGAAAAACAGGGAGTTCTTGTTGAAGATAAAGATTCTCCTTATGTGAATGTAGTTGTAGCAAGACCAGACAATAAAAACAGCCAGAAAGTAAAAACTTTGTAAAAGCCTATGAGTCTCCTGAAGTGGAAAAGAAAGCTAAGGAAATTTTCAAAGGAGGTGCTGTGAAAGGATGGGACTGATAAGCTGGAGAGTAAGAGGGTTTGAGGATAAGAGTGTAGATTCCTACGGAATGGACAAGGTAGACGTATAGATAAAGTACTTAATTTGTCCATTCCGTAGGAATCCAGGCACTGTGTTAGGAGTATTGTAGGGTTCAAGGTATTGAGTGAAAGTATAGGAGTAGCTTCATTTGTCTTTTACCATTTGCAATTTCGATTTTTAGTTCTTTCACTTGTATGTCAATTCAGCAACTTTCTTCATTTTTTAATAATTAAAAATACTTTATAATGAGCTGTCTGCAAACAAGCAGGCAGTTTTTTTATTCATTAATTTTTATTTTCTCAATTTGAGATAATAAAAATTTTCTTTACTTTTGTTTTTAATCAAACTGAAAGGCATTATGTTAAAGAAAACCGTCATTATAAGTTTACTCACTTTTATTTCTGCATCTTATATGGCTCAGACCAATATCCAAACTCCCGTTTATTTAGATGAATCCAAACCTGTAGAACAGCGTATTCAGGATGCATTATCAAGAATGACACTGGAAGAAAAAGTGGCTATGCTTCATGCACAGTCGAAATTCAGCTCACCGGGCGTTCCAAGGTTGGGAATTCCTGAATTCTGGACTACGGATGGCCCGCACGGAGTTCGTCCTGAAGTGATGTGGGACGAATGGGATCAGGCCGGCTGGACCAACGACTCTATCATCGCCTACCCTGCCCTGACTGCTTTATCCGCAACATGGAATAAAAAAATGGCATGGAACTATGGGAAAGCGCTGGGTGAAGAAGCCCGATACAGAAAGAAAGATATTCTTCTGGGCCCCGGAGTTAATATTTACAGAACTCCGCTAAACGGAAGAAATTTCGAATATATGGGAGAAGATCCTTATCTGACCTCAAAGATGGTGGTTCCCTATATCAAAGGTGTACAGTCTAATGGTGTAGCAACTTCTGTGAAACATTTTGCCCTGAACAACCAGGAAATGTTCCGTCATACCAGTAATGTGAATGTAGATGACAGAGCGCTCTATGAGATTTACCTTCCTGCATTCAAAGCAGCAGTAACAGAAGGGGATTCATGGACGATCATGGGAGCTTATGATATGTACAAAGGCCAGTATGCCAGCCAGAACCAATATCTTTTAAATGATATTTTAAAGAAAGAATGGAATTACAAGGGTGTTGTGGTATCTGACTGGGGTGCTGTCAACAATACGGAACAGGCTATTCATAATGGTCTTGATCTTGAATTCGGATCATGGACGAACGGCCTTTCTGCAGGAACTAAAAATGCCTATGACAATTATTATCTGGCAAAGCCTTATCTTGATTTAATTAAAGCTGGAAAAGTTGGCACTCAAGAACTTGATGATAAAGTAACAAGGTTACTCCGCCTCGCCTATAAAACTACAATGAACCGCAACAAGCCTTTCGGCAATATTGCTTCTGAAGAGCATAAAGCGGTTGCCAAAGAAATTGGTGAAGAAGGAATCGTTTTATTAAAAAATCAGGGAAATGTTCTTCCGATTGATCTTAATAAAGCTAAAAAGATAGCAGTTATCGGAGAAAACGCCATCAAAATAATGACTGTTGGCGGCGGCTCTTCATCATTAAAAGTGAAATATGAAACGCTGCCTTTGGACGGAATCAAAACCAGATTTGGAAAGCAGGCTGATGTGCAGTATGCCAGAGGATATGTAGGGGATATCGGAGGAGAATATAATGGGGTAAAATCCGGTCAGGATTTAAAAGATACCCGTTCTGAAGCTGAATTACTGAATGAAGCTGTAGAACTGGCCAAAAAATCTGATTATGTAATTTTTGTAGGCGGCCTGAATAAGGCAGATTTCCAGGACAGCGAAGGAAATGACAGGAAGAGCTATGGGTTGCCTTATAATCAGGATCAGATCATCTCTGCTCTGGCAAAAGCCAATAAAAACCTTGCAGTAGTTTTGGTATCAGGAAATGCTGTGGCCATGCCATGGATTAAAGAAGTTCCTACCGTTGTACAGGCCTGGTATCTGGGTTCTGAAGCGGGAAATTCTATTGCAGCAATTCTTGCAGGAGACGCTAACCCTTCAGGAAAACTTCCGTTTACTTTTCCTGTAAAACTTGAAGACAATTCAGCACACCAGCTTGGAGAATATCCGGGGCAGAAAGATGAACTGGCGGCAGGAAAAGGTAAAGATCAGAAAAATCCGATTAATATTACTTACAACGAAAGCATTTTTGTAGGTTACCGCTGGCATGACACTAAAAATATAAAACCTCTGTTCAGCTTCGGGCATGGTTTGAGCTATACCACTTTTGAATTTGGAAAAGCGAAAGCAGACCAGACCACAATATCACAGGATGGTAAGATCACCTTTACAGTAACGGTTAAAAATACGGGTAAAAAAGCAGGTGCTGAAGTTGCCCAGCTTTACATCAGTGATTTAAAATCATCTGTACCACGTCCGGCAAAAGAACTGAAAGGCTTTGAAAAAGTATACCTGAATCCGGGAGAGCAGAAAGAAGTTACTTTCACGATTGATAAAACAGCTTTAAGTTATTTTGATGCTCAAAAACATGACTGGGTCGCTGAGCCGGGAGACTTTGAAGCCATGATTGGAAGTTCTTCAGATGCAATTAAAACGAAAGTAAAATTTACCCTTAAATAAAAAAGCGTTAAGAGTACAAAACTCTATTTTGATAATTATTTGATAGAATGCAAACAGATTCCAGATTGGGATCTGTTTTTTATTTTTCAAGATTTTGAAAGCTGTCAGATCTGTGAAAATTTTTTAACGTTCTATGTTAATTTTTCTCCCACAGATCACAGAGATTTCACAGATTTTTGGAGATAATCAAGGACGTTTCTCACTACTTCTCTCTCCCAGCTTCCTGCTTCCAACCCAAAATAAAAAGCAGATTCCAGTTGGAAACCTGCTTTTATTTTTATCTAACAAAATCCTGAATTATTTCCCGCCGCCATCGTTTTTCTCAACATCTGTTTTGGTATTTTCTTTTACCTTCTGGTTTCCGAAACGTTTTACAAAAGTGAGTGAAACACCGTACCAGTCCCATTTTGAATATTCCCTGAAGGTTCCGTCAGGACTGTAGGTTGTGTTATCCCCATAAGGTCTTTTAAAGATATTCATCAGCTGCATGCTAAGTTCCATCTGTGTTTTCGGAAATATTTTGGTAACTGAAATATTATGGAAAACATTGGTGTTATTCGCATAGGAATTTCCGTTATTCTGATTGGCAAGCTCCATCCATGCACTTACATTAATGTTTTTATTAAACAGATTGGTATAGGAAATATTCGCAGATGCCCCCCAATAGCTGATATAATCTTTAGCTCCCAATTTATTTTTTTCGTTAAAATCTTTATTATTAATATAGTACCAGCCAAATCCGGCATTTACGTTCAGCTTATTTTTCAGGAAATTCTGGTTGGTATTGGCAAAAAGATAATATTTCTCAACCTTTCCGTCAAAGTTTCCGGGTAATGAAACTGTTCTTCCGTTTTCTGTCACATATGTTGTCCAGTAATCCTGATTGGTATGCATATACCTTGCGGAAATAAAATACTTTTTCAAAATTCCGAACTTCAGATAAAGCCGGTCATTAGGATTCGGATTCAGATAAAGATTTCCTCTGGAATAGGTTCCGTTAATTTCAGGCACCAGAAAGGGATTAAATTCGGAATACCACGGTCTCCAGATACTCCGGTTATAGGTAAGGCTCAGGTCAAATTTCTCTGAAAAGCTATATTTCAGCAGCAGATTAGGTAAAAAGGTACCATAAGAATCTTTTCTTTCTGTACCTGCCACATCCTGTCGCACCTTATAATCAATATATTCGTAGCGGATCCCGATCCGGGTTTCCAGTTTTTGAAAAATGTCTTACTGTAGTTAGCATACAAAGAGCTTAGATGATCTTCATAATGGAACCTGTCGTTTTTAGACAAATTAAAAAATTCTGATGCCGGATCATTGATACTGAAACCATAGAGCGTATTGGGAATGACATGGTTGTTCAGTTCGGTTTTACCTCCCACTTCCATTGTTCCTCCTGTTTTACCAAAGGGCTGTGTATAATCAACTTTCAGATAATAATTACGCATCTGATTTGAACTGACAACTCCCAGCTGCTGATCTTTTATCACGCCCTGTTTATCAATTTGCTTATCTATTAAATTATCACTGTTATCACTGGAATAGTTGGTTCCTAAATTAATATCTAAAATTCGGTTCTTTTCTTTGTCATAATATTTATAGAAAGCATTAGTTCCCAGATTACGGCTGAATCCCCAGTTGTTTTGGTTTTGGTGAAAAGACTCTCCGGGATCTCCGTCTTTTGAAGTCATCCCATCCGATTCTGCTGAAACTAAATTCCTGTTCTGTGAATATTCCAGGACAAGACCGAAGTTATTTTTTTCATTGATTTCAAACTCTGAAGTGGAAGAAAGAGACGGACTTTCATTTCGCATAAGATTTTCAAGATTGAACCGGGTAAGTTTATTTCCTTCATACCGGTTATCCCAGGTTTGGGTTTTCTGTACATAATTTCCGCTATTGTAACTTCCTATGAGGGTTTGGGTAAACTTTTTCTTATGGTAGTTCAGGTTGAAATTCGTGTATTGTGAATTTTTGGTACTTTGCCTGTTGTTCAGGGATATACTTCCTTTTAATCCTTCATCTTCTCTTTTTTAAGAACAATATTAATGACAGATCCGGAAGTTTCATAGCGGGAAGAAGGGCTGGTAATCACTTCAATTTTCATAAGATTATCAGCAGGAATTGTTTTAAGATATTCCTTTAATTCTTTTCCTGTAAAAACAGATTTCCTGTCATTAATGTAAACGGTAACCAGTTGTCCCTCCGCTTTTACCTCATCGTTATTATCAATGCTTACCAAGGGCGTCATTCTAAGAACATCCCAGGTTGTATTTCCTGCCAGAATTGCACTATTCGCTACATTAAATACAGTTCTGTCTACTTTAGATTCTACTGTCGGCTTTCTGGCAACCAGGGTAACAGCTTCTATTTCTTTTGCATTTCCTTTTACAGTATCCCTTGCAGCCGGTGTCTGAGCCTGCTGGGCCATTGCTAGTGAGCCTGTTAATACTGCTATTGGAAATAAGATTATTTTCATGTGAAATTATAGTTTTTCCTATAAGACCACTATGAATATAAATTTGTTACATCAAAAAAGAAAAAAATTAAAATAAACACTTAATTTACAGCAAAATACCCGATTAAATATTAAACATAAAACTGAAAATAATATATATTTTTCAATAAAGCAGCACAATACAAACTGCTTCCATAATAAATATTCTTAAAAAAGTATTTTATATATAATTCCAATTTTAATTAAAAAAAATAAAATAATTTTATCAATACATGAATATTTTACATCATACAAAAATAATTCTTCATCAATACATTTCGAAAGACCTGCCCATAAAAAACCCGGATCTCATCCGGGCCGCTAGCAATAGCAAATTTACAAGGAATGATATTAAAAAATATACGCTAGTTTAAATTTTCAAAATAATGGATAACCCCTACTTCAGGCAGCCGAAACGGATCCTTATTAAAATCAGATTCCTGATTCTTACTGTTTTCAAGAAAAGAATTACTGAAAAGCGCATAAGAAGGCTGCTCTGCCACTCCGTTCTTTAAAAGCTGATGGGCTTCAACAATCGTTTTTCCATATAGCTTTCTGAAGCTTCCGATATTGTATTGTGAAAAAGATCCATAATGAACAATAAATTTGAGAGCGAGGTCAATAGTAATGCTTAAACTCTTACTCAGCTCCTCAATTTTCCTGTTGAAGGCCGTTCTCATCTTCCACAGCATTTTTGAAATACTCTGATAGGACGGATTTTTATCATAACGGTAAAATAAAATGGCATCTCCCTCAATCTCGGAAATTTCAAAGTACTGATCATTGACATCAATCAGCGTAGACAATAACTGGCGCACAATATACTCACCTGTATACAATTTTGTATTGAACACAAATTCGGTAAATCCGCTGAAATCCGGAATAAGAATGATCCCCTCTTGTATATTTGTCTTCATAATGATAATGGATTAAAAACCTGCTTCACCAGTACAGACGAAACAGATTTAATTTTACTTTATCATTTTAAGGCAAAAAAGAAAGCAACCTGCGGAAACATTTGTATTTAAACAACAATAATCAATTCCTTATCATAGCCGTTGTATTTCTCATCAATATACCCATGTGGATTGCAAATTACTTCAGTCCCATCAATCTTATACCTGCAGGGGGTATGAATATGTCCATGAATCCAGTACAAAGGCTGATATTCTCTGATTACATTTTCCAGATCTGAAGCATATGCAGAGGTCAGCGGATCATCTTTATATGGCCCCGATACAGATTGTATGCTTGGTGCATGATGGGTAACGACTATATTTTTTAATCCTTTTGAATTTTCAAGACTTTCTATCAGCCATTGCTTTGAAAACTGATGAATTTTAAAGGTATCCAGTGTTCTCATTTTCGAATAGGAAGGATCTCTCCTGATCATTTTATAGTCATTCATTTTAGGCTGACAGATCATTCCGTACTCAACAGGATTCCCAAAGATTGAAAAATCCGTCCATAAGGTTGCCCCATGGAAACGCACTCCTTCAATATCAGCAAATGAATCTTCAAGAACATGAACATTGGAACCCAAAGCTGCTTCCCTGATCCTGTTCAGTGTTTTCGGGTATGAACCTTTATAATATTCGTGATTGCCTAAAACATAAATGACAGGTTTGCCAGGAATTGCATCTTTAATCCATTCAATTCCTTTGGTTCCGAGATTGACATCTCCTGCCAGCACAACAATATCCGAATGATCAAAACATAATTCCGTACTTCCAAATTCCCTGTGAAGATCGCTGATAACCTGTATTTTCATGATGTGCAGTAAGCAGCAAATATAGTGAATTAATGAAGCGACAAAAGAACAAAAGAGTAAAAAAGAACCGACACCTCCTAAGCATCGATTCTTTCTTCATATAGTTTGTGTATTTCTAAGTTTCTTACTATGAAACAACTACTTCTGCCTGCTTTATTTTTAAACTTTTCAATATAAAATAAAATAGCATCCCCAGCGCCAAAAGAGCATAACCGATCAATATGATCAGGTTAAGACTTCCCACTGAAAATTCCGATGGGAAAATCTGCCCCATTAAGGTCATGAATGACAATCCTATTCCGGCTCCCAAAAAGTAACTTGTAGAACTCAGGCTTGATGCCAATCCGTAGTTAGAAGGTTCAACATCCTGAATCCCCATTACAGAAAGCGCGGTAAAACAGAACGTCATTCCAACCCCGAAATACAAGCGGCTCCGAACAAAACAACTGCCAGCGGATGTCCGGTGTAAACAGAGATCAGCAATAACAGGCCTCCCATCAGCATAAACAGCCATCCTAAAACACCCATTTGGGACGAGCCCAGACGTTTTGAGACCTGAGGCAGAATAAACTTTGCCGTTAAAGCGGAAATAATACTGAACGGAACAAGCATTAATCCTGCTGAAGCAGCACTATATCCCATATCTTTCTGAAGCATCAGTGAAATCAGGAATAAAAATCCGATAAAAAATGCTCCCAGGGTAAAGAATGCAGCATTGGAAACAACCAATGATCTGTGTTTAAATAATTTTAAATCAACCAAAGGTTCGGCAACAGACTTCAATCGGTAATATACCGTAACAAGAAGTATTAAGGCTATAACCAAAGAACCCGTTACCAGAAAAGGCTGTTCTTTAATATGAACCAGTTCATGTGTTCCGTAAGTCAGGCCCAAAAGTCCCAATACCATTAATATACCGGATACCACATCTGTTTTCCTGCCGGCTTCCTCTTTCTCATCTGTTGGCAGATAATAATATGACAGCACCAGTGTGACTAACAGAACAGGAACATTGATCAGAAAAACCCAGTGCCAGCTCAGGTAAGTACTGATAATTCCTCCCACCGAAAGACCACTTCCTGAACCGATGGCTGCAAATGAACTGAAGATCCCGATAGCCCGGTTTCTTTCCTGCTCTTCCCTAAAGGTATTGGTTACGATGGATAATGCTGACGGCATTACTAAAGCAGCTCCAAGCCCCTGTAAAGCACGGAATACAGCCAGTACTTCAAAATTTTGCGACAATCCGGCACCTAATGAAGTCAGCATGAAAATCAAAGCCCCGAGTAAAAACATTTTTTTCTTCCGATCTGGTCCGAAAGTTTTCCGCCAATAATCAGGAATCCTCCAAAGAAAAGTACATAAAGCGTTTGAAGCCACTGTACAGTCTCTGCTCCAATTTGAAACTGCTGCTGAATAGAAGGAATAGTTAAATTAATAATGGCAATATCCAAAGCCTCCACAAATGTTCCTACCGATGCTAAAATTAATATGATATTCTTCTTTGTACCCATGTTTCAAATTTCCTGCAAAATTAAAATTAACAGAACATATTTAAAAATTTAACCTTAAATTTGGAACAAAATAAAATATATAAAACAACTACAAGAACAAAACACCTGACACATTTAATAATCACCTGTAAAAACAGAACAAAATGGCAACTGAAAATTATACCCCAGATGAAAAGGACCTGTCTATTCTCCGCCTGCTTCAGAAAGACGCCAAGATGAGTGTCCGTGATATTTCGGCAAGAATCAATTTAAGTCCAACCCCTACGCATGAGCGTATCAAGCGTATGGAAAAACAGGGAATCATTAAAGAATACACTGCTGTAGTAGACCGTAAAAAGGTCAACAAGGGAATGATGGTGATCTGTATGATCGCCCTGAATGTTCACAATAAGAAAACAGCAGGAAAATTTATTGAAGAAGTCGGCAGGCTTAAAGAAGTTGTAGAATTTTATAACATCAGCGGAGATTTTGATTTTATGCTTAAAATCCTTGCTCCCAACATGGATGAGTTCCATGAGTTTTTTGTGAACAAATTATCTGAGATTGAAGGAATCGGCCAGACCAAAAGTATTTTTGTGATGAACAGCATCAAGGAAAGTGCCCAGATTGTTTAAGTCCAAAGAAAAAGCAGCTGTATATTTTCACACAGCTGCTTTTATTATCTTAAATCAGAAATATTTTATTGCTATTTCCAGTAATTCCAGACTGAACCGTCGAATACTGCAAGTGTTTTACTGGCTGTATCATAGCACATCATTCCCGGATAAGGATTTTTCACATTAAGATGCGGAGCTTCTATTTTCGGCAGTATCATTGCTTTATTCCCGGATTCCAATACCAATACGCCGTCAGCAGTGCTTTCAGCCTTTCCTATAATCACTCCTTTCCCTGATTCTGCAGAATTATTAAGAGTTATCTGACTTGAATTTCCGGTATCTGACAAAGATTTCCAGGTATCATTTTCATATACTTTCACTTTGTTATCCGTAAGATCAAAGATCAGGGTTCCGTTAGCCAGATTCCCGGTGGGAAAACCTGATGTAGCCGGAAGAATCAAACCTCTGGTATTTCCCGGTACGTTATCAAAGTCTAATACGGTACTATTGCCGTCTACGGTTTGTTTACCGATGGCAACCTGGGCAAAAAATGAATTAAAGACAACCAGAGCAACCGCTATACTTATATTTTTTATATTCTTCATTTTGTTATCATTTAGATTAATCATTACAGCTTTTCTGGATGCATTTCCATTCTGTCCCATTGTAAAGCTTTACACATTTATCCTGAATGTCATACAGAAGCATTCCTTCTTTCGGATCTGCAATGGCATCTGCCGGTTGCGGTGTCTGGCTTACATGCTGAACTCTGGTGATGACAAAACCTTTATTTTTTGATTCCATTGCTAAAAATCCGTTAGGGATGTTTTCCGGCCAGGAATTGTTTTTCTGCTGTACAGTAATTCCGAATCTGGTATATCCATCCGGTGTACCGGTAATTCCGGGCTTTGTACAAAACCCGTCAATATCATCAATAATAACCGGGGCATTTCCGCAGCTTGTTTTATCTTCTGATAATCCTTCAGGCCAAAGAGCAGGACACATGGCCTTTGTTGCATTCGGTCCGCAGAAACTTGAATTCCCCATCCCTAATCCTGTCACAGATCCCATGGCAATGGTTATGATCTGGCTGTCATCACTGATAATGGAAGCTCCTCCACCCCCACTTACGTCTGCTTTTGCAATACAATAAGCTTTGCCAGCCGGAATACCTACATATTCAACAGAAGGATAAGTAGTAGACTGCTGGGTAAATGTTCCACAAATCTCCACCACACTGTTTGTTCCCATTTCTATCACTGACGTCGTTCCCGGGTAAAAGCCTCCAAAGGTCGGATCTTCCTGAATCACCGATCCTACAAGAGACAGGAAAGATTTGTTTCCTAATTTAATTTTTGAATTTTTCTGAGACCCGAAAGTTCCTACTTTTACCGTTCCTGTAGACTTCACACTGGCTCCGTCACTGATTTCCAGGATTCCATCTACCTGAATACTGTTAGACTGCAGCTGTCCGGATTGTATCATAAGCGTTGCTCCGTTTGGGACGCTGATATTTGTACTTACGGTAAGGTTTCCGTTAAGACAATAGGTATTTCCACCTGTCATTGCCTGCCCTGTATAAGGAATACACTGAGCATAGGCTAAAGCATTGAAAACAAGCATTAATAAAAAAATCAATTTTTTATTAATATTTAAAAAAAATAATTTATCCATGTACATTTATAATATTTTAACGAATTATTACCATTAAACTTAAAAATATTTAAATTTTCAACATCATTGCTGCACTAAGAAACAATTAACATACCAAACAAGTGTTTAATTTTTTCTTGTCATAAAATCATATGCTTGAGTCTACATTTCCAACTTTATCCAAACCACCCCGATATTCTATACCGCAACAGATTACAACCATTAAAAAGCCCCATACTTAACAACATTATTTAATTCTAAAATTTTGTATTTCCCAGCCTGTGAGGATGTAAGTTTAATGCAAAAATCACAGGCAACTTTTCAAATCTCTCTTTTTTAACCTGAATAAAACAATAGATAATCTGAATAACAGACCTCAACGAAAATTCATATTAAAAACCGTAAATTTGCAGCATGAATAACGATACGATATGCGCTTTGGCTACAGCCAATGGAATAGGTGCCTTAGGCATCATCAGAGTTTCAGGAAATGAAGCTTTATCTGTAGTTCAGAAAAGTTTTCCGGCTAAAAACCTGGCAAAACAAAAATCCCATACCCTCCATTACGGTTATTTTATGGATGAGGAGGAAGCTATTGATGAAGTAATGCTCTCTATTTTCCTGGCCCCGAAAAGCTTCACCACTGAAAATTCTGTGGAGATTGCTTTTCACGGCTCACCGCATATCGGAAAACGTATTCTTGAAACCCTGATCAAAAACGGAGCAAGAATGGCTAAAGCCGGTGAATTTACCCTGCGCGCCTTTATCAACGGCAGAATTGACCTTTCGCAGGCGGAAGCGATTGCTGACGTGATTGCATCCGAGAATGAGGCTTCGAGAAAAGTCGCCATCAATCAATTGAAGGGAGGAATTACCAATGAAATCTCTCTATTGAGAACCGATCTTTTGAATTTCGTTTCCTTAATTGAGCTGGAACTTGATTTTGCTGAAGAAGATGTGGAGTTTGCGGATAGAAGCGCCTTAAGCGGATTACTGGATAAAATTGAATTGAAATTAAATTCACTCATTGAGAGCTTCCAATACGGAAATGCCATTAAAAACGGAACAGCCGTTGCCATCATCGGAAAACCCAATGCCGGAAAGTCTACTCTGCTGAATTCGCTTTTAAAGGAAGAAAGAGCCATTGTGAGTAATATTGCAGGAACTACAAGAGATACCATTGAGGAAGTTCTTCATATTAAAGGACATGCTTTCAGATTGATTGATACGGCAGGACTTCGTGAAACAATGGATGAAATAGAAGCAATCGGAGTAAAAAAAGCTAAAGAAAAGGTAGAAAATGCCAATATTCTTGTTTATCTTGCTGATGCTGCCACTGAAGATTTTTCTGAGGATATTGAAATGATTCAATCCTTACTAAGAGAAGATCTGAAACTGATTATCTGCGCTACAAAAATTGATGAAGTGATTCCTACCAAATACGAAACAGTAGAAGATATTTTCAGAAATGCCATTTCTCATGAGTTTGATTTCATTAAAATTTCCGCGGTTGAAAACCAAAACATCCAGGATCTCAAGAATGAACTTTCATCATATGTTGAGCATTTAAAATCTGAAGAAAATAACGTGGTAATCACCAACCAGCGCCACTTTGAAGCTTTAAGAAAGTCTCTGGATGCCGTTTATAAAGTGAAAGAAGCCATTTCATTCCAGATCTCTACAGAACTATTGGCATATGAGCTTAGAAATGCCCTGGAACATCTTGGGGAAATCTCCGGTGAAGTGACCAATGATGAGGTGCTGGGGAATATTTTCTCTAAGTTTTGTATCGGGAAATAGGCGGTGTTTTGGATTGTATATAGATTGCAATTACAATAGTACGAAAATCCCTTTAAATATAGTATTTAAAAGACAAAATCACAAACTTTGCTTCGGCATGAGTATATCCTGTCAAAGAATAAGTTTAACTATATTAACAAACTTACTAAACTTTTGTTGATTGATTATAATGATTTAGATGGCGCAATTCGCAAGGAAAAAATGTATTTTCCAAATATGGAATTGCTGTTAAAGAGATCTATTTAGATATTTTTTGTGATTTCTACTCTAATTTTGTTGATTATTTATCTAAAGATAATTTTAATGCTTTAAAAAGACTTGTTTACCCATCTAAAAAAGAAATTCAATCTTTTCAGATAGAAAATAGACCTAATTTTAAAAGGGATTAACTGATGAAGCAAGGAAAATTGTAATAAATTCTATTAAAAATGGTTTGTTAGAAAATGGGTTCATTTCAAATTTAACAACTTATGAGCAAGTAGATGATTTATTCAATAATCGAAGAAGAGAAAGAGATAAAATTATTTGGCTTAAAATACCTTCACTACTAAAAAGTTTGTATAAAGTTTTGAATGATAAAAATATTATTACTTCAACAAATAATACACATTGGAAGATCTTATCCGATTTTTTCATTTATCAAAATAATGCTGAAGTAAATTCTGATAAACTAAAAGATTTAAAATACTCAACAAATCAATCAGATGTTTTGAACTTAGAAAATTGCTTTAGGATTCTTGATGAAGTAGTAAGCATAAAATAACAAACTCTTACTTTGTATTTTTTATAAAAAAATTACATTTTATTAATAAAATCAGGTATTATAAATGAATTGATATTTTAGTTTAAATTATAAAATACTGATTGTTAATTACTTAAAACTCCTATTGTAAAGTGGGAGTTTTTTCGTTTTTGGCACAATTGCTAAATTCTTTATGCACTCGTGACATGAACAATAATGTCATGACGGCGAAATCCAGCCATAACGAAAATTTCGGTTATATAATCGAAAAATTGGTGCAGACAGAAGTAACTAAATACTTAACTGCTTATGCAACAGAATTAGAAAAATTGAGTGAAATAGCTCTTTCAAAAACTGTTTTAACAGTAAAAGATGTTGCAGAACTTCTCGATATGAACGAGCGAGTAATAGTTCAAAAGATTAATTCAGGTTTAATTCCTGCTTACAAATGCAAGATTACTAATAAGTTTCTTGTTTTGAAGCGTGAACTAATCAAAGAGATTGCGTCAGGAATACAGTACAAATCAATTTCAATGATAAGTGCTGAAGTAAATCGTGGATTTGATAGTAGAAAATATGTTTAATCTTAATTCTTATAGACATGATAGATTATATCAAAGCATATTTTCCCGATAAAAATAGAATTCTTGAAATTATGAAAGAAAACTACAACCTCGAAAAAATCAGCTATTCTCGATTTGATAAGACTAAAAATGAAGCTGTTTTGTATGAAACATACAAAAAAGAATTTGAAAATATGGAATTGAAAATTACCAATCAAGGTGCATATATTCACAATTCTTTACATCATTTTTATAATAAGTTTGTGTATAACATTGATGGAAATTTTAATGATTTTAGTCGCTCGGCAATTGTAAATTCCATTGATTTTTTGGAGGAACAAATTAAATTTTCTCCTGAAAATCTACACCTTTCACAAAGTTTAGAATTTGGTTTGAATTTAAGATTACCTTTTGATTAGACCATTTTATTCTTAATGAATGTGTGCTTTACGATTTTTGCCCTGCATCAAAATTACGTCCACCCAATGAAGAACAAGTGTATAAAGAATTTGAAAAAGGTAATTACAGATTGAAAGTTTACCATAAAGGTAGACAACAATGTAATGGAGAGAATATTTTGAGAGTTGAAGTTAAGTTTTTAGACAAAAGAGAATTTAATAAAAATGGAATCTTTGTGCTAACTGATTTGGAAGATAGAGATAATCTTATTTTCTTGTATGATAAGCTATACAATCTTGTGAAATTTAAGCTAATGTGTGTAGATGATATTGAAAACAGGCAATTCACAAGTTACAAGAAAAATAAGCTTTACAAATATTGCGCCCATAAATTCTGGTCAGAATTAGATGATGATAAATTCAAAATTGAATCAAAAAAGTCTATCGATATTTTGATAAAAATAATTTATTGGAACACAAAAATATATTGTTAGATCTTATGAATACTAAATTTGAAGAGTTATTAGATAGTTAGCTTACGGACATTGTATAAGCAACCGTAAGGATTGTTTAAAACAAAAAAGTAGGAAATTATTTTCCTACTTTTATTGTAAGATTCTAAATTTATATACTTAGAAATTATTTAAATCATTTTCAGTACCTCTTCGCGCATTAATCTTAATTTTTCGTGCGTTAATTAGCTCTTCCATAAGGCGTGGAAGACTTTCGTTGAAATCATTGATTTCCTGATTAATACTTTCTAAATTTTGTTTTACCTCATCTTCAAATCTTTGAATAGTTCCTTTAACTTCATTTTTAGTTTTATCATTTAAAGACTCAGAGCCATAGTGGGTTTGTACATGAATAATAAGTTTTTTTGTTCAATAGTAAAAAAAGTTTTACTCTGATTATAAAATTTTGATGGACGCAGATAAAAATATTCACTGTCTCCTGTAATGTTATAAGAATATGCCACCTTTGCGCAATCAATTGTTTCTCCAGGTGCCATAGAAAAGCTTATCTGGGGAGGTAACTGTTCTCTTTTTAAGGTTACCATTTTTATCTCTGCTTTTCTACTCGTGAAATCAATAGTGATGTTATTTATTTTGTACATCCTAAGATTTGATTCTATTATTTTCTCCTGCTCGATGTTTAAAATCTCACCTTCTGGAAAAGTTTCGAATCTTCTAATAATATCATTCCTTATTTTATCTAATCGTTTTGACAAATAATCTTCACTAAATAGGATTTTCATTCGGTTATTTTTTAAAATTGTAAAATCTGGTAATCTAAATTTTTGACAGCAAAGTCATCTTTCCATTCAAATTCAATTTTCATAGTGTCTGGAGCTTCTATTGTTAAAAATAATGATATTTCATAAGAGTTTTGTGGCTTAATATCAAGGGGGAATGGATTAGTAACAATTTGCACTCCTATTAAATTTGGAAAGTGAATTGTAACGTCTCTTGCTGTAGCTTTACCTTTGTTATAAACCTTAATAACTCTCGCTCCTTTAACTTTTTGTAAAATATTTGCTTCAACTTTTGCTTTTTTTCATCATCTTTTTCCTTCGTAATTTTTTCAAGTTGAAATTTGTTTAATAAAGCACTTTGTTTTTTTAATTTAGCATCATGTTTAAAATAGGTAAAAGCTGCTAAAGCCAATGCACTTATTGATATACAAAGGGCAAAAATTTGCAAAACCATTTTACTTAAACCTTATATTTTTGTTACCACTAAAAGCATTTTTTAACATTTTATTAATGTCTTTCTGCAGGTCTTTAGTTACTTCATTCTTCATTCTCGAAACTTCATCATTAATTTCTGATTTGTTAGCCTCGACCAGTTCATCATATCCACCATTGTACTCACGGTTGCAATTATTGCATTTTACCCATGTTCTATCCTCATTGTATTCGAAATCACTGTTGCCACAAGTTTGACATCTAAGATTGATTGAAAAATTATAATTCTCTTTCATAAAAATTTCATAAAATTAACTGACACAATATCGTCAAAAAAATATATTAAATACATCCGTATTTTTACGGAATTTATCTTTTTGCCTAATTAGCTAAAAATTCATTTTTTTGAATAATTTATTAAAATACAGATATTTAAAGTTAAAAATTATAAAATAGAAATATTATAATCTTATTTGTTTACTTCACCAGAGAATGGCAATGTACATCTACTTAAATGTCACTTATTATCAAATGGATTTTCATTATTTTTCATAAAAACAGAGCCCATTCTTTTATACTTCATAGGCTTTCCTTTTGCACATAAATCATAAATTCCATTTCCTTTTTGCTCTGAAATACGTAACAAAACTACATCACTTTCGTCACAATCATTATCTATCGCACGTGTTTTCTAAGGTCAGAAATAGTTGCATCAACTTTTTCAAAAATGACTGAATTTTCTTATCGGGAATTGGTTCTTGATAGTTGGAAGGTAAATCACATTTCTTGTCTTTTTGAATGTCTTGTGCAAAATAAAGCGTTGGTAAAACGAATGCTAAAGTAAATAGTAATTTTTTCATGTTGTTATTCTTTTATAAATTCTGTAATACTGTTTCCGTTGTCGAAGTTGAGTTTTGTGGCTGTTACTTTCTTGAATTTGAATGTTTGTGAAACTCCACCATTAGCAAAAGTGAAAGTAAATTCCGTATCGCTTGAAGTTTGAGAATATCCTCCGTTATCAGCTATGTATTTATAGCTCTGCGAATATCCCCCCATAGACATAACAATATCTCCGTTTGAGAATGTGTAGGACTGGTAAGCTGTACCTCCTAAATAGCTTGTCCATTTTCCTATTATCCATGCAGGTGGATTGATTTTGTTGTGTTTACGGTTGGTAGGTTGGTTGATTGTTCGTCATTGTCAGACGATGAGCAAGAAAATAATGGGCAACACTGCCAAAGAAAGTGTAAAAATCAGTTTTTTCATGTTAAAATATTTTGAAATTGTTTTAGTCTAAATCTTTGTATGTTTTGTAAACTCTTTTAGTCTTGTCAACAAGTACAAATGTTTTGTAATCGCTATAATAATATGCGAATAGAATTTCGTTATAGAAGAAATAAAATATGTTATTCTTGAATATCACTTGGTTAAATGGTAATTTTATTGAACGATTGCCATAGTAGTAAGTTATCATCCCATCGCCTGTTACATAAAAACAGGATAAGCCACTCGCCCTATGACGAGTGTGCTGAAACTGTTTGCATTTTGTAACATTTTAGAATTTTGCCGATTCACAGAACAAAAGCAAAAGTTTTACACTTTTATTTTTTCGTTGAAATATTTATGCAAATCTACAAATTTTGTGCCTATTTAATTTTTTTTTACTTCAATAAACCACTCTTTATTTATAATACAGTTTTGACTATTTGGATCTGGAATAGGCTTTATAATTTTTAATTGAAGAGGCATAGGTACACAATTTCCAAATATTAGCACCTCACCTGGAATTGCTTGCTTTATTTTAGAGATATAATCATCAGAAAAATACGGTAAAACGGAATATATGTACTTCATATCTATTTCATTTTGAATACGATGTATCAGATAGTTTCCACATTGTGATAATACAGTTTGTGATAGTTCAGATGGTCTTTGAGAAGAAATAATTAGAAAAAATGAAAACTTACGCCCTTCTCTAGCAATTCTTTCAAAAATATTATCCTTAATAATATAGTCAGTATCTTTTTTTATATATCTATGAGCTTCATCCAAAACAAGATGAATTGGAGATTCCCTACGTTTGGTGCCTTCTCTTCCTTTTCTATAATCAAATAATAGTCTACTTATAACACTTGTTGTTAATTCTAAAATATCATTTCCTACTTCACTTGTGTCAATAATTATTAATTGGTTTTCGTCTATATTTCCAATTCCAATAATTTTTTCTAAATAGTCTGTTGCATTTGAGAATTTTAAATCTGATTTCATAAATAAACATTCAGGATTGAATAAGAAATAATCAAGTCTTGTTAGCATTGTTGCTGTAAATTCTCTTATTCTATAATTTCCTCGTCCTTCCTCTTCTAATAAAACTAATTCGGTTGCAACCTTCAGAAATTTGAAATCATAAAATTCCCCACTCATTAATTTGAAGTCATCTACGATTTGAGCCTGTTCATCATCAACTTCCAAATCTTTAAGAAAATCACTTAATTTACCTTTATTATCTCCAAAATGTATATCTGTATACTCTAAAGCATCATCTAAAAAAGTTATTATCTCTTGATAATCAAATGTTTTGTCTAATCCTGAAATTATTTCTCTGGATTTTATAATTACACCACGAGCTGCTGTCATTTTTGTGGTATCAGATTCTACATTACCAATAATATTTGATAATACATTTCTTAATTTCCATTTGAAATAGTTTGCGTAGTCTTCTGTACTAGAAGAATCAAATATTTTATAAAACTTATAACATTCTTGTAGGACTTTGTCCCAAAAAGGTTTTTGTGTTCTATCTGAAGCCAACAAAAATGCTAACCATTCATCCAAATTCATTAAATAATATGGCAAAACAAAATTAGAATTTGCTGCTGTGTTAGGTTTATAGTACTTTAAAGTTTTTCAGAAAATAGATTTGATGAAAATGCACTTTTGTATTCTCCATTCACATCAAAAATAATAACTTTACCTCCGATAGCGGAACGTCTTTGTTTTCTAAAAACTTGCTGAAATATGTGTGATATTGTATTTGATTTTCCACTTCCACTGTTACCTAGTATTGCAGTGTGAATATTAAAAAAGAGTTAATATCAACACTTACAGTATAATTAATTAAATTTTTAGAAACACCTAACTCTATTGAATCATGAATTTTATCTTCTTGTTCATCATAGATTTTAGGTGATAGAATATTTTTTACATCATCAAAAGTGACAATGCTCACGTCAGCATAAATTGATGGGAATATACCAACACCTATACTAAATATTCCTTGCTCATTGAATGTTCCTATTGGTTTAATAATTAGTTCTCTTGAGCTATCTAAATTAAAATTTGAATACGTCTTACTATCAGTGTTGTGATCTAATACAGCAACAACTTCACATAGTATTGATTCTCCGATTGCATTATTAGTTTTTAGATAACTTCCAATGTTTCCAAAATAATAAATCTGTCCTCCTATGTTGACAGTAGAGTTTTTTGTAGTATGAAATAATTTTACTTTAAACTTGTCATACTCTACTGAAATAACTTTTCCGATATTCATTATTTTACCTTTATAGAGTTTATAAATTCATTTAATAAATTATCTTGAGACTTAAAAGCATCAATGTTTGGTAAAAGGTTATTAACAATATAATTAAAGTAATTTATTCTTTCCCCATTGTATTCACCATATATGTTTATAATCCGATTATCGGCAATCTCAATAATTTTATTATTAATCTCTCCAAAAATGACTAAGTTTATTGTTGAGTTTGTGGCTAATGCTTGATAAATTATATTATTGACATGCTCATCACTAAAACTATAACCAATTACGAACAGAATTGTATGTGGTTCAAGAAGTTTTTTTGAAATTCTCTAAATAATTCAACATAAGGACTGCCGAGACTTTTGTTCTGTTTTGTGGGTGTTGGATAAATTAAAATATTTTCAATATCTTTTTCTCTTTAGGAACATAGGTTTCTTTAATATTGAAAAATGAATTAGAATTTGTATCGTCTTCAATCCAGTTTATAGAACCATGAATTTTATATAGATATACCATATTCTCAACTGGCTCAAATTTTTCAATACTAGTATCCATTCTTTTTGAATATGTATAATTAAATAAAGCTGGATTGAAATATCTATTAATACCTCTTGAGAACCCATTAATATAATGGATATTAGTGCTGTCTAATGCATATTCGTTAAATAAATCATTATTCGTGGTGAAGATATTAAGTCTTGATAAATCTTTATTCCTTAATGCCAATTTGAGATAAAAAGTCTGATATAGTTCTAAGTATGATTCATAAGCTGAATCATTAATATCTATATTTATTTCGTTAAAAATCTGATCTTCAATAATATCTATTAATTCACTACATTTTTTCAGCTCATTGTTTTTATCGTTTTCCTTCTCGTCAAAGTTATCTTTTTGATAAATTCTATATGAATAAAGAACTCCTAAAATATCTTCCAGATTTTTTTTCGTTTTTATTCTTTTTTCAATTTTTAGAAATTCATCTAGATGACTTTTATCTGTATGCTTTTTTAGTCTTTCTAATACAGAACTATACAAACCATTCATTGTTGGAATAGCACCAACACTCGTACCTGAACCAAAAAGAAAGTTAATATTTTTCATATTGAACATTTCTTTTATTCTTGATTTTATTGTATCTATTCTCTGGCTGTCGGTGTCTGTATCAGTGAAAATTGATGTGCCTCCTTGTGTAAAAAATATTTTTTCAGACATGCTTGTTTATTATTAGTTTTTACAAATATATAGAAACAGTAGGTATCTAAACAAAAGCGCCCCCACCATAGGGTAAGTTTTTGGCAGTACCCCTACCTTTGACAAGTCGAATAAATGTTTTCGGAAGATCTAAAAACCTCAACACTTTTTTGAATATTTTTAGACTACAATCCAGATTTAGAATAGTTTTCAAAACCTTTCATACGTTCTCAAAATATTTTTGCTATTTCATTGGATATCAACCTGTTTTTATAGCATTTGGCATAGTTTTCGACTACTATAAACCAACAAAAAACCCCGTCAATACTACTAATATTGAACAGGGAAGTGTAAAAAATTCTAACGCTAATTAAAACTTTTATACAATCTCTTTACCAATTATTTCAATTGGATAGTCAGGGTAACCATCTACAAACAGTTGCATATAAATTTTATTATTTTCTTTCTTAATATTAAATTTATAAATGCTTATTGACTCAAAATTCTCCTTTTCATAGAAAGACATCAATTCACTATCTTTAATTGCATTTTTACATTTGAAATTATGTATTTCTGGCTCAAAACTAAGGTTATCAGAAATGAATATATTATAATTACTAATAATCTTTACAAAGACTTTTTGGGAGTCCTCTAAAGATTTATAATAAATAAATTTTTCAGGACTTGAGATTTTAACAAGACATTCGTATAGCTCTTCCATAACATATTATGATTTTTTTGGAGGTGGTTTTAAAAATGTTGGCGCCGATGGAGTTTTTCTGCCATTTTGCGCTTTTCCAATATCTTGTTTAATATCTGTTTTCCCTGTTGGAACTTGAGGTTTATGTGGTAATTTGTCTTTCATGTTAGTTCTTTTTTGGTGCTACTATTTTGGGTGGTGTTGAAATAGTTCTTCCTTTTTCTTCTGTTAGTGGTTTAGGAGGATTCTGCGGTTGTGGTTTTTTATCGCTCATAGTAAAAAAATTTAAAGTGAAAAATAATAAAATACTTATAATACCAGTTATTAGGCTTACTATAGAAATTCTGTTTAAAATATCAATTTTTTTATTTCCATTTTCAAGACTTTCTGTAAACTCATCTTCAAAAATACAATTAGGCTCTTGGTTTATTTTATCTATTATCTTTTCAGATTCAGTTATAGATTTTTTGTGAGATAACAAATTTGAAAACAAAGTTGCTACGAAACAAAAAAGTCCAATCACAAAAAAATATTTGAACGCAATAATATCTATTAACTCTATGATTTTCTCAATAGCCATTAGTGAGACAATTAAACCTCCGCTTCCTAATAAATAGATAGACTTTTCAAAATCGTCTTGACTCTTACCACGGGTCGATTCAACAGATTCTTTATATTGTAGAATAGCTTGTAGCTTTTCCTTTTCTAAATCTTGAATTTTTTTGTTATTTCTACTTTGGTTAGCCATAAATTGTAATTAACCCATATTTAGTTTATTGAAAAATAGCCTTTTGTGTTTTATGTTTTTGTAAAAATAATGATTCTGTTAAAAATAATCAACTTCAATCTGTTGAATGTTAATAACTCCATAGAATATAAAACAAAATTAGGGTGGAACACCTGATAAAAATGTAACTGATATTTTAGATAAGTTTGAATTGTACAAAAAAGGTCTGATTTAGAACTTAGTAACGAATCTTTTGTTTATTATTCTATATATCTAAAATGGTATTTTTATTATGATGAAATTCTTGCGAATACTTTAAGTAAATATTGTAATTAAAATTTGAAAAATAAATTTATTTGATTCTATATTGTTACTATTTATTTCAATTTACTGATAATCAATAATAATTATTTTTGTATCAGGAAATAAGAAAACAAGTCGAAACAATCTAAAATACACCAATATTTTAAAATCAACATATTACACATTTTATGTTTTTGTAAGATTTTTTAAAATTTTGGTTTTTTTTATTCGTTTGTTCCCCCTATTGTCCCCTCATACTCTAAATACCTTAGTTTTTTAAACAAGGGAGAAATTATGTCAATTTCGCCGGTTGCTACTGCCCGAAGCTTTTCTCTGACACAATTCACGTTACAGTCTCATTATTTCAGTGCAAACTCTTTTAAATCATCTAAAAATACTTTATCTACTTTTCCTTCTGCTTCATAATCTTTTGGGGATGGAATTACGCTTGTATTTTTAATAAATAGATGATTTAAGTAGGGATATATTTTAAATGTTGCTTCTCTGTTACTTTTAAGTTGATTTTTCCAAAGATTAAAATCTACTTCGGTTACTTGGTAATCTTTACCACCCTGTGCAAAAAACATAGAAGCTTTAATCAGCTTTACTGTATCAAGAGGTTTGTAATCCAACAAATATTTCCAGTACTTAGCGGATAATCCCATTGGAAGTGCTGAACTTTTAGTGTTTAAATTAAATTGATCTGAATTTAGAAAAGCTACTTCTTTTTTATATTAGTGAAGGCTTCATCTGAAATAATGGAAGAATCAAGCTTATTAATATATCCGAACTGTTCAAGAATTAAATCTTGTAATGGTCTTGAGTTTCCAGCAAGAAAAATATATTTTGAAACTTTTACTTCGTTAGCTATTTGAGGCATTAAATATGCTCCCTGGCTATGTCCTAAAAGAATAACTTGGTAGTCTTTAAACTCTCGATTATTTTTGAAATAATTTGCAACATTTACGGCATCATTAATTGTCTCTTCTTTTACTGTTGATTCTTCATTAAAGGTTTCAGGATTTGAATAAGTTCTTTTATCATACCTATAGGAAGATATCCCATTAATATATAAATATTCAGCAATATCTTTAAAAGGTTTATTTCCTCCAATTGTTCCGTCTCTGTCTTGTGGTCCAGAACCATGAACAAAAATAACCAACCTTTTTTGATTATTTTCTTTTGATTTTAATAAAGTACCTTTTAACTCAATATTATCACTTTTTATATTCAAAGCAATTTCATCATCTGTTTTCTCAAAACTTTTATGTGGTGATAAAAAAATCCGATAATTTTATTTCTCCATTAAAACTTATTTGAATATCCATTTTTGTTTTTTCAAATTCTGAATAAAAATAGTAGATATCTCTTTCACTGTTAATTTGAAGAATATTTTTAAATTTACCAAACTGTCCTTCAACCTGTTCAGGTAAATTCTTTAAAACTTCTACAGGGATTTGCGCCGAAACAGTTTTATCAAAAAACAAGTGAGCATTTCCAGCATTTTTGTCAATCAATAATGTTTTAATGAAATGACTTCCGATTTCCGTTTTATTTTGAGCAAATGAAAATAGTGATATTAAAATCAAACAAAGAGTTATAATCTTACTCATATAATTATTCATTAAAAAATAACATGCAGTAATCATCATAATAGACAATTACTACATGCTAATATTATTAAATATGATTTTTATTTTTTAATAAAAATTTCAAGTCAATATTTGTTGGGCATAAGTATATTATTAATCCTCCAGCCATTGCGAAAAAAATGAAAATATACCAAGCGAAAAAATTATAATAAAGTGAAAAAATAGTGCTATAAAAAGTACAGTTAATTTATAACTCTTTTTTGCAAATAATGCCAGAAATATTGCTAGTTCCAAAATTAGGACTCCATAAGTTAAAAATGTAACAATATATGAATTCGAAAGAAATCCATTGAAAAAGCTCATATAATCAGGCATACCGAAATACGAATGGTTTAGCCAATAATATATAGCCGTTCCATTTGCCCATTCATTGTGTTCAAATTTACCAACAGCTGCATGTAGATAAACAATTGACATTTGTAATTGTATCAAAAAAAGGAAAAATATTGAAATTAAATTTAAAATACTCTCTTTTTATTCTACGGTCCCAATGATTCTTTCTATTATCAAATAAACAAATAGGAATCAACAATAAAGTAAGAATACTACCAATTTGGTCTCCTCCATCTATAATAGCAGATGAATGGAAAAAGCTAAACGTTATCCACCAGTGTAGTATACATGTAATTTTCTGAAAATAGCCACTAATGGTAATTAATAATATAACTATCGCTAGCCATTTTACTATAAATAAATTATTGAAGCCAAATAAGAAGAAAAAATTAAATTTTGTTGAAAAATCGCCTTTTAATAACTCGTTGAGAAGAAATTCACCGGAGGTCCTCTTCATTAACAAATCATCAATAGGATTTGTAATAAGTGTTAACAATGTTCCTAAAGCAATAATACTTCTACCCAAACCTATAACATTTGAATACGGAGCATTGGCAACAGCAAAATTCTTGATTTTATCTTCAATGCTATTGATATTCATTTCTGGCATAATATTTTAAGTTTAATAACTTTCGCAGGCATTTTTATTCTTTCTTTGTTTTTGCTCCATGCCCAAGGAACTGGTTGATGATAGACAATAAGATAATCTCCGCACATTATTGGGTCTTCAATTGGATTTTTAACCGCAATAAATTTATCTGGAATCTTCCCTATTAAGTTTTCATTATAGTTCCAAGTAGTTTTTAATGCAGCTGAGTTAATTAGTATTTTTCCCGTAACATTTTCAAGCTCTATTCCAACTTTAGATACTTTACGGGAAATGCCAAAGAAGTTTTCTATGTTTGAATGCTTCTGATTTATTTTATAAAGTTTACTATTTTCTATTTTGTATATAAATACTTGTTCCTCTCTTGCATCACGAGTAAAAAAAGCCCAACCTTGTGGTGTTAAATTAAAAATATATTTTGTAAATTTTAATTTGTTTTGAACAGGGTTAAAAGGTGTGCTTGAAAATAATAATGAAAGAAATAATGTTATTGATATAATAATTAAAAATAGCATTGTTATGCTATATTTATAAGCCCCCATAGATTATATATTAGCGCCCATTAAGGAGCAGTTGCAATATCATTAACGAATACATCAATTATTAAAGGATCGGATCCTGAAACAGCTACTGATTTTCCTTTATTATATTGTTCTAATTTTGGGCCCCACCATTTAAAGTTCATATAAATTCCTACATTCATTGTTAATCCGATCGTATTGTGAATAGCAAACGCAAAATATCCTACACATACTAATGGACTACAAGGAGATAATTGTTCCATCATAGCCTGAGCTTTTGATGTTAATACACTCATCTCTTCTTCATTTAAATCCCCATCTTTATTAATTATATCTTGTAATTCGGGATCGTTTTCAACACCAGAAACAGCATCAGCCAATTCTGGATACATAATACCCAAATTGTCATATATTAATGGAAAGCCATCCTTTAAAGCATTTTGAATTCTTAAGTGATCTTTACTTTCGATTTCAGTTTTAAAATTTTCAAAATAATTTGGATTTTCTGACTTTACTACAGAAACGAATTTGCTAAATCTCTCTTTAAATAGTTCTTCCTTTACCATTCCCCCGTTTTCATACTTCTGAACATCGTCATTGTAAATAGATAAGTTTTTTGCAAAATCTCCATACGCAAAGAAAATTGAAGCGTACAATTCTTCTCCAGTATAATCTTGTATAGTTTTTGACATGGTACCTACATTCAGACTTTTTTTGTTTGTTGAATTATTTTCAATCTCATTGTCACCATTACTATTAACACAAGAAGTTATAACCAAACTTGTTAATAAAAGTGCAGTTAAAATAGCGGTTTTAGTTTTTCTCATTATTTAATAATTTAAGTTAATTGGCAAATTTCAAACATTAGTTTATAAAAAAAAGTGAACTATTTCACAATTTTCCCTTATTACAATTAAAAATTCATTTTTGGAATATAACTAATCAACATTTTGTTTTATTACATAGAAAACAACTGGAATAAAAAATAGGCAGAAAACAAATAAAAAAACCAACTGCCTAACGAAATAGAATCTCCAACTGCTATTTCTATCGTTCTAAAATCGATGATTATAAATAAAATAAGAATAATTGTTTTTATAATTCTATTTCTTCTTGTAGCTAAAATATATTGTGTTTTAGCATTGTCATCGGTAATTTGAACAGAATAAGTAAACTTTTCAGGATATTTATTAAATATTGTTAAAAGAACAAATGCAAATAAACCTATCACTGGAAGACCAAAGATTGATAGTTTTGATCCATAACCATCTGGTTGCCCAGCTCCATTAAAGTGCGTTGGAACATTATCTGGAAGATTGGAATAACTGTTTATAATGATAAACCAATAAGATATTAATAAAACAAGTCCTACAATTTCTAAAATTTTGTCAAAAAGAGATAGGTTAATTTTAACTTTAGGTTGTTCGTTCTTTTTGTTTGAATTATTTGAAAACATCATGATATTTTTATTTTCCACAATAATAATATTTACAGTAAACCTCTAGAGCTTCGAGCTTAATTTTACTCTGGTTCTTAAAAAAGTCTTTTATTTTTTACAAGATACTCTCTAGAAACTCCTAAGAATGAAGCTAATATATGATCATTAACTCTTTTATTTAAATTAGGAAAATATTTTTTCAAATATTTTATCTTTTGCTGAATATCATTGGATCCTAACATATATAAATGATTAACATGTGTAATATTACATAATTCTAATAGTTGAATGTAAATTTCTTTAAATACATGATTATTTTCTATTAATCTTTCAAAATCATTTTTATAGATTAATAATAGCTCCGTATCTTCTATACACTCAATAATTTCTTGATTTTCCTCTTTACCAACAAAACTTTTCATATTTGTCAGAAAATTATTTTCCCCAACAATCATTCTTGTAACTTCTTTACCTTTATCATTAACATAGTAAATTCGTAATAAGCCATGATTAACAAAAAATAATTTATTACAAGAGGAATATTTATCAATTAAAATTTGTTTTCTTTTAGTTTGTATAGGAATAAAATAATTCTCAATATTTTGTTTTTCTCCTTCTGATATCGTATTATATTTTTTAAGAAAGTTGATAAGTTGTGTATGTCTCATACATAATTTATTGTTCACGCGGTTATTAGATTAAAAAAGCTTATATTTTTAGACTATATTGCTTTCTATTAACTATAAATAGTTATAATTTGTTAGCAAATTAGCATTTTTTTATAAAATAGTTTATTAATTTTCTTAATATTTTTAATATGCTGGTTATGCCATGCAACTACTAATCATCAAACACTAAATTTTGGCTAATATTACGCCGCATCAATCTATATTTAAAAAACCCTAAAAAAGTCAGCAAATATCTATAACATTACAGACGATTTAGCCTTCCGCCAGCTTAGTCTATTTATCGCATATTTGAATTTCATAAGCATTGGATGATCTTGAAGATGTCTGCAGAAGTTTAAACTTATTTTTGAAAAAGGTAGAATTATGATGATCGTAACAGGTTATCAACAGCAGGCTATGTACCTATATCCGGTTTTTTATTTTTCCTTTTCGATGCAACTAGTGCGTTTTAGGAATTATTCTAAAGGGGATGTGTGGAAGGTGATGGGAATCATAAATTAAAAAATCCACTTTTTTAACAAGCAGATATGTTTTGTTTTTTAAATTAATTGTAAATTTTGTTTGGATGATTTAGAGTTGAAAAGTCAATTGCACTTACTTTCCCCTTATACTACACAAGCGCCTCATTATAAAGGCAATTGACTTTCTGCATTGGAAAGTAGTTCATCCAATCGGAACAAATTACAACAAACCAATTTCTTAAAATCAATAACTTACATTTTTATAAAACTGTAAGAAATTTTTCGGAAATTGGTTTGTTTGGGTCAGTTCACTCTATTTATCCCTTTCAGAAGCATAATTATTATTTTTAATATTACCCACAGCAAAACCTAAAAGGGGTATTTTTCAAACAATCCGACTATATAAAGTTAGTAAAAGAAGAGTCATCAGCATCCCAATAACTTCAATTGTCAGGAATTGAAAAATTCTCTTTTATTTGTGATGATACTACGGCTGCCCTTTTCCTCCTGCTGCCCCGTAAATCTGCCCTGTCGCGAAACTGGCATCATCCGCTGCTAGCTGAACGAATATAGATGCCAGCTCTGCTGGCTGTCCAGGCCTTCCAAGAGGGGTATCGCCGCCAAATTTTTGCAGATTTTCCTGTGTCTGCCCGCCACTTACCTGAAGAGGGGTCCAAACAGGCCCGGGTGCAACACCATTAACCCTTATACCTTTCGGGCCAAGCTGCTTAGCAAGAGATTTCACATAATTCGTTGTTGCTGCCTTGGTTTGTGCATAATCATAAAGATCAGCGGAAGGATCATAGGCTTGAATGGACGATAGCCCGATAATAGAAGAACCCGGTTTCAGATGAGGTAAAGCAGCCTTTATGATCCAAAAAGGGGCATAGATATTTGTTTTCATAGTCCAGTCAAAGTCTTCAGAGCTAAGATCAAGTATAGATTCATTGGCTTTCTGATGTCCTGCATTATTGATGAGAATATCCAGTCCTCCGAGTTGCTGTACAGCCTGGCTGACCAATTGTTTACAGAAATCTTCGCTACGAATATCACCAGGAATGGCAATTCCTTTACGACCTTCTTTCCTGATGAGCTCTATTACCTGTTTGGCATCGTCCTCTTCCGCCGGCAGATAATTAATGGCTACATCCGCTCCTTCCCTGGCATAAGCAATGGCTGCAGCCCTGCCGATTCCGGAATCACCGCCCGTAATCAATGCTTTTCTTCCTTCCAATCTTCCTGAACCTACATAGCTTTTTTCTCCATGATCGGGCACCGGTGTCATTTTACCTGCCAGCCCGGGAAAAGGTTGCGACTGTTTATTAAAAGGTGGTTTGGGATATTTGTTTCGGGGATCAGTAAGCGCTTTAACATTCGATTTTCTTGTATTGCTACTCTGTGTCTGTGCCAAAGCACCTGGGGCAACCGCGGCGATGGCAACGGTTGCGGCTATTTTTCCGATAGCGTCTCTTCTTGTTATTTTACTTTCCATATCAATATAAATTATTTGGTGTTTAAGAATTCTGTAATTATAAACAGGCAGCAAAATTCCCAATATTCAGAGCGCATTCCAGCCGGGTACTGATCGTCAGCTGTCAGGGATTAAAGCCACTATCCCGATACCTCACTTACAAATAATGAAAGGTTGTAATGGGTGTAATCTCACTGCATTATAAATGAAGTAAAGTATAAATGTAATGGATTGAATAGCAAAAGTTTTATGAGACAAATCATAATTTAACCAGGTTTTCATTCATCGCTGCTTAAACCCTTTTATGAATTGTCCAGATCGAAAGAATTGTAGTATTATTCAAAATTATTTTTAAGCAATATGAACACCGGTTTTAAATCTTTAAACAGAGTGATAAATATTCCTAAATCAGTACAAAATCTGTCGCCCATCCAGTTTAAGAATACTATCCTCTGCCATCTTTTTAATGGTACGAATGACCGTTTCGACACGTAACCCTGTTAAATTGGCAATCTGCTGTCTGGTAAACGGGACTTTGTAAGAATAAAGCGTTTGGCTGGATGAATTTTCTTTGTAATAATCCAGTAAAGATTTTATCTTCAACACAGGATCTATGGCTGAATTACTGAACAGCATTACATATTTATAGAAAAGGCGGTCTGAAAGATAGCGGAACATGGTAAAAACCAGTTCTATATTTTCACTCAGCATATTTAAAAAACTGGATTTTGGTAATTTAAGAATTCTGCAGTCGGTTCTGGCAATGGCATTCATCGGATAATTCTTATCTCCAAAAAGTAAAGATTCCCCGAAGCTTTGCCCTTCCGAAATGATATTCAGGGTGAACTCTTTTCCATCTTCATGATAATTATTCAATTCTACTGTTCCCGTAACAATCTGGAAAAAATAATGGGGAGTGCTTCCCATTTCATAAATATTTTCCTTTGCGGGATAGTCCTCATAAACTGTTCCATTTTCGAGCAAGAGATCTTCATCGATAATCATACTATTTAATTTTTTTGTTACGCTTACGAATGAATATCTCAGTAAAATCGGCAGTAATTGTAAGTGCAAATTTTAAGCAACCCAGGGTTTTCTCTCAAAAGATAAAAATCATGGGTGCTGAACATTGTTTCGTAAATCTTCAATTCCGAATAGCTGCCAATTTATTTTCCTGACTCATCGGTATAAAGTCAGGTTGGTATTAATAAGGTAAAGATTGAGGTATAGAAAATATAATTACTCTCATGAAGCGTTATAGTATGGCCAGATTGGGAATCATTATCTCCTTTTAAATCTTTGTAACGCTGTGGGAATATTCGACATAATCATTGGTAGATAATGCAATTATGCATTAATTGGCAATACCACAATATTATTAGCTATAGAACCGTGATCATATGAGTTTTAATGGTAATATTTCTGGTTCTGTGGGTACATCTTTCGATAGGTAATAATATGCTCCTTTCTCTGCCATTTATTAAAAATAAGTTTCTTACAACGGTTAGTTTGGGTCTTGTTGTTCTTATTTTTTATTTTTCTTGATCTTATTGTTACAAATATACCAGGATAATAAAATCTGTATTATGACGCTGGTCATACGAAAACAAAAAAGAAACTACAGAGTATCTATTTTTCGATAGGTGAATTGATGCCTTTCCTTGGGGCAATATTAACAAATATATGAATTTCAGAATGATTTCAAATCGTTTTAGCGGTTTCTGTTGACGTCCAAATGGGGATGAATTCAAATTACCGGAACTTAAATCAGCTATTATAAAACAGGAATCTCAACAAAACTATCGTTATACCAATGAATAATCAATGGCTCTTTGGCATCGGCAATGGTTTCGGAAGTTACGGTCTTTCCGCTTCCATAATTCAGTTCTGAGAACGGGTTTTTATTGATATTCAGCACAACAACCAGCCGGCTTCCCTTCTGCAGCTGTTTGCTGACCAGATGAGTATTTTCAAAGGCGATGGTTTCTTTTTTACCGGGGGTCAGTAATTGTCTTTTAGTATGGTCCCTGGCATAGCTTGCTCTGCCGATATAGTAAGAAAGATGAAAATATTTACCTTCAGGAGTAAGCTCGTAGAGTGTTACCCCAATATCTGCATCTTTTTTATTAATGCTGATTTTGATGTTCCCAAGGAATAATCCGTTTACCAGCAAAGCATCCAAAGGCTCACTTATGAAAACGTAACCGTTACCGGATACACTTTCCCGAATAATGGGATCAGGGTAATAATCATTATTGCTGGTTGTACGGTCTGCAAAATCTACTTTCTGAACTAAATATTTTTTGGGTTCGGGTTTATTCAGGCTTAACAAATACTTATCATCCTTCACCTTCGCAGAGCTTAGATACAATCTCAGATATCTGTTGTGCATGGCATCGATTGAAGGGGCGCTTCGCCATTCATCTGTTCCCATTACCTGATAGTTTATTTTATCTTTCAGAAAAGAAGGCTTTTCAGCACCTTTCAGAATATAATCCAGCCATTGATAGGTGTATTCCCTGATGGGAAATAAAGCATTTTTACTCACGGTATATCCGTTGATGACCTCCTGCCCTCCCATTTGTGTTCCGAAATGACCATAAGGGCCAATTACCAGATAAGCAGGTGTTTGAGGACTGTATTTATTAAGCTCACGCAGATAATATATTCCTGAATTCTGAGAATCATTATAATAGCCGTCAAATGCCAGTACGGGAATATTAATTCCGGCAAAGTCTTTCTTATACGGAGCCATATTCTGCCAATAGGAATCAAAGGCAGGATGGCTTATCCAACGCTGAAAAAGGCGGTTCGGGGTGCCATCAATACTATCCATTTTACGATAGGCAGCTCCGGTATCCCACCATCTGAACATCATATCCCGGAATCTTTTCCGGTCGTCACCTGTCTTGTTATCCAGATATTTATTATTGCCTACATAAAAAGACCATTCATAATTAGGATTGATAAAAATATTATTTTCCATAGGTAGTCCCATTCCCGGGCGATTGGCAACATATGGGACAATCGTTTTCAATGCGGGATGCAGTTTTTTAGCTGCGGCCCATTGCGTAAAACCGTTGTAACTTCCTCCGTACATTCCTATTTTACCATTGCACCATGGCTGCCTGCTGATCCAGTCTATCACATCATAGGCATCTTTTCCGTCAGTTTCATAAGGATAAATCCCGGATGGGCTGAAACGCTTGCCTCTTGTATATGCCATAACCCCTACATATCCTTTATCTGCAGCTTCTTTAAGCGATTGCATATCCCGTCCCTGATCCCGAACATAAATTGTAAACTGCAGGACTACCGGCAGAGGAGCATTATCACTTTTTTTGCGTACTACCATTGCAGAAATTGTTGCCCCATCTCTTGTACGGATCATTACGCTGTCCTGAATGCTGTATATACTTTCCTTTTCCTCCCGGCTCCCCCACAATGTCTGCTGGGCCTGTACGGTTGGTGCCAGTAAAAAATTCAATAGGATCAGAATAACTGTATACGCTTTCATGAGATTATTTTTAAAGAATTAATAATGCAGCATAAGGGCTAACTATAGGGTCTTTCACCTTATCATTAAGACAGTTGTTATGGAAGAACTGTTACATTCTGATTTTAAATTGATTGCCTGTGATTATTTCACGTACCCCTGACATCTGATTTCAGAAAAAATGCGTCGTCCATCCAGTTTAAGAATTCCATCGTCTGCCATCTTTTTAATGGTACGTATGACTGTTTCGACACGTAATCCCGTTAAATTGGCAATCTGCTGTCTGGTGAGCGGGACCTGGTAAGAATAAGGTCTTTGGTTTAGTGAGCTTTCCTTGTAATAATCCATTAAAGATTTTATCTTCAGCACCGGGTCTATGGCTGAATTATTAAACAGCATTACATATTTATAGAACAGCCGGTCCGAAAGATAGCGGAACATGGTAAAAACCAAGTCCATATTTTCACCCAGCATACTCAAAAATTGGATTTTGGCAGTTTAAGGATTCTGCAATCGGTTTTTGCAATGGCATTCATCGGATAATTCTTATCTCCGAAAAGTAAAGACTCTCCAAAGCTTTGCCCTTCCGAAATGATATTCAGGGTGAACTCTTTTCCATCTTCATGGTAATTATTCAGCTCAACTGTTCCCTCAACAATCTGGAAATAATAATGGGGAGTACCTCCCAGCTCATAAATAATCTCCTTTGCCTGATAATCCTCATACACTGCTCCATTTTCAAGTAAAAGATTTTCATCGATGATCATATTACTCAGTTATTTGTTATGGTTTCAAAAACAATATCTTAGTAAAACAGGCATTACTTTTAGATGCAAATTTTGGACCACTCTGATTATTTAAAACCTATAAATCAATAAGTTACACAAAAAAACATCACCAGATCTATCAAATAATACTGCGATACTAAAAGAGTATAAAAATAAAAAATGACTGCCTGTAGCAGCCATTTTCTGTTTTATGATATTTCAATCATTCGAGGTGGTTTCTGCTTGGCATCCTCTTTTTTAGGAATGGTCAGCATAAGCAACCCGTTTTCATATTTTGCATTAATGTTATCCTGGTCCACAACATCTCTCGGAAGCTCAAAACTTCTCTGGAAGGACTGATAACTGAATTCTCTTCTTGTAAAATTCTCTTCTTTTGTTTCATTGCTGTCCTGTTTCATGGATGAAATAGTCAGCAGGTTACCATCCAGTTTGATCTGAAAATCATTTTTATCCATTCCCGGAGCAGCAACCTGAACTTCATATGCTTCACCGTTTTCCTTTATATTTACTGATGGTACCGTTGTACTGGTAGAAGAGTAATTGTTATTTCCCCAGTTAAAAAGTTCACGACCAAAAAATCATCAAAGATGTTTGAAAAAGCCAGGTTGCTGTTTCCGTTTCTTCTCACTAGATTATTCATAGCAATTTCTTTTTAAATAAGTTTAACAATCATTTAATTACACGTCAGCCGGCCAGCTGTATATGAAAAATTGATCAAAAAAATACCAGTTGACAAAGTGTGATATTTTTTCCGCATTCCTGTCAAAATTTCAGTTTTCTGACATATAACTGTATATAGAATCTTTCATGCATTTCATTCCTTTACTTTCAGGCAGCCTTATTTCTACGGAACTTAACAGAACAACTGATCCAGATAGTAGACAGCAGAAGTGATAAACAGGTAATTCCCAGGCCGGCTTTATAAAGATCATATCCCACCATTCCTGTTTTATAAGCAATGGAAAGGGCAAGGATTCCAAATTCTCCCGTCTGGGACAGCAATGCACCTCCATAAAAACTGTCTTTCCATCTGAAGTTCAATATCCTGAAGAATATAGATGACATGACACTGTTGCTGATCAGTACGACTAAAGTACCTATGGTAATAAGCGTATAATTGGAAACCAGATAATGGAGGTCCAGCCTCAAACCAATGGATACAAAGAAAAGTGCCACAAAGAAAACCTTGAAGGGCATCAGGGAATGTTCAAGCCAGTGAAATGCCCTGATCTTTCCTACTACGACTCCGGCAATAAAACTTCCCAATGCAGCACTTAAACCAACAACTTCTGCAACAAGACCAAACCCAAGGCAGATAAAAAGACCGGAAAATACCTGCAGATCATGGTCATTTTCAAGAAACGTACTTGAAAATCTGATTTCCCTCAGATGCCTTATTTTTCGAAATATTAAAAAATCCCGATACAGATAGCCAGGGGAATGACAAAGTTCAGCATATTGAACTTTTCACCATTCCAAAACTTCAGCAGGGTCAGAACCGGGGCCAGGAGAAGATCCTGCAGCAACAGAATATTAAGGATAACAATACCAAAAGCTGTATGCAGAGTTCCGTGCTTCTTCAAAAACTCCACAACCACAGCTGTACTGTTAAAGGTAAAGAGGATTGCGATGAGCAAAATACTTTTAAAATCAAGTTTAAGAATCCCTCCAAGCAAAAAAGCGAACATAAAGCTCAGCAATATTTTGATGCCCTGAGCCAATACAGGTTTAATAATAAGGCTCTTTTTATTGGGAACATTGATTTCCATCCCGATAAAAAACATCAGTAATAAAATCCCTGCCTCACCAACCGCCTCTATTTCTTCAGGCTGGTCAAAGAGCTTTACTCCGTAAGGTCCCAATAGTACCCCTGCTATGATATAAGCAATAAGATAAGGCTGATGAAGTCTTTTCAGTAAAAACATCAGTCCTAAAATTGTCATACACAAAACACATACTGTCCAAAGCATATCTCTGTAACTGTTTATATTTACGTATTACCAATCTTACAATTCAAGCTGAAAAACCGTCTTTTAAACGGCAGTGTCCAGTAATGTATACTCACTGATAAAGCTGGCTGGCTTTCAGGGGATAACAAAAAAAATACCAGTTAAAACAGTATGATATTTTTTCCGGATCGCTGTCAAAATTTCCAGATTGGCTGACGGGTTTTAATCTTATCATTACCAATTCTTGCATTTTAAAATGCTTTAATAAGGTATATTTCCTTTCCTTATTCTAAGCATTACCCGCTGAATGCCGGGAAATAATAAGAGTATTATAATAACGCAAGCCAATCCCAAAAGCATCCAGTCATAATAATCCCGGGTTGCCCGGGCTAAAATCTGTTCCCGGACCATAGTGTTAAACTGGCTTGTGGAAGCACCTTTTGCTGTATACATATCATTACCGGCAATCATATACTGATTTTGAATATCCAGCAAAGTAACCGGCAATTGCAGGTTCGTTTCGGCCACTGCTTCCCTTATTTTCTCCTGACAGCTGATTTTGTAAACAATTGAAGCTCATTATTGAAGGCCAGACTGGCTGTGAAACCAATAAATCTGGCCAGTATGCCGACCAGCGAAGCATTGACCGCAATCCCTGGCGGTGCAGCGGATGCCGTAAATGAAACAATAGGAACAAACAAAACGCCTGTTGCCACACCATATATAAACATGGGCAGAAGAAAGTCAGCGGTTTCACCCTGTACAGAAACAAATGCCAGCATATAGGCATAATATAAGGCCATCATACCAAAACCTGCAATAATAATCCTTATCAGATTAAACCCCATCAGTACAAAACGGGAGGTAACAAACATGCTCAGCACAGTTCCTGAAATTACCGCCACCCAAACAGGAATGGTGTTCAAAGGATCATTTCCTAAAATAACCTCAAGATAACCATAAGCAAGCCCGGTACTTCCTTTGAAAATATAAAACATAAAGAGCAGCATCAGACCTGCAATAAAATTCTTCGCCCTGAAAATCTGCAGATTGATCAATGGTCTTTTAAGCTTCAACTCCCTGATCACAAAAACGTGAGTACAGCCAGATTACCGACACTGAGCAAAACAATTAACGGATTGTCATACCAACCCAGCAGCCGTCCATATACAAGGATATAACCCAGAATCAAAATAAAAGATACATACAACAGATAGCCGGCCCAATCCACCTGATAAAGAGGAATCTTTCTGGTAAATCTTGCTTTGCCGTTCATTGTTATCAGCACCGCCGCTGCAAGTAAAATGAGTATAATAATGAATCCCAAAAACAATCGGTTGAAATCATAAAAATACAGCAGTATACCAGAATAGACGGAATAGAGCGGGGCGGCAATTTGTATGCTTCCATATAAAAGACTGTAGGCAATTACTCTTGCACGTGCAGAGTGTAATCTTGGAAAAATAAGCTGTAAGACGATCCCGGACATCAACGCACAGGTAATCCCCTGTATAAACTGACAGATCAGAAACAACGTCCAGTCTTTGAAATAAAAACAGATGACAGAACATAAGGCATTGGCAGCCAATGCGGCCAACAGATATTTTCTCGGGGCAAAATATTTTACAATGCGGAAATCCAGTGCCAGAAAAGCTACGGTAGAGCCATAAAGAATGACCATACCATATTGAACATCAGCAGCCTGTATGCCGTAAAAACCCATTACTGAAACAGGACTTCCGTAATAAGCAAAACCAAACAGGCAGGTCATAAGAATGGCGAATATGACGGATCTTGCCATCCATTCGGAAACCCAGGGTTTAAAAACCGGAATTGTATATGCCTGCATCATTTACTCTTTTAAAACATAGACATTCGCATTCATTCCCGCAGAGAGTTTTGCCCGTTTTTCAGGAGTATCCACCAGCCTGATGCGGACAGGAATACGCTGGGTAATCTTAACAAAATTACCGGTGGCGTTATCCGGAGGCAATAAAGAATAACGGGAACCTGTGGTTGGAGAAAGTGATTCGATAACCCCGTTGAACTGCTCATCCGGAAAAGCATCTACTTCTACTTTTACAGCCTGGCCCGGCCTGAAGCTTCCGATCTGTGTTTCTTTAAAGTTGGCAATTACCCATTTTTCTTCCGTTTTATTCACCAGAAATGCCAGCGTCTGTCCCGGCTGTACCAATTGTCCTTCCTGAATGGTTTTTTTACCGATCTGGCCGTCAAAAGGTGCAGTGATTACAGTATATTTAATATCGAGTTCCTGACGTTTGAGCAGGGCTTTTTTAATCTGTATTTCTGCTTCTGCCGCATTCCGCTGTGCATGAAGGTCCTTGAGTTTGGATTCAGCAACCTGAAGAGAAGCTCTGGCCTGTTCATAATCTGATTGTGTGATAGACAATGTGGTACTGACGTTGTCGAATTTCTGTTGTGTGGCTGACTCATCTGCCAGGAGATTTTTATACCGTTCAAACTCTTTCCTCTGCTGGTTTAATCTCGCCTGTGCCCCCGAAAGCTGTGCTTTTATAACCTCAATACTTTTGATCTGTGTTTCTTCATTAGCTGCCAAAATAGGTAATTTGGCATATGAACCGGCCAGTTCTGCTGATGCGGCATCTCTTTTTAGCCCATATTCATCTACTTCAATCACCACGAGTGTATCTCCTTTACGAACCTGCTGATTATCTTTATAGTAAATCCGGCTGATATATCCGCCTACTTTTGCATTAACAGGAGACAGATAGGCATCTACCTGTGCATCATTGGTTTGTTCATAACGGTATTCCTTTAAGAAATACAGGACTCCCCAAATAATGATACCCGCTAATAATGCGGCTCCCAGCCATTGGGTTAAGCTGACAATAAGTTTATCTGTTTTATTTTTGTTCATAATATTTATATTAAAGAATTCCTGCGATAGCCAGTAACCGGATGCGGCCAAGCTTTACATTTGTTTGTGCAGTGGTTAAATTAAATCTTGCTTCCAGCAAAGCATTTTCTGCCTCCAGGAGATCAGTCAGCAGTGATTCCTGATGGAGGTAACTGTTTCTGATCACCCGAAGTGTTTCTGTTGTTTTTAAGATATTCTCTTCTGCAGTTTTCACACTTTCCAAAGCCTGTTCCTGCTGGAGATAGGCTTCTTTTATCTGAAGGGAAACTTCATCTTCTTTAATCCCGGCTTTTTCTTTAGTTTCGCTGTTTATAATCCGGGCACGGGCAACGGAATGTTTACTTTTGTATAAATTATCGATAGAAAACTGTACTTTGATTCCTGTTTGTCCGAATCCCCATAAATCATTTGAGTAAGGATAAAATGAGATCTGCGGATAGGTATAATTATATGTTGAATACAACGATATTTTGGGTAACCTAGCTGCTTTGGTTTGCCTGATGTTTAGCTCACTCCACTCAATATCACTGTCTGCCATCTTAAATTCAGGGGACTGATTGAGGGCAGTGTGCAGATAGCCTTCATAATCACTGTCCTGAATATATTCAGTTTCGTGACTGTTTTTATAATCTATCAGCAAGGGTTGTTCCTGGCTACGTCCCATCAATACATTCAAGCGTTGTTTTTTAATCTCAATTTTCTTTTCTATGTCAGACAGGTTTAATTTCAGCTGGGATAATTTGACCGAGGTTCGCAACACATCGCTTTTTAGCACCACTCCGTTTTGGTGTAAGCTTTGAATAAGCGATAGCTGTTTGTTTTCTGCAGCAATTTCTGCATTGAGAAAATCACGGAAGTACAGAAACTTATACAGATCAAAATACTCAACTGCAATATTGTATTTCAGATTATTTCTTTGTTGTTGATCTTCATATTGGCGGCGTGTTTCTTCTTCCTGCTTCATTTTAATATGTATTCTTTCCTTTCCGCCATTGAAGAGGTTAAAATTCAGACTGTACCCCGCTCCGTAACCATAGCTTTTTACAGGAACAGCCTGTGGAGAGGAGAATAAGCCGTCATTATACACAAGAAATCTGGAATTAAGTTTTATATCTCCACCCAACGAAAGCTCCGGCAGCTGCCGGTCTCTGGCTTCCAGTACTTCTAATTTACTTTGCTGAAGATATAAACCTGAAAGGTTCAGCCGGCGGTTATTCATTTCGGCAGCTTTCCACATTTCTTCCAGACTTGTTGCCTGAGAAGCTGCTGTATCCTGGGCACGGAGAAAAGATGCCGACAGCAGCAATACAGCCCCTGATACCGCAACGGATTTATATATTTTCATGAATTTTATTTTTTGTGTCTGTTTGTATTTTCTCTTTTTTAAAAAGCCTGTATTTTATTATTCTTCTTAATTCATCAAAAGCCCAGGTCAGATCCATCAGCGGTATAAAAGGATATGAGCAGGTAAAAGGGCAGAAATCAAATACTTCACTATGGTCTTCCGGATAAGATGTTTTACTGTTAAAAATTTTGTCCTCTGCTCTCATTTCAGGAGATTGACCGGAACTTGCTATGCTATGTTTCATTATGCTTATTTTTTATGTACCAAAATTATTCATGAGGATAAATTATCTTTTTATATAATTAGCCTGATATTTGTTATATTTGGCCAAATGAAAATTCTTAAGCAGCTCATAGACAGTGTAGATGAAAATCCTGACTCTATCCTTGTGGTAAGACAGCAGACCGAACAGCAGCTGCCTTCACATCAACATGACAAAGCCCAGCTTCTACTGGTTTTCGGAGGGATTGCCTATCTGCAGACAGCCGAAAAGGATTTTTATATTCCGTCCAGCCATTATATCTGGATACCGGGAAAATATCCCCATAACCTGATGTTTAATACTCAGGATCTGTATATTATCAACATCTATTTTCCTGAAAAAAATTCTGACGGTTTTTATAATGAACTTGGAATTTATCCGGTGAGCAAGCTGTTATCTGAAATGCTTGCCTTCAGCGAGAAATGGCAGGGAAATTATTATAAAGGTTCCTGGGAATTTCAATTTCTGACCACGTTAAAAGATCTGTTACCGAGGGAAAATCTTAAAAAGTTTTCGATTCAGCTTCCTACAACGGATGATCAGCGGCTAAATGCTGTTACAGACCGTCTTAGAAACCAGTTACATGAAAAGCTTACTTTAGAGAATACGGCAAAGGAGTCAGGGATGAGTGTGAGAAGCCTGACAAGATTATTTCAGACCAAACTTCATATCACTTTTATTCAGTATATAAAAATGCTGAGGATCATCCGGGCTATGGAACTTATCAAAGATACTGACCTGAATATGACTGAAATAACGTATGAAATCGGGTATTCCAATATTGCAGCTTTCAGTAATAATTTTTACCAGCTGACCAATATGAGGCCTACCGAATTTAAGGCAATGTCAAGAATATAAATTATAGTAGAAATTTTGCAGCTCCTCCTCATTAAAAAATAGCGAAAACGGGTAATTTCTTAGTATTTGTCTGCTGCGGTAACTTTATCAAAAAAGAAGTACCATGAATACTATCATCAAAAAATTATTCATTATAAGCGGACTGGTTTCACTTATTAGTTTCTGTTCCTTCCTGTCTGCACAGGTTTATCCTATCGGCCAGTTTTTTTGACAACGTACGGTCAGTCCTTTACCATGTACAACACGGGGATGATTGTTCAGGATGGCAATCCGGGAAATGCAGGTCAGGCAGTATATGACCAGACGGGAATTAACTATTTATGTCTGCCGTCAGCTGTTCCTTATCAAAAGGCATTTTTCCTGGATTTTAATAAAAATATTATCGAACTGGATTACAGATATGGATATCGGGTTGTTGGGTATTCCAATATTCCTGTCCCTCCTCCACCGGTTATGCACCTGCCAAAACCAATTTATGATAATCAGACAGGGATTGAAACTGCTGACGGTGTAAGGCCTATACCCAAACAGATTGTTGATGAGCAAAAACCTTTCGGAGATGTTATGGTGACGAGCGAACAAGCTGCCGTAGACTGTTATAAGAATTCTCTGAACTTTGACGGCACATTAAACCAGCTGGAATTCGGTGACTGTATGGTGACGAATATGGCTGGCAGGAAAGAACTTGAAATTTACAAATGTGCCAGAAATTCGTCCACCCCGGAGGAACAAAGCCTTTGTATGCTAAGTATACTAGGTGGTTCTAAAGAGAAGCAGATTACTCAGGATATGATGAAATGCTACAAAGAATATGGCGATCATTACGAAATGTATCCGTTATGTTTTGCTGATAAGGTAAATGACCCTGAATTAAAGCAACTGGTATCCTGTTTTAAAGACCAGGCCAATAGCGGGGAAATATCTTTTATGGGAACTGCTGTCTGCTACGGCGCAGGCAGGCTTAATCTGAACACAGAAGCACAGATAGCCGTAGAGTGTGCTATAAGTACAGGAGGCCAGCCTTATGCATTTGCGGGTTGTGCCGGTGGACAATTGACCTACCGGGAATTAAGTAAATGCTTGACCAACGGAGTCGGCGGTGATAAAGGATGTTTTGGAAAAAACAATACAATTGTTAAAGGACTGAACCAAATCGGAGAGGCGCTAAAAGATCAGTTTGGCCCCACAAACGATATCGTTAAAACATGGAATACTACAGTTCACGATTTACAATATGGCCCCGGGAAAAATCATGAAGCGGTAAAACTGGTCAGAAATATAAGCAATGAACTGGGAAAAGCAGGGAATAACGTAGCGAAGGAGATCAGAAAAGTTGTTCCTAAAATAAAAATTAAATGGTAAAGACCATCCGGCGGAAATAATTTATCAATCACAAAAAGTCCGGCATTTTTCTGATGCCGGATTTTTTAAACTGGTAATTTCTCATTGAAAGGCCGGCATTAGCAGATCAGCAGCAACCGGTATTCACCATCATTTTCTACAGGTGCCCTGTGAACACATGGCAATGCCTGCTGGTCCGGATGATCTACAGCAATCCTCCAAAGATGCCCTGTTCCGAGATTGACAGGTTCTGCATGGGGTTCAGGCTGATAATGAAGGTCAAAAAATAGTCTTTCAGAAAGTCTTCAAATTCTTCTTCCGGACCATCATGTAATTTTTTGAGCTGTTCCCGGATTTCAGGAATTAAAACTTTCTGTTCCACCTGGTCATTAGAAATAATATCACTTGCAGCTCCGTAATAAGTACACAGAAAAGTATCGGTTCCGACAGGTGAACGATCCACATGGTAAGAGTAGACATCTGTTGAAATAAAGCCGAGTTCCTCATCCCGTTCATAATTTTTAAGCAAATTAAGAACCGGAGAAGCTCCAAAATCTGTCAATAAGCGTAAGTCATTTAAAATAATTTCTCTTGCCTTATTTCCTTCTTCTGACAGATCCAGTTCCAGAAGATCACCGGAAGAAACTTCGGTAATACTCTTTTAACTGAAGCTTAGAAACAATTTCTTTAAAATCACCAGCCAGGTTTCTCTGCCAGCAAATTGCATTTCTGACTCCCTGAAAACGGGTATTTATAAGTTCGGAAAAGGAAGAAACCACCTCTATCTGAGGATTTCCAGAAAATGTATCGCTCATATTTTTAGATAAACCTTTTGCGGTTTAATTCTCTGCAAAAATACGGAATAGGTAATTCAAAACCTTCAGCATAAAAATTCCGGCATCTTTTGATATTGGAATTTTCAATTTAATGCTATCATTTTTAATTCATATGATATTTATTCCTAACTTAGAATAAACGATGCATCAATGAATTAACACCCATAACAGCTATGCAAATTTTACCATCTGACCGCTTAGCACCTTACATAAAGAGTTATACCATTGTTACGATTGACGAGGACCTCAGGGATGAAGTGTTTTATCCAAGCGGATATGCAGACCTGATCATCAATATTTCCGGTGGTTTTGCAGCTACCACGATCAATGGCAAGCAAAAAGATACTCCGGATATAGAATTTCTGGGGCACCTCACCCTTCCCACCCGTCTCAGTGCAGCAAAGGGAACTTCAGTTCTCATAGCAAGGATCTATCCGCATGCCGGACACTTATTTTTTTCTGATCCCTTGTCAGTGTTTACGAACTATGCCACTGATATGTACGATATAACAAAAAATGACAGCAGAGACCTGTATGACCGTATCATGCATGCCGCTGATATTTATTCAAAAATCCATGTTCTGGAAATGTATTTTCTTCAGCAGCTGAAAAAGAATGAATCCCGGATAAAGAAAACCGCAGTAGTTCAGGCACTCAGCCAGCAGTTTTTCATGGGCCGGCACGCGTTGGATTTACCAGCGGCAGCAAAAATTTCAGGGCTATCGGAAAGATATATTCAGAAGCTTTGTCTTGCCCATATCGGGATAAGCCCTTCCTCTTTTGCGGCTGTAATCAGATTTAACAAAGGCCTGCGCATGGTTCTCAACACCCAGGAATCACTTACAGGTATCGCTTATGAATGTGGATATTATGATCAGGCTCATTTTACCAAAGAGTTTAAAAAATTTACAGGTATCACTCCCTCTGCATCCAGACATTCCCTGATTAAAAATGATACGGATCTTCAGCAGGCTGTCAATATTGGCTTTTGATTATTTTGAAGGATGATTGCTGCTGAACATATCACGATGCATTTTCCAGCCGTCTTTTGTGTTCTTCCAGATCACAATCACTTTGCCGTCATCCAGCTTTTTACCTTCCAAATCTGTCATTTCATAATAACTTTCTTCTGTGACCGAAGTTTTACCATCTCCATACAGATTTTGAATCGTAAACTTAACATGAACCTTGGGCCCGTTCTTAAAGAAACCGAGTATTGCATCTTTTCCGCATAGCGGGACAGCATTGGGTGGAAGCAGGCATGCATCACTGGTATACCGTGTAAGGATAGATCCGTCGTTTCTATTCGCCAGATCAGCATAGATTTCATTACTGGCTTCTATGGTCTTTCTTACTGTTTTCATAAGATCGGTGTTTTGAGCATTACACCAGAAGGTAAATAGTAATAATCCGCTCAGGGTAAGTAATTTTTTCATTTTAAAAATTTTATACAAAACAAAGCATTCCCGAAGGCAGAAAATTGTAAAATTGCGAACAGCCAATCTTTTTTAATCAAAAAAATATCCATAAAAAAACAGTGTCCTTTGGAAGGCACTGTTCAATATATAAGGTTATTAATTTTCAGTTTTGTTTTTTACTTCTTCAGTATTTTTTCAGTTACTGTTGAAGATTTGGTTTTAAGTTTAATATAATATACTCCTGTCTTAAGAGAAGATAATACTACCTGTTCCTGCGCCATAGTCAAAGTTCCCTGTTTCACCAGCTGTCCTGCAGCACCAAAGATCTCATAAGAAACCAATGGTTCTTTGCTTCTGATGGTAAGTACATCCTGAACCGGGTTAGGGTATAACTGTATTCCTGCCTGAACAGCCGTTTCTTCTACTGACATCTGGCTGCATGCTGATTTTGCAAATTTTGTAAAAAAAGACTGAGATTTCCCACCTGCTACATTAACTGTCATTGTACTGACATTATCATTGGGGTCTGTAAATAATTGATCATGAAAAAGCCGCCTGCTACATAGTTTCCATCCTGATCTGCAGCTACTGTTGTAAATTCATCGATAACATAAAAGTTACTGCGGATCTCTCCCGTTCCCAAAACCTCTCCGGTATCTTTATTAAGCCTTACCAGTAATGGATCTGACCGGTCTCCATCGGGACGTACCATAGCATAGCTGCCCCAGATATCAGACCAGCTTCCTTTGGCAAATGCTATTTCATTTCCATTAAAGGCAAGGGTCCCCTTAGTAAAACGATAACCGAACTGAAGACCAGACATTCCATCCGGAGTCCTTGCCCACTGCACGGTACCCGAAGCATTGATCTTCATTACAAAAGGCACCGCTTCCACATAGCTTCTCAGTGGAAAAGTATAAGTCCCGAAAGTGGCAGGTACTGTTATTCCGTTAAAATAACGTCCTGAAATATAAATATCTGATGTAGCCGGATCTTTTATAATGGAATGAATTTCATCATCCGTACTTGTTGTACCATTGTTAATCTCCCTTCTCCATACCTCGGCTCCGGTGGTACCATCAAAAGCAAGCACATAAGCGGCTTTCGTAAACGGAACATTATTATAGGAAAGATCAATCAGATTACTGAATCCCGGATCCATTCTTTTACCCGCAAGATAATAGCGGTTCAGACTTTCATCATACACCAGATTAACTTTTCCTTCTCTTCCCACAGCATTTATGGCATCTCCTGTAATGGGAAGAAGCAAAGGAGCAGCCGGTGTCATATTACCACCATCATAATTGAACTTAACCGCATAATACTGGTAGGTTGAAGTATAGGTTGAAGGTACTGTAATTAACCCGTTTAAATGCGTTCCCGCTCTGAATCCCATGACAGCATGGATATTTTTGGATGAATCCATATACATTGTCTGAACATCGCACATGCGGGAGAAAAAACTGACATCTCCCTGTAAAGGCTTGCTCCATGCCAATGTTCCGTCTGAAGTATTATATTTTAAAAGAAAAGCTGCTTTGTGGGCAGGATCTATCGTCTGATCATAATACGTGTAAAGAGGCAGTGTATGGGTATCATCAAAATGTACCGGAGTAGCATTCGGATCTCCGGCGTAGGAATTGTTATAGATTGTAGCTACCATGTACAAACCTCCGTTGTTATCCACTTTAATATGCCACGCATTTTCTCCGTTTCCCGTACCTCCTATGGGTCTGGACCATCTTATATTTCCCGTACAGTCTGTAGAGAACAGGAAAAGATCACTGAGCCCGTAGCTGGTTACCGGTGTTCCATTCAGGTTTTGTCCCTGTTCACGCATTGTTGCAAGATAGTAGGTATTATTGTTGTTGTCTACTACAATATCCCTTATGGATTCATCAAAGATATAATGAAATCCCGGATCAGCAGAACCCGTGAGCCCTCCTGCCTGCTTCCCCCATTGCCATTGGTAAGTCTGGCTGAAAGATAACGCCGGCAAAATCAGAAGTAATCCCCACAATTTGTTTTTTAATTGTATCATAAAAATTCATTTAATTATCAAATACTATAAAAAAACAGTGCTCTCCGAAGAGAACACTGCTTTATAAGCTACTAATTTTTAATTAGTTTTCCTTGTAATGATGTGTCTCCCGTTTGTACAATAACGATATAAACACCTTGAAGCCAGCTGGTAACTTCCACGTCTACCTCTCCGGAGGCCGCTTTCAGTTCCTTACGGAATTTGACATTGCCCATGGCATCAAAAACTGTAACCTGTTTTGCAAGTAATTTTTCATCGCCCGTATTATACGAGATTTTCACTTTTTCCTTCGCAGGGTTCGGGATCATTTTCAGAGAAGAAACTGAAGCCGCAACTACATTTCTTCCTGCACTTCTCATACCCATCCAGTCCGGATCTACCGCTTTGGTAGTAAACTTACATGTATCGTTTGAGAATAAGATCTCATCAGCCCCTGGAAGCCTGAGTTGGGATAGAATGCCAGTGGATTTGCATTCATATCATATATTCCTCCTGCAGGAATCGTAATAATGGACGGAATATAAACTCCAAATCCACTAAGACTTGAAACCGTAAGGCTTATCGGCTGGCTTCCGGTATTGTAGATGACCCCATAAACTTTATAGTGATCTCCAACCCACTTCATACCTTTGATATCCGCTTCCAGTTTACAATCTGTTTCGAATCCGCAATCTTTACCAGGATAATAATTCATGGTTCCTGAAGTAAACTGACATCCCAGATGGTCAATCTGAAGCTGATAGGTACCTGCAGAATTGATATACAGCGGGTAGATATAATCATTGTTTCCGCTCTGGATATTGTTTCCGAACAGCTGCCATTCATGATGATCGAAAACGCCTTTTGGTCCTAAGATATATTTACCCTCTCTAAAACATTCGTCATAACATCCTGTAGGGAATACCCACATCAGGCTTTCAAGGCTTAACGGCACCTGTGTATTACCTATAACTTTACAGCCGCTTGGCGCAGTGTAAATCACCTGGTAGGCCCCACCTTCATTTACGGTGATGGACTGGCCTGTCATTCCGTTGCTCCAGTTATAGACTCCGGCGGATGGCCCTGATGCAGTCAGCATAATCTCATAAGGCTGGCAGTTAACCAGATTATAGCTTACCGAAATCGGTGCCGGCGGACTGCTTACAGTAACGGTAAAGCTTTTACTGCTTGTACATCCTGATGTACCAGGAGTTCTTACTTCCAGTGTATAAACATAGGTACCTGCTGTTAACGGCCCCGTACTCAAAGCAATAGGATAAGGAGCTGAAGCCCATGGCGTTACTATCGTATTTCCTTTTTTCCATTGATATTCCAGGGTGTTGTCTGTTACAATACCGGTAAGTACTGTTGAAGATCCGTCACAGATATTAGCGGTTCCTGATATATTGACATATGGTGGATTTTTAAGGGTTACAGGCACTGCTGCTTCACTCATAACACTGGTTCTGCACCCGTCTGATGATACCAGCACCGGCCAGTAGCTGCCGGACTGCGTTGGTGTGAATACAGGAGAATTCGGTGCTCCTGATACAGGCTGAGAGCCATTCATCCAGATATACTGGCTGGGAGTTCCAACCGTACTGGTAAATACGATATTAGGAGCACTTCCCATACAGGCTACAAGAGAAGGAGGCATTATAGTACCATCAAGAGATGCCTCTTTCACATTAACACCGATTACAGCAGAAGTATATTCACATCCCATCGGGGTTCTTATTTTCAGCTGAATTGTTTTTGTTCCTGCCGTATTGTAAGTTATCGTGGCATCCGGACCTGTCGTAATATATGATGTACCATCAAAAATCCATGTGTAGGTATTTCCGGGAACATATGTTATCGGACTGAACGTAATAGGTGAGCGTGCACATAACCACGCAGGAACCAGGAATGTTGTATCAGGAACCGGAGCTAATACAATTGTCTGTGTAGTTGTACACGTTGGTTTTCCTGGCGCAGATACTGTCATTGTAAAGGTATAAGTACCTGGCGTCAGATTATAAGTAGCCGATTGTCCTGTCTGAGTAGGCTGTCCTGATGAAGTGAAGGTATAGGTAACAGACGCCGGATTGATGTCAAAAATAGTAGAGGTATTGAAAAGTGTTACCGTATATCCGCTTCCGTTACAAACTGTACTGATACTGAATTTAGGCTCATAGTGCTTTTTTACTTCCACTCCCTTGCTGTACCAGCATGATCCGTATCTTAAACGTACAAAAACAATATGCGCTCCTGCAAGATTAGTCTGATATACCGGAGAAGCTGTTCCCTGGCCGGAAACTAAAGTGAGTACACTATCGGATAACCATTGAATTTCATCCGGGATTCCGTTGTAAGTTAAACCTGAAACGGTAATGTTATTACAGGCTGACCATGCCGGAATGAAATTAATCTGTGGATCTGTTGTACAGCTTCCGTTGCTCGGGCAAGACTGTGTTACATTAATATTTTGAGAATAAACCACACAGCCATTGATATCTACTGCCCGTACCTTATACGTCCCAAAAGCACCGGCACCAAAGATAACATATGAATTAGTCGTAGCACCTGATATAACTGTATTGTCTTTATACCATTGCCAGGAAACAATATTGGTAAGCCCTGTAGAACTGTTAGCCGTTAGCGTATACGGTGCCATCGTTGTAGGATCACAAACTGCAATATTATATACCGGAGAAATTGTAATAATGGTTTCAGGGTAGATAATAAAGTTAGCACTTGCTGTAGGTTTATAATTACATCCGTTAGTACCTTCGTACGTTACAGTAACCGTTTGGGAAACATTGTTTCCTGAATTGTTCTGGATATACCCGGTATTCGGGAAGCTGTAAACTCCTGCCGGGTTAAAGGCTGTATTAAACATATTTCCGTTAGCAAAAGTGAAAATCACATTCGTTGCAGAAGTAATGGTTCCCTGGTTTACTGTGAAAGTAAGATTTGAACCTAAACAGATTCCGCCAACATTTGTAAAGCTTACTACCGGAAGCGTTATTAATGATACCGGCATCGTAATCGTTTGTGTTACGCCGCATTTTACGACTTTCAAAATCAGATTGGTCGTACTCGTTGAGGAAATTTCGTTGAAGTTTACAGTAATATTAGCTGTACCCTGCCCTCCAACAACACTTCCGAAATTAGAACTCGCAAATGACCATTCCATAGAATCCGGAACAATTCCGTTCAGATTGGCACTGAAGGTCTGAGTGCTGCTGGGGCAGAAAGGACCTGAGTTAGGATTAATTACAATGGTGCTGAGATCCAGTTTCGTCACATTAAAGGATTTCGGAGCTGAAAGACATCCTGCATTACTGATAGATTTGTTCTGAGCAGACACCGTATATGATGTGGCCCCTGCATTAAATATAACCGTTACAGAAGATCCGGCATTACTTCCCTGAACGGTTCCGTTGGTTACACTCCAAACCGGTACCATTCCTGAGTCAACAGAGCTGATGGTATAAACATAAGGTCTTCCCGGGCATACTTTTGTCTCTCCGGATATTGTTCCTAAAGGTGGCTGAGGAATAGGCAGTACCTTGATAATTCTTGCATTGCTTTCACAACCTCCACTCTGTTTGGTAGCTGTCACAGTATAGGTTCCTGCTGTTGCAAAGTTGTAGTTGAATATTCCTGTCATTACCGGAGAAGTATATGTAGAATTCCCGGTTGTTACTTTCCAGATAACAGGCACGTTAGGCGAAGCCGTGAATCCCTGGCTTGTCCCTGCACAGATTTCATCTACCCCACCGCTTACCAGTACCGGTGCTTCTACAACGATATCAATAGAAGCCTGTCCTTCGCAGGTCAGTAATGTATTGAAATAATTAGCTGTAAGATGATAAGTACCCGGCTGATTGGCAGAGAAAACAATTTCATTTCTTTGCTGGGTATTGGTCAGCTGGCCTCCCGCAGGCCCCGTTACATTCCATTCAACTTTGGTTGTAGGCCACTGAGGAATTGAATAGGTATACTGTCTGCCGGAACATATTACTGCCTGTCCTTTAACTTTTGCGTTCTTTAAAACTACAGGAATTTTGATTGTAGTCCATTCAGGGCAGGCACATTCTGACATATACATTACATATCCGAAGCCTTCAAGCGGGTCTACCTGATCCCAAAGCACTTCAATCTCGTTACCGTTAGTGCCCACAATTGTGCCTCCGATAACTTTCCATTGTCCTTTGCCACATCCATCCTGAGCACTGTATGTTTCTTTACTGCCTTCACACACTACGGAAGCACAGTTGATCTGTACAGGATCAGCTTTCAATACCTTGATCTGCTTTTAAATTTACTCTGGCAGCCGCACTTGTTGGTTACGGTCAGCTGAATCGTATAATTTCCTGGATTAGCATATAAGTGAGACGGTTCAAAAGCTGTAGAAGTTGTACCGTCACCAAAGTCCCAGAAATAATTGATAATATCCGATCCTCCGTTCTGGTCAGAAAGGTTATCAAAATAGATCGTCGTATTTCTGCATACCACCTCATCCAGATTTAGCATTTCAAACTTGGCAATCGGCCGGTTGATCTTTTCAATACAGATCGTCTGGGTTTCTACAGTTCCGTCACTGTACGTAATGACAGCCTGCAAAGATCCGTTACCTGCCGTTCCCCAGGCCACAGTACCTATGGTGTTAGCAGGTCCTGAAGTGGTTACGGTTCCGCCTGCAACCGTCCATTGAACGGCAGAAACATTAGGTCCCTGAACTTCATATACCACATTGGATACCTCACAGACACGGAGACATTGCGATGAATTGATGTAGGAATAAGCGATACCGTTGTCGGGGACCGGATTTTCTTTTTCGCCACGGAATTCCTGGCATCCGACCTGAGCGGTCCATGTAATTCGAGCTTGTGCTTGCAGTACCCAGGGTACCAAAAGCCAACATAGCAGGAGCCATCTGAAGATGTGCTGCCTACCAAAATAGGTGTTGTTTTTCATAGTTATTAAAAAGTGTTATTAATTTTTTATCAAATTAATAAAAAATTTAATACAAAAATCATTTAATCGTGAAAAAATAACAATATTTTACATTTGAATTTCAAACATATAGAAGAATTACTGTCTATATGCTATTTCACCGTCATATTAGTTATTCAGAAAAAATGCATTTTTTATCAATTTCCCACATTAAAACCAAATAAAATTCTAATTTTCAATAACTAAAAACAACAAAATCAACAATAAAAATTCATATTTATTTATTTTATACTACATAAATTACATTTAGATTAAAATTAATCACATTTAAAACTGCAAAAAACACTGCTTTTCATTCATTCTGTACGGCCGCAATATTTTCTCATTGACTTCAGAAATACCGGTCTTTTCTGTAATGATTCCTTATTCAAACCAGTTACAGGCAGGTACGGCAAATGAGAATTGCTGACAAGATTAAAATACTTTATCTTTGTTTTTTAAGGCTTATTATAAACCATTTATTTGAAGATCTTCTATATGAAAAACAACCGCTTTTTATTTTCTGCAAAAGGAATCTGTACAGCAGCTCTTATTTCCTTAAGCACAATTGTTTATGCACAGAAAACAGCAGATATTTCAACCATTTCAGAAAAAACACTAAACACCATCCTGGAGAAAAACAGAGCTTATTACACCCAGGGAAAAGTGGCAGATTATATTCCTGAACTGGGAAAAATGGATGCTAAAGCAATCGCTTTTTCAGTGGTAGACAAAAATGGAAAAGTATTCAATACCGGTGATGTCCATAAGAAATTTACCATGCAGAGCATATCCAAAATCATATCATTAATGGTGGCTGTCAATGAAAAAGGAGAACCCCATATCTTTGATAAAATGGGGTATTTCGGTTCTGATAAACCCTTCAACCACTTTTCAAACCTGGAAACCACAGGTAAACCGTTTAATCCTATGATGAATGCGGGAGCAATTCTTACCACTTCCCTCATTTCAGGCGATGGAGAAAAACCATTTCTGAAAATACTTGATATGGTAAGATACATCACCAAAAACCCTTCAATAGATTACAATACATCTGTTTACGAATCCGAAAAATCAACAGGACACCGCAACCGCGGGATGTTTTATATCATGAAAAACAGCGGACTTATTTCAGGGAACGAAGATCAGCTGGATAACTATTTCAAGCAGTGTTCTATTGAACTTACCGCAGAAGACCTTGCGAAAATCGGATACTTCTTTGCCAATCAATGTGTAAGATTTGATGGAGACTCCACCTATAAAAATGCCGATATGGCAAAATTGGTAGAATCACAGATGCTGACGGCCGGCATGTATGAGTTCAGCGGTGAATATTCCAGAACAGTAGGCCTGCCAAGTAAATCCGGTGTAGGCGGCGGAATTACGGTAAGCGTACCCGGCAAAATAGGAATCGGAGTATTCAGTCCTGCTTTGGACCAGCATGGTAATTCACTGGCGGGTTACCATATGATTCTGGATCTGGCAAAACAATACGGATTAAGTATATTTTAAATCTCAAATCTAATCAGCTACAGATCGGCATTAGGGATTGATCCCATATAACTTTCAGCAAGTTGATTTATAAAAAACCTTAACGGTTACACCTTAAAAAACAGTAAGTGAATCAAGCACTTACTGTTTTTTTTATGAATTCCGGAAAGATATATTAATTATTCTTAAAATTCTCTATCTGTTTATTTATCAAAAAGATAGGAAAAATTCATAAATAATTCAAATTAAATCACAATATATTGATTAATTTTATTTAAATTCGCTTTACCGTTTTATCAGATTGATAAAGGGCATTTTTACATTCTGGAACCTGATTCATCCTATATTATCTTTTTGTAATATAAGCAAAAACAAATCTCTTGTTTTTGAAATATTTTATTTTTTATTCCTATATTTGCTTAACATTTCTTTAACTATAAATATTTATAGTTATAGCAAATAAGATTGTACCGGCATGTTTCTAAGAATAAATAAACAATAATTATATTTTAATAACACATGAACAATTGATACATTTCTGTTAAGAAATAATTATCAAATTTCATTTATGTTTAAAAAATATATACAGTTTTATTATTTTTATTCACTCATAACAGATAAACACCATCAATACCAGCAGTATCCGTTTTTTTGTTATGGGATATCATTAACTATTTCTATACCGTGATGCTATGAAAAACTTGACCAAAATCAGGCTAATGCCCGTTGAAAAGCCGGACGCCACCAACACAACTTACAACTCATTCAGAACCGGAAGATTATTAAATAATCAACACCAAACAATACATATTGTTAACTATTTGATAAAAACCAATTTTATTATATCATAATAAAAAGCACAGGCCTTATTACCGAAAGGCGCCGCATTTTTATTATAAAACTCTTGCTATCATTCAATAATTATCACGCCATGAAAAAATTAACCATTATTGGACTAACGCCTTTTGAAAAACCGGACGTTAACCTTATGCTTAAACTGCATCAGGCGGGTGCATTTCCCGTCCTGAGTTTAGGAGATGAGCTTGCAACTGCCCAGGAAGCGTTACATCAACTTGATCAGATAGACGTACCATCGTATGGTATTTATTTTTCTAACGACCCTTTCTCCGACCTACAGATTTCTGAAAAAGTAAGATTTGCCATTCTTCCGGCCGGAATGCCTGCCCCTTCCAATCTGCCTCTTATTCCTCAGGTAACCAGCCTGGAAGAAGCCATACAGGCTGAACAATCGGGAGCAGAAGGAATCATTATCAAAGGAAATGAAGCAGGCGGACTGGTAGGATATGAATCCACATTTGTATTGTTCCAGCGTGTGATCAATGAAATCCGGAATATTCCGGTGTGGGTACAGGGAGGAATAGGTCCCCATACCGCAGCGGCGGCTAAGGCATTGGGAGCTGCAGGAGTTGTACTGGACAGTCAGCTGGCCCTGTTTCCCGAAAGCTCGGTTCCCCGGGAGCTGAAAGATGTATGCTCAAAACTGAATGGTACGGAAACTAAGGTGATCGCCAACCATCGTGTACTGGTAAGACCCAACTCACCCGTTTTACCTGAAAATACTACTGCTGAAGAGCTGAAAAATTCTTTTACGGTCTCGACCTTAATGCATGCTATATCCCAATGGGACAAGACATTTCATTAGCTACAGACCTGTATGAAGACTTTAAAACACTGAAAAAACTGGTTTTCGGATTCAAAGAAGCCATGTACGGACACCTGAAACAGGCAAAAGCGCTTAAGGTAGTTGATAAAGAAAACGCCTTAGCCCGGGATCTTGGTCTGCAATATCCTATAGCTCAAGGCCCGATGACCCGTGTGAGTGATGTTCCTTTATTCGCCAATGCAGTTGCAGAGGCCGGAGCTTTACCTTTCGTTGCTTTATCCTTACTAAAAGGAGAATCAGCAAAATCTCTGGTCATGGACACCAAAAAACTGGCTGGTGAAAAAACATGGGGGGTAGGAATCTTAGGATTTGCCCCACAGGAATTAAGAGATGAACAGACTTCCTATATATTAGAAGCAAAACCTCCTGTGGTTTTAATTGCAGGCGGAAGACCTGCCCAGGCCAAGGTATTTGAAAAAGCAGGTATAAAATCATTTTTACATGTTCCCTCTCCTGCCCTTCTGGATATTTTCCTGAAAGAAGGTGCTAAAAATTTCATTTTTGAAGGACGTGAGTGCGGAGGCCACGTAGGACCACTGGCCAGTACGGTTCTTTGGGAAAAACAGATTGAGCGTATTTTAAAAGAGGATCACCCGGAAGATATCAGTGTCTTTTTTGCCGGAGGAATTCATAACGCATTTTCAACAGCGTTTGTATCCATTATGGCAGCACCATTAGCCGCAAGAGGAGTGAAAATCGGAGTATTGATGGGAACAGCTTATCTGTATACCCATGAAGCTGTACAAACCGGAGCCATTCAGGAAGAATTCCAGCTGCAGGCCATGCAGGCGAAAGATACAGTCTTACTGGAAACGGCCCCGGGACATGAAACCCGTTGCTTAAATACAGCATTTGCCAATTATTTCAACCAAGAAAAATCCAAACTTCTGGCTGCCGGAATGGATAAAAAAGAGGTATGGGAACAGCTTGAAAAATTAAATGTCGGCCGCTTGCGTATTGCAGCTAAAGGTATAGAACGCCAGGGCGATCAACTTGTCAGCATTCCGAAAGATGACCAACTAGACTTAGGAATGTACATGATTGGCCAGGTAGCTACGATGCACAACCGTGTGATCTCATTGGCAGCCCTTCACCAAAGTATCGTGGACAATGATGAGCATGTTCAGAATGCAGCATTGCCTGAAAAACCGGTTTCTACAGAAAAACCTCTGGACATCGCCATTGTAGGAATGGAATGTATCTTCCCGGGCGCTAAAAACCTGGAGGAATACTGGAGAAATATTATTTTAGGAAAAGACAGTGTTACCGAAGTACCGGATGAAAGATGGAATAAAGAACTGTATTACCATCCGGATTCTGACGGACCGGATGTATCGCACTCCAAATGGGGAGGATTTATTCCTAAAATTGATTTTGATCCGCTGGCATTCGGAATTCCGCCACAATCTCTGGCAGCCATTGAACCAACACAATTGCTGACGTTGTTGGTTGCAAAACGTGCAATGGAAGATGCAGGATATGGTGAAAAACAAATCAACAGAGAAAACATTTCTGTCATTATAGGTGCTGAAGGCGGTAACGACCTTGCCAACAGCTATAGTTTCAGAGGATACTATAAGCAGGTTTTCGGAGAACTTCATGAAGAAGTAAAAGAAGCTTTTCCCCATACTACAGAAGACTCATTCCCGGGTATTCTTGCCAATGTAATCGCCGGCAGAATAACAAACCGTCTGGACCTTGGCGGCAGAAACTTTACCGTAGATGCAGCCTGTGCTTCTTCTTTGGCAGCAATTGATCTTGCCTGCCAGGAACTTGTGTTGGGAAAATCAGATATGGTTCTTGCAGGTGGAGCAGATTTACATAACGGAATCAATGATTACCTGATGTTTTCCAGTACACATGCCTTATCCAGAAAAGGAAGATGTGCTACATTTGACGGTGATGCAGACGGTATTGCCCTTGGAGAAGGTATTGCCATCCTTGTTTTAAAAAGATATGAGGATGCTGTACGTGACGGTGACCGTATCTATTCTGTGATCAAAGGAGTCGGAGGCTCCAGCGACGGTAAAGCACTTGGGCTTACTGCTCCAAGAAAAATAGGCCAGGTAAGAGCCCTGGAACGTGCCTATTCCCAGGCAGGGATAAGCCCGGCTTCCGTAGGTCTTGTAGAAGCACACGGCACAGGAACGGTAGTAGGTGACAAAACAGAGCTCAGTGCGTTAACGAATTTGTTCAGCCGTTCAGGAGCTTTACCGGGGCAGACTCATTTAGGTTCGGTAAAAACACAGATCGGACATACCAAGTGTGCTGCAGGATTAGCAGGATTGATCAAAGCCTCCCTTGCTGTATATCACGGGGTAAAACCACCTACCCTTCATCTTCAGCAGCCTAACGCTTACTATAATGCTGAGACCAGTCCGTTTGCATTCCATGCAGAAAGCGGGTTATGGTCAGAGAAAAACCGTTATGCAGGAATCAGTGCTTTCGGATTTGGAGGAACAAATTTCCACACGGTCATTGCCAGCCATCCTAAACAAGATGATTCAATCGTAATGCAGTCATGGCCTTCAGAATTGTTTGTTTTCCGTGGAGATACCTATGAAGAAGCAAAAGGACAGTCCGGCCAGGTAAAAGCTTTGTTAGAAATTAATGATGGTATTCCGTTACAGGATATTGCATACAGCTTAAGCATCAGCTCAGAAAAGCCGATCCAGTTCAGCATTGTGGCAGACACTGTTGAAGACCTGATGATGAAGTTGGAACTGGTACTGCTGGGCATTGAAACCAAAGATACTTTCACTGTTAATAAAAAAGAAGGTAAAGTAGCCTTCACATTTCCGGGACAGGGCAGCCAGAGAATCAATATGGCTCGTGATTTATTCGTAGTCTTCCCGGCTATGCGCAAGATTATTGATGAGTATCCTGAACTTGAAAAAGTGGTTTTCCCATCCAAAACATTCAGTGAAGCTGATTTAAAAAGACAAAAAGAAACCATTAAAGATACCCGTTTAGCTCAACCGCTTTTAGGAATTGTTGATCTTGCATTGGCTAAATTCTTAGAGTCACTGGGCATTATCCCGGATATGCTGGCAGGCCATAGCTACGGTGAAATTCCGGCATTATGTTTTGCAGGAGTATTTGGAGAAGATAAACTGGTAGACTTAAGTATCCAGAGAGCTCAGTCTATTTTAGACTCGGTAGAGGGCGGAGATCCGGGATCAATGCTTGCAGCAAGCGCCACTCCGGAACGTTTACAACCGGTCATTGCCAAAGTAGAAGGATGCTATCCTGTCAACTTTAATGCTCCTACACAATGTGTCATTGCAGGAAATACAGAAGCGATCAATAAATTGCTGGAAGTTCTTAAACAGGAAGGTATTTCGGCCAAAAAGCTTGAGGTTGCCTGTGCATTCCACAGCCCGTTATTAGCAAAATCCAAGGATTTATATGCTGAAGTACTGAAAGATGTTCCTTTCGGGGAAATGCAGATTCCGGTATGGTCCAATACCACAGCAGAAGTATATCCTAAAAATCCATCTGAAATAAAAGAAAGACTTACTGATCATCTGGTACAGCCTGTAAGATTTGTAGAACAGCTGCAGGCAATGTATAACGATGGAGCAAGAATATTCATCGAAGTAGGGCCAGGAAAAGTTCTTACCGGACTGACCAAATCCTGTCTGGAAAAAGACCAGCTTACCTTATATGTTGAAGACAACAGCCATAATAAATTCAGCCATCTGCTTTGCATGCTGGCGCAATATTTAGGAACAGGGCGAAGCTTCAATATCAGTAAACTTTTCGATGGACGCAACGTTAAGGTTATTGATCTTAATCAACCTGAGCTTTACAAGAAAAGCCCTGCCATCTGGCGTGTAAACGGGCAAACTGCCCATCCAACCCATGGTAATCTGCCATCCAATGGTGCATTACCGCTTATAAACCCTATTCCCATGAACAATTTTACTACGAATCACCAGGCACCGGCAGCTGAAGCGCAATCTACCGCCGAACGTATGCTGCAGGAATATTTAAACAGCATGAAATTAATGATACAGGCACAGCGTGATGTGATGCTTTCCTTTATGGGACAGAATCCGCAGGCATTCCCCGCTCCTGTATACCATTCACCGGCACCAGTGGCTGCACAACAGCCCATATCTGCTATCCCGGTTCAGCCTGTTTACCAGGAAAGACCAGTAGATGCAGTTCCTGTAAAGCAAGCTCCTTCAAAAGATATTAAATCCTTACTGCTGCAGGTGGTAAGCGATAAAACAGGATATCCTCAGGAAATGCTGGGTATGGAAATGGATCTTGAGGCGGATCTAAGTATCGATTCTATTAAAAGAGTAGAAATCATCGGAACACTCCGCAACGAACTGGGAACTCTGGGTAACGGAAACACCAGTGAAGATACCGTTATGGAGCAGCTTGCAGGAATAAAAACCCTAAGCGGTCTTGTTTCATGGCTTACGGAATTCTCAGGGGCTGAAACAACTGTTGCTCCTGAAAAAAACGGATCAGCAGCTGAGCCAGCAGCTTCACAAACACAGACCCTGCCGGCTATCTCTCTTGAAGATCTTCAAAATGCTATTCTGAATATCGTAAGTGAAAAAACAGGATATCCGAAAGAAATGTTAGGTCTTGACCTTGATCTTGAAGCAGACTTGAGTATCGATTCCATTAAACGTATGGAAATCATTGGTGATCTTAAAACCAGGATCGGTTTCGGCCAAAACCTTGAACAGGCGGATGATGTGATGGAAAAACTGGCTGCCATTAAAACACTTCGCGGTCTGGCAGGCTGGATCAGCGAAATGAATGGTGAATCGAACGGAACTACTCAGGAAACAAAAGAAACAAACGCCGTGGAACCGACTCAAAATGTACTTTCACGTCTCCGTTTTGATATTACGCCTACTGATACCTCTTTAGTACAAAATACAGAAGTATTGCAGGGAAAACGTTTTGCAATCACCCAGGATAACAGCAAACATTCTTCAGCAATCCGGGAAGCTCTGGAAAAACATGGAGCGATTGTAGAACTGGCAGATGCCGGAAAAGATCTTTCAGACATTGACGGATTAATTATGCTGGATCTTTTCTCAGCGGCTGATAAACCAAGCATCATCGATCATGTAGATCTGATCAAAAAACTGGATTTTGATAAAGCGAAATGGGTATACCTGATTTCAGATATTCCTGCTCATCTTCAGGAAATTACTGATGTAAGCGTATTGCGTCATCATCAGGGATATCCGGGACTTTTCAAGAGCCTGGCAAGAGAATTTGACAATACGGCCTGCAGACTGATCAGTCTGAGCACTCCTCAGGAAGTAAATCAGATTGCTGAGATTACCTTAAAGGAAATCCTTACCAATGACAAACCCGCTGAAATCATTTACAAAAATGGCCAGAGGCACAAAGTAGACATTATCCCTTCTCCATTGTCAACAAGTTTAAGTGAAGCCCACATTCAGCTGGATCAAAAATCTGTGGTACTGGTACTTGGAGGGGCACAGGGAATCACCGCCGAGTTGGTAAAACACATGTCTCAGGCATATCCGTGTACCTACATTCTGGTAGGAAGGTCTGCAGACCCGAGAAATGAAATTTCTGCAAAAGATTTTGAAGGAATGAAAACCAAAGAAGAAATCAGAGGTTTTCTGATCAGATCCGGACAATTCACTTCTCCGGCAGAGATTGAAAAAGAAACGACCAAAATTTTCAAAAACAATCAGATTCTCCGCACCATCCGTGATATGGAAGAACTTGGAAATACCATCATTTACCAATCATTGGATCTTTGTGATGAAGAAGGTTTAAGCAGTTTAATCAGCAGTATTTATGAAAAATATGACCGCCTGGATGGAGTAATTCATGGAGCTGGTCTTTTAGAGGATAAACTGTTTAAACAAAAGACAACAAGCTCTTTCGGACGTGTATTTGATACCAAAGTGAAACCGCTTCGTGTATTGGCAGAACAGCTTCGTGAAGACTGCCAGTTCGTGGTATTATTCTCAAGTATCGCTTCTGTATACGGTAATAAAGGGCAGACAGATTATGCGGCTGCCAACAGTGTACTGGATGATTATGCCAATGCCTTGGACAAAAGATTAAAAGGAAAAGTAATCTCGATCAACTGGGGGCCATGGAAAGGTGCCGGAATGGTTTCTTCCACCCTTGAATCAGAATACGAACGCAGAGGAATTTCCATGATCCCATTGGATGAAGGAAAAGAAATCTTCTTAAATGAGATCAAATACGGTACTGAAAGCCAGGTGCTGATCATGTCTGGAAATAATTGGTAAAACTCTGCATAAACAACGTATGAAAAAAACAGATGTTGCTGTAATTGGCCTGTCCTGTGTCTTTCCCGGGGCACAGGATGCCAACACTTTTTGGCAGAATATTGTCAATAAAGTCGATTCTACCGGGTTGGCCCCGGCTGACCGGATAGATCCGGTTCATTTCAGTGATGCCACCAGCCCCGTTGACCGTTTTTACTGTCAGCGTGGAGGGTTTATCCCTGATTATACTTTTGATCCTACAGCATTCGGTATCCTGCCACTGGCTGTTGAAGGAACGGAACCCGACCATTTGCTTACCCTTGATCTGGTACAGAAAGCACTGGAAGATGCAGGTGTATTTCAGAAGAATATTTCCCTTGAAAAAGCAGGAATCATCATCGGGAAAGGAAACTACACCGGGCCGGGAGCTACCCGTGCTATCGAAATTGTAAGAACCGGTGAACAGATTTCTTCATTGCTGCAGGAACTGCTGCCTCACGTTTCTTCTTCCGATATTGAAAAGGTAAAACATGCGTTTCAGGAACGTAAAGGCCGTTTTGCAGCAGATACCGCCATGGGGTTAATTCCAAATCTGGTTGCCTCTCTTGTAGCCAACCGCTTCAATTTAGGAGGTGCTGCATTTACGGTAGACGCAGCCTGTGCTTCTGCACTTATCGCTGTAGACCATGCGGTGCAGGAACTTCAGAGAGGCCATTCCGATATCATGATTGCAGGAGGAGTACACACAGGACAGAATGCTGCTTTCTGGAGTATTTTTGCCCAGCTGGGCGCCATGTCACGCCAGCAGCGGATTAAGCCTTTCAGCAGTGATGCTGACGGCTTACTGATCGGTGAAGGCTGTGGTTTCGTTGTTTTAAAACGATTGGAAGACGCCGTTCGCGATCAGGATAAAATCTATGCCGTAATCAAAGGTGTGGGAGTCAGCAGTGACGGTACCGGAACCAGCGTGATGAGCCCGTCCGTAAAAGGTCAGCTGAAGGCGTTGGAACAGGCATGGATCAATGCTGATTTAGATAAAAATAAAGTCGGTTACCTTGAAGCCCATGGCACAGGAACACCGCTTGGCGATAAAACAGAACTTCAGACGTTAGCTCAGTTCTTCGGAAAAGAAGAAGCTGCTCCGGCTGCAGGTATCGGATCTGTGAAGTCCAATATCGGGCATGCGATGCCGGCTGCCGGAATTGCAGGATTAATTAAAACCTGCTTAGCATTACACCATGACACTCTGCCGCCAACATTATATTGTGAGAATCCAACTGCAGAGATGCAGAACACAAGGTTTGAACCGGTACAGGAAGCCAAAAACTGGTCAAAAACAGGACTCCCAAAAGTAGCCGCTGTAAATGCCTTCGGATTTGGAGGAATCAATGCACACGTTGTTCTTGAAGGGTATGACATGCCGAAAAAAGATCAGGTGCTGATACTGGCAAGACCTACCCATGAAGAACTGCTTTCAGCCTTACAAAATCATGAAACAGCCATTGGAGAAGGAGATTTCAGAGTAGCCATCTTCGATCCGACACCGGCAAGAATAGAAAAAGCCATTAAAATTGTTTCCAAGAATATCATCTGGAAAAATAAGCAGGACATCTGGTACACTTCTACCCCATTATTAAAGGATGGCGGTAAAGTAGCCTTTGTATTTCCGGGCTTAGACGGTCTGGCGAAAGGTGAAGTAGAAACGGTAAGCCGTTATTTTGGGTTAACAGCACCTATTGAAACGGAAGGAGAAGGCCTTTTGACCGATGCTTTGAATATCTTCAACAACTGCAGTATCCTTGACAATTCATTGAAAAAACTGGGGATTATTCCCGATATGAATGCCGGGCACAGCCTGGGAGAATGGCTGGCAGGATATTCGTCTGAGCTGGCAGAAGCCAATTCTGTAAAAGCTTTAATTGACGTGCTGAATCCTGAAACATTTGAATTAAAAGATTCAAAATTCATTGCCATAGGAGCAGGTATTGAAGCCATAAAACCTTTTATTGATGAAATTTCAAATCTGTATGTTTCCAATGACAACTGCCCCAATCAGGTGATTCTCTGCGGAAGCAATGCTGCTTTGGACGAGTTGGTTCCATTGTTAAAAGCCAGGCAGATTTTCCACCAGGTGCTGCCTTTCCAGTCAGGATTTCACTCTCCTTTTATCGCGGATAAACTGGATGTGATCCTTGCCGGAATGGAAAAAGCACAGTTTCAGCAGACGAAAATTCCATTATGGTCTGCTACCACATTAGAACCTTATCCTGCAGATCAGGCAGCCATCAGAAAACTGAGTGCCGAGCATTTGGTAGAACCTGTCCGTTTTCGTGAACTGACCGATAAATTATACGAAGAAGGCGCCAGAGTATTCATCCAGGTCGGTACCGGCGGTCTGATCGGATTTATTGATGATACCTTAAAAGGAAAAGCTTTCAGCACAATTGCATCCAGCGTTCCTACCCGTTCTGCATTGGCTCAGTTACAGCGTGTGGTAGCTTCATTATTTGTGGAAGGAAAAACCGTTGCCCTTGACTTTCTGGAAATCCGGCATCAGTCAAAAAAATCAACAGGAAAAGGCATTAAGCTGGAATTAGGTTCTCCTATTATCCGTAACTTCAAAGAAATAAAAGCTTTGGCTTCATCCTTTGATGCGCCAAAACAATATACCACCTCAGCTTCAGCCATGACTGCCAAAAGTGGTCATCCGCTGGTACAGGCATTCCAGGATAACGTTGCCGATATGATCCGTATGCAGGAAGAAGTATTGACTTTATTCCAGAACCGTCCGGAAATCACAATCCGGCGTCCTGCTCCGGTGCCTCCTGCAGCACAACAGGCTGCTCCAAAAGCACCGGGAAGTACAACCTTCACAAAAGACCTGTACGTAACGCTGGAAAGCCATCCTTACCTGATCGACCACAGCTTACTGAGACAGCCGAAAGGATGGGCTCATGTCGCAGATATGGAACCGGTCATCCCGATGACGATGATTTTTGAGCAGCTGGCTGAAATTGCAGAAGCGGAAATTCCGGGAACACAGGTTCATAAAATCATGAACGTAAGTGTCTTCCAGTGGATGAACGTTGCCCAACCTTTCGGGAAAACCGTAAGAGGAGAATGGCGTTCACCGAATCATGCTTATCTCGATATTGAAAACTTTGCCAACGCAGAAGTTATTTTAAAATCAGGCCCTGTTCCGGCACCGGCATTCAATCTTTCCATCGGAAATCTTTTACCTATCGAAAGAACACCTGAAGAAATCTATGACATGCACATGTTCCATGGAGAAAAATACCAGGGAATTACAGAAATTTCAGCCGTTGGAGACAAAGGAATCATCGGAAAAATTAAAGGAAACGGCGGTAAAGGTTCATTACTGGACAATGCCGGACAGTTATTCGGGCTCTGGCTGCAGCTTACTTTGGTGAAAGACCGTATTGCATTCCCTGTAAAAATCAGAGATATTGAATTCTTTGGAGATATGCACGATCAGGAAGGTATCTTTGAATGTACCTGTATGCTGACCGAACTGAATGATGAATTTGCCATCGCAGATATCATCCTTAAAAGAGACGGAAAAGTATGGTGTGCCATCACGGGCTGGCAGAACAGAAGACTGGAAATTGATGCCCCTTTATGGAATGTTTCCATGTCGCCGCTGCACAACCGACTTTCTGAAGAGATTGCTCCTGAAGTATTCTTTTTCCACCAGGCCTACACCAGAGTAGCTTCATGGGACTTTATCCTGAAAAGGTATTTCAACCAGACGGAAAAGCAGCACCATCAGCAATTATTACCAAATAAAAAGAAAAACTGGATGGTAAGCCGTGTAGCCGTGAAAGATGCCGTAAGAAATCTTCTCCGCAAAGAAAAAAATCATGCCTGCTTTCCGATCACATTTGAAATCCGTTCTGATGAAGCGGGAAAACCTTACCTCATCAGTGATTTTACAGAGAATATCCATATTTCGCTGGCTCACAAAGGAAAAGATGCTGTGGGAATTGCGAGGTACGGAAAACCTGTAGGAATTGATATGGAAATCATGGAAGAACGCAGCGAAGGATTCTATGACCTGGTATTTACAGACAAAGAATTAACCTTATTAAAAGGAAAAGATCAGGCAGAATGGACCACCCGTTTCTGGGTAGCTAAAGAAGCCTACGGAAAGTTCTCAGGAACCGGACTGAAAGGAAATCCAAAAGCCTTCGAAGTAGAAGAAATAAAAGACGATCACCTGTGGATCAACAATATTGAAATAAAAACTATTAAACATAAAAATTATATTATCGGATGGACACTGTAAACGCAACATTAAAAATGAACCACGAAGAACTTTTTACTTTATTAAAAGGTTTTATTACTGAAGTGATAGGTGCTGAATTTGTAGAGGAGATGGATATTACTCCTGAAAGTTCATTCACCAAAGATCTTGAAATGGACAGCATAGAGATTGTCTCTTTCTCTGAAAAGATCAAAGCGCATTTTGGCGATCAGATCGACTTTACAGGCTGGCTGTCTTCCATGGATCTGGACCAGCTGATCAATCTTGACCTTAGTATGATCATCAATTATATCTACGAATGCCAATAATCACTGTCAATAACAGACAAGTTCATATACAGGAACTCAACAAAGGAGCCGGACAAACCGTGGTACTCATCCACGGTATGTTCAGCAACCTGTCCGTTTATTATTTTAATATTGCCCCCATTCTGGCCAAACATTTCCATGTGGTGATGTACGATCTGAAAAGCCACGGTATGAGTGAGCGCTTTCCGGATGGGTACGATCTTGACAACATGTCGTCCGATTTAATAGGTTTAGCAGATCACCTTCAACTGGAAAAAGTACACCTTGCCGGCTACAGCTTCGGAGGTCTGATTGCGTTAAAAACAGCTTTGGATTATCCTGAACGTATCCATCAACTGGTAGTGATGGAGGCACCGGATCCTCAGGATGAAAAAGCCCGTAACATCATTGATGAATACAGCAAAGAATTCCTTGAGCATTACGTAGCCAACTTTACCGATACCACCAAAGTGCAGATGGGCAAAAGGCAAATGGAAAAGAACCACCGTATGTATGAATTTCTGTTTAACCAGACCAGCATTAAAGCAGATATGATTAAGGAAAAGCATTTCCTTGGTGAAGCCCGTTTCAATGAATTAACGGCTCCTACCTTATTGCTTTATGGCGCTGATTCCAACTGCAGGCCTACCGGTGAGTGGCTTCAGTCTCAAATCAGCCAGTCTGAACTTGAATTAATCCCGGGCGATCACAACATTCCTATCCAGGAACCTCAGCTTATCGCTGAAACGATTGCTCAATTTTTATCTAAAATCCTAACACAAAACCATGGCTAAATTTGCATTTATAGTTCCGCCACTCACAGGACATGTCAATCCTACCCTAAGCATCGGTGCTGCCTTGCTGGAAAGAGGACATGAAGTAGCCTGGATCAGCCTTGACCCTACGTTAGAGGCCAAACTTCCCGGGGAGGAAAATTATTACTGATCCAATACGATCAGACCGACGAAGAAAAAGAGAAAGTGAACAATATCTCGATATCATTTCAAAAAAGTAGTGTATGGTATAGACAGCGTAAAGTTCCTGTACGAAGAAGTTCTTATCCCGCTGAACAGACATTGCTATAACGGAGTTGTTGCTTTACTGAAAACATATCAACCCGATTTAATTATCGGTGACCACCAGCTATTTGCAGCCCCGGTGGCCGCAAAAGCGCTTGGTATTCCTTATGCCACATCCGTTACCGCTCCGGCTGCCATCAAGATCATGAATGAACTGCCAAAGGTACATGAATGGCAGGTCAATCAGATCATCGGATTACAAAAAGAACTTGGTTTCCATGAGGAACGTTCTCTGGCCACTTCAGACCTGCTGACGCTTGTGTTAACCTCCGGTCATTTTTTTGGTGAAATGGAAGATCTGCCGCCTCAATATCAGTTCACGGGCCCTGTTCTTACCGAAAGACGCATCTCTTGTGAATTCGATTGGGACAGGTTGAAAAATGCTGCCAACAAAAAGATTTTAGTAAGCATCGGAACTACTTTCGATCACGATCATAAAAAAGCATTCTTCCAGAAGGTCATTGATGCCTTTAAAGACGAAGATTTAACCGTTGTAGTGGTTTCTGATCCACAGCTTTTTGAGCAGTGGCCGGAAAACTTTATGGTATATCAGCAGATTCCCCAGCTGGATCTGCTCCCTCATCTTGACGGTGTGGTGTGCCACGGCGGCCACAATACGGTTTCTGAAACCTTATCCAACGGGATCCCTTTGGTGGTGATTCCGATTGCGTACGACCAGTCACACGTTGCAGGACGTGTGGTGCGTACAGAAGCGGGTGAACGTCTTAATTTTAACAGGTTTAAAGCCAATCACCTGAGAGAAGCTGTACAGCAGATCTTAAATAACCCGGGCTACCGTGAAGCCGCTCAGAAAGTGGGACAATCTTTTGCCGAGGCAGGAGGCACAGCTACGGCAGCCACTTTACTGGAACAGGCTATAACAAAGGCTTCAAAACCTGAAAAACCCTTTAAGTTTTTATTCGTAGTTCCTCCGTTTTTCGGACATGTGAGCCCTACTTTAAGTGTGGGAGCAAGTCTGATTGCCCGTGGCCACGAAGTAAAATGGTTCGGAATTACGCCTTTAGACAGCAAACATATTCCTGAAGGAGGCTCTTATTTCTATCCGGAAGAAGACCTTATTCCGTATCAGGAGGAAATTGCCCGTATTTTAAAAAGGCAGGATGACGGACCCGCATGTTCAGGGCCTGAAGTGATGAAGCTGGCACTGGAAGAAACCTATGTTCCTTTTGCTAAAATGATGATGCCGGGATTAACGAGACTCACAGAAAGCTGGATGCCTGATGTGATCGTGAATGACTGTATCACTTTCGGAGGCGCTCTTTTCGCCCATAAAAACAATATTCCCTGTGTAACCACTACTCCGGTTCCGCCGGATGTGATGGGAGATACGGAAAAAAGTGCCCCAAAAATCTGGGAATGGCAGCAAAAACTGATCAGAGACCTTCAAAAAGAAGTAGGCATTCATGAGGAAGGCATTTATATCCATTCTCACAAACTGAATATGGTGTTTACTTCACAGGCTTTTGCCGGATTTGAAACCGTTCCGCCTCACATGAAATTCGTAGGGCCGGTAAAAGGACGCCCGAACGATGCCCCATTCGACTGGGATAAACTGAACGCTTCCACAACTCCGAAGATATTCGTATCATTGGGAACGCTGCTGGTAGACATCAGAAAAGCTTTCTTTGAAAAGATCATTGCCGCATTCAAAGACCAGCCGGTTACAGTGGTTGCCGCTACTCCACCGGAAATCTTTGAAGAATGGCCGGATAATTTTATCGTAAACAGCTTTGTTCCCCAATCTGCAGTGATGCAGCAGATGGACATGGTGATCTGCCACGGCGGCTTCAATACGGTAAACGATACTTTCCGTAACGGATTACCGATGCTGATCACACCTATTGCGTACGATCATTTCCATATTGCCAAACTGATCGAGCAGGCAGGCTGCGGAATCAGCATCCGCTACAAGAGACTGCGTGTAGATGCGCTCCGTGAAACCGTTTTTGAACTGCTGGGAAATCCGAAATACCGGGAAGCCGCCAGGGAAGTCCAGAACACATTCACCCTCGCCGGAGGAAATGACAAAGCGGTAGAACTGTTAGAAAATTTTGTACACGAACATTCAACATTAGCTTCTGTGTAGCCTATGAACCCACCTGTAAAAAGAAGATTGCTATTCGGGGAACGTATGTTATTAGGGGACGGAACAGAACCTTTTAACGCGGTCATCCCGTTCAGGCTAAGAGGAACTTTTAGCTTAAAAGAGATCCAGCTGGCTTTAGCCCGGATTCAAAACAAACACCCATGGCTCAGAGCACTGATCAGCCATGATGAAAAAAATATTCCATGGTTTAACGTTCCTGAAAAAACGGTTTCCATTCCTGTAAGGATCGTCCCCAGACAAAGTGAAGATCAGTGGCAGGAAGAATCCAGGAAAGAATGGAACACCACCTTTAATTACGAAAAATTACCCCTGATCCGGTTTATCTGGATCAAAGGGGAAGACGTTTCTGACATGATGTTCGCGTTCCACCATTGTCTTTGCGATGGTGGTTCTGCAATGGCCTTCTTAAAAGAGTTTTTATTGGCTCTGGACAACCCGGCTGCCGATATCGGGACAGAAAACCCGATCTTAGGCATTGAAGATGTGGTTCCTGCCCATATTCTAAACAGCAGAAGACAGAAACTGAAAGCAAAATTTATCGGAAGGCTGGCTGCTGCCGCGATCAAATGGATTCCGGTAGGCAAAAAAGCTGTGGAAAGACAGAGTGATTACCTGATCAACTGGAAACTGGATGAAACGGTAAGCAAAGAATTAATCGCTTACTGTAAATCCCAGGGGGTAACAGTGAATACATTTTTGGGTGCAGCAGTATTGCAGGCATTTAAAAAAGTAAGGGGAGAAAAATCTTTCAATAAGGTTTCCTGCCCGGTAGACATCAGGCGTTTTGCCCAACAGATCAGAGAAGACCACATTTTCGCTTTCGGGCTGATGATTGTGGTGTCTGCTGATGAAAAGCTAAGCTTTACAGAAAATCTCCGGGCCATACAGAAATCTGTGGAACAGAAAACCTCAAAGCTGAACCCTTACCTCACCATGATGGTGATGGAATCCGGACATGATGCGCTTAAGAATTTTACAAAGCTTTTAAAGAACGGGAAATCCTCCAACGACTGTATGTTTTCCAATCTGGGACGTATTCAGATTCCTCATGAGTACAAAGCGTTTACGGTAGAGACTATCTTCAGTCCGTCTGTCATTGGTCCTTTGGGAAATACCACTACCCTTGTGGTTTCTACCTACCGTGGCAAAATGGATTTTTCATTCATGGGAAGCGAAGGCTATTTACCGTATACCGATGCCATGGCAGTACGTGACGAAGTTATGCAGACTATTCATTCACAACTAAAACAAATGGCAGTATCATGATCAAAAGACCTCTAATGATGGTGGAAAGGATCATGTATGTAGATCCTGAAACGCCTTTAAACTGTGTTTACACCGCAAAGATCAACGGGCAGATTGCTGAGGAAACGTTTAAAACAGCCCTACTCAAAATCCAGCAGAAACATCCTATGCTGAGAGCTCATATTGATCACAACCAGGGACGCTATCCTTTTTTTGTAGGACAAAGGGATATTGAACCTATTCCTCTCCGGATTGTAGAAAGAAAAACAGATGACGACTGGTTCAAAGAATCCGAGAAAGGATGGTTCAGATTTTTGGGGAACCTAAAAAACCACTGGCTGAAGTCGTATGGGTAAAAGGAAAGGATACTTCGGAAATCATCTGGATCATGCCCCACTGCATTTCAGACGGAACTACCGGAGTGACTTTAATCCGGGAGCTTCTGAGCCTGCTGGACAATCCTTATCTGCCTTTGATTCCTTATGTTGCTTTTGAATCGGTAGATGATTTTCTGCCTTCGGATTTTAATACAGGCATTAAAAAATATAAAGCCGGCCTTTACCTGCTGTTTGCCAGGATATTCTTTTCCATCCAGCGGAAAAGTAAAAAGAGAAACCTTGGAAAAAACTACGCCATTCACTGGAAAATGACCCCTGAGGACACCAAGCTGATCACAGAAAAATGCAAAGCCAACGGAATTTCTGTACATGCTTTGCTGTGTTCTTCCGTAATGCAGGCTTTCCGTGATGTTCAGGGAGACCGTGCCAAAGGGAAGGTGATCAGTCCGGTAGATGTGCGTCATTTTATTCCCGAAATCAAGGAAGATCATTTATTTGCTTTCGCCCCAACGGTAGAGCTTTCCATCAAAAAAGACAGCAGGGATGTGATGGGCAATGCCAAACAGATCAAAAAAGACCTCACGGAGAAAATCAATAAGCTGGAAGCCCGTGAGCTCCTGTGGATGGGAGAACATATGCACCCCATCGTAGACCGTATGATCAGCATGCTGAAATCCAGCGAAGGCGGCCATGATGTGACCCTATCCAATATGGGAAAGGTGAATATCCCGAATGATTATAAAAACTTCAGTCTGGAAACCGTTTTTAGTCCTACCGTGGCTTTCCCATGGCTGAACTCAAATACCCTAGTCACCAGTACGTACAACCAGCAGATGGACTTCACCTTCATGTCCAATGAAAATTTTCTTCCCAAAGAAGAAGCCCACAAGATAAAAGATAAAGCCATCGAGCTACTGACCACCTCCGTATGAAACTGAAAATAAAGCCTCCAAAGCCAAAACCCATCAAAAAAACCACCCTCAGACGCTTTCTCATAAAGCGTACGATTTACTATGTCCTTCCCAATGTATTTTTTAATTTCATCATCGCCTATGCCAGCTTCAAAGAGTTAGGCTATACCCATTTTTCTCAGGAACCCAGAACCTGGCCCGCCTTACCCTGCCGATGGCCATCTTCCTTCCGGTAGTCCTTACCATTGATATCATCAAAAGGGTAACCGATGCCGCCAGCCAGGAAGCCATTGAGTTTACCGTAGACGAACAGCTGAATATTAAAAAGCTCATGACCAAGCTAAGCATCTTACACGGCCTGATTACAGGAGCATTGGTTTTATCCCTGCTCTTTATAGGACAGTACAATTTCTCAAAGGATTATAAGCTGGATGCTACGGCAATGGCTGTGGTGGTAGGTGTGCTGGCTGGTGTGCTGTCTGTGGTGTTTGTCTATCTGCCGGTGTGGAGATTGAGGAGGTGGATGTGTAGGAGGACGCAGACTGTAACCATGGACCTACAACAATAATTCATTTTCATAAATATCAATTCGCTCTCTAATGAATCTTTAGCCTTTATAGTATCATTTGATATTATTAAGGTTTTTGAAACCTCATTATAACTTTTTTAATGGTGATTCAATAATAATTTATTATATTGATAATACATTCTTATTCAAAATTTCCAGAATAATCTGGTACTTTAGACATAATTATACTTAAGTTTTTATTATTTTTAAAGTTGAATTAACTTCATCTATTAATTAATACCATGGTGGATAAAAGTACAATAGAAAAACTTCTTAAATTTCGGGATGAACGGGATTGGGAACAGTTTCATAATTCAAAAGATCTGGCGCTTGCTTTATCTATTGAAGCATCGGAACTGTTGGAAGTCTTTTTATGGAAAAAAACGAAGATTTTAATAAAGACAGGCTAGAAGAAGAATTGGCAGATGTATTTATGTATGGAATTCTCCTTGCAAATAAAAATGATATAGATATCAATAATATTATTCTAAAAAAGTTACAGAGAAATAACGAGAAATATCCTGTAGAAAAAGCAAAAGGAAAATCAAATAAGTACGATGATTTGTAGGACAAATGAAGAATTTTACAATTACGGAGGAATACGATTTGGATCGTCTCACAGAAACAAAAATATATAATAATCACAAAGATTATTTATCTTGGCCTGTAGTATATTTCCTGAAAAATAAAAAAACTAAACTTGCTTATGTGGGAGAGACTACCGATGTAGTAACAAGAATAAATACTCACTTAAAGTCAGAAGAAAAGAAGCAATTATCGTCAGTAAATCTCATTTTAAGCAATTTATTCCACAAATCTGCCACTCTGGATTTAGAATCAAATCTTATCAAATATATTTCTGCTGACGGACAATACACTTTACAAAATGGTAACCTTGGTATTTCTAATCACCAGTATCATGAAAAGAAAGTATATTGGGACCTATTCAAAGATATTTGGGATGAACTGCGACAGTTAGGTATATCCCGCCATTCTCTGGATTTTATCAATAATTCAGACCTTTTTAAATACTCTCCTTATAAATCTCTTTCCAAAGAACAAATCAAAGGGTTAAAAATGATTCTTAACTGTCTGCTCGACGAGAATGCTAAACTCAGTTTGATTCATGGAGGTGCCGGTACGGGTAAATCGATTTTAGCTATTTTCTTATTCAAGTTATTAAAGACAAATCTGGAAGATTTTAACTATGCTGATTTTGATGAAGATGATGAGGAACTTTTTGATTTGTTAAAGAGGGTTAAACATAAATATACAGACTTAAATATGGCGCTGGTAATTCCTATGGCCTCATTCAGAAAAACGATTTCCAATGTTTTTAAGAATGTAAATGGTTTATCAGCAAAGATGGTAATTGGCCCTTCAGATTTAGCACAAAATAAATATGACCTTATTATAGTTGACGAAGGACATCGACTACGAAGACGGGTAAATTTAGGCTCATACTTTGGAACTTTCGATCGTAACTGTGAAAAGTTGAATTTAGATAAATTTTCCGCCTCTGAATTGGATTGGGTTATCCTGCAAAGTACTAAATCCATTATCTTTTATGATCAGTATCAATCCATAAAGCCATCAGATACTCTTAAGGAAAGCTTTAAAAAATTAGAATTGGAACCTTCAACACGTGTTGAAAAACTAAAAACTCAACTTCGGGTACGCGGTGGCAATAATTATATAAAATTAATACATAAAATTTTTGATGCCCCTGCTACACCTTTCTTAGAAAAGAATAAAACTGATGACTACGAATTATATCTTTTTGATGACTTGTCACAAATGATTGACAGGATTAAAAAGAAAAATGAGCTTTATGGGTTGTCTAGAATAGTAGCAGGATATGCATGGGAATGGGTTTCAAACAAAAACCCTGAAGCTTATGATATCATTATTGGTGAAAATCAATTAAAATGGAACAGTATTTCCGTAGATTGGGTAAATTCTCCCAATTCTATTGATGAAGTGGGGTGTATTCATACCACACAAGGTTACGATTTGAATTTTACAGGTGTTATTATAGGACCTGAATTAGATTATGATTTTGAATCTGGTAAATTCATTGTTGATAAACAAAAGTACAAAGATAAAAATGGTAAAAATTCTATTCAAAATGAAGAAGAATTACTCGATTTTATTATCAATATCTATAAAACAATATTGTTAAGAGGAATTGAAGGTACATATATTTACGCTTGCAATGAAAATATGAAACTTTTTCTTCGCCAATATATTCCATCTTTTAATTCGTATACACAAGATAAATCAGTACAGATTTCTAATACACCTACAGCATTTTCAATTCCTTTCTATGATTTAAATATTGCTGCAGGTTCTTTTTCTGAACTGCAAGAATTAGATAATATAAAATATCTTGAATTAGATAATATAAACAATAAAGACGACTATTTTGCGTGCACTGTGATGGGTGAATCTATGAATAAGATTATACCTAACGGCAGTATTTGCCTATTTAAAAAATATAGTGGAGGTTCGCGCAACGGACTGATCACTTTAGTTGAAGGAAGAAATATTGCTGATCTGGAATTTGGCAGTAACTATACTATTAAAGAATACTCCAGCAAAAAATTAACTGATGAAGAGGGATGGCATCATGAAGAAATAATATTACTACCCAAATCAAATGATCCCAATTTTAAACCAATTATTCTCAGAGATGAGGAAACAGTTGATTTTAAGGTGTTAGGTATTTTTGTCCGGGTATTAGGAATATGAATGAATAAATAAAAAAGGTTCAGCATCTGCTGAACCTTTTTATATCTTAAGTTATCCCTTTTCAATCAACCTCTCCAGCCTCCCCATCATTTCATCCTTCTCCTTTAGCATCCTTTCATAAAGTTCCATCTTTTCTTCATGCAACTTTTTTATTTCATCAATTGGACTGAAATTGAAAGTTGAATTTGGATTTCCAACACAAGCGTTATCCCCAAACGTATTAGAAATAATATTCACCGCCTGCTCCTCATCAAAATTCTGAAACGCTTCCACCGGAATTTTCAATACTTCAGAAATTCTTTTCAGTAAAGGGTCTTCAATAATTTCTTTCTGTTCCAGCAGAGAAACTTTCTTCTGGTTCCAGTCGTCCCCGAGGTCAAAAGCCAATGCTTCCTGCTTGATGCCCAGCATTTCCCTGAATCGTTTTACATTGCGTCCCTGATGTATTGTATGTTCCATGATAAATCAACATTTATGAAGTTTTAAATATAGAAAAATATTTAGAAAAATGCTGCCTAAAAAACAACATAATAAGCGCTGGAAGCGCCCCTTCTCTCCTGTTTCATCATTTCCTTCATTACACATTCTTTTTTCTTCAAAAACCCATAAAGAACAAACCCCATTATCCGGTTTTCATTTTCTGATGAACATGGCCTTAAAATCTTACAACAGCGTGTTTTTCTATGTTTTATGATTCCTATATTTGATCATCATAACAATCAAAAACACAAGCGTATGGCACTAGACAATTTAATCAGTGTAAGCTTTTCAGAAAGCGATTTACAAACCATCGACAAAGCAATTCAGGATATCCAGACTGTCCTTACAGGAAAAACCATCAACCTTACCCCGGACCAGAGACAGCAATACGGTAGAATTGCAGAACAGAACAAGCTCTTCGTGAATAAAGCCAAAACCTATATGGAACAAAATGTTCAGTATGTTCCGGTTTTTCTTGATAAGACAGAATTCGACAGAGATTACATCGCCAGAGAGCAGATAGAACAAAGGCTGCAGCTGTTAGATTCCCTGGTAGAGCAACTTTCCGACACCAAAGTGTTACTGGATCACGATAATTATCATAACGCCATCAGTTTTTACCGGAGCATCAGATACCTCTCTAAAGAAAATGTACCCGGTACCAACGGGATCTACGAAGGGATGAAGCAGTTTTTTGCAGCAGGGCCCACTTTAGAACAAACGGAGACCCCTCCAAACAACAATCAGTAAGAATACATACTTTTTCTGAGAGCACGTGAAAACGTGCTTTTTTTGTGGTTACTGTTGATCATATTTTGGTTGAAGACTATGTTTTCCTCCCCTACCTCCTTCCTTAGCCCCTCCAGGCAGTACAGCAACGGTCTCTACCCTCTTTAGTAAGGGTCTCTACCCCTTATACAAGTCCCGGCACCCCCTTATGCAACCCCCTCTACCCCCTTACCCAAGGGGTACAGCCCCTTCATGAAGGGGGTGGAGACCGTTCATGAAGTCCCTTCAGGGGCTTGGTCAAGGGGTTAGAGGCACTTCCAAAGGGGCCTACGGGTATTTCTGAGCAGTATTTGTGGGATTTTTAAAGAAAATTTACGCTTTCCCGTAAGCAGAAGCTGTAAATTTTTATTATTATTGCTTCTTTTAATAAATAATTTGTTCTTTCGCTAAGAAAAACACATAAACTAAACACCCACGAAAACCAAATGTCAGTAATAGAAACAGCAACAAGTTATTTTGAACGCCTTATCCAATCCGATGAGTTTTATTTTCAAAAAGGAAAAGATGCATTAAAAAAATGGATGGATCTTTATTTATCCGATGAAGGAGAAGCAGAACTGCAACATCTTTTAGAGGACTATACTGCTTTTGCTGAAATTAAAGAGGGACATCAATTCTTTTCGATAAAGGAAATTCTTTTTAGCATCATTTCTTATTGTGATATTCACGCCCGTGGCAAAGCTATTTACAATCAGTATGATGATAAAAGAGTATTGGCTAAAGCAGGAGTCAGAATGAAACCATGGGTCATCAATACTTTTAATTACAAGTATCACAAAAATGATGTAAATATCACCGTGAAAAATGCCTTAGATATGTTGGCCATGCCAGAAAACAATATCAATTCTATAGCATTAAGCCATAGGGAACTTATCTCCAGCCATTACCTGAATCATGCTTATAACCCAGACACTTTTGTTTCCGAGCTGAAAGAAAAATTCTCAGATCTTGACAGAACCAACAATCCGGAAAATCAAACATTATTAATAGCTGCCCATATCTATGATCAGAAAAAAGAATGGGATAAAAAACAATTGGATTTTAAAACCTTTATTGCCAATCTAAAAGAATATGCTGAGAAAAACCAACTAGAGTACGGTTTTGGCGATCTTAAAGGAAATAATATATGGATCTTTGATAAGGAACAGTATTTTAATCATAAAAGAGCTCATTATGAAGTGATTATTAAAAAGGGAAGTATTTCCGTTGACCTGCATTTTGAAGACGGTCATCAGAATGCCGAAATAATGAGAGCGTTATTAGGAACTCTTCCTTCCTTTCTGGAATGGAAAAAATGGCACTTCGGAAACTCTGTTTCTCACATTAAGAAATTTACACTCTCCGATGAAGACCTTGTAGAAAAGGTGGTAGAATGCTTAGATGAGCTTTATGATGCCACTTCAGAAAAGCTAATTGACACCATAAAAACAATGAAATCAGAACTTACTATGAATAATACAGTCCTCCATCCTCTTAATCAGATCTTATACGGGCCTCCAGGTACCGGTAAGACCTACAATACCATTAATAAAGCTATTCAGATCGCTAACCCTAATTTTGTGCTGTCTGATCATACCAGAAAGCAAATCAAGGATGAATATAAAAAGCTGGTAGATGAAGGAAGAATTGTGTTTACCACCTTCCATCAGAGCATGAGCTATGAGGATTTTATTGAAGGGATAAAACCCAGAATTGATGAAGATGAGGACGGCAATAAAAAGGTGATTTACGAGGTAGAAAGTGGTATTTTCAAAAGAATTGCTGATAAAGCCAGAAAACCAAGATTAAAAAGTGAAAACTCAACCAAGCCATATACTTTCGACGATGCATGGAGTGATCTTGTTCTGGATGCCAATACACACCTGGAAAATGAAAACCCACTTGTATTAACCATCCAGACTCCTGATTTAGGATTGAAAATAGTGGATGTTTCTGACAAGGGAAATCTAAATCTGAAACCCATCTATTCTGAAGATTCGAAGATTTATACGGTATCTTATTCCAGAGCTGAAAAACTACAGCAGGCATTTCCTGATCTTTCAATGATTAAGAATGTGAATAAAGAGTTCAGAGCAGTAATCGGAGGTTCCAATTCTACGGCTTATTGGTCTGTTTTAAACTATATCAATAATAAAATAAAAGAAAAATCTGTTACTGAAGTAAAAGAAGAAACTCTTCCTCCACTTCCTCACGTGCTTATCATTGATGAAATAAACCGTGGAAATGTGTCTCAAATCTTTGGAGAGCTCATTACGCTTATTGAAGAGGATAAACGCCAGGGCAATAATGAAGCTCTGGAGATCACTCTCCCATACAGCAAAAATAAATTCGGAGTTCCCTCCAATCTATATATTATCGGAACCATGAATACAGCAGACAGAAGTGTGGAAGCTTTGGATACAGCATTGAGAAGAAGATTTTCTTTTGAAGAAATGCCTCCTAAACCTGAGCTTCTGAATCCGTCAACAATGATAGAAAATCTTTTATGGGAATATAAAAACCATGAATGGACTGATGAAGAATATCTGGCTGAAGAAAATAAATTATTTTCTATTTTAGGTGTTTCTGAAGGTTTCAAGAAAGAAAAGGAAGATATCTGGGAACAGATGAAAGAGGATAAAAAAATAATACGGTCAAAGAATCCGGATATTTTCAAAGGTTTGATTATGAAAGAACCGATTTTGAAGAATTATTGACTATCATAAACAATCGAATAGAAAAACTAATTGATAAAGACCACGCTATTGGGCATGCTTATTTTATTGGAAAAGACAATACAACCATTATAGATTCTTTTTATAAAAATATCATTCCTCTTTTACAGGAGTATTTCTTCGGCGATTATGGTAAAATAGGATTGGTATTAGGGAAAGGATTTGTAAAAAAGAAAATTACCCAATCATCTGTTTTTGCAGCATTTGATGACTATGAAAGTGAGTATTCAGAAAGTGAATCCTATGAAATTATAGATTACAGAAAACCAAATCATAATTATAAAATTGGAGAAACTGACATGACTTTCTCAAAAGCAGTTCTTTTGTTAATGAATCACTCTATTTAATGAAACCAATAGAATCTATTGTTGTTTTTGAGCATGAAAAGCTCTATTTCACTGAAGAACACAAAAAACTAAAACTGGACCAAGCTTTAGAGAATTATTATGGTGATGGGACACCATTTTTTAGCCTTATAAAAAACGGAGTAAAATTTAATCAATACGTTGGCGTCATAAAGATCGGCCAAACAACCATTGAGATTCTTCCAAAAGCAGATCATAACAGCAAAGATGAATGGAGACAATTATTGTATGATATGATACGAACGGTATGGGGATTTGAAGTAAAAATCTCCAGCAGTACCACATTAAAATTGAAAAAAATTCTATTCTGGATCTTTATTATGAACTGTACATAAAAGAGTTAGAGTACCTGCTTCACCGGGGACTTATCAAAAGATATAACAGGAAGGAGGGAAACCTACATGCGTTAAAAGGAGCTCTGCAGTTTTCAAAGCATATATCGCAGAATCTGGTTCATCATGAAAGATTCTATGTAAAGTATTCTCATTATGATGTGAATCATGAAATACATCGTATTCTATACAAAGCTCTGAAACTTATTGAACAGACTAATAGCAAGTCTGATCTAAAAAGCAGAATTGGGACGTTATTGTTGAATTTTCCCGAGATGAGTGATCTCAAAGTCACAGATTCAACGTTTGAAAAGATCAACTTCGATCGAAAAAATCAACATTATGAAAAAGCTCTGCAGATCGCAAAGTTGCTTTTACTCAACTACCATCCTGATGTATCGAGAGGAAAAAATAATGTATTGGCTTTACTATTTGATATGAACCGTCTTTGGGAGCAGTTTGTATATATAGTATTAAAGAAAAATATAAAACATACTGATGTAAAAATAAGAGCCCAACAATCAAAGGAATTCTGGAGATCAGAAACCGCAGCCAGCAAAATGAAACCGGATATTGTTCTTGAAGTTAATGGTAACAGAATTGTTATGGATACGAAATGGAAAAATTTAAACGGAAGGTATCTTCCGTCACCCGAGGATCTGAGGCAGATGTATACTTATCACCGGTATTTTAAAGCAACAAAAACAGCCCTGATATATCCGGGAGAAGAAAGTAAACTGATTAAGGGTGACTATTCAGCTATAGAAAATGATATGACAACGGATAAACTCACCTGTGGAATAGCTTTTATCTCAGCTCACAACGATATTAACCAATGGAAACGGAATATTGTATCATTTGTAAAAGATAATTTTTTCTCCTAGCATACCCACAACGTTTGTCATTCCGCAGGAATCCGGACACAGAAGCTTTCTGATAAAATAATGATAAAATAACAGTTTAGATTCCTGCGGAATGACAAGGTGGGTGCTTACGTGTGAATGTGTAGTTTCTTATTTACTCCAGACATAATATCAACCATTCTCCTAGCCTATCCACAACGTTTGTCATTCCGTAGGAATCCAAACACAGAAAGTTTTTCTTAATGCGTGGTGATAATGACAGTTTAGATTCCTGCGGAATGACAAGGTGGGCGCGTATTTGTGCGTGCATAGTTTCTTATCTGATTCAGGCATAATATCAACCATTCTCCTAGCCTATCCACAACGTTTGTCATTCCGTAACGTTTGTCATTCCGCAGGAATCCAGACACAGAAAGTTTTTCTTAATGCGGGATGATAATGACAGTTTAGATTCCTGCGGAATGACAAGGTGGGCGCGTATTTGTGCGTGCATAGTTTCTTATCTGATTCAGGCATAATACCAACTGCTCGCCAAGCATACCCACAACGTTTGTCATTCCGCAGGAATCCAGACACAGAAGCTTTCTGATAATAAATAATGATAAAATAACAGTTTAGATTCCTGCGGAATGACAAGGTGAGTGTGTATTTGTGCGTGCGTAGTTTCTTATTTGCTCCAGACATAATACAAACTGCTCGCCAAGCATACCCACAACGTTTGTCATTCCGCAACGTTTGTCATTCCGTAGGAATCCAGACACAGAAAGTTTTTCTTAATGCGGGATGATAATGACAGTTTAGATTCCTACGGAATGACAAGGTGGGCGCTTACGTGTGAATGTATAGTTTCTTATTTACTCCAGACATAATATCAACCATTCGCCTAGCCTATCCACAACGTTTGTCATTCCGCAGGAATCCGGACACAGAAGCTTTCTGATAATAAATAATGATAAAATAAGAGTCGAGATTCTTACGGAATGACAAGGTGGACGCGTATTTGTGCGTGCATAGTTCTTATCTGATTCAGGCATAATACAAATTGCTCGCCAAGCATACCCACAACGTTTGTCATTCCGCAGGAATCCGGACACAGAAGCTTTCTGATAAAATAATGATAAAATAACAGTTTAGATTCCTGCGGAATGACAAGGTGGACGCATAAGTGTTGATGTATAGTCGCTTATTTGCTCCAGACATAAGTAATAGTAAAATAAGTGTTTAGATTATTGCAACACAAGTAGGATATTTTTGTAACTTTTGTAAAACAAACATAAATGATTAAGTTTTCAAAAGGAAGCCATACCTACTATATCTATATTCTTACCAATAAAAGCAGAAAAGTACTTTATACTGGTGTTACAGGGAACCTCCACAGGAGATTGTATCAACATAAAACAAAGTTAAATCCAGGTAGCTTCACCGCAAGATACAATCTTGAATTTCTAATTTATTACGAAAAATACGATTGGATTCATCATGCCATTGAAAGAGAAAAGGAAATTAAAAACTGGTCAAGAATTAAGAAACTTGAATTGATAAGGAGCACAAATCCTAATTTAGAATTTTTGAATTACTTGTTTGAGAATTGGCTTTGATACGGAATTCAAATGAATGACAAAATTGTATATCGTCAGATTAAGAAAGTCTTATTTGCTCCATACATAATACCAACTACTCACTTAGACTATCCACAACGTTTGTCATTCCGCAGGAATCCGGACACAGAAGCTTTCTGATAATAAATAATGATAAAATAACAGTTTAGATTCCTGCGGAATGACAAGGTGGGTGCTTACGTGTGAATGTGTAGTTTCTTATTTACTCCAGACATAATATCAACCATTCGCCTAGCCTATCCACAACGTTTGTCATTCCGCAGGAATCCAAACACAGAAAGTTTTTCTTAATGCGTGGTGATAATGACAGTTTAGATTCCTGCGGAATGACAAGGTGGGCGCTTATGTGTGAATGTATAGTTTCTTATTTGCTCCAGACATAATATCAACCATTCTCCTAGCCTATCCACAACGTTTGTCATTCCGCAGGAATCCGGACACAGAAGCTTTCTGATAATAAATAATGATAAAATAACAGTTTAGATTCCTGCGGAATGACAAGGTGAGTGTGTATTTGTGCGTGCATAGTTCTTATCTGATTCAGGCATAATACCCACTGTTCTCCTAGCCTATCCACAACGTTTGTCATTCCGCAGGAATCCGGACACAGAAGCTTTCTGATAATAAATAATGATAAAATAAGAGTCGAGATTCCTGCGGAATGACAAGGTGAGTGTGTATTTGTGCGTGCGTAGTTTCTTATTTGCTCCAGGCATAGTTTCTTTTATAAAGTGAACGCACACATAGATCGCTTTGTTATAAATACGTTTATTTCACCCAACTCCTACGCCCCTCATAATACTTTAACACCCATTATACCCAATCCCCGGATAAATTTTCGTTCTTTTGCAAAAAGTTTTAATTTTTACCCAACCGCATGTCTAAGTTTGATGAAATCCGGTATTTCTATGATCAGGAAGTGAATGAGAGATTACAGAGCATAGCCCGTGATCCCATGATGAAAGCACTGATGAATTTTACTTTTCCTGATACAGATGAGCAGGTTTGGCTGGAGCAGTTCAAAAATGTTCATTCTATCAGCGATTTCCAGCATCAGTTTGTGGCGTTTGCCGTTCGGCAGATCCTTGCGAAGAGCTCCGACGGCTTAACGACTTCGGGCTTCGATAAGCTGGATAAAAACACCCCTTACCTTTTCGTCTCGAACCACAGGGATATTGTTCTGGATACTTCACTGCTTAACCTGGTCTTGCTGGAGGGTGGTTATATTATGACCGCTTCGGCGATCGGAGATAATCTAGTCCGCAAGAAGTTTTTAAACGTACTCGCTAAGCTGAACCGGAACTTCCTGGTACAAAGAGGCCTTCCTCTTCGTGAGCAGCTCACCAGTTCACAGACGATGTCCGAATATATCAGGGAACAGCTGTATAATGAAAATCGTTCCGTATGGATTGCCCAGCGTGAAGGCCGTACCAAAGACGGTAACGATTCTACCCAGCAGGGGTTTTGAAAATGCTGGCTATGGCAGCCGGTGACCAGTCTTTGACGGATTATTTTAAAACCTTAAAGATTGTTCCGGTCTCTATCTCCTATGAATATGATCCTACAGATTCTTTAAAGATGCCCCAGCTGCTGGCCCAGCACAGGGATGAGGAATACATCAAGGGGAAAAATGAAGATTTTACCAATATCCTGAGCGGAATTCTGGGACAGAAGAAACGTATTCACCTTCATGCCGGTGATGTACTTGATACGGAACTGGATGAAATTGCTGCTACTATTGACAATAAAAATAAGCAGCTACAGGCAATTGCCCAGGTGATTGACCGCTCCATTATCAGTCATTATAAGCTTTGGCCTACCAAATACATCGCTTACGACCTCCTTCACAATACCAATACCTACGCTTCCGAATATACGGAACAGGAAAAACAATTATTTGTCCGCAGGCTTGAAATGCGTATTGATCCGTCGGATCCTGTTTCCAGGGAATATTTCCTGGCCATGTATGCTAATCCTCTGGTTAATAAGCTGAAGACTGAAAAGGATTTTCAGGGATAACATTTTTGATAAGATAAATAAAATAGAAACCACTGCATTGAGCAGTGGTTTTTCTAAATCCGTCAGGTTTTATCTGGCCTGTGACATAGCATCTACTTCTATGATCGCATCTGCAAATGCTTTTGGAGCTTCCTGCGGTAAATTATGCCCAATTCCTCCTGTTAACGTATGGTGTGCATATTTACCTGCATATTTTGAAGCATAACTTTCCGGAGCAGGAAACGCAGCACCGTTGGCATCACCTTCCAGGGTAACTGTGGGGACTGTGATAGATGGAGACTTTGCCAGTCTGGCTTCAAGCGCATCGTATTGCTTCTCCCCTTTCGCCAATCCCAGGCGCCAGCGGTAATTGTGGATCACGATATCAACATGGTCAGGATTATCAAATGCTGCTGCAGAACGTTCGTAGGTCTGGTCGTCAAAAGTCCATTTGGGTGAAGCTGTTTTCCATATCAGCTTATTGAAAGCCGCGGTATTGGCTTTATACCCTTTATACCCTCTTTCAGTTGAAAAATAATACTGATACCACCATAAAAGCTCAGCATTTGGAGGCAGAGGCTTTTCGTTTGCCTTTGGACTTCCTATCAGATATCCGCTTACTGCCACCAGTCCGGAACAGCGCTCAGGCCACAATGCCGCCATAATATCTGCAGTTCTGGCACCCCAGTCGAAACCGCCGATAATGGCCTTGTCAATTTTCAGCGCATCCATAAAAGCAATGATATCCAATGCCACAGCACTCTGCTGGCCGTTGCGTTTTGTATCGGGTGAAACAAAGGTTGTTGTCCCGTACCCTCTTAAATAAGGTACCAGAACACGGTACCCTTTTTCAGCAAGTATGGCAGAAGACTGTTCAAAGCTATGGATGTCATATGGCCATCCGTGAAGAAGGATAACAGGTTTTCCGTTTGCGGGTCCTGCTTCTGCATATCCAACATCCAGCAGCCCGGCCCTGACTTTCTTTGTATTCTGAAAAGCTGATCTGACCGCTGCACTTTCCTGATCATTTTCACCAGTGGAAGGAGCCTGTGCTTTCAGTGTCCATAATCCTGTCCCTATCAAAATGATCAGGGATAAAGCGGATCTTATTTTTTTACTGAAGTTCAATGTAGTATTCATAATTGTGATGTTTTATGAGGGTAAAATTATAATAAAGCAGCCCCGGAACGAAGTACAAAAACTTTGAACAGGTCATATTAAGCGGTGAATCCTGATTTTCGGACGTTAAAACAGACAGCAGCATACATAAGATATCTGGCTACACATCAATCATCAAGCATCAATCACCACCATCAACCATCAACCATCAACCATCAACCATCATTTATCATTTATCACGTATCTTCGTAAGTCATATGAAAAAAGTAACTCCTTCCCATCACAATCAACTGGAAGATTCAGCTGTCCGGGTGATGCCTTTATCAATCTTTCATGAGAAACAGGCTGAAATTCACAGGGATGATCATTATATGTTTATTCTTCAGCAGAAAGGAAACTTTGTGATGGAAATAGATTTTAACAGGATAGATTTAAAAGGTCCTTCCTTATGTTTTGCCGGTCCGGGGCAAATTCATCAGTACATTCACCAGAAAGACAATGAGGGATGGTTTTTATTCATAGAAGCTGAACTTATTCCTGAATCTTACCGTGAAATCCTGGACCTCTGCCAATGGCTCCGCCAGTCTTCGGCCGTTACGGAAAATGACATTATTTTTGACCTGCCTCCCCTGTTTGAAAAAGCAGAAAAGGATCCGGCGCTGTATATTCCTTCCATCACAAGGTCTTTGGCTGAATCTGCAGCTGGAATCATTATTTCAAGAATTTCAGGAACAGAAACCGAAAATTTTCAGCACCGAGGCCAAAGGTATTCGATTACAAGGCAGTTTAAAAAGCTGATCACAGATCACTTCAAAACTGTCAAACAGGTAAAGCAATATGCAGATTTCCTAAATATTACTCCACTCTATCTGAATGAAGCCGTAAAAGATGTTACCGGATATCCTGCCAGCTTCTGGATACATCAGAAAATTCTGTGGGAAGCCCGCCGCCTGCTGTTTTACACCCATATGGATGTAAAGCAGATTGCCTTTGAGCTGGGCTATGATGATCCTGTTTATTTTTCACGGTTCTTTAAAAAAGGAACAGGAATGACCGCTTTACAGTTCAGAGCCGAAAACCATGATTTGTCCCATCATCACCATTAAATAGCTCTCGTATGTCCTGTCTCCACACTTTAATTTTGTCCCGTCAATCATCAGAAACAATAAAAAGATTGACCAACAATTATGATGGTACAACAATTAAAAAGCAAACGTATTGCTGTTATAGGAGCCGGACTGGGAGGTCTGTGCCTTGCTCAAGGATTAAAAAAGAATGGAATCCCATGCACCGTATTTGAAAAAGATGCTGCAATAAACGCCCGTTCACAAGGATACAGAATCAGGGTGAATGAGCCCGGCAGAAAAGCCTTAGAGGAATGCCTTCCCGGAAATTTGTACAGGCTGTTCCTGGCTACCTGTGCGGCAAGCTACAGCGGAATGAAGGTTTTAACAACAACTCTTGAAAGATCTCAAAACCCCCTTGTAGAATCCTGGAGTGACGGAGTGAAAGAAATGCCTGACCTGAAACCCAACCGCCTGACATTGCGTGAAATTCTGCTTCAGGGCATACAGGACAATATCTGTTTTGGAAAAGAACTCACAGACTGGCAGGAAACAGAAAGCGGTGAAGTGGAACTTACATTTTCAGACAGCTCCACCTACACTGCAGATTTGGTAGTAGCTGCTGACGGTGTCCACTCCGGAATCGGAAAGGAGTATTGCAGAGACAGAAAAATCAATACCGGGAATATTACCATCTATGGGAGAACTTTTTATTCTGAAGAAGCCCGGCATGCTATTGCCGAGGAATTACAGGAAGGTACTTCAGTGATTATCGGTGACCGGTTTTCTTTAATTACAGATTTTATGTCTTTTGATTTTTCCGGGAAAGAACCAGCCTGGGATCTTCTCAGCCCGTTCTCCGATTATTTTTATTGGGCATTCATAGGCAACCCTCAGGCTTTTGGAATGGTAAAATCCGATTTCTACAGCCATTCCGCAGAAGAGATTTTAAATGCTGTTCATAAAGTGACCCATCAGTGGCATCCCCAGCTTAAAGCATTATTTCAGCATGCAGACAGGTCTTCTTTATCCGTAACTCCTATCCGGTCTTCTTTACCAAAGGAACCGTGGAAATCCGGAAATATTACCGCACTGGGGGACGCCGTTCATACGATGAGCCCCGCAGGAGGAGTCGGAGCCAATACAGCCTTTACAGATGCTTCCCTTCTGACCAGTTATTTGACAGGTAAAAACAGTATTCCGGAAGCTGTTGCAGACTATGAAAAACAAATGGTCATGTATAGTAACCAGGCTATTGAAATGTCTCTGGAAGGTGGTGAAATCCTGCACGGAATCAATGATAATGATAGGAATAACAGGCCTTTGTAAATCTGTTTGACTTATGTCTAAACTCGGGCTTATTTGATTGAATAACGAGCTAAAAATACCACATCTGATAAAAACATCATGAAAATCATGCTATTAAAAGTAAAATTGTTTATATTTAATTAGATAAAGGCAAAGAATTTTCATGCTGTAAAAGGCAGGATAATTGCAGTGATCTACAAAACCACACAAAATAAGATTTATGAATGTACAGTTAGATTCACACGCTGAGACTGAAAAAAATGCTGCAGATATATTTCGTTCAGATGTTTTGAGCGGACTGCAGAGTACTCCTAAAAAATTATCTTCAAAATATTTTTACGATAAAACCGGTGATCATCTTTTTCAGAAAATCATGGCTATGCCTGCTTATTATCTGACCCGTTGCGAACTGGATATTTTCCAAAATAAAACAGATGAGCTTATTGAGCTCCTTATTCCCGGAAACGAATCTTTTGACTTGATTGAATTAGGAGCGGGAGACGCGATGAAATCAGCCTATCTGCTTGAGCGGCTGATCAGTAAGGGGGTTGATTTCACCTATATGCCGATTGATATCTCAGGAAATATTCTTTCCATACTTCATGAAAAACTGAGCAACCGTTTACCTGACATGAAAATTACCTGTCTGGAAGGTGATTATTTTGGAATGCTCCAAAAAGCAGCTGCATTGTCCACCCGGAGAAAAGTGGTTTTATTCCTCGGAAGCAATATCGGGAATATGACCCTGGAAGAAGCTGAAGATTTCTGCGTGCACCTGAACAAAAGTCTTTCTTCCAAAGACCGTGTACTGGCAGGATTTGACCTGAAGAAAAATCCGCATATTATTCTGAATGCCTATAATGATGAGGAAGGGATTACCGCAGCCTTTAATCTTAATCTCCTGAGCCGTATCAACAATGAACTTGGCGGTAATTTTGATCTGAAACAATTTCAGCATTACCAGACTTATGACCCCGTCTCGGGAGCCTGCAGAAGTTTTCTGGTAAGCCTTATCAGCCAGCAGGTAACGATTGGTAATACGAGGATTTCATTTGAAGAAAATGAGCTTATCGATATGGAAATTTCACAGAAATTTTCTCCTGAAAAGATCAGGGAGCTGGGGGAAAAATCGGGATTTTCCATAACCGGAGAGATCAGAGATTCTAAAAAATGGTTTGTGGATGTGATCTGGCAGGTACAATAAAAAAAGACTGCACAGCATCTGCAAAGTGAAAATAAATCATGCTTCTTTCATTTAAAACCAATCATTAAAACTAAAAGACATGACACCAGAGACCACCACAAAAGATATTACGAAAAAGTATATGGATGTCCGCACACGTTCTGAGGAAATCTGTGCCCCACTGGAAATTGAAGATTATGTAGTACAGCCTATTGTTGATGTAAGCCCGCCGAAGTGGCACCTTGGTCATACTACCTGGTTTTTCGAGACCTTTATCCTTATCCCTCATTTTCCTGATTACAAAGTGTTTGACCCTCAGTATAATTTTGTTTTTAACAGCTATTACGAGACTATTGGGGCAAGGGTAATCCGGACGGACCGCGGAAACCTCAGCCGTCCTTCTGTTTCAGATGTATACCAATACAGAAAGTACGTAGATGAACATATGAAGGCTTTTCTTGAAAGTTCATTCCTGACAGAAGCTGTTGAACCCCTTCTGGACCTGGGACTTAACCATGAACAGCAGCATCAGGAATTATTAATCACTGATATTAAGTATATTTTAGGGCATAACCCGCTTTTCCCGGTTTATACAGAAGAAAAATCCGTACAAAACAATTCAAAAACTACCGGAATGCTCAGCTTTTCTGAAGGAGTGTATGAAATCGGTTTTAAAGGAGAGAGGTTCTGTTTTGATAATGAGCTGGGAAGGCATAAAGTATATCTGACAGACTTTGAAATTGCCAGTCAGCTGGTGACCAACAGGGAATATTTAGAATTCATGGAGGCCGGCGGGTATGAAGATTTCAGGCACTGGCATGCTGAAGGGTGGGACTGGGTGAAACAGAATTCTGCAAAATCCCCGCTATACTGGCATTATATTGAAGGCAAGTGGATGTATTATACGCTCAACGGACTACAGGAAACAGATCCCGATGCCCCGCTGTGCCATATCAATTTCTACGAAGCCTCTGCTTTTGCCTCCTGGAAAGGAATGCGTCTTCCTACTGAAGCAGAATGGGAAGTTGCTTCAGATTATTTTGACTGGGGAACACGCTGGGAATGGACGAATTCTGCTTATCTGCCTTATCCACATTTTAAGAAAGAAGCAGGAGCTGTAGGTGAATACAATGGAAAATTCATGGTGAATCAGATGGTTTTAAGGGGAGCATCAGAAGCGACGCCTCCGGGACACAGCAGAAAGACCTACCGTAATTTTTTTCAGCCGAATTTAAAATGGCAGTTCACAGGAATCAGGCTTGCCCGGTAATTTTTTATTCATGATCACAGTAGAATCAGTCTCAAAGAGTTTTAACGGAAAAAAAGCAGTAGATCATATTTCTTTTCAGGCATCTGATCAGGAAATCCTTGTCCTTTTGGGCACGAGCGGGTGCGGGAAAACCACAACACTTAAGATGATTAACCGTCTCATAGAAGCAGATTCAGGGAACATTTTCATTGACGGTAAAAACATCAGGGATCAGAAACCCGAGGATTTGAGGATGGGAATAGGCTTTGTGATGCAGCATTCCGGGTTATTTCCCCATTATACGATTCAGCAGAATATTGCTGTAGTTCCTGAACTTCTGAAATGGGACAAAAAGAAAACGGAAAGAAGAACGCATGAGCTTCTGGCAAAACTTCATCTTTCTGAAGAGGTTCTGTCCCGCTTTCCTTATGAGCTAAGCGGCGGGCAGCAACAACGGGTGGGCATTGCAAGGGCACTGATTGCAGACAGCCCTGTTTTGCTGATGGATGAACCTTTCGGAGCACTTGATAATATTACCAAAGCTGATATTCATTCCGAATTCAAATCGCTGGAAGAACTTAAAAGTAAAACCATTATCCTGGTTACCCATGATGTGCAGGAAGCTTTTGAACTGGGGCACAGGATATGTCTGATGGATCACGGGAAAATCATACAGACCGGCACTCCCAGGGAAATGCTTTACCAGCCCGCCACGCATTTTGTCCGTGATTTTTTTGCTGAAAACCGGCTACTGTTAGAATATAAAGTCGCGGCTCTGCATCATATCAGTCCGTTTCTTACTCCTGAAAATTCATACTACAGACCGGACAGTACAGACAATACAAGTGTCTGGGATGTTTTACAGCAGCTGAGTTCTGATCATCAAAACACTGAAGTTTATGAAGAAGTGGTGAAAGCGTTTAATCATTATAAAAAATCACAGATGGTATGACACAGCAGCAGAGTCTCTGGCAATTTATTGCTGACCAGCATGAAAAACTGACCGCCCAGATCATTCAGCATCTTGGGCTTACCTTTTTGTCGCTGCTTCTGGCCATTATGATCGGAGTCCCTTTAGGCATACTGATATCCAGGAAAAAGAAACTTTCCAGCCCGGTATTGGGCGCTGCCGGTATTTTACAGACCATTCCAAGTATTGCCCTGCTGGGATTTATGATTCCTGTTTTCGGCATTGGTCCGAAACCGGCCATTGCGGCTTTACTGATCTATGCGCTTCTTCCGATTATCCGGAATACCTATACAGGAATTACGGGAGTGGATCCTGCAGTGATTGAGTCGGCAAAAGCCATGGGAATGAACAGAAGACAGCTTCTTTTTAAGGTGAAACTCCCACTGGCAATGCCGGTGATTATTGCAGGTATCAGGACTGCAGCGGTTATTAATGTGGGGGTAGCTACCCTGGCTTCTTTTGTGGCAGCAGGTGGTCTGGGAGAATTTATCTTCGGAGGGATTTCGCTCAACAATACGAATATGATTCTTGCCGGAGCCATTCCGGCAGCATTACTGGCCGTTGTACTGGATCAGATCATTGCGATGATCCAGAAATCAGGCTACAGATTTTTCAGAAGCTGAAATATATTCTTCCTGTGAGCCTTATTGTTCTGGGAACAGGCTATCTTCTGACTTCTGTGTCACACCGGACCATTAAAGCCGGTTTTACCCCGGAATTTATGGGAAGGCAGGATGGTGATATCGGACTTCGTTCTGTATATGGACTCAATGTTAATCCTCTCGTAGTCAGTGATGCGATTATGTATAAAGCAGCTTACGAGAAGGAGCTGGACCTGATCAGCGGATATTCTACAGATGGGAGAATCAAAGCTTATGATCTGTATGTACTGGATGATGATAAAAAAATATTCCCTCCGTATTATGCGGCTCCTATTATCAAAACAAAAACACTGAAAAAATTTCCGGAGCTGGAGAAAACTTTAAATCTGCTGGCCGGAAAATTCAATGATTCCATCATGACGGACCTGAATTACAGAGCTGATCACCTCAACCATACTCCGGAAAGGATCGCAAAGGATTTCCTCATCAGCAATAACCTGTATAAAAGTCCCCGGAAAGGAAATTCGGGAACCATCCGGATTGGCTCAAAAATCTTTGGTGAGCAATATATCCTTGCGGAAATGTATACCATGCTTATTGAAGGATATACCGGCTATAAAGTAGAAACAAAAACCGGTTTAGGGGGAACGAAAATCTGTTTTGATGCCTTAATGAATGACGCGATTGATTTTTACCCTGAATATACGGGAACCGGCCTTCTGGTTCTTTTAAAACCTTCAGCAGAGATGATCAGAGCGGTTTCCCAAAGTCCCGATAAAACATACCATTATGTGAATGCAGCGTTTGAAAAACAATATGGAATTCAATGGCTGCAGCCTTTGGGATTCAATAATGCTTATGCACTGATGATGCGCAGAAAACAGGCTGAAGAGCTCCATATCAGAAATATTTCTGACCTTAAGAAGTATTTTGACGGGAAATAAAGGAGGCCAATTCAATAAAACAAATTCTCCTGGTTCTTCCTGATAAAAATTACAAACGTCTTTTTTAAAATACTATCTTCGCAGGATAAAATTTGACAAAATGAAAAAAATGCTATTTCTGGCTTCGGCTGTACTGGTTCTCAATTCATGTGTGGTAAGAACGGCAACAAAAGTAGTATCCGGAGCTGTAAATCTGGGATATAAAGCTGTAAAGGGAACGGTTAACGGAATCAGCTGGGCGGTAAGTAAGGCCAAAGGAAAAATAGATGAAGACCGTTTGGACGGCACCTGGAAAGTAGTGGGTGTTTACCGTGGTTCTTTTGAGGATTTTTCTAAGGATCAGAATCCTGACGGATCATTTACCTCAGAATGTACAGAAGGTTTTGACCAGATTGTTTTCAAGACCAAAAAATCCAAATTCAAGCCGGTACACTGCAGCACCCAGGATGAAGATTGGGTAAAATATTCTATGGAATTCGGAAAGAATCCTTCAACGAAGGAAAAAGAAAACTATATAGAGTATAATTCCAACAACTATATTTCCGTTATTGATGTCAACAGTAAAACAATGGTTCTGGAAGGCAACCTGATGCCCAAATTAGGATTTTCCGGTGCTAAATTATATCTTCTTGAAAAGGTAAAATAAAAATTCTGATTACTGTAAAAACTTTTCTGCAATAAAATATCCGCTACCAATCACCAGTAATGGCAGTGCTATTGAGATCAGTATTAAAGGCCATGCAAAAATTCTGAAATAGGTGTATAAACTTACAGAAGAAGGATCATCCGGATCATAAATAACAGTCTCCGTCTCACCTACTGACCAGGCTGAAGGATTGGTGCCTTCCGGAAGTTCATAAATATATTCAACATTATTACGGGTACGGAAAGTAAAGAGTGGTATATACACCTCTCCGTCCGAATCATCTATCCGCAGTGAGGTAACGGTTGCCGTTGCCTTTTCTGCTTTTTTTAAGAACCTAAGCGTATTTCTTAAACTTAAGAATGCAAAAATAAACAGCGCTATTCCTGCACCGAGAATGATATAATATTGCCACATAGTTTTCTTTTTATTACTGCCCATACCTGTTGCTTTCTAAAAACATTAATGATATCATGCTTATTTTCAGATCAATACTCTAAATATACAAAGATTTCTATAGTATAGGCAGTTATCTGGTTTCTATGTCTACAATCTTTTTCCCATCTTCTCCCAGGTAATGAAGAACCAGCTTTTCATAGACCTTATACCCGTCATCAACATTGGTGAAAATAACGATTCCCTTTCCTGAATCGGGCAATATGATAGCAATGCAGCGGGTTCCCTGGTCTGCTCCGCTATGCGATAATGCATAATGATTATTTCCCAGATCATAAATCTCAAAGCCTAGCCCGAAATATTTATTTTCTTTAACCTTTACCTGTTTTTTTATCATTTCCCGGAATATTTCCGGCTTCAGATTTTTTCCTTTCATGACGCTTACCATAAAATTTCCATAATCCCGGATGGTGGTATGCAGGTCATCGGCAGCATTAGCCTTTGTAATTTTTTCTATTGGATAAGCCTCTCCTTTTTCATTATATCCTGTTACAAATCTTGATGCATCAGTGTTCCGATCCCAGATATAATTAGTATCATTCATTCTGAGAGGCTGAAAGATGAGTTCTGTAGCAAGCTGATCCAGTGATCTTCCAGATTTCTTTTCCAGTGCTTTTCTCAGGTATTCGAAACCTTCTCCTGAGTATTGGTATTTTGTTCCGGGGTCAAACTGGAAGTTCAGCTTTTTATCTGCACTCATCCATCTCCAGTTCGGAAATCCTGTCTGATGGGTGAGAACAATTCTGGTTGTCAGTTTTTTATGTCTCGCATCATTGGCAATATCCGGATCTGTCCAATAGACATCAAGAGGTTCATCCAATTTCCATTTGCCAAGACTTACAAGGCGTAAGGCTACCATTGCTGTTACAGGTTTGGTGAGCGATGCCACATTAAATAAGGCATCTTGAGGCGCTGAAACACCTTTTTTAACTTCACCAAAAACTTTTACCTCCCGCAACTTTCCTGCTTCTATAATTCCTAATCCCAGAGCAGGAATATTATTTTCTTTCAGCCAGCTCTGCATCGACTGATCGTTATCAAACATCGCCTCATTATCAGTGGTTTGTTTTGGATGGTGGTTAAAGCTCAATGAATTCTTAAGCTTCCACTCAGCATTTTCCAATATCCACAAATGGGTAAATTTTGCTTCTCCCACTAGTTTTTCAGCCTGATTCCCTGCTTTTTCATAAAACAGGTGATCTCCGTTCTGAATAGCAGCATAGATCTTTCCGTCTTTATACATGGGATAGATTTCTGTGGTTTTATCAACCAGGACTCTTTTCAGCTGGTAGGTCTCCGGAGATTTGCACAATCCGGTTTTAAAATCGTTGATAAATTTATTTTTGTCGGCAGAACCGCCTTTATCATGGTAAAATTCAAACCTGTCGTTTAGCAGACTTTCCATCTGCCCGATATTACATTTATTATAACCTGCTGAAAAAAGCAAGCTGTCTTTCGACATAATAGTTTTATAAAGAGGATCTGTTTTTTCTACCTGTGCATGCAATACATTCATCAACAGAATAAAAAAAGGAAGGATCAATTGTGAAGACTTTGTCATTATTATTTTTTTGACAAAGGTTAGATTTTTAACAGATTTTTCATTAAAAACTAACCCGACAAAAACCCGACAAAGTCCTGACAGGAGTTATATCATACTGAATTTCAATCTGAAAAAGAGTTTTTTATTCCTGTCTATTTCGGCAGCATTACGAAGGATAATAAATACATTGGAAAGAACAATCAGGATCATAAGGACAAGGGTAAACTGTTTTCCGAACTTTAGAAAGATTCCGAGCATGAAGGTAATGGGCGCCATTACCGTCCAGATCATCTGCACCGAAATGATCTGTCTTGCCAGACTGTTGTTCTGCTTCAGGGTAAACATCAGGATCAGCGGAACAAAAATATTCAGTGGAGGCAAAAGTGTGAAGATGAGTGATGAAAGGTTGATGATTTTGATATAAGAATAATTGATCCGGGGATCCTTGTTTTCTTCATCTGTTTTTTCAAGCTCAGTATTTTCATTGATAGATTGTGCCCGGGTATGCAGTAATTCAGATTCTTCTATTTCCAAAACCTGCGCCAGCGCTCTCAGAGTATGTCCTTTGGGCTCTGTTCCGGATTCTATACGCTGAATGGTCCTTACAGAAATCTTTGATTTTTCTGACAGCTCCTCCTGGGTCAGATTTTTTTGTTCTCTTATGGCTTTTAGTCTGGACATGTTCTAAGGTAATTCGGAAAAAATTGTTTTGGCTAATTTACAGTTTTCCATTATTAAAAAACAGAAGATCTTTTTTATAAACTGAACAGTGCTAAAATTATTATTCATATAAGAAATAAGTGTACTTTTATTAAAAAAATAACCTGCTATTTTTCAACTATTTATAAACTTCAACACCAGATCAGTTTATGGAAAATACAATATCTAAATCCGAAATCAGGAAGAATATTGCCACTTACCTGTGTCTTACCCTGCTTTTCTGTCTTCCGGTCTATTATATGTGTATCCGTACCGGGAAACTCGGTGGCGGAATTATATCTTACGCTACTATTGTAATGTGGTGTCCTGCCATTGCGGCACTTCTTACCTGCCGTATCCGGAAAATACCTGTTTCTTCCCTGGGCTGGAAATGGGGTCTTACGAAATACCAGATCATGGCTTACTGCATTCCTGTTCTTTACAGCCTGGTTCCTTACCTCATCATCTGGATCAGTGGAGCGGGCAGGTTTTATAATCATCAGTTTATAGCAGAAGCGGGTAAAGGTATGGGCTGGAGTCTTTCTGATGGCCAGACTTTGATCCTGTACATTATTCTGATGAGCAGCTTTGGGATGGTGCGTTCCGTAGGCTCGGCATTGGGTGAGGAAATAGGCTGGCGGGGCCTTCTCACTCCGCAGCTGGCCAAGATTAATTCTTATACCGTTACCTCCCTATGGATGGGACTTATATGGTCTCTCTATCATTATCCTCTTCTCCTGTTTTCCAATTATAACACGGGCGGTCCCAAATGGCTGGCTCTTTTATGTTTTACAGTGATGATATTCGCATCTTGCTTTATTTTCACGTGGCTGCGGTTAAAATCCGGAAGTTTATGGACCGGAGCTATTTTACATGCCAGCCATAACCTGTTTATACAGTCTATTTTTACACCACTTACTGCAGATACCGGAAATACCAATTATTATATTGATGAATTTGGCATTGCTCTTCCCATTGCGACTGCTGTTGTTGCTTATTTCTTTTGGAGAAAGAGGAAGGAATTGCCTGAAAGGGGATACTGAAGATACTCTTCTTTCTGCTTAACCCTATTAATCAAAGATCCCGGGGAAATAAAATTGATTGGGTGAAAATTAATATTTCTTTTTTATAATATAGGTTCACAGACAGTCTGTATCTTTGTGCCGGGGATACTTCCGTTTAACTACTACCTATGATTCCAATTCACGAACTTATATTTTTCATCCTGGCTGCACTGATCTTAGTGATCAGTCCCGGTCCTAATATGATTTACCTGATTTCAAAGTCTATAACACAAGGGAAAAAGTCCGGGTTTATTTCCCTGGCCGGAGTAGTGTGTGGATTTTTATTCCACATTATCATGGTATCTTTTGGACTTACTGCGGTTTTGCTGGCCGTTCCGCTGGCTTACACCGTTCTTAAAGCTGTGGGAACTGTTTACCTTTTATATCTGGCCTGTCAGGCTATAAAACCAAAGAGCAGGAATATTTTTGATGTTGATAAAAATACTGCCCATGACAGCCCAAAAAAGCTTTTTACCATAGGTTTTTTAACGAATGTATTAAATCCTAAAGTAGCCGTCTTTTACTTGTCTTTCTTTCCTCAGTTCATCAAACCTGCGTATGGTTCCGTATTCACGCAGAGTCTTGAGCTTGGAGTTATTCAGGTTCTGATCAGCTTCAGCATTAACTTTATCATTGTATTAACTGCTGCAAGAGTTGCCCTGTTCTTTTCCAGTAATCCGGTCTGGATAAAGGTTCAGAAATGGTTTATGGCCAGTGTATTGACTTATCTGGCTATAAAAATGGCTTTTTCAAAAGCAAAATAAAATCCGGAACAGGTTTCTTTCTGTCCCGGATTCCGGTGTATATTCATATAAAATCTGATCTAAAGAAAAACATGATCATTATTTACCGCGAATTTGAGATTAATATCCGGAACATAAAACAGTGAAAATACGTAATTTTGTGGTTGCGCATTATCCTCATTACAACAGGCTCAGCAATGAAACAGACAATTCCCACTTATGATCTGAGTGGTATTTCCGACCACAGATTCCATATCAAAAGAATGGATAAATGGAATGAGAAGCCTGAAGAAGCTCTCATGGACAAAGGAATACACCGGGACAGCCATTATATTTTCACCTGTATGGAAAGCGGCCACGTAAGAATGATGGTGGATTTCAGAACCATAGAAGCAAAAGATTCCACTATTTTCTGTGTATTGCCCGGGCAGGTGCATCAGGGGCTTTTAATGAATGATGTAACCGGATGGTTTGTCGCTGTTAAAGCAGAACTTGTTCCCGATGCCGTACGGTCTTTTTTTGATGAATCCCTGGTTGAAATACAACCTCTGTCTGTTGATAAGAAACTTATCGAAAAAATCAGCACAACAGCAGGGATGCTTCATGGTTCGTATACTCATGAAATGCTGTCTGCCAAAGAAGGCTTTCTGATTGTTCAGTCTTTCCTCAATGCCTTCCTGGGAATGTTTACGATGATGTATTCCCAGAAAAATAATTTTCCTGTTTCTAACGAAAGCCGTGCTTTACAACTATCAAGAGCATTCAGGATTCTGGTCAGAAAGAAGTTCAAAACCCTGAAAAGTCCATCCGAGTACGCAGAACTCCTGAATATTACGAGGGGTTATTTAACAGAAACAGTCCGCGAGGTAACTGGAAAGCCTGCCCAGCACTGGATTCATCAGGAGATTTTAATTGAAGCCAAAAGATTACTGGTTTTTACCAATCTGAGCGTAAAAGAGGTGGCTTATGAGCTTGGGTATAGTGATCATACCTACTTCAGCCGTTTATTTTCAAAACTGGAAAGCCAGTCACCTTCAGAATTCCGGAATCAAAACCATTAACCCCAACCACGAATAGTCCAATTAATTCCCCGAAACCGCTATCGGTATTTTCTGATTTTGCAACGTCCTTTGCAATAAAAATCACTTATGCCAAGCTTACCTAAATGGATCAACGACACCGTAGAAAGTGTCTGGTCCTCAAAATTTAAAGACTGTACCGTTAACCGTATAGAAAAAATCACGAAAGATATACGCCGTGTACATTTTGAGACAGATTTACAGGATGTCCCTTATGAACCTGGTTATGCAATAGGGATAAGGATCAATGACAGGGATTTCCGGAATTATTCACCATTCAACTTCAACAGGGAGGCCGGAACTTTCGATGTGTTGTTTCATTTGCATGATGCCGGTGCTGTGGGAAGCAGTTTTGTAACCCGGCTCAGTGAAGGAGATTCTATAAAAGTGCTGATGCCAAGAGGAAAACAGTTTTACATCCCTCATGCAAGAATTCATTTTTCTGTAGGTGATGAAACATCATTGGGAAGCTCAATCTCCATCAAAGAAGCTACTGAGGAATGTGGTTCAGTCTTTATCTGCCTTCATGAGCTGGAGGAAGGTTCTGCTCTTGAAAAACTGAATTTGTACGGCTATCACAGTCCTAAAAACAATACCATGAGAATGATCGAGGCACTGAATGATTTTCTGACAGAAGAAAAAGAAGCTGTTAGCGATGATGAAGTTATTTTTACCTTACCGGAAACGGAGGACGAATGTCATTGATCAGGAAATTCCTTAAAGCCAGAGGGGTATCCCCGAAATGCATAAAATCGCAGGCGTATTGGATTGAGGGGAAAAAAGGGTTGTAAAATCATTTACACCTATTTTTATAAACTCTATATCTGTAATGTAAAGCCTCCCTTGCAGATTAATATTCTGACCTAAGAAAAGCACGATAGTATACCCTATTGTGCTTTTCTTATATATCTTATCATGAAAAATGAATAATCTGCATACACTCTAAATTTACCTGCCTATGATATCGTTACGGTTTTCCGTAATGATTGTTAATATGATGTATTTACTTTTACCACATCAGAAAGTTAAAAACTTTTCAATAAAGACAAACTTTGAATTATAAAACTTAAACAGATTATATGGCAATTAATTTACAAAAAGGTCAGAAAATTAATATCGGATTAAATAATATGACCATTGGCCTGGGCTGGGATCCTAATGAAGGAACCGGTTATGACTTTGATTTGGATGCATCCGCTTTTATGATCAACGAAGAGAGGCTTATCCCTTCAGACCCTTTTTTTATTTTTTATGGAAACACAGAATCCCCGGACGGAGCATTGGTACATACAGGTGATGACCCTGATGGAAAATCGAGTGATGGGGATGATGATGAGTCCATCATAGTTAATCTTTCAAAAATTGATCCTCGGATCACTGAGATATTATTTGTTGTAACGATTCATGAAGCTGATATAAGAAAACAGAACTACGGACAGGTACGCAACTCATACATCAGAATTGTTGACAATTCTACCGGACAGGAAATAGCCAAATACGAGCTGGGTGAAGACTTTTCTATTGAGACTGCTATCGAATTCGGACGCCTTTACAAAAAGAATGAGCAGTGGAAATTTGAAGCTTCCGGCATCGGATACAGAGAGGACCTTGCCTTTTTTCTATCAAAGTACTATAAAGGAAACATTATAAAATAAAAACCATGTCTATTAATCTACAAAAAATCACCATTGAAAAAAAGGGAGATATCCATTCTATTGACCTTACCAAACCTGAAATTTCTAAAAAGGAAATTATCATTAATCTCAACTGGTCCCAACCTCAACAAAAAAAGGATTTTTCTCAAGTCTATTAGGAGGAAACAGCAGCATTGATCTGGATCTAGGATGTTTTTATGAACTGAACAATGGACAGAAAGATTGTATCGATGGATTACAGTTTGCCAATGGCAAAGGAGGTTCAAGAGATAAACTTACCAGGCAAGGAAGGTACAGCGATGCACCTTTTGTCTGGCATACCGGAGATGACCGTGGCGCTCATGCCGGATCAGGTGAAAACATACTTGTAAACCCCGTTGGCATCAACAGTCTTAAAAGAATTGTGATCTACTGTTTTATTTATGATGGTGCTGCCAGATGGAATGAAACGAATGGGATCATCAATATAAAAGTTTCAGGAAATCCTGATATAGAGGTTGAAATGGGTAAACAAAATGACTCAAGAAAATTTTGTGCTATTGCTGAAATCCTTTTTTCCCCTCATTCTATGCAAGTAAAAAAACTGGTAACCTTTCATAATTCTCACGCAGACTGTGATAAAACGTACCGTTGGGGAATGAAATGGGCTCCGGGATCTAAATAATAATCAAAAAACAATAAAAACTATGAGAAGACTTCCTGTATACTTACTTCTGGATACCTCGGGCTCGATGACTGGTGAGCCCATTGAAGCCGTTAAAAATGGAGTTCAAATGATGCTTCATTCGCTCCGTCAGAATCCTCAGGCAATAGAAACAGCTTATGTAAGTATCATTACTTTTGACAGCCAGGCCAATCAAATTATTCCTTTAACCGATCTAGCCTCTTTTCAAATGCTTGACCTAAAAGCTTCTGGTACAACTTCATTAGGAGCTGCCCTAAGTCTGTTAGCAGATAAAATGCAGTCAGAAATCATCAAGACGACAACGGAACAAAAAGGAGACTGGAAACCTTTAACTTTTATCATGACCGATGGTGTACCTACTGATAACTGGCAAACCGGATATCAGAAACTGAAATCCGTCAATAAAGGGCTGATTGTAGGATGTGCTGCCGGACAGGGAGCAGAGGATGCTGTGTTAAAACAGATTACCGAAGCTACAGTAAGATTAGATAATGCAGATTCTGAAAGTATTTCAAAATTCTTTCAGTGGGTAACAGCATCTATTTCAACCACTTCAACCAAAGTGGAAACAACAGGAGTAGAACTGGCAGGAATAGATCAGCTGCCTCCACCACCATCTGAACTGATAATTGTGGCTTAGATATGAACAGAAGATTATTGGCTTATTTTCTGCTGGATACTTCCGGCTCAATGAGAGGAGAACCGATACAGGCACTTAATAATGGCTTCAACGGGCTTATCAGTATGCTTCGTTCAGATCCGCAAGCAATGGAATCTCTTTACATAAGTGTTATCACTTATAATCGTGAAGTGAACAATATTGTGCCTCTTATTGATCTTGCAAGTTATCAGCCTGTAGAAATAACATGTCCGGACAGCGGCCCCACGCATACAGGGGAAGCTCTTGCTATAATGTGTGATCTTGTCAGTAAAGAAATAGTAAAAGGCTCCCTGATCCATAAAGGGGACTGGAAGCCTTTACTCTTTGTTTTTACGGATGGGAAACCATCTGATATTCAAAAGTACAGAGAAATACTCCCCGATGTTAAAAAGCTTGATTTCGGAGTTATTGTAGGTTGTGCTGCCGGTCCTGAAGCAGAAATAAGTTTTTTGCAGGAACTTACCAGTAATGTTGTTAAACTTGAATCTACGGATTCCAGTACACTGGCTACTTTCTTTAAGTGGGTAAGCACTTCCATTGAAATGGGTGGGAAATCTCAGGGAACCGACGAAACAATGGTATTGCCTCCTCCACCAGCAGAGCTCAATATTATTGTATAAAATATAACGATTGTCTGACTGATTTCAGCATCATTGAAAAACAGAAAAAATCCGGAATTGAGTTTCAAAAGATGAATTTGATGATAACAGAACATGAGAATAATATGGAAACATTTTTAAAAGGCATTCTAAAAGATTTTGAGATTGAAGAAAATAAGATTGTAGAAACCACGATCTCCAAACTCAGACAAAATGCAAAAGTAAGCGACCTTGAAAAGTCGATGCATTCAATAAAAAAACAGGTTTTAGAAATCTTCAATATGTACAGAGATAAAGAGGAGTTTAAAGAAAAATATATTGCTATTCCCAATGCCAATGCAAAAAAAGAATATCAATATTCATTCAATACAGGTGAATTTCCGAATATAGTTATCCGTGAAATTAAAAATCTGGATATTGTAGGACTGCAGTTTGATCATGAAAAATCTTGTATTACAGGAACTCCCATAATGGCTAATACTATTGATATCCAAATTGTATTTTATAACATAAATGATAAAAATGAAACAGATGACATTAAAATCATTCCATTTGTAGTCAATGCAGATCCAAAAGATCTTTGGATAGATAAACCCAGTGATAAAGGCAGTAGATTCGCCAAATCAGATACCGCAACCCTGTCTGCAAAATTTCTGGATAAAAAAATTGTGATTGCTTCAAAAAGAGGCCGTTCACATGCCCATTCAGGAGCATTCAGAGATGATGATTTTCATCTGCTTGAATTGCCTGACAACTGGGCGGTCATTGCCGTAGCTGATGGAGCGGGATCTGCCCAATATGCACGAATGGGTTCAAAAATAGCAACCGAATATATCACAAAAAGCTTTGATGATACTGAACTGCTGCAGCAGCTTTCTGAACACATCATTGATTTTTTCAGTGAACACTCAGTAAACGATCCAGAAAAAACAGAACCCCAAAATACAATTGATGATATTCCGCAAGAGAATAAAGATAAAAATGAAAATCCGGAGGAGGACTGCAGACTGCAAAAAAATCAGCCATTATCAATATTCTTTACAAAAATATAAGAAATCTTCATCATGAGCTTAAAAATTTTGCTGGCCAGGAATCTATACATATCAAAGACCTCAATACTACAATCATCTTTGCCCTAATAAAAAAATTTGATTTCGGCTATGTGATACTTAGTTTTGGAGTGGGTGACTGTCCTATCAATATCATGACTGATCAACATGAAAAAGTACATCTTTTAAATTTTCTTGATGTAGGTGATGTAGGAGGCGCCACCCGCTTTATTACCATGGGAGAAATATTTTCAAGCCCGGATATGGGAGCACGTTTTGGCATCAACTGTTTTGAAGATTTCTCAAAATTATTCCTGATGACAGATGGAATATATGACCCTAAATTCCTGGTAGAAAGCAAATTGGAGAACATTGACAACTGGAAAAAATTTCTAAGAGATCTTGATGGGGAGAATGAAGAGCTGGTGAAAGTTGACTTTGAAGAAGATTCTGATATCGAAGCCCAACTCCTTCATTGGATGGACTTTTGGAGCAAAGGGAATCACGATGACAGAACACTCGCTATAATTTACTGATATGAATATTATAAAGGTAAAATCAGTCATTAATCCATCAAAAAGTTACGAATACGTAGATGATGGAAATCCTAAAGTGGGAGGTGTAAAAGATGTCTATTTTTCACCAGACAAAAAATATGCAGTCGCTTTCTTTCGTGATTTTATAGATTTCAACCATAAAGAAAGTATTAAAAAAATTGTCACCTTATACCACAACAATATCAAAAACGGGAATTCATCTGGATATTTTTTAGATGAAATCTACAGATGGCCATATGATGCGGTTGAAAAAAATGGAAAATGGGGAGTAATTGTTCCTTTCTATAGTGGTAAATTTTTCTTTAAAAAAGGATATACAGCCAATGAAACGATCAAAAATGGTGAAAAAGTTGGAAAATGGTTTACAACTGCCTCCTTCAGAAACAAACAATATCCTTTATCCCTTGACCGTTCTGAACTGGGAGATTGGTTAAGTTATTTTCAGATTGCCATTAATATTTCCAGAGGGGTAAAAAAAATGCATCAAATGGGATTGGCCCATTCTGATCTTTCCTATAATAATGTGCTTGTAGATCCTGTCACAAAATCAGCATGCATCATAGATATTGATGGTCTGGTAGTACCGGGACTTATTCCTGCCAAAGTAATAGGGACTGCAGATTTTATAGCTCCCGAAGTTTTAAAGACCAAACATTTGAATATCGGAGATCCAAACAGGATTCTTCCCAATCAAAAAACAGATCTTCATGCCCTTCCTGTGCTTATCTATATGTATTTATTAAGGAGGCATCCTTTCAGGGGAGGGAAAATATGGGATCTCGATGCTGAAAAAGATGAAATATTGGCTATGGGAGAAAAAGCTGTTTTTATAGAGCATCCTGAAAATCCTATTAACCGCGTCAAAACAAATCATCTCAAAAAATGGAATATGTTCTGGGGAGACCCTAAGAAATTACCTTTTACCATTACGGGACCTTACCTGACAGAACTCTTTAAAAAAGCATTTATCGATGGTTTGCACAATCCTATTCTAAGGCCCATTGCCAATGAATGGGAAACAGCTCTTCTGAAAACAGTAGATCTGATCCAACCCTGCAGCAATCCGGATTGTGATGAAAAATGGTATGTCTTTGACAATACCTCTGCTCCCAGATGCCCTTTTTGTGGCACCCCTTACAAAGGAAGTTTACCCGTTATTGATCTGTATTATAAATTTAAAGATAATGTATGGAAACCTGAGAATCACAGACTGATGGTATACCATAATCAATATCTTTTTAAATGGCATGCGTCCAGAAAAGTAATCCGGAATGAAAGTCTCACCCCGGAAGATAAAAAACCCGTTGGTTATTTTACATTTTACCAAAACAAATGGATGCTGGTCAATCAGGGGCTGTCTTCTATGAAAGATCTGTCTGAGAATAAGGTTATCCCTGTTAATTCGATGGTCGAAATCAGGGACGGAAAGAAGATTATGCTTTCAGACGAAGAAGGAGGAAGACTGATGTATATTACTTTAACTCATAATTAATTCTTATTATGGATCAACAAAATATTATAGATTTACATCCAGGCCTTATCATCGGCTTTGCCTTACTTATCATGATAATGCTGTTGCTGGATCTGGGTGTTTTTAACAAAAAAGCCCATGAAGTTTCCACTAAAGAAGCAACAGCATGGTCAGTCATATGGATTTCACTATCAATGATTTTTTCAGGGGTTATCTACTGGATATTCGATCAGGATGAAGGAGGCAATGTGCTGGCCTTTGAGAAATTCACACAGTTCCAGGCTGCCTACTGGATAGAAAAAGCACTTTCCGTAGATAATCTGTTTGTTTTTATCCTTGTTTTCAGCTTTTTTAAAGTACCCAAATATCTGCATCATAAAGTATTGTTCTGGGGAATTATTGGCGCTTTAATTTTCAGAGCTATATTTATATTTGCCGGTATCGGAATCATACAGTTAACTTATCTTCCTGAGATACATATATTCGGTAAAGCAGTACAAATCAATATTGTAATGACTTTGTTTGGCCTATTTCTGATATATGCAGGAGTCAAGTCGTGGAAAGGAGATGATGATGATGAAAAAGATTTCAGTAATACTGCTGGTGCAAAACTCATAAAAAAATGCTGGAAAGTTTCTGACAATTATGACGGGGATCAATTTTTCACCATTCAGAACAGCGTTAAAATGGCTACTCCCCTCCTGATTGTAGTAGCTGTTATTGAATTTACTGACGTTTTATTCGCAGTGGATTCCATTCCTGCTATTTTTGCTATTTCAAAAGATCCTTTTATTCTCTATACCTCTAATATTTTTGCCATTCTGGGCTTAAGATCGTTATATTTCTTACTCGCAAATTTCATTCATATGTTTAGCAAACTGCCTTACGGGCTGGCTGTTATCTTAAGCTTCATTGGTGTTAAAATGCTGATATCTCCCTGGGTTCATATTCCATCACCCATATCTTTGGTAGTTGTCGCCGGAATACTCATTCTCTCAGTTCTTATATCTCTTCTTTTTCCGCAGAAAGAAGCAGCAACTTAAAATAACAGATATAAAAATACTATAGAAAAAATGTTATCCTTAATGGATATAACATTTTTTCTATAGTTTATCGGACTAAATCAAAACTCATTTTAAACTTCTACCCAATTCCTTCACTTTTTTCAGCCACTGAGCCCTCTGCTCATCTTTAGAATTCCGGATGATTCCGATGTAAGTAACCTTAACCGGTTTTACTCCGCAATATTCCAGGACAGATTTTCTAAGCTGATTAATGCTGGGCCTTCCAAAGAATAAACGGTAATACCAACCCGGCTGGTCTAATGTGGTAAGGATATGAGCCGTTTTTCCTTTCAGCAGTTTATCCCACCATACAGAGTTTTTTCTGAACTGATAGGCCATTCCCGGTAAAAACAGCCGGTCTATAAATCCTTTCATCAAGGCAGGAAGCCCACCCCACCAAACCGGATGAACCCAAACCATATGATCTGCCCATTGTATTATTTCCCAGGCCTTTAACAAATCCGGTTCAAGCTCCATCCTTTTCTGGTAGCCAAACTGCAGATTGGGATTGAAATTTAAATCTCTGATGATAATTTCCCTGACCTCAGCTCCTGATTCTGCTGCTCCCGCTTTATAAGCTTCTGCAATGACAAAATTGAAAGAGCCTTTATTGGGATGTCCGTTGATAATTGCTATTTTTTTCATTGTGTGACATTGATATTGATAGAATCATAGGCATTAAGCTGTTCCATTAATGATAAAGGATCATGCAGCTGATGACTGAAATATACATTGTTTTCATGTGGATTTCTCAGCAGTTCTTCGGCGTGCAGAACAGCAGACAAAGCGGTTAGTTCTGCCTGTCCTTTTTCACTCTGCAGACTCAGTTTCTTTTGTCCCGAAGGATCATCAACTACAATTTCAAAGACAGCCTGATCTCCGTTGCCACTCGATCCAAAAATCATTTTTCTTTCCTTTAAAGATAAAATATTGTAAATTCTGAGATATTGAAATGATCCCAACAGCCAGGTAATGAATTTTGAATTATAGGTCATTTTCACGCTCACATCAGAAATTCTTTCTATTTTGTTGAGAATGTACAAATCAGGTACATCGAAATTATAAGCACTTCTATTTCCTATTCCAAAGGAAAAATTAAAAACTTCTGTATCTAAAAAATGTCTGATGGAAACCGGTTTATCATTTTTATAATGCACAAAAGGAACCGCTACATTTTCTGCCATAAAGTGAGCTGAGCTCTCCCCTGCCAGATCTTTTACAGAATAATAGACAAAGAGCTTCACCTCATTAATATCATCTGAATCTGAAAGGGTATTAACCAACGCAGGAACAATTCCACCCATCCAGCCTGAACTGAAAACAATTCTGCTGTTGATATCTGACCTTCCGGCAATATCATAAGCCTTTACCAAAGCCGGGGTAGGCTTCGTAATATCCAGATAATCTATTTGGTGATTCATTGCGAAACGAAGTACATGATCTTCTTTATCATTTACAGAAAGAATAATGAGACGGATTTTCTTTTCCAAAATAACCTTAAGAGAAGAAGAATCTGTAACGTCGATTTTCAGGTCTTTGTCTGTTTTCCCGCCTTTTCTTCCCCCGATGAAAACAATAAGATGAGGATTTCTGGATGTAAGGATCCGGGATATTGCTTTTCCCACTAATCCGTTTCCTCCAATAATTAAAATATTTTGCTCCATAACTTTTTTGACAAAAGTATAGTGCATCTGTTTTAACAGACAGGACAAATGTCTAAAAAGAAATTTCCTTTCTGATACGGCTCAGGTGACGCTGTGTAATGCCAAGATAGGAAGCAAGATATTGCAGTGGGATTTTCTGAATATAATCAGGATGGTTCTTTAATAATGCTTCATACCGTTGCACTGCACTGTCCCTTTGAAGCTGAAAAAAACGGGTTTCAAGTTCAAGGTATTCCTGCTCCGCGATAATTTTTAAAAACTTTGTCCAGTTAAGGCTGTTCTGAACCAGTTCATCTACCGCATCTTTTTTAAGAATAATAAGTGCTGCACTGGTAATGGCCTGCATACTTTCTTTGCTCGGGCATCCTGAAATAAATGATGAATAGGCTGCAATCATATGGTTGGGAAACCTGAAGCAATACGTCATGTCCTTTCCATCATCAGAAGTATAAAAAGAACGGAAAATACCGGACTTCACCAGTCCAACTTCTTTACATTGCTGTCCTTCCTGTATGAAATAATCATTTTTACTGATGTGCCGGAACTCGGAAAGCTTCAGAAATGCTTCAATTTCGGTTTCAGAAAACAGATTAAAGCTTCGAAAATAGTCCCGTTCCATTATATTAAATTAGTTTTAGCGAAAATAAACAAAAAAAATCATCTCAGGACGAGATGATTTACCGCTTTGAATTTACTTGAGTTATTTATGAAGATATGAATGATGTTTTGTTGGTACAAATATAGGCCAGGCTCAGTTTTTATCCCTCAGTGGAATCCCTAGAATTATATCCGTAAAAATACGGTGGTGTACAAAAGAAAAGCCCTGCAGGAAATACCTTACAGGACTCTGGTTTATCTAACAATTCTTTTGTTTAAAGTTTAAAAATAAGGGTAAAGCAATGATTGTCATCTACTTTCCACCATTCATCATATTAAAGGGGCTTACCAATTGCAGGAACCATTCTTTAATCTCTCCATCCAAGTGAGGAGCAAGCTTTTCTTCACAGGTTTTGTGATAGCTGTTCAGCCATGCTATTTCACCTTCTGAAAGGATTTCCTTTACCACTGTATCTTTAAAGAATGGGCAGAATGTTAATGTTTCAAATTCATAGAATGTTCCATGAATTGTTTTTTCTGCTTCTTTTACAGCAATAAGGTTTTCATGACGGATTCCGTAATGGCCTTCAAGATAATATCCGGGCTCATTGGATAGCACCATTCCCGGCAGAAGCTCCTGAGGGTTCAGATCTTTTCTGATGTTCTGCGGACCTTCGTGTACGTTCATGAAGCTTCCTACTCCGTGTCCGGTTCCGTGGTTGAAATCTTTACCTTCCATCCATAACGGAAGTCTTGCGATGGCATCTAAGTGTACCCCTTTTGTTCCTTTCGGGAATTTCACCATTGATAATCGGATCAATCCCTGTAATACCAGTGTTGAGTTTCTTTTAAATTCTTCCGAAGGGGTTCCTAAAGCGAAAGTTCTTGTAATATCTGTAGTTCCTTCAAGGTACTGACCTCCCGAATCTACAAGAATAGTGTCCTCATTGGTTACTTCTTTGCTTCCTTCTTTTTGGCAGAATAATGCATGATGGCACCGTTATCTTTATATCCTACAATGGAACCGAAACTTTCTCCTACAAAGTTTTCTCCTTCTGCACGGAAGCTTCTGAGTTTCTCACCGATAGAATATTCGTTCATGGCTTCTTTTCCTGCATTGTGCGTCAACCAGTAAAGGAATTTCACCATAGCCACACCGTCTCTCACCATCACTTTTCTGAAACCTTCCAGCTCAGCTTCATTTTTTGAGCTTTCATTAGGTTACCGGGAACCGGAGCTTTGATAAACTGGTTATCAGCTTTTAATGTTTCAAAAATCAGCTGGTTGCTGTTTGGAGAAACCAGGACTTTTTCATTTTTGAAGTTCTTCAGATAATTGTAGAATTCTTCGTAAGGCATCATTTTCACAAAGGAATCATCCATTTGTTTTCTTGCCTCTACTTCCATTTTTTCCAATCCTGTGAACAGGACAGCATCATTTTTAGTGATAACAACATATCCTAAGAAAACAGGGTTACTGTCTACATCACTTCCTCTGAGGTTTAATGTCCATGCTACATCATCCAGACTTGATATGATGTGTACGGTAGCCTCCTGCTCTTCCATTTTCTGACGGATGGCAGCAAGTTTATCTGATACGGATTTACCTGCTCTTTCTACCGGATGTACAAAAATCGGGTTAGCAGATGGAGTTCCTCTGTCTTTCCATACTTCTTTTAAAAGCGGAAGATCTACAAGGGTAATATTCTTTGAATTAAATCTTTGAGAAAGCAGCTCCCAGTTGGCATTAGAAGCAGCCAAAGCATTTACTGCCACTGTACCGCCCGAAGCAATTTCTGAAATAATCCAGTCGATATAATTAGGGGTTCCTTCCATACCGTCTTTGAAAAGATCAATTCCGGAACCCTCCAGCTCAATCGCAGCTTGTGTAAAGTATCTTCCGTCTGTCCAGAGTCCGGCTTTATCTTTGGTCACCACCACAAAACCGGCAGAACCTAAGAAACCAGACAGCCAGGCTCTCTCCTGCCATTCTTCGGGAAGGTATTCGCTCATATGCGGGTCTGCAGAATATACAATAAATGCATCAACATTATTTTTCTGCATTTCTTCACGAAGCGCAGCAACTTTTTCCTTTGAAGTCATTCTTTTCTTTTTTAACCACCGAAAGTTACGAAAAATTTAAAGTCGGAAGATGAAATCAACAGGCTATTTTGCTTAATAATCTGTTATTTTAAAGGAATTCTTATTAATAAGATTGATATCCTGATATTGAATTTGTTTAAACTTTTTAAAATCAATACACTCTTCGTGGTACAAACGAAAATATACATAAATAGTGAAACTTAAACAATATAAATTTACAGTAAAGAAAATGATTGCAAAAAAGCCAAAATATATAAACCACACATACCACAAATAGCAATTTAATATCAAAATAATAAATTTTGGAAAGATTATTGCAGCATTCTACCTTATGAAACAGCAAAACTACAATAACCACAGGAAATTTTATCCGCCACATCATTTTATTTATCTCCCGGTACTGATCTTATTGGAGATTTTGGGAATTTATAAAATCTGGGATGACCCGGAAAACCGGTTGATCTGGATCTTGTTTTCTATTGTGATTTTTCTGCTTTTCTACCTTGCATTGATGACACGGCAGCATTATGCGCTGGGACTTCAAAACCGGATGGTGATCCTGGAATTTCAGCAACGGTATTTTGAAATCTTCAACATAAGATCAGATGAAACTGTTGAAAAACTGAAGTTTGACCAGATTGCTGCCTTGAGGTTTGCTTATGATGATGAGTTCAAAGAGCTTTTATACAGGGCTCTTCATGAAAACATCTCAGGAGATGAAATTAAAAGATCTATAAAAAACTGGAGAGCTGATCATTTAAGAGTCTAACATCACAAAATATACGATTATGAAAAAATTAAGCTTATACAGTATTACGATATTTAGCTTGTTGACCCTGACAAGCTGTGAGGCAGTAGAAACAATTTTCAAGGCAGGAATGTGGTGGGGAATTCTTTTAGTCTGTGTAATAGCAGGAATCCTTTTACTGATTTTTTCGAGGGGTAAAAACTCTTAACCATGCTTTATGGAGAAGAATACAGACCTGGAAATCATTTCTCACCTGAAGCCTTCAAAAATTGTTAAAATCATGAAGGACCCGGAAGCTTCTGCAAAGGCGGTACATCTTGTATATACCACCGATGCAGAAACCGCCGGAATTACCCGTAAGAAAACGGGAAAAAAATATTCCTATTACAAAGACGGTGAGAAAATAAAGGACAAGGAAGAAATTACAAGAATCAATAAGCTGGTCATTCCGCCGGCCTGGGAAAATGTGTGGATCTGCGCACTGGAAAACGGACATCTGCAGGCAACAGGTTTTGATGTCAAAAGAGAAAGCAATACCGCTACCATCCTCTCTGGAGCGCTTTAAGAAATCACACGAAATTTTACAGGATGCTTCAGTTCGGATATGCATTACCAGAAATGCGGCTGCATATAGAACAGGATCTCGCATTGAGGAACTTTGAGAAACGGAAAATCCTTGCCTTAATTGTAAGCCTTATGCAAAGAACCAACATCCGTATCGGTAATTCTATCTATGAAAAACTGTATGGATCTTTTGGCTTAACGACTTTGAAAGGTAAGCATGTACAGGTAAAAGGGCAAAAGATTACTTTTTCTTTTAAAGGAAAAAAGGGGTTATGCATCATGTTGACCTCCGAAGCAAAAGATTGGCAAGGCTCGTTCAGAAATGTAAGGATATTCCCGGGAAAGAGCTTTTTCAATATTTTGATGATGAAGGAAACCGCCATTCTGTAGATTCGGGTATGGTGAATGAGTATATCAAAGAAATCAGTGGCGAAGATTTTACAGCCAAGGATTTCAGAACATGGTCCGGAACGGTAAGTGCTTTAATTGCCTTTAAAGAGATCGGGTATGCCGAAAATGATACTCAGTATAAAAAGAAAGTAAAAGAAGCCCTGGATATCGTTGCAGAGAATCTGGGGAATACATCGGCCGTCTGCAGAAAATATTATGTCCATCCTTTAGTCATTAACCTTTACGAAAACAATACCATCAAAAAGTATCTTGACGAACTGGAAGTTATTGAAGAAAATGACGGAAAGGCCGATCTTACAAAGGAAGAAAGGCTGGTGCTGAAAATTCTGGAAAACGAGAGGATGTAGAAGATGGAAGAATGAAAGCAGGGAGATGGAAGTTATGAAACTCCTAAAACAACTTTCTGAATTCTCAACTTATTTTGATCAGGCTACTGCAATACTTCCAGCATCTGACTTCCCGCTTCCCGCCCTATTATATTGAAATCCTGCTGTTGTTCAGAAACTGGATTCTGTATTCCTTCGGGGTTATGCCTGCAATCTTTTTGAAAAGCTGGGTAAAATGCGAGGCAGTATGAAAATTCAGCTCATAAGCAATTTCTGCAATATCCTTGCTGGAGTGAAGTAATGCTTTACTGTAATTGATATCAATCTCATTGATCCACTGTTTCGGGGATTTTTGGGTAACGCCTTTTACACATTTGTTCAGATAACTTTCTGTTACAGACAGCTTGTCGGCATAAAAAGCCACTCTCTTTTCTCCTACATGATATTTAAAGAGTAAATCCCGGAACTGAAGGGATAACTCCATGGGACGTGTTGCAGATTTATGATGGGTATCAGAATCTGTGCTCAGCATTTTGATCAATATGAGGTGAAGCATCGTTACTACTACGTCATTCACATTGAGGTTATTCAGCCACAATTCCTGTTCCATGATGGGAAGAAGCTGGGTAATGGTTCCGTATGTCAGGCTGTCGAGATTCAGGAAGGGTGTCATGAAAAAGATGCTGCTTTTATGTTTGGGCAGTTCCTGCTCGGACAAGATATTGTTTTCATAAGCCAGGAAGAAACCTTCAATATCATCGGATAACTCAACGGTTGCAGTAATCGTCCCTTGTTTGATAAAGATCACTCCGCCTTTTTCAGCATGGTATTCTTTATTTTCAAGGTATTGCCTGATATGGCCATTGGTAACGAAAATAATAAAATTGAACGTTGTACGATACGGAATTACCGGCATCAGAATTCCTTTAAGATAATTTTCTATCCGATATAACTGTATATCAGCATTATTAGCCAATATTTTATCCGTAATATTCGGAAGAAAGAGCTTCTTGTATTGAAAATTGGATAGTACTTCCATAATGAATTGATTGTTACAAATTTAATGCTGAAATTGTATTATTGGGATGATTTGTAAAATGTCGGATGTATAATGTACAATGTATAAGAATGACATTATCTGAACGATCGTTTTATTTTATCAAAAAATAATTACCGCCGCTATATTATACATTATACATTATACATTATACATTATTACATTACACTAGAACTTATAATACACTCCTACTCTCACTCCAAAAGGACTTCCCGGTGTGTAGGTAAGATCTGTAACAGGTTCAGCTTCTCCTTTCAACTGGGTTTCGGTTGCAAACTGGGCTTCGTTCCATTTTACGTTGAAAAGGTTATTAACCTGAAGATTGGCACCCCATTTCTGACGGTTATAGGAAAGCATAAGATCATTGACAAAATAGGCTTTGGTCCTGATACTGTTATCCTCTACAGCCGGTCTTACCCCAAGATACCTGTACTGGATCCCTAATGAAAAGCCATTCAGGAAGTCCCAGTTTACAGATCCGGTACTGGTAACTACCGGAGCCAGCGGAACATAATCCTGTCCCTTTTCTTCTTCGGTAAATCTGGCGTGGGAATAATTGACATCCGCATTCAGATAAAAATTTTCCAACGGCTGGAAACGAACTCCAAGATCTGCCCCGAAACGTCTTGATTTCCCGGAAGGCTCTACTACAGCATCATCTCCTACGTAGACAAATTCCTGCTGCAGATCCATATACCATAATGTTGGAGTTATAATCAATGATTTGAATGGGTGCAATCTTACCCCAAAATCTGCACCTATAGAATATGGAAGCGTATTTTCGTTCTTATTGGGAACTACCACTCTCAGATCATTGGAGTGAAAGCCCATTCCTGTTTTCAGGAACCACATCACATTATCGTTCTGAGCGTAGGAGAAGTTCAATTTTGGACTTAGTCTTGTTGCTTCTTCTGACTGTCCGGAAGGTAATTGTTCAGGATCCAGAAGGTTGTGCAGATTGAAAATAAAATGATCTACTCTTAATGCAGGATTAATTGTCCATTTTCCTGTTTTCCAAACCAAACCTGAGTAAGCATGGAGATTCGTCTCAGTTCCGGTAACATCAGACATTCTGTTCAATAATAAATCCCTGTGATAAACATGATTAAGCTGTAAGGTATTAATATCATCATTTCTTAAGCCTATTCCTGAAGTCCAGTTTAAAGCGCTGTTTGCAAGGGAGAACGTTTTTGTATATTTTACTTCAGCTCCGTAAATATTTCTTCCGTCAGTCTGCTGGATTTCATCCCCATGTTCTTTATCTTTTAAATTAAAGGTGAAGTCAGAATACAGATTGAAATTATACTTTGAATAAAAAGCCATTGCATCAATCTGTTCGGAAGGAGAAATAATGTGCTTAAAATTCATCTGAAGATTCGTTCTTGAAGTTTTCCCACCTTCAGTAGGATCTATACTTCCCCATCTGCCAATAATTCCTTCATCTACGGCACGTTCCGGGATCTGTCCGGAAGCATTCCAGGAAGAATTAAATGTTGAAAACTGAATGTTGAAATAATCATTATCCGTAAGCCATTGATTGTATTTTCCGAAAATATTAACCCTGTTAAAATTCTGTTTCACATCGAAAGGGCCGTCGGTATAGTTGTATTCTGCTGCCACATAAGCATTTTTTCTGCCCAGATTATCATGCAGAATATTGAACATTCCCAAGATTCTTTTTGAATTAAATGAGCCTCCTTCCAGTTTAATCATACTGTTTTTCAATCCGTTGTACGTCTGAAAATCTACATATCCCGCGGTATTAAAGTCTCCGCGATCCATGTAATATGCCCCTTTTCCAAAGTCTATATTGTTTACCGTTTCGGGAATCACAAAGTGCAGGTCAGAATATCCCTGTCCATGGGCATGAGAAACGATATTTACAGGCATTCCGTCTACATTCACACTTACATCGGTCCCGTGATCGGCATCAAACCCTCTTAAAAAAAGCTGTTCCGCCTTTCCTCCTCCGGCATGCTGAGCAATAAAAAGTCCCGGAACTTTTCTCAACAGATCCTGCGCCGAGTTTACCGGAAATTTATTCAGATCAACCTTTGTAATGGCTGATAGAAATGAACTGTGATTGATAGCTACTTCTGAAATCTGAAAAGGCTTATGCTGTAAAAAAATAACTTTATTTTTATCTTCATCATTAGTCGCCACCCATTTTACCTCATCATATCCCTGACGGCTGATCACGAGGGTATCAGGAAGAGATTTTACAGGAATGGCAAATGTACCGTCTGTTCCTGTATGGGTATGGCTGTTTCCGTGGTCGTATTTTACCAAAGCATCAGCAATGGGAAATTTGTCATCTGCATCTTTTATCAGCAACTTTTTTCTGTTTCCTGCGCCATCATTTTTCCACTGAATGCCATGACTAGAAATACAGCTGCTATTTTTGTTATTTTCATTTTTTTATTTTTTTGTACAATGTAAAATGTATTAATGATTTTAGAAGTTAGAAATCAGAGAGAAATGGTGAGTTTTGCTTTGCAGGTGAATCATCAGAGAACTTTTAACTTTAAATATTGAACTTTAAACAGTCTTCCACTCTCCAAAAACTCTCATATCCTCAAACTCTCCCATTCTCTAACCATTAGATTTCGCTTTAAGAAATACCTTCTGAATTAAAAGTGTAATCCACGTTCCGGCTACGAATGGGAAAGTAAATACTCCGCCAACGCTGTCCAGGCAATGATTGTCTATTAAGAGATCATCAATAGCAATGGTAATAAGGACAGCAATAAGCACCCACAGGCCGTCTGTCTTTTGACTCCGGAAAAAACGATAGCGGAAAGCACCGCATTGAATCCGAATAATCCCATGTGGATTTCTTTGATGGGTTCTCCATTCAACTGTGATAATCCGGCACCAAGAATAGATGCTGCCAGTCCGTATAAGGCAGCTATCGGAGAGCTGATGAAAACAGCAAGAAAAAAATCATTCCTGAAAGAACTCCACCCTGGAATATCACCTCACCAAAACCATTGGTACAGGCAAGAAAATCATCATATTCTGTAGGAACTACTTCACTGCTCAACATCAAGGAAGGTGGAATATGGGTAAAATGATGGAGCGCAAAAACCAATACCCAGGTAATGATGATAAAAGGAAAAGTAAACACCGGAATTTTCTTCCGGATAAAAAAATGCTGGATAACAGCAGCCAACGCTCCACCTAATAGTATTAAAATCCAGATCAATACCGTAGTTTCGAAAAGAAAGGCCAGGGCTACTCCCACCAGCGCTGCACTGAAACCGTACAGTCCCGCATTAATTTCAGATTGATCATATTTAAGCTTCATTGCTGTGAAAGTTCCGGCTGCTGTTGAAAGCAATACCGCAACTCCACACTGCCAGCTTCCCAGGAAGATCCCTATAAGAAACAGAATCCCGGTCCATCTGTTTTCCTGAAGCATAATCTGCCCGATCCCTTTTAATATATTGTCTAAAAAAGGTATTTTTTTGAAAAATTCGTTCATAGTTTTTTGTATAATGTATTTTTTTGTACGATGTAAAATGTACTGATGATCTGGATAAGGCAGTAGAGGTTAGAAACAGGAACTAGAACTTTACTCTAAAATTCTTACACTCTCAAACTCTCTTACCTCAAACTCTACCACTCGCACCCTTAAACCCGTTTACCATCCAAGAAAGACCATTCCGACTCCACAAACGGTTACCACAGCCCCGCTTACCACACCCATATATCTTTCCAGTTTTTCGGTATTAAATAGTGTTGAGTAACCATAACGTCCCAGAAGAACCATTCCAAGCATGGTTAAGACTGTAGTTGCAGTGAAAGAAATTACCAATACAGCAATTTCAGACATTGAGTGTTTTACTCCTGAATAAAACAACAAAGGAATCAATGGTTCACTTGGTCCCATCACGAAAATCATGAATAATACAAGCGGGGTTACTTTTATTCTTTTCTGAGGCATTACCACTTCGCTGTGATTGTGTTCGTATACATAGACATCGTCCCCCATCACATCGAAATGCTTATGAGGCTTGTTTCTGATCGCCTGAATGAGACCATATACCAGATAAACACCTCCGAAAATCAGCAGTGCCCATCCTGAGAAGTTTCCCCTGATATCCTGAAACCAGGAGATCTTATTCAGCTGCCATCCGAGAAAAACCCCGATAAAGCCCAAAATCAGAGAACTGAATACGTGTCCGAAACCACAGACAACCGTTAATATTGCTGTTTTCGTACCGCTCCACTTTTTGGATTTTGAAATCACAATGAATGGCAGGTAGTGATCCGGCCCTGAAGCGGTGTGTATAAAACTTATTGAAACGGCACTCAAAAGAAGTGCCCAAACTGTACTATCCATTTTTATTAATTCTGTTATTTCAGATTCTTTATTAAGTTTTGGCTAAAGCCAATGGAAAATTTCTTTTGCTAAGCGGGCTAAAGCCCGCTTCTATTGAAGATATCAGGATCCTTGTCAAGGTTTTTAAACTTGACAAGGATGTCTTTTATTCCAACGACCAGAGAATTTCCTGAATATGCAGGAAGAAGTTATACATTACTTCCCCACCGTGTCCCAAAGCTCTTACCACAAAACCGTTGTCATCCATTGCTGAAACCCCTGTTTCCATCTCTTCATGGTGCTGCGCGGCTGCTTCAACTATTTTTTCAATCAATCCGTTTTTGTCTACATTTTCCTTCGTACTGTAGAAGATCAGGGTTCCCTGGTGGGTATATTGTTCCAGGTTTCCGATGCTGCTGACCGGGATCATATCAGGTTGAATCAGAACATTATCTTTTACAACCAACTTATTGTTGTGATAGATTTCCATTACATTCTGAAAACGTTTCAGTTTAAAGACTTCCCATAATGTTTTCTTCCGCAGGTAATGATCTCACTGATGATAATCTGGCTGTTTTTACCGATATGAATCTTCGCCTTGCTTTTAAAATTGGAATCTTCATGGGGAACTATCGGATGAGGAACATAAGCAAAAGAGGTTTCATCTTCCATAGTTACGTTAAGCTCCTGAACTGCTTTATCTTTCATGTTGAAAAGCCTCTGATAGGATTGCGACTGCAGCTGAAGTGCGGCTCCTTTTTCAAGAGCAACTTCCAGATGGTAGTGGTCTCCATCCAGAATTCCCGGGAGGAGCTCATCACCATCTGATAGAGCTTTTTGTCATTTTTTCGCTGTCCTACAGAAACTACTCTGAAAGGAAGCGAGACATACAGGTCTTTCATATAGGATTCTCCTCCTTTGAATCCTGCAATAATTTTTAAACGACTGTCCATTTATCTTACCAGGTTCGGTTCTTCAATTTCCTCCAGAAGAGCATATTTTTTGATCCAGCCTATTACTTTGTCCAGTCCTTCATCCGTTTTCAGGTTGGTGAATACGAAAGGATTTCCTTTTCTCATTCTTCTGGCATCATTTTCCATGACTTCAAGGCTGGCTCCTACGTAAGGGGCAAGGTCAATTTTATTGATGATCAGTAAATCTGATCTTGTAATCCCAGGTCCTCCTTTTCTGGGGATTTTTTCTCCTTCTGCTACATCGATAATGAAAATGGTAACGTCTGCAAGGTCCGGACTGAATGTCGCTGAAAGGTTGTCTCCTCCACTTTCAATAAGAACCAGTTCGATCTCAGGGAAACGTGCTGCCAGCTCATCTACCGCTTCAAGGTTCATACTTGCATCTTCACGGATGGCAGTATGCGGACATCCTCCTGTTTCCACTCCGATAATTCTGTCGTGGGGAAGAAGGCTGTTTTTTGCCATAAACTCAGCATCTTCTTTGGTATAAATATCGTTGGTGATCACTCCAAGATCATACGTACCAAATAATTTTCTGCTTAACCTTTCCAGTAATGCAGTTTTTCCTGAACCTACGGGGCCTGCTACTCCTACTTTTATATATTTTCTATTTTCCATTTTCTTTAAGTTTTATTTTTTAACGCTATGGCGCTAAGTTTTTAATTGTGAATATTTTTTGACTGCAAGGATGTTTTATTCAGAGGGCAATTCGGCAATCTGCTCTTCTACCTCTTACCTTTTAGGACATATAAAGCCTTGAATACAATCTCTCATGCTGCATACATCTGATGTCAAAGGCAGTATTACAAAGCCCTATCATATCTCTGTCCAGTTCTATAGTTTCTAAAGCTGTTTTTTCCATCACAGGGTAAAGAGAAAAAGGATATCCTGTCCGTCCAGCTGTCCAAGAGGAACCAGCTTTACAGCATTGGTAATCATTCCTGCCACTGAAGTGTAATAGAACCCTAAAAGTGACTCGTACAAAGGAATTTTCATTAAATAAGCATACACACCAAATACAATACAGTAATGAGAATTCACCTCCTTGTTTTGAATCGCTTTTTCAAATGCTTCCATTAGAGGAAAACGCTCTCTTCTTTTGAATATTTTGATCAGCCTTAATCCTAATTTCTGGCTGGCCTGGCGGATTTCCTTCGGACATTTGATCGCATTACATTCATTATCCAGTTCTAAAAGCTGTTGAAAATCTCCCTTTTCTGCTGCTTCATAAGCCAGCTTTGCAAAAGCTCCGTCATTGAATTTAAGATTGTACTGAAGCATATTCTGCACAAATTCTTTTGCAGTTTCTACGTTATGTACTATTCTTTCCTGCACGTAAGTTTCAAGTCCGTTGGAATGGGTGTAGCCTCCGATGGGAAGTGTAGGATCCGCCAGATGAAGCAAACCTGACAGAAAATTTATGTTCATGCTATTCATCTTTCGGAGCTGCCATTTTTAAGATTTTGGTAAAAATTGTGGAGCCAAGACTGCCATGTCCATGAGGTTCTACATTGGATTTCAGAAGATTCAGCAGCTTCACAGATTGTTTTTCCGGGTTAAAGCCGCTTGCCTCCAGCCATCTGAACATCGGCATTTCAAAAGGAAGCAATACTTTATCATTCTGAATGAAAAGCGGAATATGTTTGTTTCCGATCTCATAACATACGGTACCCATTTCCAGCAATGAAGCGGGTGACATCACGATAGCTTCTGTTTCCAGAACACTGACTGCGATTATTTTTTCTGAATCCTCAAAAAGAATATCCCCTTCACGCAGGCGCTGTCCCTCTCTGAGAAATCTGATCGCGACATCAGTTCCCTGTCTGGTTTTTTTGCGCTGGATTCTTTTCGTCGTTTCAAACCATTCCAGATCAAGATAGTCTATGGTTTTCTCTGTAGGATTTTCAGCAAGATTGCCTATGATTTGATTAATTATCATTGTTGGATTTTTTTCTGAAGTCTAAGTTTTTGGAGATTCCTACCCCGAATGTTGAACCACTGATTCCTGCTATATAGCTTTTTGTCCAGCCCTCTTCTTTCGTTTTGGTCTGAAGCATAGAAAGTTCTGCAAACTTGAATTTCAGTGCCCAGCCGCCACCTAACAATATTCCGATCAGGGGATAAGCACGAAGGCGGAATCCGTTAAAGTTCTGCATCGCCTCAGCAGCTGTTGACAATTGCTGTCCCCAAACGTAATGAGCATCTACCTGCCCTATCAATACAAAGTATTTCCCAAGCATTAATGAAGGACTATACCAGATACCTGCTTCATTTTGCTTATAAGCCACATGATGATCAACAGAATTTTGTGAGTAGGCATAATTAACCCCGATAAGATCATTATTATTAATAAAGTATCCCACTCCAAGCGGTGCACTGGAAACCGTACTGCTGCTGCTTGACGGTGTGGTAATTTTAGAATAGTCCAGGGAACCATAGATCATAAACTGGCCTTTTGGTCCTTCTTCATCGCTTTTCAGCCTGTGCCCTCCTAAAAACTGAGCACTTACCTTACCGGAAAGTAACAACATTCCGGCTACAGCAACAGAAAAACTGTTTTATTTAAATATTTCATTCTAAACGTAGTTCTATAATTGTTTTAAAATATGATCTGATACATTTTTTCGTTGTTGAATAAACCTAACAGGTTTTTGAAACCTGTTAGGTTTGATTCATAAAATTTATCTTAGAACAAATAATACAACTGTGTTAAAGGAAGTTTCTCTGCCGGTTCACATGTGATGTATTCACCGTCTACCGTTACTTTATAATTTTCAGGATTCACTTCAATTAAAGGCGTCTTATCATTATGGATAAGGTCTTTTTTACCAATATTTCTGCAGTTTTTTACCGGAAGAATCATTTTCTCCAGCTTGTAAGAAGCAATAGTTCCGTTATCGATAGAGATCTGGGAAACGAAGTTGGCACAAGTTCCGAATTTAGCTTTTCCGTGTGCTCCAAACATATTTCTGTAAATAATCGGCTGAGGTGTTGGAATAGATGCGTTAGGATCGCCCATTTTTGCAGCAATTACAAATCCTCCTTTTACAATCATTTCCGGTTTCACTCCAAATAACGCAGGTTTCCAGATCACCAGATCTGCCAGTTTTCCTTTTTCAACAGATCCCACATATTCTGAAATACCATGGGCAATGGCCGGGTTTATGGTATATTTGGCCACATATCTTTTGGCACGGTAGTTATCGTTATCTGTATGCTGATCTTCTTCCAAAGCACCTCTCTGCTCTTTCATTTTGCTTGCGGTCTGCCATGTTCTGGTGATCACTTCTCCGGGTCTTCCCATCGCCTGGGAGTCTGAACTCATGATGCTGAAGACCCCCATATCATGAAGAATATCTTCCGCTGCAATAGTTTCCGGACGGATACGTGAATCCGCGAACGCTACATCTTCAGGAATGTTTTTGCTCAGGTGGTGGCAAACCATCAGCATATCCAGGTGTTCATCAATGGTATTTACGGTGTAAGGGCGTGTAGGGTTTGTAGAAGCCGGCAATACATTGGGATACATGGCTGCTTTAATGATGTCCGGTGCGTGGCCTCCCCCTGCTCCCTCCGTGTGGAAGGTGTGGATTACTCTTCCGTTGATTGCCCTCATCGTATCTTCAAGGAATCCTCCTTCATTCAGGGTATCAGTGTGGATGGCAACCTGAACATCATATTTATCAGCTACTTTCAGTGCGGCATCAATCGTCGCAGGAGTTGCTCCCCAGTCTTCGTGGATTTTCACTCCCAAAGCTCCTGCTTCCACCTGTTCTTCGATAGGTTCTTCTGCTGAACAGTTCCCTTTTCCGAAGAAACCAAGGTTCATTGGATATTCTTCTGCTGCTTCAAGCATTTTTTGCATATTGAATCTTCCAGGAGTAACCGTTGTGGCATTCGTTCCGTCATTCGGACCTGTTCCTCCGCCGATCATCGTTGTGATTCCGCTGTACAAAGAGGTTTCAATCTGTTGAGGACAGATGTAGTGAATGTGAGTATCGATACCTCCGGCCGTTACGATATATCCTTTTCCTCCGTGAACTTCAGTTGAAGCCCCGATGATCATATCAGGAGATACACCATCCATTGTATCAGGGTTTCCAGCTTTTCCGATTCCTACAATTTTCCCATCCTTGATTCCGATATCTCCTTTCACAATTCCCCAGTGGTCTATAATTACAGCTCCGGTGATGCAAAGATCCAGAACACCTTCATCTCTTTTCGCGGTAACATTCTGTCCCATCCCGTCACGAACGGTTTTTCCTCCTCCGAAAACGGCTTCGTCACCGTAATGGGTGAAATCCTTTTCAATTTCAATGATAATTTCAGTGTCTCCGAGTCTGATTTTGTCTCCTGCTGTAGGACCTAATATATTGGCGTATTGTTTTCTGTCTACGGGTAAGCTCATCTTAGTGATTTTTAAAGTTTAACTCTTCTACTTTTGCAAGACTTTCTCTTTTCTGGTCTTCGGAATCTATCTGTCCGTCCACAAGATTATTGAAGCCCATTGCTTTTTTTGTTCCTCCTATTTCTACCAGCTCCACTTCTTTTTCTTCCCCCGGCTCGAAACGTACTGCAGTGCTTGCTACAATATTCAATCTCTTTCCGAAAGCCTTTTCGCGGTCAAAGCCCATCGCTTTATTAACTTCAAAAAGTGGAAGTGTGAACCTACCTGAATAGGGCGGTCTCCTGTATTGGTTACTTTTATTTTTACAGTTTCTCTGCCTTCATTGCAGATAATTGTACCTTCTTTTACAAAAATTTCTCCTGGTATCATGATGAATAGGTATTAACGGATTGGATTGTGTACGGTTACCAGCTTCGTTCCATCCGGAAACGTCGCTTCAATCTGAACATCGTGGATCATTTCTGCCACGCCGGGCATCACATCCTCTTTTGTAAGAAGATTAGCGCCTTCCTGCATTAGCTCGGCTACTTTTTTTCCATCTCTTGCACCTTCAAGCAAGAAGTGGCTGATCAGTGCTATGGATTCAGGATAGTTTAATTTAAGGCCTCTTGCCTTTCTTTTCAGAGCGAGTTCGCCTGCCAGAAACAGCATAAGCTTTTCCGTTTCTCTCGGTGTTAAGTGCATAGTATTTTTATTTAAAATTGGACAAACAGAATTCTGTTCACCTTTTTATAAAGGCAAATAGAAATGTTCAAAAATGTAATGTGGGAAATGATTGTTACGGATCTGTATTCACATCAATACAAACCATAAAGTCATTACGATTTTAAAAAAGGATTAGCAGCCCGCAATCTGCAGGGAATGATACAGGATGTACCTTGGTGCTGTAATATAAATACGGTTTTGAACGGCCGCAACCCGTGTACTGTAAGTGTAGCCGGCAAAGAAGTAATATAACCACTGCTGCGTAAGTACTGAGTAATCAAATTTCACTTTCTCCCAGTCATTGGAATCCTGCACATCCTGCACATCTGAAAAACTGTACATTTCAGGCTGGGTCTGCTGATCGGATTTCTGCTGAAGAAGATGAATTTTTGTAAGAATATCAGAGTATGGCTGAGTTTTCCCTTTATGTGCAAAAAGACCTGCACACAGCGCTGAGAAAAATATCACAAAAGAGAAAAATAAGACTCTTTTTTTCATACCTGTTAATAATGCTGTAAAATTAGAACAATCTGAAAGCCCCGGCTATCAAAAAATTTATTTAAAATGTTCAAAATCGCAACAAATGCAATTTTATGTATTTTTAACATTCAGCTACAAATCCTTTATTTACAATGCTTAAGAATCCTCTATAAACTATGACAAATATTTTTTTGTCCTTATTCCTATAACTATGACTATTCACCCCTTCTTTTCCTTCTATTAAAAAAACAGGACCAACACATGTTTTATTATCAATTATATTGGCTCAAAAAATAGTATTCACTAAGGATTAATCAAAAATTAAGCTTATTTCACAAAATCAGGCGGCATTTTTTCTTTCCTTATAATTATCGTAAATTTGTATACACATCTTATTTAATTTAATAAAATAATAAAACGTAATATGTCAAAAGCAATTTCGCAAGTACCATTAGCGGTAAACGAGCCGGTAAATTCATATGAACCGGGATCTCCCGAGGTTAAAAGCCTTATCGACACTTATAAAAAAATGTGGGCTGAAAAGGTAGAAATCCCAATGATTATCAATGGAAAAGAAGTAAAAACTGATACAAAAGTACAGCTTCAGTCTCCACAGGATCATACGCATGACTTCGGATTCTATTACCAGGGTGGTATGCAGCATGTGGATGACGCTATCAACGCGGCATTGGCAGCTAAAAAAGAATGGAATGAACTAGGCTGGGAACAGCGTGCAGCAATTTTCTTAAAGGCAGCCGATCTTTTGGCTGGTCCTTACAGAGATGTGATCAATGCTGCAACAATGATCGGACAGTCTAAAAACGTACACCAGGCTGAAATTGATTCTGCTTGTGAGTTTATCGATTTCTTAAGATTCAATGTAGAGTTCATGACAGAAATGTATGCTGAACAGCCGGTTTCTGACAACGGAATCTGGAACCGTGTTGAGTACAGACCATTAGAAGGCTTCTGCTTTGCAGTAACTCCTTTCAACTTTACAGCGATTTCCGGAAACCTTCCGACTTGTATGGCCATGCTAGGAAACGTAGTGGTTTGGAAACCATCTGACAAGCAGGTATATTCTGCAAAAGTAATCATGGATGTATTAACAGAAGCAGGTCTTCCTGCAGGGGTTATCAATATGATCTTTACTGATGGTAAAGAAACTGCTGAGAAAGTATTGGCTCACCCGGATTTTGCAGGTCTTCACTTTACCGGTTCTACAAAAGTATTTCAGGGAATGTGGAAAATGATCGGTGACAATATCCACAACTACAGAACATACCCAAGAATTGTTGGAGAAACAGGAGGTAAAGACTTTGTAATTGCCCACCCGTCTGCGAACGTAGAAGCTGTAGCTACGGCATTGGTAAGGGGTGCTTTTGAATATCAGGGGCAAAAATGTTCTGCAGCGTCAAGAGCGTATATTCCTAAATCTCTTTGGGCCGATGTGAAAAAAGTAATGGAAGATCAGATGAGTACAATCAAAATCGGTTCTCCTGAAGATACTTCTAACTTTGTAAACGCTGTTATCGACAAAAATTCTTTCGAAAAATGTAAAGGATATATCGACAGAGCCAATGCTTCCGGTGAAGCTACTGTTGCAATCGGTGGAAAATATGATGATTCTAAAGGATGGTTTGTACACCCAACGGTAATTGAAACTACCAATCCTCACTATGAAAGTATGGTAGAAGAGATCTTCGGCCCAATCTTATCCATCTATGTATATGAAGATAAAGACTGGAAAGAAACACTTAAGCTGGTAGATTCTACTTCTCCTTATTCATTGACAGGTTCTGTATTCTCACAAGACCGTTACGCAATCAACGAAGCTTATAAGGCTTTAGAAAACGCTTCCGGTAACTTCTACATCAACGATAAGCCAACGGGTGCTGTAGTAGGACAGCAGCCTTTCGGCGGAGGCAGAGCTTCAGGAACAAATGACAAAGCAGGCTCTAAAATGAACCTTCTGAGATGGGTTTCTGTAAGAAGCGTAAAAGAAACTTTTGTTTCTCCGAAAAACTACAAATATCCATACCTTGGATAATAAGTAATAAGTAACGGGCAATAAGCAATAATTGTCTGTTCTTGACATACAGCCTCGGAATTTCGGTTTCGGGGCTTTTTTTGTGGAGTAATACGGGTTTGGGATTCGGGGTTTGTATTCCGAGTTATGAAGGCAGTGTTAAGAGTTCAAAGTTTAGTTTTAAAATTAAAAGTTACTGATAACCAGAAAAATACTCTTCACTTCCCCTACACTCTCTAACTCTCTAACTCTCCCACTTCACACCTCATACCTCGAAGCCGCAACCCTCCTCTCACTAACATCTTTTAACAAACTTTACGGATATTTTACGATTTTTAATGCCCTGTTAGGAATAATTATTGATTTTCCGTTATTATACACCCCAAAATAAAATAATATGAAAAAGTTATTGCTAACAGCCATCGGAATAGGAATATTTGCAGTGAGCTGTGGAACCAAAGAATCGACAATGTCAACAAGTAATCGTGATTCAGCAACAGTAGAAAGTACACAAAAAAGTATACCCCCTACCACCACTGATACAATGACTACAAAAATGACGAATCCTGACACTATCAAGATAAAAAAGGATTCTATGGCAACGTCTCCTGTCAAATAGTATTTATATACGTTTAACTTAACATGGAAAATCTGCAGATGAAAGCGCTGCAGATTTTTTTATGATAAAAGGTAAAGGATAAATGGTTTAATTTAATTATCGGATGAAAAAATCAGGTTTTGGCTAAAGCCGGATGAAGCTTGACTATAATGAGAGTGGCTAAAGCCTACTTCTATTGATAGCCTGGCAAATAGCTTAATGAAAAAACCATTTTATTCTTCAACGTTGTTGAAAATAATGTTATATAGATCCCTGCAGAATGACAAAAGAATTAAGCAGCACCAAATACATGATACAATCAGTCCTTGACATTCCGTAGGAATTTAACCATTATTAATTCTATAAAACCTGATGAAAAATAAAAACAAAGAAATTCCCTTTGATATTTGACATCCAAATGTATAATAGATGTTTAATAAGAGTATCTTTTATCTTTTATCTTTTATCTTTTATCTTTAAATCCTTATATTTGATAAACACCAACATTAAAATATATTACAATGAGAAAATTATTCATAGGAGCCATTCTCGGATTTCTTTTCCTTGGAAGCTGTGCTCAAAACAAAGAAAAAGAGAGGAATATAAAGAAGCCCACAATAAAGATTCCTTAAGAAACAGAATGGGTGATTCTGCAGTTGCCAATTCTATCCCTTCACCAGCACCGGCTGATACTTCAAAAGCAAAGACTGACAGTACAAAAGTTAAATAAAATCACAAATCCACAGACTTTCTGTGGATTTGCACTTAAAAAACTTGACTGAAAAAAACCGGGCAATCAACCCCGATTATAAATATGGTGATATTCTGATACAGAATATTTCCTTAAAAAATGAAAATGGGAATTACTGTTTCACTTATAATGACCTTAATTCAGAAAGCGGAATAAAAAGCGATAAGATGTATCAGGATTGTCTCCTGTTCTGTGAAACTGGGACAAATATATGATAGAAAGGCGTTTCTTTAAAACAATAGGTTGTTCATTTTCGTGAAAATGATAAGATAGAAATTAAAAAATCAGGTCTTTTTAATCATTTTACGGAAAATGAACATTTTTATCGGATTTATTTTCATTATCCAGATATTTGATATAGGCAGATGGAGAATAATCCGTTACCGCTTTAAAGACCGATGCAAATTTACTGTGAGAAGAGAATCCGCATTCATCAGCAAGGATACTTATTTTGTACTGCCTGTATTTCTCATCATTGATCAGTTTATCTACAATATAATTGATCCTTAAACGGTTGATGTATGTTTTGAAGTCTGCGCTTTTATGCTGATTAATGACATAAGAAAGATATTTTGTATTGGTGTTCAATTCACCGGCAAGAAAAGAAAGGGACATGCCTTTATTGTTATAAAGATCACCTTTTTCAAAATCTTCAAGAAGCTCAAGCAGCTTAGATTCTGTTTCGGAAGTCATCATAGAATCATTTCTTCTCCGGTCTGCTTCAGATTCTTTGTCATCAATTTCTTCTACAGATATATTGGAAAACTCAGAGTCTGGCTGTTGTAAAGGATAATGGTTTCTGCCGCCGATCATATTAAACTGAGCCCTCATCATGTTTCGTAACTTTGAACGTTGTTTTTTCTGCTTTCTTCTGATAAAAATAAGCAAACCGACCAGTGAAATAAAGAGAATCACAATGGCAGCATTCTTTACTCTGTTCATCTGCCCGCTCTTTTTATTAGGCTTTCCCTTTGGGTTTTCAATGGACTTCATTGCAAAACTCTGATTACGGGCTGCAATGCTGTCATAGGCACGTACATATTTCACCGCATACAATGAAGCTTTAAAATTATCTCCCGTCCCTTCATAATAATCATTAATATTGGAATATACTACTTTTTTAAGCTTAAGACTCCGGGAGGTATCTGCAATTTTCTCCGCCTTTTTAAGATAGAATTCAGCATCTTTCCAGTTTTTCTGCTTAAGACGGATACCTCCTAATCCGTTATACACCAAACCCAAGGTGCAGCTTCCGTCTTTAAGTAAACCTTCTGCTTTTCTATAATAGCTTTCAGAAACAGGATAATCATTAAGTTTGAAATAAATATCTCCCAACAGCTGATAAGAAGCGGCTGTTGTCTTATTTTCTTTATCACTGTTTATTTTTTCAAAATATTTCAGAGAAGCTTCGATGTACTGTATAGCATTGGGATAATTCCCCATCTCCATTTCATAGAAGGCCATTTCCTGATTCAGCAATCCTGCCGCCTCGTTACTCTTCTGAAAATCAGTGATCCGGCAGGCAGCGTCCAATCCTTTCAGAATGTATTTTTTGGATCTTTCGTATAACCCTACCTGTCTATATTGTTTCGCAAGTAATCTGGTTACTACAGCCATCCATTGCGGATCATTGATCTGGTTGATTACCGAATGTGCATTTTCACTGTAACAAATTGCTTTTTAAGTTCGCCCGCATGGTGATAAAGTTCTGAAGAAAGGATGAGACATTGGATTTTTCTGCAGGAGCTTGAGCTGACATATAAAGAGAATCCGCAGTTTTGATTGCTTTGGGTAAATCCTTATAAGCTGTGACGGAAGAGGTCCTTTCACAGGTAAGATCAAAGTTATTTTTTTCTGAGCGAATATAGGAACTGCTGTTATCAGCAAAAACAAAAATTTCAGAAGACTTCTAGGCATAAAAAAACAAATTATTATTTTGATTTTATAATAATTCATCATTATTTTCACGGAGTGTCTTTTTGTTTTTTACAAAACTAGTGATATTTTATTTTTTATTAAAATATTATCTTGAAATTTAATCGTTTAAAACAGTCATTTACATTAATTTTAATAATAAGACTAAAATAATAACTGATTATCTTTCATATCACATGATCTCTGTTTTTAAGCTAAAGTTCCTGTATAATTATTTTCAATATGAACGGCTCAGGTGTCATCATATTTATTACATTTGTAGGGAATAAAAAGTTTTTATGAAAAAAATAGCAATACTTTCCTCCATCTTTATAGGAGCCCTGGCATGGGCGCAGGGAATTAAATTTGAAGAAGGCAATTTTGCCTCTATCCTTGCCAAAGCGAAAAAGGAAAAAAACTGGTCTTTATTGATGCATATGCCTCATGGTGCGGGCCATGTAAACTGATGGTTAAAAATATTTTCCCGCTTCAGTCTGTGGGTGATTATTATAATTCTCATTTTATCAATGCTAAAATTGATATGGAAAAAGGGGAAGGAATCGAACTTGCCAAAAAATACAACGTAAAAGCATTCCCGACTTACCTTTTTATTGACGGAAACGGTGAAGCTGTACACAGAACTTTGGGATATGTAGAAGAAAAAGACTTTATCCAGTTTGCAAAAGATGCTGAAGATCCTAACAAAAGACTGACTTCTCTGAAGCAGCAATTTGAAAACGGAGAAAAAGATCCTGAATTTTTAAAGAATCTTGCAGGGCTTACCATGTATAATGATGCTGAGTTCGCCGGTAAAGTGATGAACCGTTATTTTCAGCAGAAAACCAGTTTAGATCAGCAGGATATTCAGATGCTTCTTTCCGGAGTTCAGACTACAGACAGTCCTTTGTACAAAATTTTCCAGGATAAAAAAGCCGATATCGTTAAATTCTTCCCGGAAGATAAGTATGAAAAGTTTGATAAAAATATCAAGCTGAATACGATTTCTAAAAAAGCGTACAATGCAGATGCCAAAACATGGAATGACAGCTATTTTATGTCAGAAGCCCAGAAATTCCTGAGCAAAGAAGAGGCTGACAAAATCTTAAAAAGAATGAAAGCCAACAGAGCTTTAAAGAATAAAAATATTCCTGAATATGAAAAATTAATCCTTGACCTTTACAAAGATTATTCTGTAGCAGGTTCCGAAGAGCTGAATTCCCTTGCATGGAACTTCTTTGAAAATGTAAGCAATAAGGAGTCCCTTGAAAAAGCAATTGCATGGGCGCAGGAATCTGTAAAAAGATCAGAACTTTGCCAATACAGATACTTTAGCCAACCTTTACAATAAGGTGGGTGATAAGAAAAATGCAAAAATATGGGCTGAAAAGTCTATTGAACTTGCCAAAAGCACCGGACAGGATTCTTCTGACACGGAAAAATTACTGAAAAGTCTTTAATTATGTAAAGTCTAAAATAAAAAAACGCAGAACTCCGTTCTGCGTTTTTTATGATGTATAAACCACCCCGTCAAAAATTCTTTGAATTTCCGTCACCCCTCCAAAGGATGGGATTTTCACGTCTTCAGTTGTGGTATAAGTGAAAGTTTCCCTTCTGTTTTTTATGAGATACTAAGCAATAATTGCTTCTATTAGTATTCAAACAGGACACTTCCCCACGTAAATCCGCTTCCGAAAGCAGAAAGAAGGACAAGGTTTCCTCTTTTGATTTTTCCCTGCTCAATCGCTTCGCTTAAAGCAATCGGAATAGAAGCCGCTGTCGTGTTTCCGTATCTCTGGATATTGTTGAACACTTTATCGTCTGGTAATCCGAATTTTTCCTGTACAAACTGGGCAATTCTCAGGTTCGCCTGGTGAGGGATAAACATATCGAGGTCTTCAATGGTTTTTCCTGCTTTGTTCAATGCTTCCATCATTGTTTCAGGGAATCTTGTTACGGCATGCTTGAACACGAAGTTACCGTTCATAATCGGGTATACTTCTTTATTTGTTACATTTTCAGGGTCTTTTCTCATCCTGTCACTCCATCCGAACTTTGAACCCGGGAACTGAGTACAAAGATCATCTGCATATTTTCCTTCAGAATGCATATTCATGGCTAAAATATCACCTGCATTTTCATCTTCTGTAGCTGAAAGAACAATAGCTCCTGCCCCATCTCCAAAAATGACAGAAACTCCTCTTCCTTCATCAGAAAAATCCAGTCCGAAAGAGTGAACCTCAGCTCCTACCACAAGAATATTTTTATAAGTCCCTGATTTGATAAATGCATTGGCAACACTCATTGAATATACAAATCCTGAACATTGATTTCTTACGTCCAAAGCTCCTATCGTATCACATCCCAGCATGTCCTGAAGCAATACACCACATCCTGGAAAATAATAATCCGGAGAAAGCGTGGCAAAGATAATATAATCGATATCTTTTGAGGTAAGACCCGCATTCTGGATGGCTTTTTCTGCCGCTTTAAACCCCAGATAAGCGCTGGTTTCCTGAGAGTCGTATCTGTTTTTTCTGTGTCTCCTTTCCTTGATGCCTGTCCTTTCCGTAATCCATTCATCATTGGTAGTCATCAGTTTTGCTAAATCATCATTTGTTACAACGTTATCTGGAACATAAAATCCCACACCTTTTATTGTACTTTTAATCATATAGTTTTTTAATTTTGGCAAAGATAAAACTTATTTAACACATAGTTTTTCAAAATATTAGTATTTTTACTTTATGCCAATTGACACGATATACAGAACCTCCCAGTGCGAATGGGTAGATGTAGAGGCTCCTACTGTAGAAGACCTGAAATTTCTTCATGAAAGATATGAAATCAACAATCTTCTTCTTGAAGATACAATGGATCCTAACCACCTCCCGAAATATGAAGAAGACGGGAACGTAAAATTCTTCCTACTTCGTGAAAGTACGGAGCTGGAAAGAAAAAATCTGAATACCATCAGCGATATCAGCACCAAGATTGGAATTTTTCTGGTTGAAAATACCATTATTACCATCCACAGGATGAAGACCAGAAGTATCACCGAGACCAAGAAAAAGGTTTCTTTAATCCAGGAAGATGTCACTCCCCAGCAAATCACCCTGATGATTGCTATCCTGATTATGAAAAGTTTTGATGATGAATCTTTAAGCCTATTTGAAACGATGGATAATATTGAGAATGAGATTTTCCTTAAAAACACCAATCATACCAGCCAGATCCGCCGTCTTTATAAACTGAAACGCAAATCAGGATTGAATTCACGGGTACTGGTCATCTCTACGGATGCTATTGATAAATTTAAACTCTTGAATTTACAGGACTCCGAATTTGTTGATTTAAAGGACAAGCATAAAGATGTTGTGGCGGATTTTGATCACCTGAATATCCAGATTACCAACCTTATTTCCATGTTCCTGGCACTTTCGGATCAGAAGGCCAACCAGGTGATGAAGGTTTTAGCCATTTATTCTGTTTACTTCTTACCAATCACCTTTATTGCCGGGGTTTACGGGATGAATTTCGATAATATGCCTGAACTTCATCATAAGTATGGCTATTTTATAACTTTGGGAGCAATGGCTGCGGTTGTGATCAGTACATTTATTTATGTAAGGCGAAAGCAATGGTGATTAGTTTTATATGGGCACAAAGGTGTACTCCTATAAAATATGATCCGTTGATTACTTGTTGTCTCTAACCATCATACCAACAAAACAAAAATACCATGACCGCTGAAAACCTCAACAAAATCCTGGAAGATCCGTCCCTTTCGCAGGCATCCAAAGAAAAGCTGATGGCTTTACATCAGAATATCTCCGGCAAAGAATTTTCTGACCTTCTGGATCAATCAGGTAATCAGTATGTGGAATTTGTTCAGGAAGGTGGTGGTGTCTGGGGAAGTGCATTGGTAGGTTATCTTTACGGGCTGGAGATATTCGGCATCCGTTTTCTGAAAGTAGCAGGAACAAGTGCCGGCGCCATTAATACGATGCTTATTGCAGCCTGTAAGACCAAAGAGGAATCTAAAAGTGAGCTGATCAAGGATATCCTTTTCAGCTGGGATTTTTCAGATTTCATGGATGGGAAGACGTACGTAAAAACCACCCTTCATGCGATGCTGAACAACAAAGATTTTTAAAATCAATGCTGTTATTGCCGCTATCCTTTTTATTATTCTGATCAGCATTCCTTTTCTGGCACCTTCAACAACGATTCTGAATGCGAAACTGATGTTCCTGATTCCGCTGATACCAGCCGTCATTTTATTTTTCTGTATCAGGAAGCTTTACAACAATTTCAGAAAAGAAAACAGCGGACTGAATCCCGGAAATACTTTTCAGAACACAATGCAGTATGCGCTGGATCAGTTCGGGATCAAAACGGTTGCTCATCTCAATAAAAAATTTATTCAGAAAGAAAGAGAACTCAACCTCAATTACCGGTATGGAAACGGACAGGAATATTATCAGATGGCTTTACAAAGCATCGAAAAGATTAAAACCAAAAATCAGGAACATATTGACCAGACACGATACCGGATTTTCTACGAGAGCTCTGTGAATAATGATTATTATAAAAATAACCCGTTTTACCTTCTCAAATCCGAATATGTTGTCATCACCACCGATATCAATGCAAAAATTAAGGTAGAACTTCCCACGATGGCTAATCTTTACTGGTCTGAAGAGGAACTGAAGCACATCAGTCCGGCAGAATTTGTACGGGCTTCTATGGCTGTTCCTTTTTTCTTTGAGCCTTTTCAGAAACCAATCAATAAAAATGATGATTCTGTAAAATATGCCTGGAGATACTGGATGAATACCAAGCCTGAAGATATCAACCCTGCAGGAGTTTTTATTGATGGGGGCAGTATTTCCAACTTCCCTATTGATCTGTTTCATGCGGATGAAGTTTTTTATCCGAGAATGCCCCTTTTTGGAGTGCAGCTCACAAGTGATTCTGCTATCCTTTCGGAAAAAGGGAAAACCAGTGAAGAAATCCTTAAAACACCATTCAGCTACGCCGGAAATATCATCAGCACCTTGAAAGGATTTAATGATAAAACATTTCTTACCAAACACACCTTTTATAAACTGTACAGCATACAGACCGTTAACTGTGGGACCAGCAGCTGGCTGAATTTCTTTATGAAAAGAGAGGAAAAGGAAGAACTGTTCAACAGAGGATTTCAGGCTGCCCTCGATTTTCTCAACAGCTTTGATTGGGAAAAGTACAAATATGAAAGAATGATGCTCACCATGAAGGATAAAAAAATACTGAAAGAAGAGGATACTCCTACGGTAGGATAAGGGTTTTAAGTATTATTCTCTGTATTTTTTGAATACATACAAAAGTAAGCTGAACTCATTTTAATTCAAGTTCAGCTTACTTTCCATATTATTATAAATTATCCAGAAATTCCAGATACATCGGAACACTTCTGTTGATCCATTCATCGGAAGAATTTCTTTCAATTCCATAATAAACGAATGGTTCTCTGTAATCTGCCTTTATATAATCAAAAGTCAGTTCATAAGGCCGGAAAAGCTCTTTCATCGTATATTTATATTCTCCGGATGCGCTGTACCCTTCTTCATCTATTCCTGCGGTAACAGCCAGTGACATTTTCTTTCCGGCCAGCCTGAAACCGCTGTTGCTTCCATAGGCCCAGCCATACAAAACCACTTCATCCAGCCATTGTTTTAAAAGCGGCGGGCTGCTGAACCAGTAAAAAGGGAACTGAAATACGATTTTATCATAAGATTCCATCAGCTTCTGTTCCTGAGCTACATCAATTTTCCCGTCAGGATAAACCTCATACAGCTGATGAACCGTATATTTTTCAGGGTATTTCTTCAATTCATCAATCCATTTTTTATTGATCACTGATTTTTCAATATCAGGATGCGTCACAATTACTAAGGTCTTCATTATGTTTAAATTTCTGTTGCAAAATTACAACACGTTCCTTACATTTCGTACATTAGCAACCTATTGTATGGTACTATAAAAAATGTAAGTAATGACTAAAATAAAGGAAACCTCAACCAATTATGCCAATAAAAAAGCGCTTGCTGATGAGTGCCCGGAAATTTATGCTTCCAATATTATCGGAGGACAATGGGCTTTGGCAATCTGCTGTTATCTGATCAATGGGAAAATGAGATTCGGGGAACTTAGAAAAAGCTCCGGAACATTACCGAGCGGATGCTTACGCTTCAGCTCCGCAGACTGGAAGAGGATAAAATCATTACAAGAACAGTGTATGCCGAAGTTCCGCCACGGGTAGAATATGAGCTTACAGAAATCGGTTATAAACTGAAGCCCATCATTCTTGAGTTTGAGAAATGGGGTAACGAACATAAACAGATTATGGAAAACAAATAAAAAGGTTTTGGTTAAAGGATTTTCATCGTATTATTTTTCGTAAATTTAATTCACATTAAATTTCAAAATTATATTTATGAAAAACATTGCTTTTTTTCTCTCTTTTACAGCATTCACTTTTTTAGGAAACCTTCTGAATGCACAAAAAATTTCTGATGGCCAAACAATTGAAATCAATGGTATGGCTGTTACCTTTAATATTCTCAATAAAGAAAGTGTAGAATCCGGTGGAAAATCCTATGACCGCTATAAAGTTTCAGCATCGGTTAAAAATACTTCGGATACGGCATATAACATAAGATTATCTGCTTTCCCCAAATTGTAAGCAACCTTGGCCTTGTAGAACTGGACTGCATTAATGCAACCGGAGCCAGGCTGACTTCTAAAAAAATAGAATTAAAAATGAAGGCTCAAATGATTAATGTTACCTATTCTGCTTATGATAAATCCGGGAAATTCATTACAAGTACTATTCCTGTAACGGGAAGTTATTATTTTGATCCTGGCGATACCATCAGCGATAATGCTATTTTCATTGTGCCGCAAGGTGAAAAACCGGATGTTTCGGTAAGAGGGATGAAATAAATTTCATCACTTTAAATAATCTCCTTTATTTTGAGTCTTTCTGTCAGAATAAAGAATTGAGATTCCTACAGAATGACATCGTTTGTGCATAATGTCAAACAGTTCTATTTGTCATTCCGTAGGAGTCCGGGCCTGTTAATTGAAGAATAATCCGTATTCTACTTTCCCTCAGTCTTCTTCCACAAAGGTTTTTGCGCCAATACTTTTGAGTGAACGGGACAGCTTTCATGATGCGCTCCTTTCAGATATCCGGTGCTCATCAGAAATTCATTTACAATTTCCCCGCCTGTAAACTTAAATGTTTTTTGAACAGTTTCATCCATTCCTGCAATGTTCTGGGATGATGATGCTCCAGCCATTTTTCGAAAGAACCGAATTCCTTTTGTAATTCAATGATTGTTTTTGCATTTTCAATCGCAGCATTTACTTTTAGCTTATTCCTGATAATTCCCGGATCGCTCAGCAGTCTTTCCCGGTCTTCTTCCGTATAAGCCGCTATTTTCTGAATATCAAAATTGTCATAGGCTTTTCTGAAGCTTTCTTCTTTTTTCAGAACAGTTTCCCAGCTTAATCCAGCCTGATTGATTTCAAGGATCAGTCTTCCGAACAATTCATTATCATTATGAATAGGAAACCCGTAATAGTTGTCATGATAATTCTTGTGCAGCTCTTTTCTGCTTTCGGGCTGCATCCCTTCTATTGCCAAACAATAACTCATTTCAATATATTTTCTATTTTGTAAAATTTTCAGACTGTAAAGATAAAGCGGGATTGTGACAACTGTCCGTCAGTAGTGTTTTACTTTTTAAATTTAACAGTTATTAAAACAGTTTTATAAATTTCCGTCCGGAGAAATTTAGTAGTTTAGAAGAGTCAAAATATCCAATATGAAAGTACTGTTTTCCCTTCTTTTTATGATAGGCTCAATGTTCTTTAAAGCACAGAATTTATATTCTAAGGCTTATGGGGAACCTAAAAACCCTCCTGTCATTTTTATCCATGGCGGACCGGGTGGAAATGCCACTTTATTTGAAGGTACTACAGCGCAAAAACTTGCCGACAAAGGATTTTATGTCATTGTCTATGACAGGCGTGGTGAAGGACGTTCAAAAGATAAAAGTGCAACCATGACATTTAAAGAAAGTTTTGAGGATTTAAAAGGTATTTATTCCGCATACAATATCACAAAAGCCAATATTATTGCCCACAGTTTCGGCGGTATTATCGGAACCTTGTTTACGGCACAATTTCCTGAAAAGGTAAAGTCGCTGACCCTTGCAGGAGCTTTATTTACCCAGCAGGAAACCTATGACCATATTCTTAAAAAGGCAAAAGAACATTTCAAAAATGATTCCGTGCAGCTAAAAGAGATTTCAGCAATAGAAAATCTGGATAAAAATTCCGCAGTTTACAGAAAAAGATGCTATGAAATGGCTGGAAAACTTGGCTTTTTTGACATGCCCAACCCTACTCCTGAAAGTGAAATGCTGAGAAAGGAATACCAGGCAGGAGAATTTTATAAAAACAATATAAGAAACCCCAACTCTCCTCTGACATTTTATCAGAATGAACCTTTGAATAATCTTGATAATACCACAGTTTTAAAAAATATCCAAAAAAAGGAATTCCTCTTTTGCAGTGTATGGTAAGAATGACGGTATATTTTCAGAAAAACAACTTGATGATCTTAAAAATATTGTCGGAAAGAAAAACTTTAAACTGATTGATAACTGCTCCCATTATTTATTTGTAGATCAGCAGGATCATTTTCTGGAATTTATTAAGCTTACATTGAAATAAAGTGTAGTTTTGTAATCATGCACCATTCAGGATTCCATATGAAAACTTACAAAGCTGTCGTTACGATGCTTATATTGGTGTTTTCATTGTCTCCGTGCTCTGTTAAAAGGAATGTTCTTGATATTTTTGATATTGAATTTATCAGTGGGTTGAATAAGGTAAAAACCACCTCCTCTTTTTCTTTCAGCTGCGATGTGGCATCTGCTTCTTCAGGCATATCAGTTTCAAAAATCAAAATTCAAAACCAGTATAATAAATTCTTATCTGGCTTTACTCCTGCTGCAGTCAGTTCCGTTGAAGAGAAGATCTTTCTCAATAACTATTCCGGGCATTCAACAGGAAACAGCCCTCCGAAATATATTCTGTTTAAAAGACTGAAACTTAATCTGATTTAAAACCTTTTAAGTCAATTTAAAAATCAGTTTTTTATAATACAATATTAATTTCAATGAAACATACCGTAAACAGCCAGTCTTCGGACCTGGCCGGCTTATATACTTTATCCTCCGCATGGTTATCGGATGGACTTATTTTTCAGCGTTCTGGCGCAGACTTATCCTGGAAAACAAACTTATTCCTGATGACAAGGGATATATCGGGGAAAAATTCAATCATTTTTTACCTAATGCACTTGGAATAAAACCTGTTATTGAGTACCTGGTTACCCATCCCGACGCATTACAGCGCTCTATGATGATCTTCACCATCATTGAAGCTATTGCCGGATTATTCATTATCCTCGGATTATTTACCCGCCTGATGAGTATCGGTATCTTCAGCCTTGCTTTTGGAATTTTACTGGGTTCCGGCTGGCTGGGAACGACCTGTCTTGATGAATGGCAGATAGGTGTTCTGGGAATCGCAGGAGGATTTGTTCTTTTTCTCGGGAAGCGGTGCTTATTCACTGGATTATTATTTTATGAAGAATAATAAAAATTTCACTCAAAAGAAATGGTTTCAATGGCTGGGATCCGGAAGTTTCCCCCTTTCAAAACCTAAAGTTTTCGTATTGGCAGGATCGTTAATCATATTCGGGCTAACCCTTTTTACCAATCAGTATTTCCATGGTGGTGTATGGGGAACCCTCCATAATAAATCAGTAAAGCCCAAACTGGAAATTTCAAATATCTCCCATAATCAATCACACCTGAAATTTGAGGTATACAGAACTGAAGGTGCCGATGTATACGGCTCTTTCTTGATAGGCATCCATATTCTGGACAAAAACGGAAATATTCTAAAGGAGCTTGATCACAGAGAACTCGGCGGAATTCCTGAAGAGAATATTCAAAATCATTATGTTGCCAAAGTGAAACCGGGGAAATACAGTCTTGTAGTTCCATTGGGGGCAAAGGCCGATGTGGCTCTGAATATTGATGATGTTCTTCAGAAAAATGAAATTCATTCCTTAAAATTGATTGATATCAGCGGGATTGAATGGACAGGAAGGATCGATTAGGAGTTCGGGGCACGGGATGCGGGTACAGTTTTAGGTTTTGGCTGAAGCTGATTCTCGATTTATAATAGTAAAAGCGGACTAAAGTCCGCTTCTGTTATATTCCATGAATGCATTGTTAATTTCCCGGCATTCTCATTCTATTTTTCAGAAACAATGACATGGTAACTGCACCTGCTGTCCGTATCCAGTCTGAGTACTTTTATTTCAAGTAAAACATCCAGTCCCATAGTGTCGCAAATGCCCTGTATAAAAGGTTTGATGACTGGCCATTTCAACAGACCTGCAATTTGCAGGCTATGGGTGATTTTGTGGTAACGGTCTACTCCTTTAATGAGCAATTCGCATTTGTAGTCATTTAATTCTTTAAATTCAAAATTATATTCAGGACTGGATGTAAAAACTGCTCCCATCAATATTTTTGCAACAGCTGGAATTCCGGGCTGCAGATTGGGTTTTGCTTCAAGATTCTTCAGGGTCATTCTTGATCCCAGATCGTACATAAAAGTGCTGGAAAGCTGTTCAATAGCTTCAGCCCCATAAAGTTTTCCAATCTGTTTGAGCATTCCTCCGTAAAAAGCCCCTGTAATATCAGAGAGGCGCTGGGTAAGCTCTGTAAAAGTTCCGGGAAAGAAATCTGCAATAAGCTGAGCCTGATTCATTTCAGGGAGATAGACATCATTTTTTCTGAAATCTGATAATGCCAGGTAAGTCTCCGGCAGCTGGATTTGATTCATATAATAAGTTATTAGTATTCTGGGGATGCCATTTTAAGTTGTAAAACGATGTAAAGCTAGAAAAAATAAATAAACTCTCCAATAAGTGATATTATTTTTTATTTAACAAAATAAAAACAGAAAGTTATTGTTTCCTACTATTTTACGCGAAAAAATAACATAAAAAAACCTTCGGAAATTCCGAAGGTTTTGATTTAAAAATTTAGTGCATGGCTTCACTCAAATCTATTTTTTCTTTGCTCTTTCTTTCTTTTATGAACAAGATAAACGGAATACATATCAGGAATATGACCCCGAGATAAAGAAATACGTCCATATAGGAAAGAACGGTTGCCTGTTTGGTTACGGAAAGATCCAGCATTTTGTAAGCAGCATTCATTGCGGCATCAGGAGTCATTCCTTTTGCAATAAAGTTTGCTTTCAGGACAGCCAGCCTTTGTTGAACATCAAAACTGTTTTCGTCCAGATGGGAAATTAAGCTATTCCTGTATTTCTGGCCTGCATTGGCAATAAAGGTTGTAATTGCTGCAATCCCGAAAGATCCTCCCAGCTGTCTCATCATCCCTGTAAAAGCTGCACCCTGACCAATCTCCTGGCCTTTCAGTGTACTTAATGACAGTGATGTAATAGGAATGAACAGCAGTCCCAGACCTGCTCCCCTCACAATCAGCATCCAGAAGAAAGCATCTTTACTGGTGTCTGGTGTCAGGATTTTATATCCCCAGAAACTGTAGATAAAGAAGATGAACAATCCCAGGGAAACTAAAATCTGCTGTTTTGCTCCTTTTGTCAGTAATCTTCCGATGATAGGCATCATGAAAGCAGTCGTTAAGGCCGCCGGAATCATTAAGGCTCCTGACTGAAGCGCCGTCCAGCCCAGGATACTCTGAGTATAAAGCGGAACGATGAATGTAGACCCATACAGCCCAAATCCTAATACAAACGACATCACCGTTCCGATTCTTAAGTTTCCATTTTTCAATACCCGGAGCTCTACAATCGGATATTTGAAGGTAAGTTCCCTCCAGAGGAATAATATAAATCCTAATATTGCAGCTACTGTAAAGGCTACGATCATTCCGCTTTCAAACCAATCTTCTTCATGCCCTCTTTCCAGAATGAACTGTAATGAACCAACCGTTACGGCCAGTAAACCAATACCGATCCAGTCGACATCTGAAACTTTACGCTTTTCAGCATATTTCGGACTTCTCACGAACTGCAGTGTCATTAAAGTGGCTGCAATCCCGATTGGTATATTGATATAAAATATATACGGCCAGCTGTAATTATCAACGATGTATCCTCCAAGCGGCGGACCTAATGTAGGACCGATAATTACTCCCAGACCATAAATAGCCTGAGCCATACTTCTCTTTTCAATCGGATAAGATTCCGTAATGATCGTCTGTGAGGTTACCAGTAAGGCTCCTCCTCCGATACCCTGCATCAATCTGAAGAAAACAAGTTCCCAGATATTGGTGGCATTTCCACATAAAAATGAAAATACCGTAAATATGATGATGGATGCCGCAAAGTAATTTCTACGTCCGAACTGCTGTGAAAGCCAGCTTGTCATGGGAACAATAATAACGTTCCCGATAGCATAAGCCGTAATCACCCAACCCACTTCTGAAAGCGTAGCTCCAAGATTCCCCTTCATTTCATTCAAGGCAACATTAACAATCGTGGAGTCTACAATTTCAAGAAGGGCACAAAGGATGGCAGTAATCGTAATGATCACTCTCCGCGCTCCATATTCTACTAATGAATCTTGCATAATTTTTATTCGAATAATTGTATTAATGTAAAATGTAGGATGTATTAATGATTTTCAATTCATCATGAATACATTTTACGTCAGTACATAATACTATTTCAAAGCCACTTCTGCTTTCACGTTCATTCCTGTTCTTAATCTTTTTGCAATATTCTTGTCAAGATTCACAAAATCAATTTTTACAGGAAGTCTCTGAACTACTTTTACGAAGTTACCACTTGCATTATCCGGAGGAAGAATAGAGAAAGTAGCTCCTGTAGCCGGAGAGAATGAGCTTACCACCCCTTCAAATTCCTGGTCAGGAAAAGCATCAATCTCAATTTTTACTTTCTGACCTTCTACCATTTTGTCTACCTGTGTTTCCTTAAAGTTGGCCACTACCCATTTCTGGTCGTTTTTCACCAAAGCAAACAACTGTGACCCTGCCTGCAGATACTGTCCTGCCTGTGTAGGTACTTTTCCTACATATCCGTCTTCAGGTGCCAGGATTACCGTATATGACAAGTTCAGTCTTGCATTTTCCACATCTACTTCTCTCTGTTTAGCCACTGATCCTGCAACACTGATCTGTTGAGAGCTTGCCGCCGTCTGAGAAGAAGCAATATGAGTTTGCTGAGCGATTTGATTTCTCTGATCAACCAATACCTGTAGCTGTTTATCTGCAGATTGTTTTGCAGCCAGTGCCTGCTCATACTGCTGTTCTGTAATAGAATGGTCTTTTACAAGATTGGCATATCTTTTCAGGTCCTGTGATGTTTTCCATACATTTACTTTTGCAGCTTCTATCTGAGCGTTAGCAGTGATTACTGCCGCTTCTGAAGAACCAATATTTTTCGAAGTTGCTGTTGTAGCTGCTTCTGCATTGGAAATATTACTTTTAGCTGTAGATAATGCTGCCTGAGCCTGTTCAAGAGCCATTTTCTGATCTCTGTTATCCAAAATCACCAACGTATCTCCTTTTTTACAAACTGGTTGTCTTTTACTTTTACTTCCGCTACATAGCCGGAGATTTTAGAAATTACCGGTGCCATATTGGAAGCAATCTGGGCATCGTCAGTTTCTTCATGATACTGTCCGTAAGTATAAGCTCTGTAACCGTAGATTCCTCCTCCGATTACTACTGCCGCTAAAATGATAGGAAAAACTAAACTTTTTTTCTTTTAGGTTCAGCTGCCTGTGTATTATTATTTTCCATTTTGGTTTCGATCTGATTATTTAATTGTTAAAGTTCCTGTTGTCTGTAATAGTTTTCTGTATGCCAGTGCAGCATCTGCCTTAGCATTGATTACGCCAACGTTGGCAGCAATCTGAGCGGCGTCTGCATCCAGCAATTCAGTCATGGTTGCAAGACCGTTGTCGTATTTATTTTTGTAATTCTGTAATTTTCATTGGCCTGCTCAGCAGATTTTTCGAAAACAGCAATTCTCTTTTGGAATAGTCTGTGTTCTGGTATTCTCTGTTGACGTCAAGCTTAATGTTATCGTTCAGTAATTCATCGGTAGCGGCAAGCTGTTTTTCTCTGGCCTGTGACTGTCTTAAAGAAGAATTTTCTTTCCAAAGGTTGGATAAGTTGTAGGATACTCCGATTCCTACGTTGATTGCATTATATACGGTAAGAAACTTAGGAATATCAGCAGCTACATAACCTCCGGTGAATGCTATAGAAGGAAGATTTTCTGCTTTTGCAGCCCTGGTCCCAAATTCTGCTGCTTTTCTCTGTTGTGCCAAAGCCTGCAAATCCTTACGGTTTTCTCTGGCTTCATTAACATAAAAATCAACAGGCTTCACATCCGATCCTTCTTCAATATAATTTTCATCCACTTCAAGTATTGTTGTTTCAGGAAGACCTAGCAGAAGATCCATATTGATATTGGCAATATTGTAATTATTTTTTGCCTCCAATAGCTGAAGCTCAATATTTGAAGTCTGAAGGTTGGCTTTTAATCTGTCATTTCTCGCGATCAAACCGTTATTTTCCATTTTCAGGAACGTTTCATCTCTTTTCTGGGAAGCAGCAAGATTTTCTTCAAAAACCTTAATAGACTGGTTTGCCTTAAATAAGTTGTTATAAGCCTGAGCTACATTATAAGCAATAGCAATCTTATCATTCTCAGTGCTCAGCTTGGAAGCTTCCACCAGATATTTAGCCGACTGAATACCATATTTGATTCTTCCACCACTGTAGATCGGAACGCTCAGATTGGCAGTTCCGTAAAGCACCTGATGTACTTCCGGACCTCCTGCACCTGAAACACCGGGAAGCTTGATATCAATATTCGGTTTTATCGGAAGATACATATAGCTTCCTGACACTTTCAGCTCCGGTAGCTGTCTGTTTTTAGCTTCCAGAAGATCAGCTGTAGCCTCTTCAATTTTGGCTGCATCAATCTTAAGATTCTTGCTGTTCTGGATTCCCAGCTGCACGGCTTCGTCAAGAGAAAGTGTTTTTTTCTCCTGAGCATTTGCATGGGCTATTCCTACGAATAGTGATAATGCAATCACTGAGTTATTTATTCTCTTCATAACCTAAAAGGTCTTTTAGTAAATATTTAATATGTTTATTAAGTTCTGTATAGTATTTTTCGTCAAAACCTTCCTCATCTTCTGTTTCATTCAGGAATTCTTTATACATTTCTTTTGCATTGAATGCATAAAATAAAGTTCCGCTTACGGTGGAATGAAGCAGATAAATAGGTGGTTTTTTGGTGAAAATCCCATTTTTAAGACCGCTTTCCAATATCTGTGAATACATGGAAAGGAATCCCATTTTGGTCTGCTTCAAAAATTCTACAATCTGTGGATTTTTGGTATGCAGCTGCTCTCTCTGCATAATCCTGTAAAAGCATTTTTGAGTCCGGATTTTGTTGGAAAACTGATCTATTACTCTTTCAATTTTCTGCCATTCGTTGATATCAGTTCTTCCCAAAAGATCTTTCGAAAAAAACTGACCTTCATTCATTCTGTATTCTACTAATTTCTCATAAAGTTTTTCCTTAGAGCCAAAATAATATGAGATCATAGAGATATTTACATTAGCAGCCTTAGCAATTTCCGGTAGAGGTTCCTTCGAACCCTTTTTCAGCAAAGAGCTCCTCGGCGGCAAATAATATATTCTCTTCTTTTGAAATCATGTTGGTATTCATTTTTCAGGGCGCAAATTTACATAAGTTTTTATTCAAATCAAACGATTGATTGATTTTTTAATATAGATTTAATTTATTGCAAAGAAAAGACTGTTTCTATAATAGATGTTAAAACCGAAGAAAAGGCTGTTTTTGATGGAAAGCAACTTAAAAAGAGTTCATATTTATTTAATACTAATGAAAAATTCTCATGACAGTATTTGAATTTTCTGAATACTTTTACATTAAATAATAGATAAAAAAAGAAGAAAACTACAAGCAATATGATAACCGGTTGTAGTTGAAAACAAAAACTCCGGCTGACACCGGAGTTTATTTATGAGCTTTTATGTATATATCTTGATAATTTTATTCCCAGATCCGTCCAGACAATTTTAGGGTTCCCGTTCCTTGTCAGATGCAGGTCGGCTGCATTGATTTCTTCCAGGATGCTTTCAATATTGGCACCACTTATAAATTTTGAAAATCCTGCCCAATTGAAACCATTTGCATTGATCTTTTTATACACAAGATCTTCGGACTGGTAATTCTGAAGCAATGCCAGCCTGAATATTTCAGAACAATAATTCAGGAAGTTTTTCTGTTTTTCCCTGTTCCATCCGGCAATTTCTCTTGCCCAGAAAATAATGCTCCTGAGATATTCGGGTTTCTTTTTTACCATAAATGCATCTCTTACCCATTGCACAAAGAGCTTTTCAAACTCATTGGATTTGTCACCCGAATTCAGCAATTTTATGGCCCCGTTGAGATCTCCCTGCGCTTCATGAACAATCTCTCTTATTTTTTCTTCTGAAACCGAAAAGTTCTGTCTGAGATACATTTCAATATCTTCATCATGAATTCTCGGGATCTCTACAATCTGTGTTCTGGAAAGGATGGTAGGAAGGATGTCATTGGTACTTTCAGCAGTAAGAAGGATCACAGTTTTTGCCGGCGGCTCTTCCAAGAATTTTAAAAATTTATTTGAAGCGGCAACATTCATCTTATCTGCTCGCCAGACAATAAGAATTTTGGTTCCTCCTTCAAAACTTTTCAGAGAAAATTTCTGGTTCTGATCATCTATTTCATCTGCAGAAATAAATAACTGCTTATTTTCTGACTCCAAAAAGCAGTCCAGTCATCATAACTTGCATATGGGGAAGCCAGGATCATTTCCCTGAATTCATCAAATTTATTCTTACTTAAAGAGTTTTTATTATCCGTAAAAACCGGAAAGCTGAAGTGCAGATCCAGATGATTGAGATGCTCTACCTTTGCAGCAGCATGTTCATTTTCCTTGCTGAAGATTTCCCTTGCATAAGCCAGCACCATCGGAAGCGTTCCGTATCCCTCCTTTCCTACAAAAGTTGGGCATGGCTCACTCTGTTTTCAGCAATGCTTTCTCTAAGAAGTTTTTTCAGATTCGTCTGTCCGGCGATATTCTCCCAATTCATGTTTCAAAGATAAAAAATCTTATTTCAATTCATAAAATTAAGTCTGCTTAAAATATAAAATACAGAATAAGCCTGATAAAGTAAGCCGTTCTTGCCGGGTAATCTTTTTTATAAAGAATTGTTATTTATATCTGTGAAAATTTGCATTTTTCTTCTGAAGAAAGGCCCTTAACAAACTTTAACCACATATAATTTTTACAATTCATTAATATTTAAGATATTTGCGCATTGTTTTAAAAATAAAGAATGAAAAAAATCTTTGTAGTATCATTCATATCAGTTGGATATTTTCTGAATGCACAGAGTCTAAGCAACTCTCCTTATGCAGCTTATGGAATTGGAGATGTGAAATATGATAATACGATCGAAACTACTTCTATGGGAGGTATATCTACTGCTTTTATAAGTGATTTTACCAGTAGTTTCAATTTTGCCAACCCGGCAAATAACGCCAATTTTGAACTTACAAGTATCAGACTGGAAGCTACCAACGAAAACAATTATTTCAAATCGAACTATAACGATATGAAATCTACAAAGCATTCTACGTATCTTTCCAATATTTCGATTGCTTTTCCATTATCTTCAAAAGTGAAAATGGGAATTTCTTACCAGCCATACAGTTCCAAAAGCTACGACATCGTAACGGAGCAGTTTGCTAGTGATAACACGACTCCTCTTTACAAAAACAGCTTCAAAGGCAGCGGAACATTGAATACTGCACAGCTTGCTGTTTCTTATAAGATCAATCAGGAATTATCCGTAGGAGCAAAAGCTAATCTTTATTTCGGAGATCTTAATGACCTTAACGAATTCCGTGCCTACAACAGTAACCTTGGTACATATGTAGGGGAGTATGTTAATGGTTATGAGACTAAAAACAGAATCAGAAACTTTAATTTTACGCTTGGTACAAGCTACCAGACTTTAAATACACGTACTGACAAGAAGTTTACCGTAGGAGCCACTGCTACTTTTGGGAATACAAGTAATATGACGACACAGTACATCAACAGTACCTACAGATATTCTGATGCTCAGGAAACTACAAAGATGACCGGTTCAGAAACAATTATCGAACAAAAAGAAACAAAATCCAAAAATCTTCTTCCGTTACAGGCTTCCCTTGGAGTTGGGTATGGAAGTGAGAACCATTGGTTTGTATCTGGTCAGATAGATTATAAAAAGGGAGAAGATATCAATTATTTCGGTAAAACTTTTGATTTCCAGGATACTTACAGAATTTCTGCAGGAGGATGGTATCTTCCTAACTATAATAACTTCAGAAGCTACTTCTCAAGGGTGATCTACAGATATGGAGCATTCTACGAAAGAGGAAGCCTTAAGCTGGAAGGAAACAGCATTAACAAGTTCGGTATTTCTGCCGGTGTGATGCTACCATTCAAAAACAGCAGTATCACAAGAATGAGCGGTCTTGAAATCGGGCTGGAAGTTGGTAAGAGAGGAACTCTTCAAAACAACCTGATCAACCAGAATTTCATCAACCTGAGAATCGGCTTTAATTTTGCTGACAAATGGTTCAGAAAGACTCTTTATAACTAAAATGAATTTTTCAGAAAAAATATCATATAAAAATATAGCATGCCTTTTTAGTTGTGCTATATTTTTTATACTGACATCCTGTGAAGAGGACCTTACCAAAGCTAATGGCAGCCAAAGCAAGAATTTCCCTTCACAAATTATCAATAATGCCAATATTATACAGCGCGACTCCGGTTTTGTTACTTTAAAAGCCAAAGCACCCATTATTGAAAAGTATGAGCTGATCGACAGCCCGTATGTAGTAGCCAGAAAAGGAATTGATATTGAGTTTTTCGATAAAAAGAAACCTAAAGTTCCGGGAAGAATTACAGCGAAGTACGCCCGTATTTTTGAATACAAAAAATTCTATGAAGCCAAAGGCGATGTAAGAATAAGAACCAACGAAGGACAGAGATTTGCCATGCAGAGTATTTACTGGGATCAGAAAAAAACAGAATTTATACCAGAGACACAGTATATGTTACCATGGAGGACGGCTCTACATTGGTAGGAGCCAATGGAATGACTGCCAAAGATGATTTTTCCGAGTACACGTTCTATAACAATTCAGGAGATTTCAGTTCGAAAAGAATTTCTGAAAGTAAAAAATAAACCTGAAAATAATGAAAGCGCTGGCTATTGGGCTGATGTCCGGGACAAGTCTGGACGGTTTGGATATCTGTCTTGCTGAATTTGAAAAAAGACCAATGGACCTTTCAAATCCTGAAAGCCGAAACATTCCCTTATTCTGAAGATTGGGAGAACAAACTTAGAAATTCAATTCATCTTGCTGCTGAAGACCTTCTGGAACTGCATTCAGCATATGGCTTTTACCTTGGACAAAAGGTTAAAGAATTTATCCATCAGCATCAGCTTGAAAATATCGATCTTATCGCATCTCATGGGCACACTGTTTTTCATCAGCCACAGAAAAGATTTACCCTTCAGATTGGCGACGGCAGAGCTATAAAACTGCAAACCGGATTACCCGTTATCTATGATTTCAGAAGTCAGGATGTCCTGATGAAAGGAAACGGAGCACCTCTGGTTCCTATAGGTGATGAATTACTTTTCTCAGGATACAGCGCCTGTCTGAATCTTGGCGGATTTTCCAATATTTCCCTGCGGTCAGAAGGAAAGAGAATTGCTTTTGATATCGCTCCGGTGAATATTGTTTTAAATCATTTGGCTCAGAAGCTCCATAAGAGTTTTGATGAAAACGGAACATTGGCGGAAAAAGGCACAATAAATGAAGATCTGCTTACTCAGCTTAACGCATTAGATTTCTACCAGCATTCTCACCCGAAATCATTAGGAGTTGAATGGTGCAGCCAGCATATATTTCCGGCTCTTGAACATATTGAAATCACAGATGCGCTGGCTACTTTTACAGAACACAATTGCTCAGCAGATCTCTAACGTCATCAATGCAAACAATATAAAAGATATTCTGATCACAGGAGGAGGAGCATACAACACGTTTCTGATTGAAAAAATAAGAGCCAAAACAAAAGCCGAAGTAATCATCCCTGAAAAAGAGATTATCGACTATAAGGAAGCTCTGATATTTGCCTTGATGGGAGTTTTAAAAATGAATAATGAAATCAACGTTTTGTCTTCCGCAACGGGAAGCAGTGCTGACCATTGTTCAGGAGTTATAGCATAGAAATACATAAAACAAAAAACCTCCAACGTTGGAGGTTTTTTATTATTTATAAGCTTCGATTTTATCAGTAAGTGTATTGATAAAGTTTTGTAACGGCTTTTCTACCATCATTTTGATGAATGGATTAAATTTCCCTTCGAATAACATCTGAACCTCTGTCTGGTTATCGCTGATCGGGTTCAATGTTGCTGTTAATGAGAAATCAAGGCTGGAGCTTGCGGATCTTAAAACAGCTTTATGGTCATCCACTTCGTCAATTTTTAACGCAATCTCCGGCATTCCCTGTAATCCGAATTTAAATCCGTTATCTCTTGTTTCAAATTTCTGAAGACCATCCGGCATAAAATCTTTATAATTTTCAGGAGATTTCAGCAACTCGGTAAGTTCTTTAGATGATTTATTGACAATAATCTTTCGTCCTTCTAAATTCATTTTTTATTTTTGTATTAAATTCTTAACTATTACAAATGTATAAAGTTTTTGTCAACGAAAAAAAATTATTGATATCTAAGCATCCTGAAGAACTTGAAAAAAACTTAGGTATGAAAATTATACAACTTTAGAGATCGCATTGGATCTTCTGGAGAATACTTCTGCGCAGGAACTGAATGTGTATGGGGAGAATTTGGACGAAATCTGGCTGGAATTCCAGAAGCTTTTCAGAATTATAGAGGCTGCAGGAGGTCTTGTTAATAATCCTGAGGGTAAGATTCTTTTCATCAGAAGACTGGGAAAATGGGATCTTCCCAAAGGGAAGATGGAAAAGGGTGAATCCAGGGAAGAATCGGCCGTTCGGGAAATAGAAGAAGAAACAGGTCTGAGTGATGTAGAGGTTGTAAAATTCATCAATACGACTTATCACATCTATGTGGAAAGAAACGGTGAAAAAATCCTGAAGTGTACCCACTGGTTTGAAATGAACTTCGACGGAGAAGATACTTCCAAACCACAGATAGAAGAAGGCATTACTGAAGTAGCCTGGAAAACGACATCAGAAATTGAGAATGAAGTTTTTCCAAGTACTTTTAAAAATATTAAACTGATTGTAAAAGAATTCTGGGACTTGAAGAAATCTTAAAAGCCAGAAGCTGAAAGAAGGAGGCTGAAAGTTATGATCCGGCCACTTACTTTTCTGGATGATATTTATTGAACAATGAAATTTATAAAGTTGAATAATAAAAGAGAACACTCTCCGATTGTCTTCAGGAACTTCCCTCTTCCAGCTTCCAGCTTCTTTACTCTAAATAAAGTCGATCAGCTTCTCCAGTGCAATTCCTCTGGAACCTTTCAACAGTATATTTTCAGTTTGAATTTTATTCGGTTTCAAATATTCTATTAGTTCCGTTGTGTTTTCAAAAGCAAGATCTGAAGAATTGACAGCCTTGAAATGTTTTCCGACAGTAATAATCTCATCGAAATGAAGATCCTGAGCCAGTTTTAAGATATTCTGATGTTCTTTCTCGCTCTCATCACCCAATTCCAGCATATCTCCGATAATAATGGTTTTACTGCCTTCAAAACTGATAAAGTTATTTAAAGAGGCGGTCATAGAACTCGGATTGGCATTATATGTATCCAGAACCAGAGTTCTCCCTCTTTTTTCACAACCTGAGATCTCATATTGGTAGGTGTATAAAGCTCCAGCGCATGTTTTATTTTTTCAAAACCAATTCCAAAATGAAGCCCTAAGCTTGCCGCTGCACAAAGATTGGTAAAATTATATTCTCCTGTCAGTTTTGAAACGGCTTTTACTCCCTGATAAGTCAATCCTACAAAATGTTCCTCTGAGAATGATTCAAAATTGTAATTGGAAGTTTCTTTTCCAAAAGTAATTTTAGAAGGATAATTTTCAGTTTTCTCCAGCTGGATTGGATCGTTTTCATTCACAACAATCGTTCTGTTGTTATTTTTAAGATAATCATACAGTTCAGACTTACCTTTTATCACCCCTTCAAAGCCCCCGAATCCCTCCAGATGCGCTTTTCCAAAATTAGTAATGTATCCGAAATCAGGTTGTGAGATGGTACACAGAAATTCAATTTCTTTCTGGTGGTTGGCTCCCATTTCAATTACAGCTATCTCATGCTCAGGCTTTACAGAAAGAATGGTGAGCGGAACTCCGATATGGTTATTCAGATTTCCTGATGTATACTGCACATTAAATTTTTCTGAAAGAACAGCATGAATCAGCTCTTTTGTGGTCGTCTTTCCATTGCTTCCCGTAAGACCAATAAAAGGAATGGAAAGCTTTCTTCTGTGATAAATTGCCAGCTGCTGTAAAAACTCAAGCGTTGATGGAACATAGAAAATATTTTTATCTCTGTTTTCAAATTCCGGAAGTTCAACAATTACGGCCAAAGCTCCGTCATCGATGGCTTTTTCCGCCAGGGCCGCTGCATTGAAATTCTCACCGGAAAAGGCAAAGAAAATATCATTCTCTGCTATTTTTCTGCTGTCAATGGTTACTTTTGCTGCCTGCAGAAATAAAGGATAAAACTGTTCTATATTCATGTGGAAATATATATATATTTTTTGAAGTCAGATAGAATCGCAAATCTATACAAGTGTTTCAGACTTTTTAGCCAAAGCGATTTCATGATTCAAAAATAAAAAAACCTTCCGGAAATCCGGAAGGTTTTTTTAAAGTATTTTTTTGATAAATATTATCTTCTAGTTCTACTCTTATCGTTAGTTCTGGCATCCTGTGCAACACGGAAACCTATCCAACCATAAGCTTTGTTTTGATTTTTATATCTTCTTTGTCCCGGATCCAGCCAGTAAGCTGTGTCCTGCCAGGAACCTCCTTTTACCACTCTAACATCGTTAGAAATACCTGAAGTTCTTTCTTTAGTGTCCTTCTGCAGCTTCACTCTACCGTTTGCATCTACAACGAAGCTTTTCTTAGGAGAGTTGTACATGTCATATGAATCAGTAGAATCAGATGCTCTGTAATATTCTAAAGAAGATTGTCTGTCCCCATCTCTGTAGTTTCTGTAGTCAGCGATAGTTTGTCTTTCGAATTGTCCCGGAAGTCCTCTGTAAACTAATCTTCCGTCAGCTAATGTATCATATTTGATACTACCTTCGTCGATCATTTTATAAGTTCCGTCTCCGTTTCTTACGATGGCCTGAGGCATGTTTCCTCTGTAGTAATTGAAGTCGTTATAATCTTCGTCAATGATAGGTCTGTAAACGTCAGCTGTCCATTCAGACACGTTACCGTACATCCCGTAAATTCCTAAGTCGTTAGATGGGTATTGTCTTACGTCAGAAGTCTGAGCTGATCCGTCGTTTTTCCATCCTGCGATACCGGAATAGTCACCTTTACCCATTTTGAAGTTTTCAAGGAACATTCCTCTGTCTCTTCCTTTAGTACCTCTTAATCTTTCGATTTCAGGCTTTTTACCAAGGTATTGGTTATATTCTCTGTTTTTAGCCATACCAAGGGCAGCATATTCCCATTCTACTTCGGTAGGAAGTCTGAACTTCTGTACCATTGCAGCATTAGGAGCTCTGTTAGCAGCAAGCAATCTTTGGTTTGTGGTTTTCATACCGGTTTTCTGCTGCATTCTTTTCTCATTGATGTACCCCTGCATTTCAGGATCATTCGATTTGAATTTATCCATATTGAATGCGGTTCCACCCTGGTTGTTAGATTCGTTGATATATAAATCTTTAGCAATAATACCAGCCTGCATCAAAGCTTTTTCGTTCGCTCTGTCTGACAGCCATTCACAGTATCTGTTTGCCTGAGTCCAGGAAACTCCTACTACCGGGTAGTAATCGAATTCCGGAGAACGCAGATACGTTTCATTATAATCGTTTCTAGCTAATTTGTTGTCCCATAATAAGGTATCCGGCAAAGCACCGTTATAGATCTCCTTAAAACTCGGGTCACTTGGTGGGAATACATACTTCAACCATGTAAGGTATTCGCGGTATTCGTAGTTAGTAATTTCTGTTTCTCCGATGAAGAATGAACTTACCTGCATTCTGCGAGGTGTGTTATTCCAATCGTGCATAACATCATCTTTCACTAATCCCATTGTAAAAGTTCCACCTTCTACATATACCATCCCAGGCCAACCCTTCTGCTTCTGTTGCTTTCCTGCAAAAAACCAACCCTGTTTTTCGTTTGGTTTCCAACCTGTTTTGCTGACAAATTTTTTGGTACCGCCACCTTTGCTGGTTCCTGATCCGCCACAGCTGGTTAATGCAAGTGTAGAACTTAATGCTATTAATGAAAACAACTTTAGTTTTTTCATAGTCGATATAAATATTTTCAAAGTACAAAGAAAAAATAAATTATTCAATAAATCAAGTAAACATTTGATTTTTTTGAAAAACGTTAACAAATTAATTTTATTGTATCACAATTTAATTCTAAAATTTTCATTTATTTTGTAATTTAGCAATTTCAATAGTAAACATGAAACGAAAAATCACGCTTTTATCTTTAATCGCTTTTGCATCAACACTTTACGCCCAAAGAAATACCATTGAATGGAATGGCTCTAAAATCCAGGATTTTGGTGACACAAAATTAATTCTTCCTAATTTTAAAAATGAAGGTTTTTCTTTCAGCCAAAATAATGTTTTTATAGTAACCAAGCAAAAAATCGGAGAAAAGCAGTTAAAAATCTCAGACCTTGTCTGGGAGAACGTTTCTAACCAGGATTTATTTGAGCTGGATAAAGGCAGGCTTCCTGATCACGATGTGGCAGACGTTTCTTACTATTCATTAGATGGAGACAGCTATGCCAGTATCAGCATTGCTTTATTTAAAAATGTAAAAGGCCGTGTTCAGAGATTATCTTCGTTCAATGTTTCAGAAGCTTCTGCATTTGTTAATACCACGGGCACCGTTAATAAAATAGGGACTACAGCCAATCCGCTATCCAGCGGCAATTTTTATAAAATAAAAGTAGACAAGTCCGGGATATTCAAAATCACATCACAGTTTTTGAAAGACAACGGAATTAATCCTGCTTCTGTAAACCCAAAGAATTTCAGAATTTACGGAAACGGCGGCGTAATGCTTCCTGAGTACAACCAGGATCCTAGATACGGGGCATTACAGGAAAATGCCATTCAGGTGGTAGGTGAAGATGACGGTGTATGGAATGACAATGATTATGCTCTTTTCTATGCGCAGGGCCCGGACGGATATAATCTTTATGACACTTCCAACGGAAACGGTTTTAAAAGACACGAAACCCGTATCAATCCAAGCAACAACGTTAAAAATATATATGAGGATTTCTCGTATTACTATATTAACTTTGACAAAGGTGCGGGAAAGAGAGTTCCGACTGTTGACGGAAATCTCCCTGCACAGCTGATCACAAGGTATGACAGTTACCAGGTGATCAACAAAGATCAGAAAAATCTGTTAAAGGTAGGAAGAACCTGGGTGGAAGATACTCCTTTCACCAATGAAAAAACAGTAACGCTTACTACCAATTCACCAATACAGGCTAATGATGTGATACGATACAGAACTCAGGTAGTGGCATATAATTCCCAGCAGAATACCATTGATTTTAAGATCAACAATTTAAATCCCCAGCCGATACAGACGATTCCTTCGGATACTTCGAGTTACCAGTATACCTTCTACCCTGTCACCTATTCCGGAACATTAACGAATCTTACCGGAAACCAGTTTACATTGGTGTATAACCCTGATATTTCCAAGAATCCCAACGGAACCTTTTATTTTGATTATGTAGAAGTTCAGTATAAAGAAAACCTTGCTTTCAATGGTTCACAGATGAACTTCAGAGATTATTCCATTGTAAGCGGAAGTAATACTAACTATGGTTTCAGCATCAGCAATGCGGCTGCTATAGAGCAGGTGTGGGATGTAACGGATATTACCAATGCCAACAGAAGGGTGAATAAGGCCGGAGCAGGTTCTTTCAACTTTGCCTATACTGCTTCTGATCAGAATTTCAATAATGAATTTGTGGCTTTCCGTGCTGATGCGGCTTTCAGTCCGCAGTTCGTAGGAAGAATTTCCAACCAGAATCTTTCTGCTATACAAAACGTAGATTATCTTATCCTTACCGTTCCGGAAATGATGGGCCAGGCACAAAGACTTGCCAGCTACCATCAGACCAATCATAACTATAAGGTAGAAATTGTTGACATCAACAAGATCTATGAGGAATATGGCAGCGGAAGCAGAGATCTTACTGCAATAAGAGATTTCGTTACCAAACTTAACACTCCTCTGGGCAGACTTCAGTATGTATTCATTCTCGGGGATGCTTCATACGATTATAAAAACAGAGTTCCAAACAATACAAATGTTGTTGCCAGCTACCAGAGTGAACAGTCTTCAGATTATGTATCATCATTTGTGACGGATGATTATATCGTAATGACCAAGCCACAAAATACATTATTAATTGAAAACAACCTGCCGGATCTTCCGGTTGGCAGAATTCCGGCAGCCAATGCAAGTGAAGCCGGAGATATGATGAATAAAACACTGGCTTATTACAATTCCCTTCAGGGACAGTCAACTCCTTTCGGGACTGGCGTATGCGGCTTGATTTTGTAGTGGATGACAACAATGAAGGGGGAAGCCCTTTCCACAATGTTATGGACAGCTCATTATCCAGTATATTTGAACAGCCGGGTCAGTCGGAACTTAAAGAATATAATGTTAAAAAAATATATATGGATGCTTTTACCGGTCAGAGTACTTCCGGCGGGCGAAGATATCCACAGGTCAATCAGGCGATCTCCAATGCTATCGGAAACAGTCTGTATCTGTTCTATTTCGGGCATGGAGGAATCAACGGATGGGCACAGGAAAGAGTCCTTACAAGTTCTGAGGTTCAGAATGCCAATAATTTCTCTAATGTATACAGCAGATTTCCTTTTGTTTCTACCATCACCTGTGAATTTACATTATGGGATGAGCCTGCCACCAACTCTGTGGGAGAACAGTTTATTAAAATGAAGCAGGGAGGAGCCTCTACAATGATTACTTCCAGCCGTGCTATCGGAGTAGATTATGGACGTGATTTTACCAATACGTTTACCCAGAATATTTTTAAACTGACCAATGACGATTTTAATTCGTTGGGAAATGCCCATTTACTTGCTAAAAAGCAAAAGGGGCCCAACAGTAACCATTTAAAAGTAAACTTCCTGGGGGATCCTGCTATGAAATTAAGCAGACCGCAAAGACTTCTGGTGATTGACAATATTGAAACTCCGGTTCCCGGACTCATCAGAGGTCTGGATTTCGTAAAAATAAAAGGACACGTCAATAATCCAAACGGAACATTGAACAATACTTTTAACGGAAAGGTAAGCATCAATATTTTTGATAAAAGGTTAAACAAAAAAACCTTAAATAACAGTGGCGTTTTATCCCCGGTTTTAGAGTATACCGAAGAAGGAAGTGCGATTGTAAAGTCTGCCGGAACTGCTGTAAATGGTGTATTTACTGCTGAGTTCTATGTACCTAAAGACATCAACTATGCTGTAGGTCAGGGAAGAATATTAGCCTATGCAGATAACAAGTCAACGGATGTTTTCAACAACCAGGCAGTACAGGTGGGTGATATCAATCCAAACGGAATCAATGACAACCAACCTCCGAAAGTAAAGCTGTATATGAACAACACCAACTTTGCAGACGGAGGAATTACCAACCAGAATCCTATGCTTCTTGCCTGTCTTACCGATGACACGGGGATTAACTCAACAGGATCCGGAGTAGGACACGATATTACAGTATATCTTGACGGGCAGATTATCAATACGGTTGTGTTGAATGATTTTTATGCTCCGGGAGAAGGAAACGGCTGTTTAAATCCAAGTCTTGCCGAGTACCAGAAAGGAAATGTGACCTACCCTTTCAGAAATCTGGCAGTCGGACAACATCAATTAACATTTAAAGTTTGGGATATAAACAATAATTCCACAACTGCTACGTTAAATTTTGAAGTTAAAGATGAATCTGACCAGCACCTGACGATCAACCGTCCGCTGAACTGGCCAAATCCATTTACAAACAAAACCTATATTCAGTTTGAGCACAATTGTGATGACATTCTGGATGTGAACGTACAGATTTATACAATAACCGGAAGACTGGTAAGAACTTTATCACAGCCGGTGGTTGCAGAACCGTTCCTGCAGGGCTTTAGAACCCCTCGTCAGGCAATAGAATGGGATGGAAGAGATGATTTTGGTTCTACAGTAGCAAAAGGTACGTATATTTTTAAGATATTTGCAAAAAGTCAAAATCAAGAAAAATGCAAAGGAAGTGCTACAGCTGTAGAAAAAATGGTACTTTTGAAATAATAAAATAAAACATAGACAATAATATTAATAAAAAACTGATAATATATAAAAGACAACATATGAATTTAACTACTAAACTGCTTTTAGGATTTGGTTTGAGTGCTGGTTTTTTAGGCTATTCGCAAGATTTAGGTAAAGTAAACCCAGTTCTTACCGGAGCTCCTTTCCTAAGAATCGCACCTGATGCAAGATCAGGAGGTATGGGAGATCAAGGGGTGGTAACCTCTCCGGATGCATTTTCACAATTCTGGAATGCGGCTAAATACCCTTTCAGCAGGTCAAGTTCTTCCGTAGGTCTTAACTATACGCCTTATATGGGAAAACTTACCAATGATGTATTCTTATTATATGCTTCGTTCCATAAGTTTCTTGGGCAGGAAGAAAGATCTACAATTTCCGCGAGTATCTATTATTTCAATATGGGACAGGTAGACCTGACTCAGCTGGTAGGTACAGAAATCGCATCAATGGGTACATCAAAACCAAATGAATTCTCAATTGACGTTGCCTACGCTTTGAAACTTTCTGATTCATTCTCAGGAGCTGTTACCGGTAGATTCATCCGTTCAGACTTAGCCGGAGGATTCAACACAGATACGACCCTTAAAGCGGCTAACAGTTTCGCAGTAGACGTTTCAGCATACTATAACTCTCCAAGATTCTCCAGTATTGGCGGCTATGATGGTAAAATAAATGCAGGTTTAGCTGTTCAGAACTTAGGTCCTAAACTGGATTATACAGGAAATGAAGAATCAAGATCTTATCTTCCTACCATGGCAAGATTAGGGGTTGGATATGACATGTATCTGGATGATATGAACAGAATTGGAATTTCTGTGGAAGGTTCAAAACTTTTGGTTCCCGGATCTGAATATGCCGGAATAGACCCGAATACCAGACAGCCTATTTATCAGATCCCGAATGTAGGACCAATGGCCGGTATCGGAAAATCTTTCAAAAATAAAAACAGTATCATGTACAGTGGTGCTTTAGAATATTCTTATGACAACGCATTTTCTGTAAGAGGAGGTTACTTCCATGAAAGCGAAGAGCAGGGGGCAAGACAGTTTGCAACAGCAGGTGTCGGGTTAAAATACCGTTCTTTCGGACTTGACCTTTCTTACCTGATCAATATGTCCAAAATCAACAGTGCATTGGATAACACGCTTCGTTTCGGGCTTACCTGGAACATCGGAGACGAAACATCCAACGTAGACCGTTAAAAAAGCAACAGCTATATAAAAAAGCCTCATACTATATTAGTTATGAGGCTTTTTTATAGGCAATGGTGAATCGTCAATCCTCTTCGCTTGTCAATTTACTTTTTACTCTGTAAAAATTCACTTTTGACCTTTAAATAATGTAACCGTATAATCAAGAAGTTTTCCATCTCCATAATCGCCATGACCGGGAACTACAATTTTGACATCCGGATATTCTTTTTTGACTTTTTCAACGGTATCTGACCATGCTGAAACATTGGCATCTCCCAAATATCCTTTACTTGCTTCCAGCTCTTTCAGTAAACAGCCTCCAAACAAAATATTTTCACTCGGAAAATATCCTGTAACATTATCCTTTGTATGCCCCTCTCCAAAAAATTTTGCAATCACATCTTTATCTCCTACCTTCAAAACAACAGCATCATCAAAACTGTTTTCAGGAATAACAAAATTATTTTCTTTGGCTAATTCTATCGTTTTAATATATGAATAAGACGGAATATTCTTTTTATGAAACGCCATCAGCCCTCCTAAACTATCATCATGAAAATGAGTAGGAATAACGGCATTAATTTTTGCACCTAATTTTTCATTAATCCATTGTATCAGCTCTTCTGAACTTTTATCATTAGTGGGAGTATCAAAAACAACAGCTTCGTGATGATCTTTCACAATCAATCCATTACAGGGTACATTCCCAAAGTCATTGGTCTGTTTAAAAGAAATATGGATAAAAGAATTTTCTGAAACCTGGGTAATAATCAGCGTTTTGGATTTATAAACTTCCTTTGCTTTGAAACTTTCTCTGTTCTGTGAACCACAACTCAGAAGGAAAAAAGAAAAGAATATGATGAGAATAGTTTTAAACGTATTTTTCATGAAACCATTATGTAAGAGTTGAGATAAGCTAAGGTAAGAATTCATGGAACAAGATTTGTTAGCTGTTGTGTTAAAAATGACCAGCATTGATCTATGAATTATCAATCTGCTTCATTTACCGGTTTATTTTAAATAACAAGACAGCACTTTAAAAAAATATAATATTTAAGTTGAGAAAAGTCTCTTTTTTATGGCGATTTTCTTAAATTCAATAGCTATTTTTGTAGTATGAACTATTCGGCGGAACTCAAAAAATTCGTAACCAGTCAGTATGTATATTCTGCAATCAGAATTACATTAGCTACTGTTCTGCCCTGTCTAGTCCTCGCTCACTTCGGAATCTTAAAAGAATATTTCCTTTTCCCCCTGGGAACCAGCTTTGTAGCGCTCACGGATCAGCCCGGACCTTTTATCCGGAGAAGAAATGCCCTTACTTTTGCGATCTGCTGTTTTGTGTTTGTTGCACTCATTGCAAGTCTTGTAATGAATATCAAAATACTGGTCCTCCTGGAAGTCATTGTTTTCGGGATGTTTTTCTCCCTGATCGGGGTTTATGGCCAGAGGCTGGCTGCAGTAGGTTCATTATCTCTTGTGGTGCTTGCGATCTTTATTGACGGACATCTTACAGGAAGTAATATCTTCAAAAGCCTGCTGATATTTGCTTCAGGATGTACATGGTTTTTACTCATCTTCCTTATCGTAACTACAATCCGTCCCTATAAGCTGGCAAGTCAGATGATTGGGGAAAATTATCTTCAGCTCGCCGAATTTTAAAGATTAAAGCCAATTATTATCAGAAGAATCCGGACTTTAATAAACTGACTACTCAGGTTATCGCCAAGCAGATTGAAATAAAAAATCTGCAGGAAGATACCAGGGAAACAGTGTTTAAAACAAGAACCATTGTCAATGAATCTACGACTACCAGCCGTTTATTGATGCTGATGTTCCTGAACTCCATGGACCTCCATGAAAAGCTGATGACCTCTGAAAGTGATTATCAAAAGCTGCAGCAGAGTTTTGAAGACAGCATGATTCTGGTGAATATTCATGATTACCTTAATCTTTTGGCGGAAGAGATCACCAATATCGGAATTGCCCTTCAAAGCGGCACAAGAGCCAAAGCGATGTTCAATCTGGAACTGGAATTAAAGAATTTAAATTATAATTATTTCGAACTCAGAAACAAACAGCTTTCTCCTGACAATCTCGAAAATTTCATGATCCTGCGCCAGATCCTGATGCGTATTTATGAGATCACTAAAGAAATCAACGAGATCTATAAGGTATTTTCACAGGATATAAAGCTGGCAAAAAGTTTATCTACAGGATTAGACTTAAGGAAATTTATGCCTAATGAGCCGAAGCTTAATGCTAAGGTATTAAGAAATAATATTTCCCTATCGTCCTCCCATTTCCGCCATGCGATCAGAATTACGACTGCATTGCTGTTAGGATATCTTTTCTCTATGTTTGATTTTCTGGGACTGGGACATACTTACTGGATATTAATTACGATTACAGCCATTTTAAAACCAGCCTATTCTATTACTAAACAAAGAAATCTCCTTCGTTTGTACGGAACTATTGCAGGGGCAACTATTGCTTATGCTATTTTGTATTTCATTCATATTAACGGGATTTTATTTGCCATTCTGCTTATCAGTATGATCATGTGTTTCAGTTTTCTGAAAGGAAGGTATTTCTGGGCGGTATTATTTATGACAATCTACGTTTTCCTCAGTTTTAATTTTTTAAATCCGGGGAAAGTCAATATCATTTTTAAAGACAGAATCGTAGATACAGCCATTGCCGGAATTATTGCTTTTGCAGTATCCTATATTGTGTTGCCCGTCTGGGAACATACCCAGAATCTGGATCTGATGAAAAAGTCTGCAGCAGACAACCTTATCTATTTCCAGAGTGTAATTTCCAAATTTTTACAGGGAAATTTTGACCTTGAAGATTATAAAGTAAAACGAAAAAATGCAATTATCTCTTTGGCTAACCTTTCTGATAATTTCCAGAGAATGATTTCTGACCCTAAAAATCAACAGAAAAACTGGAAGTTGTCCATCAGTTTGTGGCTACCTCCCATCTGATTACGGCCTACACAGCTTCTCTGTCCCAATATGCAAAAAGTAATGAGCAGTATCCGGAAATAGATGCCGAAAGCTGGAGCAGAAAAATTGAAGCAGAAATGCGGCAGACCTCTACCCTTCTCAACGGAAATGACATCAATGAAACATTAAAAATGGAAAGCCGCCTGGAGCCGGAAGATTCTTCCATTGAAGACATGTTGCTGAAAAGAAAAACAGAGATAGAAGAAAATGACATCGTGGACAGAAGAGATACCGACAAGGTTTCCCATCTGACCGAGCTTAAAAACATCCAGGATATTCTGGAGCTGATCTATGATGTGGCGAAAGAGCAGAGAAAAGTAATCGAAAAATACAGAAACGAAACAGATCCTACTCCTACTCCTCCACAATCGTAAAGCAGTAATCGTCAAAAAACTCTACCCTGGCCTTGAACTCATCTGAAAACTGATCGTCATAAACACGGCAGCTTATTTTGTGAAGATGCTTCAGCCCGAAGGGTTTCACTTCATAATTTTTCTTTAAAGACCAGTATTTTGAGTGATGGATTTTGTACATGCTTTCCTTCACGCTCCATATGATTGTATAAAAAGTATCCGCTTTGTCTTCAGGAATGAACCCCCGTTCATTTTCATACGTGAATTTGTCAATTACCCTTAAAATCTTGGGATTAAACTTTTCAATATCAATTCCTATTTTATTTTTAGAAACCGCTATTGCAGCAAACGGGAAAGAATGGGTAATGGAAATTTCCGCATCGTAAGGAGAAAGAAAAGGCTCTCTTTCTTTATATAAAATCTTGGAACCGGGCTTCAGGCCTTTCAGGAGCTTCCGCACCATCAGAACTTCCAGTAATTTTTTAGGATGATAATCTTTTACCTTTTCCGCATTTTCAGGTTCCAGAAGTTCATTGATGTCAAGTTCTTCACTTTCATCATATTTCCAAACCAGAATCGTGGCATTATCATCTGAAAAATCTCTGTAGAGGGGCATTCTTTTATTATTGGACAAAAATAGTGAAAAGAAACGATTTGGAAAAAGATGGGAAGCCCGGATAAATTTTCAATGGCTATAACCAGGCATTTTGCTTTTATCAGTACATAACTTTTCTGAAGAATGATACACCCTTTCAGGAAGTATCATTCTTTTTATTTTAGGCAAATCTAAAGTTTTCAACAGTATTTTTTGTTCTCAATGACCTTTTTAATTTCAATAAAAGTGTTATCAAAAAATAAAATAGGACTCCCATCAATATTGTAACTGGAATAAACCCATTTCCAAGTATTTCAAAGTTCTGCAATTTCTCATTTTCCATAAATCCTCCATATTGAAAGATTTCGCCTTTTTTATAATAAAAACCAACATTGTCAGGAAAGAAGAGCTTTCCAAAGATCAGAACCACAAATGAAAAAAGAAATAAATACAGAATGAAAAATATAAAATAGATTATTCCATGTGAAAAATTTAAAATCAATGCCTGAAAAATGTGAACAGGATTGAAGGTTTTCGTGGCCTGAATCAGTTTTTTATCTGCAAATAACGGTTTCAAAATTTCACCTGGAATACCAATCTCGTCAAGTGTATCAATGAGTTTTTTTAATTCATTGCTTTCATCACTCTTTTTAGACATACTTTCATAAATATGGCTATTAAACTCCATCAGGATATCCGTATGATCTTCGCGGCTAAGTTTCTTTGTCGCTGATTGTATTTGCTTTAAATAGTTCTCATAGATGTCTTGAGCATCAGCATTTTTGAATTGTATTTTTTCGAATTTCATTTTATATTAATTTATTCAGTACATTTTGTAAATCGCTCCATTGATTTTTCATTTCTTCAAGGGTTTTATTTCCGGTTTCAGACAGGTAATAATACTTTCTGGGAATTCCGGTTTCCTGCTCAACCCATTTCGATTCTAAAAGGTGATCAGTTTTTAATCTGTTCATGAGTGGATAAAGTGTTCCTTCCGCAATTTCAATATTCGTTAAAGTCTTTATTTTTTCAATGAGTTCGTACCCATAAAGTTCATTTTCTTTCAGCACAAGGAGAACAACAAATGATAAAGTTCCCTTTTTTACCTGTGATTGCCACTTATCAATAAAATCCTTATTCATATGGCAAACATAAACAAAATACATAGTATAACAAAGTATATAGTTAAAAAAAACACATAGAATATAAATTAATTTCATAAATTAAATCCTATATTCCTATTATACAGCATTATATATACTCAAAATTACCATTTTATTGTTATTTATTTCAAAAAAAACAATAACTATTCATACTATATCTCATCATTAGAGTGAACTTAGTCTACCGTTTTTATATCTTAATTATAAATCGTAATTTTGCCTTTCGTTATCAATTGAATTTAAAAACTATTCATTACATATGAGTACTACAACACAATACCTTCCTTATAAAGTTAAGGATATCTCCCTTGCAGAATGGGGTAGAAAAGAAATTACCCTTGCAGAAGCAGAAATGCCAGGTCTGATGGCTATCCGTGAAGAATACGGGCCATCTCAGCCACTGAAAGGAGCAAGAATCGCAGGATGTCTTCACATGACGATCCAGACGGCTGTGCTTATCGAGACTCTGGTAGCCTTAGGAGCTGAAGTTACCTGGTCATCTTGTAATATTTTCTCTACACAGGATCACGCTGCTGCTGCAATTGCTGCTGCAGGAATTCCGGTGTATGCGTGGAAAGGATTAAATGAGGAGGAATTTGACTGGTGTATTGAGCAGACTTTATTCTTTGGGGAAGACAGAAAGCCATTAAACATGATTCTGGATGATGGTGGAGATTTAACAAACATGGTTTTTGATAAATATCCTGAATTAACAAAAGATATCAAAGGGCTTTCTGAAGAAACCACTACAGGAGTACACAGACTATATGAAAGAATGAAGAACGGAACTTTAGTAATGCCAGCCATTAACGTAAATGATTCTGTAACTAAATCTAAATTCGACAACAAATACGGATGTAAGGAATCTGCTGTAGATGCAGTAAGAAGAGCTACAGACGTAATGCTAGCCGGAAAAAGAGTGGTAGTTTGCGGATACGGAGACGTAGGTAAAGGTACTGCAGCTTCGTTCAGAGGGGCAGGTTCTATCGTTACCGTTACGGAAATTGATCCGATCTGTGCACTTCAGGCTGCTATGGACGGTTATGAAGTAAAAAGATTAGACACTGTGGTAGACAATGCTGATATCATCATTACTACAACAGGTAACTTCAATATCGTAAGAGGAGAGCATTTCCTTAAAATGAAAGATAAAGCGATCGTTTGTAACATCGGTCACTTCGATAATGAAATCGATATGGCATGGTTAAACAAAAACTATGGTCATACCAAATCTGAAGTGAAACCTCAGGTTGACATCTATACTGTTGAAGGCAAAGAAGTGATCATTCTTGCAGAAGGCAGATTGGTAAACTTAGGTTGTGCTACAGGCCACCCAAGTTTTGTAATGTCTAATTCTTTCTCTAACCAGACTTTGGCTCAGATCGAGCTATGGAATAATTCTGCTGCTTATAAAAACGAAGTATATACACTTCCTAAGCATTTAGATGAAAAAGTAGCTGCTTTACACCTTAAGAAATTAAGCGTAGAGCTTGAAACTCTTTCTCCTGAGCAGGCTGCGTACATTGGAGTAGAAGTACAAGGGCCATTCAAACCTGAGTATTACAGATACTAAGAGAATCTAAACATGATATGATCCCGCTATTTTTAAGATAGTGGGATTTTTTTATAAAACATTATACAGTATTCCTTATTTTTGCCCACAAAAAAAATACCATGAGAAAATTATTATTTCTGGGAATGATGGGTGCTGCCGTATCCTTTAACAGCTGCAGCAGTAATGATGATAATGAGGAAGCTCATACACCTTCCGAACAGCCTCAGCTATTACTGAGTAAGGTAACCACCGTTTATTACGATAATCCTTCCGATCCTGAAACAACTGTTTCAACTTTGAGTTATAACAGTCAGAGACAATTAATCAAAACAATTTCAGAAGGAAGAACTTCAACCTTCGAATATGATAATGCCGGAAAACCTTCAAAAACAATCTATTATAAGCCTGATGGTACGATAGATTATTATTCAGTCTATACTTACAATGGTGATCAGCTGACAAATGTAAAAGCGATTTACACAAACTCTAATTATAACAGAACAGTCACCTATAATTATAACACTAACGGGCAGGTGATCTCTTCCACACTCTGTCAGAATCCTGAATGTTCCAACCCTGGAACTGATACGTATGTGTATAATGGAAATAATATTTCATCTGAAACGTCAACATGGGGAGGAACTATAACTTACAGCAACAAAAGTGATTTTTCTTATGATGACAAACTCAATCCTTACACCAATATCAATAAATATATTAAAATTATGATGGGAAGGGCTTATACTTTAAGCAAGAATAATTATCTCGTAGAAAAAATAAGCTTTAAAAATAACGGAGTATGGCAGCAAAGCCAGACTGTAACTTATACCATACAATACAACAGCTCCGGATTACCGGTTCAGGTTGTTGGAAAAGAAGCTGACGGAAGTCTTTCCGTTCAGTACAATTACGAATACATCACCCAATAACAGTAAGCTCTCCAATTCTGGAGCGTTTTTTGATAAGCTGACACGTTACTTATTCATACTCCTCACTTTAGACTTTCCATATCCAGCTCCCCTATTCTATCAGACGTTGGGAGATGAACATTGCTACTGAAGCAGGAAAATTTGAATTACGAAATTCGATTCATCGTAATATCCACTCAATAGGAACGGGCTTTAGCCCGTTTACTATGAATAAAATCCATTGGCTTCAGCCGAAACTTATTATAATAAGCAAATGGCACCGTACTTTACCCATATTTCCTTTTTCTAAAGGTTCTATTTATAAAAAATGAATATCTTAGCCCTCTTAAAATAAAAAATAAAACATTAAACTATGAAAAAACAAAGAGTGTCGAATGCATTTATTGCTGCGTCGTGGGTAGCATTGGGAGCAGGAATGATCGGTTTCATTGTCGGTCTTGCAAGAGCTGAAATGCAGCTGAATGAGAAAGGATATTATTTCACCATCCTGCTTTATGGTCTATTTGCTGTTGTTTCTTTGCAGAAAGCCGTAAGGGACAGATTAGAAAACATTCAGGTTACGGATATTTATTATGGAATCTGCTGGTTTGCCACATTATCATCTATTGTCTTACTGGCCATAGGGCTTTGGAATGCCACCATCCTTCCAAGTGAAAAAGGTTTTTATGCCTTTGCCTTTTTGCTCGCTCTTTTCGGAGCCATAGCCGTTCAGAAAAACACCCGGGACAATATGATTCAGGAATAAAACAAACTCTCCAATCCGGGGAGTTTTTTTCATTATACCACTTTACTAAATAATACAAAATTCTATAAAATTTACATTTAAATTAAAAATATATTGATTTTTTCGTATTTTAGCTTTGCTTATTTCACAAACTAATGACATGTACAAAACTTTTACTTTTCACTCAGCATATCATCTTATTATTTCATCTTACAAAAACTCAAAGCCGGATTGGAAAATGATGGACGCTCTTATCGCTTTATCCATGCTACCTGCAGGTTTTAAACAAGAATAAAATCCATTCATCCAATAACCATAAACTAATACCATAAAATAATAAACATGATTCCAAAAAATTCCTACACTCATTTTTCTTTTGCTGATATTCATGGCAAAGGCACAAAATGAATTTATCACCGTATGGAAGCCCAGCCTTCCTCCGCCATCCTATCCTTATATAGGAATTCCTGTTAACTCAAATAATAATCAGATCTGGTTTCCCGGAAGAGGAACCAATTACAAGATATATTGGGAAGAAATAGGATATCCGTCTCACAGCGCTACTCTAGAAAATGTAACTTCTGCCTATCAGATCCTGATAGATTTCGGAACCCCGCTCAATCCAAATCCATCTGATGCTACTTACCGTGTAAAAGTAAGTAACGGAAATGGAAATTTTCATCAGATAAGGTTTGCCGACTGGGACATTTTTGATGATAACGGAATTGTAGGAGATGTTCATAAGATACAATTGATTGAACAGTGGGGAAACATTCAATGGTCCTCTATGGAGCAGGCATTTCAGGCTTGTAAAATTTTAGACTTTACTGCAACAGACATTCCTGACTTGAAGCTGGTAGCCGATATGTCCTATATGTTTTTTGGATGCTATGGTTTAATAGGAAATCCTACTATCAACGACTGGAATACATCTAAAGTAACTACTCTGTTGGGAACTTTTGCAGGATGCTTTGTGTTCAATCAGCCGGTTGGTAACTGGAACACTTCCAATGTTACCATGATGGCCATTACCTTCAATGTGGCCAAACTTTTTAATCAGCCTCTCGCAAATTGGGATACTTCTAAAGTAACTTATACTACTGCCATGTTTAATGGGGCTGCCGAATTTAATCAGCCTATCGGCAATTGGGATATGTCAAGTAATTTTGAGACTGAGCTTATGTTTGCGGGTGCATTGAAATTCAATCAGCCCATAGGAAACTGGAATACCTCAAATGTTATAGAAATGAATGGTATGTTTTTTAACGCAAAAGCATTTGACCAGGACATCGGCGGCTGGGATACCCATAACGTAAAATTTATGCATAATATGTTTCAGGCTGCAGAGAACTTTAACCGCGATATTTCCAATTGGGATACCAAAAAAGTAGAATGGATGGCGGATATGTTTAATGGGGCTAAAAAATTCAACCAGGATATCGGTAAATGGGATGTAAGTTCCGTAAAAAATATGAATAACATGTTCAGCAATGCAATTGTTTTTAATCAAAATCTGGGAAGCTGGAATCTCAGTTCACTGCAAAATGCTTCCAATATGTTTAAAAATTCAGCATTAAGCTGCCAGAACTATGACAGCACTCTTTATGGCTGGAGCCTGAATCCATTAACCGCTGATAACATCAACCTTTCTTCGGTTTCCCCTCTTACTTATTCTCACAATGCAGCGGTAACCGCCAGAAATTATTTGATCAACAGTAAAGGCTGGACAATCAGCGGAGATGCATACAATGGGGAATGCCACTCATTTCTTGGAACTTCTGATGTAAAGATAAAAGGGGAAATCAATATTTATCCGAATCCTGCCACAGATATTATTTATGTAAAAAATTCCGATGCAAAAGATTTCAAAATTATTGATTTGAGCGGGAGAATTATTGCAGGCGGAAATCTGGTAAATGAACAGATTAATATCCGGTCTTTAACTCCCGGAAGTTATATTTTACAGCTTTCTTCAAAACAAGATATCCGAAATCTGAAATTCATTAAAAAGTAAAACAAAAGCCTCACTGTAAAGTGAGGCTTCTATCTTGAGTTTAAAATAAACTATTTATCAAAATGATTGGGATGCTGAGCTTTGATATCATCTACTGTTCCCAATACTTTATCTTTTAAAGAATCCTGATATTTCTGAAGTTTGGCTGCCACTTCTTCATTACCGCTTCCCATAATTTTTGCGGCTAGAATCCCTGCATTCAAAGCGCCGTTCAGAGCTACGGTAGCAACCGGTATTCCGCCGGGCATCTGAAGGATAGATAAAACAGAATCCCAACCGTCTATAGAATTACTGGAAAGGATCGGAACCCCGATTACCGGAAGTGTAGTGCAGCTGGCTACCATTCCCGGAAGATGAGCTGCGCCTCCTGCTCCCGCTACGATTACTTTCAAACCTCTCTCCTGGGCTGTTTTTGCATAATCGAACATTCTTTCCGGTGTTCTGTGTGCTGAAACTACAGTTAATTCATAAGGGATATCAAGGCTTTTAAGAAAATTTGCAGCCTGTTCCATGATCGGCAGATCACTCTGACTGCCCATAATAATTCCTACCATCTTCAATTTTATTAGATGTCCAAAGATAAAAAATTAAAATGTAAAGGTGAAAGGCAACAATTTTCCTAAACAATTTATTTTTTCAATAGATGTACATTTTTACTATTTAAATAATTAATAATGATCTTTTTGGCGTAAATTTTTCATCTGTACTCTTATAAATAACAGCATCTGTATCCATTACGATCCCTTTGAAAATGGATATATTTGCTGTAACACCACATTAAATTGAAAGATTATAAACTTACACTGGCTGTATGTACCGTTGCTATTGTCTGGGGTACTACGTTTTTATCGATAAGGGTTGCGGTAGAAACTATTCCCGCATGGTTTGTAGCAGGAATACGTCAGTCTCTCGCCGCTGTGATCATGTTTCTTATTCTCACCTATAAAAAAGAGTTTAAATGGATTGGATGGAACAACCTGAAATATCAGCTTATCTTTTCAACTTTAATGCTTGTGGTAGCCAACGGAATGACAACCGTTGCTGAAGAAGAAGTGACAAGCAGCCTGACCTCGCTGATAAGTGCATGCTCTCCTATTCTGGTATTTTTCGGTAGCATGGCTTTAGGACTTCAGAAATTCAGCTGGCGGGCTTTTGCAGGAGTTGTTTTATGCTTTAGCGGAATCCTGTTCATATTCTGGGACGGCATCAATGATCTTAAGAATCCGGATTATGCCCTTGGTATTCTGTTTTTATTTATTGCCATTGCCGGGTGGGCTTCAGGAACAATTTTCACGAAAAAGCTTAATATTCAAAGCGGAAATATTTCTCTGAACCTTTTTTACCAGTTTGCATTTGCAGGCATTATACAAATCATTTTTGCATTTCTTTTTACAGAAAATTATAATTTCGGAAACTGGAGCCTGAAAAGCATTTCTGCCATGCTGTATTTATCCTGTCTCGGTTCTGTAGCAGCGTTTTTTGCCTTTCACTATGCACTTACCAAAGTTTCTCCTGTTCAGGTATCCATACTGGCTTATATCAATACAGTCATCTCTATTTTTCTAAGCTGGCTGATTCTTGATGAAAAAATTTCTGCCAAATTCATCATTGCAGCAATACTGATCATTGTGGGGGTTTTTGTTATTAATTACAATCCGGCTATGTTTAAAAAACAAAGAATCGAGTCGTAAGAAAAAATAAACTCAGGCATATCAGGCTCTCTATTCTTCTGTTTTTGAGTTTATTAAATACATTTAAAATCAGAGCTTCGTGGGATAGGTTTCATATTTCCTTCATTTTTCCTATATTGTATACTCCAACCGATACAATATGCTGAAAAACACATTTTTTTATTTCTGGCAGCTTCTCTTCTATTGGTAAGCTGTGATTACAAAGAGAAGGAAAAGAACCTGACAGACAGGGAAAAACAATTATTAGAGAAAGAAAAGCTCTTTGCCAAGAAAGAATCCGAATACCAGTCGCTCCTGAAAATGAGAGACAGTATTTTTGCTAAAAAAGATTCTGTGGTAATTGCTGCATGGCCAGCTGAGATCTCCGGCCCATGGAACGGAAAAGTGATCTGTACAGAATCCAACTGCAGTGAATATGCTGTGGGTGACCAGCGTACCGATATCTGGGAATTTGATAATGATCCTACCCAGCCTGTCACCAAAATTATCAATAACAATAATCTGGTAAGGCTGTATACGGGTAAATTTGAGAATAATGAAATCAGATTGTCTTTCAAAACAGATTCTACAGCCAAAAAGAATGTAGAAATGAACGTTCTTCTTAATGATATTTCGGACAACAAGATCAAAGGAACAAGAACCATCACTTCTGATGGCTGTACCGCCAAGTTCTCTGTTGAATTAGTACGTTCCACAAAATAAACACTTATGATTTTACTGAGTATACACAATCTGAGTCTACCCATAGAAGATCCGGTGCTGAAATTCCTTTTGGTACTGGTCATCATTCTGGCAGCTCCCCTGCTGCTTAATAAAATTAAAGTTCCGCATCTTTTGGGACTTATTATTGCCGGTGCGATCATTGGCCCGAACGGATTCAATGTATTGTCCAGGGACAGCAGTATTGTAGTAACCGGAACTACCGGACTACTCTACATTATGTTTCTGGCCGGACTTGAGATTGATATGGGAGACTTCAAAAAGAACAAATGGAAAAGTCTCACTTTTGGTATTTATACCTTTACAGTTCCTTTTGTATTAGGATATCTGGGAGGATACTATATTCTTCATTTTTCAATGCTGACCTCTATCCTGTTTGCCAGCCTTTTCTCGTCACATACCCTTATTGCCTACCCGCTGGTGAGCAAGTTGGGAATTGCAAAAAACAAAGCAGTTAATATTACTGTCGGAGGTACCATGATCACAGATATTCTTGCTTTACTGGTACTTGCCGTGATTGTGGGAATGTCTCAGGGAGACGTCGGAACAGAATTCTGGGTCAAATTATCTGTGTCTTTTGTGGTTTTTGCATTAATTGTATTAATTGTATTCCCTATCATAGGACGCTGGTTCTTCAAACGGGTAGATGATAAAATCTCTCAGTATATTTTTGTACTGGTTATGATTTATCTGGCAGCCATGCTTGCTGAGCTGGCCGGTGTGGAAGCCATTATCGGGGCATTCTTTGCAGGCTTGGCGTTAAACAGACTTATTCCTCACACCTCTTCTTTAATGAACAGGGTTGAGTTTGTGGGAAATGCGATCTTTATTCCGTTCTTCCTGATCAGTGTAGGAATGCTGATTGATTTTAAAGTGTTCTTTAAAAGCTGGGAAACGCTGGAAGTAGCTGCTATTATGCTGGCAGCTTCCATCGGAGGGAAATATCTTTCTGCTGTTGCTACTCAAAAAACATTCAGACTCACCAAAGAGGAAGGAAAACTGATCTTCGGATTAAGTTCCGCTTCTGCAGCTGCCACCCTGGCTTCAGTAATGGTTGGATACAATATTATTCTTTCTGAAACGGAAACCGGAGAACCCGTAAGATTGTTGAATGAACATGTACTGAACGGAAGTATCCTCTTAATCCTTGTTTCATGTACCATTTCCTCTTTCATTTCGATGGCGAGTGCCCAGAAAATTGCTGAAAGCGATAATGAAGATACCGTTTCCGGAAATACACATGAGGAAGAAAATATCCTGTTAGCTATTAATCATGAAGCAACGGTTGAAAGAATGGTGAATCTGGGAATCCTGATCAAGGCCCATTCCAATACAGAAGACCTGTTTGCCCTGAATGTGATCAATGAAGATAAGAATGAATCTTCAGTGAAAAATGCTGAAAAACTTCTTCATCAGGCAGCTGATGCAGCTGCCGCGGCAGATGTTACACTACAGGCTTTAAAAAGATACGACAATGATGTGATCAATGGAGTCAATAATGTGATTAAAGAGCAGAAAATCACAGACCTCATCATCGGGTTAGAGGATGAAAAAGGATTCTCTCCCTCTTTCGTTTACAATCTCTACAACGGTTATCTGCAGAATGATGATGTGAATGTACTGGTATATCATGCAGCACAGCCTCTTTCCACCATTAAGAAATATGCCGTAATGATTCCGGAAAATGCCCATCAGGAAGCAGGATTCTTCCATGCACTGTTGAGAGTATGGAATATTGCCAGAAACTCCGGAGCTACCATTGTTTTTTATGCCCCGGAAAATATTATTGACATTCTTCAGAAAATTATCAAAAAAGCCAATATAGAAGCAGAATTTATCATCATGAACACATGGCAGGATGGGGAAAGGACCGCAGCCGGATTAAAGGATGATGAAGCTTTGATTATCCTGATGGCTAAACGGGGGATGAAATCCTATATTCCAAGAATGAGACTCATTCCGGAACTTCTGAACAGAAACCTCAGTGATAACAACTATCTGCTGATTTTCCCCTTCTCTGAATATGATAAAAACAGTCCCGAGGTACGTTCTGTAGGAAATCATGGGGATTTTGTGGAGATTGGGAATGTGATTCAGAAGATTTTTAAATAAAAGAAAAGGTGATAGGCTGGAAGCTGGAAGAAGGATGCTGGAAGTTACTCATCTGCGAATAACCATTTTTTATCAGATCATTAAAAAATTTCACTCATCAATAAGGTCGGGCTTTAGCCCGATATAAACAACATGAATGCGTTTGGTTTAGCCGAAACTTAATTTAGATTTCGGCTAAAGCCAATTGAATTATAATCATTCATAAACGGGCTTTAGCCCGTTTATGAATGATTACACAACAAAAAAGGAGCGGTTTTAAAGATAAAACCACTCCTTTTTATATTTGAAAAATGATTTACTCAGCAATCACTCTTACCATTCCCTTCACCATGACAAGCTTTTCCATAAGCTCTTCTCTGGAATCTGCAAGGACATTGATATGTCCCATTTTTCTTCCCGGTTTGGTTTCTGTTTTTCCGTATAAATGGATGTAGGTTTCAGGCAGTCTAAGGACATCTTCTATTCCTTCATAGACTACTTTTCCGGCATATCCTTCAGCTCCTACAAGATTCAGCATTCCGCTGTATGTAATGGCATCGGTATCAGCTAAGGGTAAATTTTTTACCACACGGTACATCTGCTCAAACTGCGAATTGGTATTACCTTCCTGGCTCTGGTGTCCTGAATTATGAAGTCTTGGTGCTGTTTCATTCACCCATACTTTTCCTTCCTTATCAAGGAATAATTCGATGGCAAATAATCCCGGAGAATTAACCGCATTTAAAAATTTCTCGGTAATGGAATCAATCTGGTTCTGAACATCCTCTGTTAAAAGTACCGGGCATACATTGAAGTCCAAAAGATTCAGTTTCGGGTCTGCCACCATTTCCGTTACAGGGAAAATATTGGTTTCTCCTTTTTCGTTTCTTGCAACAATAACAGAAAGTTCTTTATCAATATCCACAAGGCTTTCTATAACCGAAGCTTCTGTCCAGATGTGCTGGTAATCTTCTTCCGTCCTGATAACCTGAACTCCTTTCCCGTCATATCCGCCAGTATTCATTTTCTGAACGAATGGTAACGGCATGATAATCTTTTCATCACTGTTCCATACCACCTGGAATTCCGGGCTTGGAATATTGTGAGCTTTATAAAATTCTTTCTGAAGGATCTTTTGCTGGATGGTTTTGATAATATTGGCATTGGGAACCACTTTTATCCCCTGCTTTTCAAGTTCTGCCAATGCATCCGCATTTACGTGTTCTATTTCAATGGTTACAACATCTTTATCTTTTCCGAAGTTCAAAACCGTGTCATAGTCATTGAAATTTCCCTGCGTAAAATACGAGATATTGTGACATGGTGCATCAGATGCAGGATCCAGAGTATAAAACTCATCATCATACTTCAGTGCACTCTGTATCAGCATTCTTCCCAGCTGCCCGCCTCCCAGAATTCCTATTTTCATTTTTTATTTTTATTAGATTTATTCTTATTGGATCTTATCAATTTTTAAATAACCAAGTCCCATCGGGTTTTTCTGATTTTCTGCATCAGATTTTTTAAGAATGATGGAATATTTTTCTTTCATATGGGCAGGAAGAATATCGCTCACATTAAAAATATCGTCGATATCTACCCCATGCTTATCATCAATGTGGCTTACAGCTCCTTCAAAACCCATCGTCTGATAAAATTCAGTAGCTTTTGCTCTTTTTACGATTTCTCCCATGGATGGCCCTGCCATTAAGTGCTGCTCATGAAATTCTTCAAAGAAACCAGGCTTGTACCCTCCTAAATTGAGAAAAACAGCTGGTCTTCAGATGACTTTTCTCCCTTGTTTACAATCTCCACTTCATATCCGTCAGCAAATTGTACTTCCTGATAACAGTCTACATGGATTTTCCCATCCGCTTCCTTCCAAAAGTCTTTCATATCCGGAACCAGGTCTTTCAGGTTCTCTGCAATTCCGAAGAAAACATCGTGCTGCTCAATATTCCTTCCCTGAGGTGTTGCCCCCAGAATGACATAAAATAATTTCAATTGATTTTTCATGCATACAAAAATACGTTAAATTTATCTTTTTCAAATGTTTGGCAGACAAGCACAATAATTTTATATTTGTAACATTATTTGTAGTATGTCAGAAATTATCATACTCTTCCTTGGCGCAATTTCCGCTGGTCTTTTAGGTTCACTTACGGGTTTAGGAGGAGGAGTTATCATTATTCCTTTATTAACGCTGGGTTTCGGCGTTCCAATGCATTACGCTATCGGTGCTTCGCTCATTTCTGTGATCGGAACTTCTTCCGGTGCGGCTGTAGCTTTCGTGAAAGAGGGCTTTACCAATATGAGAATCGGGATGTTTCTCGAGATAGCCACTACAGCAGGAGCTATCATCGGTGCCCTTGTTTCGGGAATGCTTAATCCGAATACCATCGGAATTATTTTCGCAAGTATTCTTCTTTTAACGGTTATTTTAAATCTTAAAGGAAAACCGGATCATCAGGAGCCACTGGTCAAAGGAAGCCTGGAAGATAAACTGAAATTATATGGAACATTTCCGGATAAAGGCGTATTGAAAAGCTATTCTGCAAGAAATACCGTTCCCGGATTTTTAATGATGATGTTTGCTGGTGCCATGTCCGGGCTATTAGGAATAGGCTCCGGAGCATTGAAGGTATTGGCCATGGATAATATGATGAAACTGCCTTTCAAAGTATCTACAACAACCAGTAACTTCATGATCGGAGTAACGGCAGTAGCCAGTGCACTGATCTATTTCCAGCGGGGAGAAATTATTCCGGTAATTGTAGCTCCGGTACTGATTGGAGTGGTCATCGGAAGTTTCATCGGTTCAAAAACACTGATGGTATCAAAAACCAAAAAATTAAAAGTATTTTTTGCCATTGTGATTACCATCCTTTCGGTTTATATGATGTATAACGGTATCAACAAAAGTTTCAGATAATGAAAAAGAATTTTACAGATGTAGATCTGAACCGTTCCGTAGGAAATCTTCTGAGACTGGGTGTTATTCTATCTGTGGCTACATCACTGATCGGTTTTATCAAGCTGTTCTTCGAAGGTTTTAAAATGCCTGAAAACTACACCAGCCTTGTGGTAGGTACTTCTTCTGAAAAGATATGGGGATACTTCTGGGATTCTCTGTGCAAAGGAGAAGGTATGGCCATCATTCAGCTGGGTATTCTTTTATTGATCATTACTCCCCTGATGAGGATTGTTTTCGCTCTGATAGGCTATTTAAAAGAAAAAGACTACGTCTATGTAGTCATTTCCTCTATTGTTTTAGCTATTATGGCGGTGAGTTTCCTTACCGGTTACGCACACTAATTTTACATTTCATAAAACTCTAAAGGCAGCTGGTCCGGATCCTGGGTAAAGAAAAATTCTTTTCCGGTGAACTCGTCTATACGGATTTCTTCACAAACAAGCCCTTTTCTGATGAGCTCGTTACGTTTTTCTGTAACATTTTCTACGGAGAAAGCAAGATGCCTTAATCCGCATGCTTCCGGGCGTGAAGGGCGCTGTGGCGGATCAGGAAAAGAGAACAGCTCAATCACATAATGATCTCCGATGGCCAGGTCAAGCTTATAAGACTGTCTTTCTTCACGGTATACCTCCCGAATGATATTTAAATCTAAAACTTCTGTATAAAACTTCTTTGAAACAGCATAATCTGAACAGATAATGGCAATATGATGGATTTTCATTTTTTACTTTTAAATTATTTCTGAATTCAACTTTATTATTGTATTTCTTTACAGTTATCTTTCCTTCTTGTGTCAATAATATACTGAATTTTCCATTCATTATTCTGCTTTACCAGCTGAAAACTATTAGCTCCGCAATGTGATAACTTTCCCTTTAAATAAAAGGAATAAGGCGTAAAAACGCTCGCCAGGTTTCCGTCTGTATGAACAGCTTCTATGATAATTCTTTCATCCAGATCGCCTTTGGGAAATTTTGAGACTGAAGCAATGAAATCCTGTACACTGTCACTTTTTACAGTACCGTCTTTTGTTATGGTTTGAAGGACCGCATTTTCCGTAAAGGCAGATTTTACCAGCTCCGGATCTGCATTTTTCATGCCGAGAAATAAGTTACGGACAGGTTTTTCAATATCTTTATTCTGCTGACCGAAGCCTGAAATACCGATCAGAAGAAAAACACAACTATTTTATTCATGGAACAGATTTAGATCAATAAAAATAGATAAAATAAAATTTACATTGATCAATAAATTTTAAGATTCATTTTCCTTAAATTGTAACCAAATTATTTCAGAGTTTCTCATGTGGATTATTTATATGACCCTGGCCATACTTTTACTGGTCATGACTATACTGCCCAGAATTCAGCATTCCCACTGGATATTCCGGGTTCCTGAATTTGCTAAAATACAGGTTACATATCTTATATTTTTCACTTTTCTTTTTGGGCTTATCATCGATATGAAAGAACATCTATGGTATTATCAGGGTTTTTTACTGGCCTTGTTTGTCTATCACAGCCGGACTCTCGTAAGATATACTCCTCTGTATCCTGTAAAAAAACACAGACAGCTTCGCAAGTCTTCTGACAAGCTGCATTTTATTTCGGCTAATGTGTATCAGTTCAATAAGGAATATGAGAGATTCTCCAGCCTTGTTAAAAAGCATCATCCGGATTTTTTCATGACGATGGAAAGTAACGGCGATTGGGAAAAAGCAATGAGACCACTGGAAAAAGAATATCCTTACCAGCATAAAGTGACTCTTGAAAATACCTATGGTATGCATTTCTATTCAAGGGTTGAAATTAAAGAAGCCAAGACTCATTATTTTGTGGCTGATGATATTCCAAGCATTGAAATTCATATGAAAACAGCTGATGGGTTCTCTTTTGTTTTTTTCGGTGTACATCCTCCACCGCCGAGTCCTACAGAAGAAGAAACGTCAAAGGAAAGGGATGGCGATCTTCTCAGTGCTGCCAAACGTATAAAAGACATCAGAAAGCCAGTTATTGTGGCAGGTGATTTCAATAACGTCGCGTGGTCAAGATCATCTGTTCTTTTCAGGAAAACCAGTCATCTGATAGATCCGAGAGTAGGACATTCTTTCGTTTCTACCTTCCATGCAAAGTATCGTCTTTTAAGATTTCCTATTGATCTGATGTTTCACAGTGAAGATATTTTTATCAAACAGCTGAAGACCCTGGATAATTTCGGTTCGGATCACCTTCCGGTATACTGCGAATTTTTCATAGATCATCACAATGATGAACAGGAAGGACTGATTGAAACAGCGACCGCTGAAGAAAAAGCAGAAGCAGAAATCATGATTGAGGAAGGAAAGAAAGAAGATGGAGAACGCGAAGCTGTTGTTACTGAAGATTAATAAAAAAAGTGGGCTAAAGCCCACTCCTATTAAATATTTTTATCAGAATCCAAAATTCCAGCCCAATTGATTGTCCTGTTCCAGCCAAAAGCTACTTTTACCGGACCTTCCTCATATTCAGCAAAAAACATAAGTAATAAAGCAATGGCAACAGCAACAAGAATATAAAGTCTCTTCTTTTTCATATTAGAATTTCATCACATCCTTCACGACTCCATTCTTCTGGGTGTGCTGTAATAATTCTGCTTCTATGAACGCTTTGATCTGTTCCTCAGAACCATTGTTTGGAAACAGAAGATGAACATTGGCTCCTGCATCCAACGTAAAGAATAAAGGGGATCCGGTCTCTCTTCTGAAATCCCAGATCTTATTAATGACTTCCAAGGTACCTGTTTTCATCAGGATAAAAGCAGGATCGCTCATCATCATCATAGCATGCAGTGTAAGCGCTTCGTGTTCTACCAGCTTGATAAAACGCTCCATATCTCCGCTTTTCAGGATTTCTTTCATTGGAACAAAGTTTTCCCTGGCCTCCTGAAATCTTCGTTCCGCATAAGGATTCAGCTTCATCAAACCGTGTCCTACGGTTGAAGAAACACTTTTCTGCCCTTCATGAATCAACAGTACCCAATCATTAAAGTTTTTGAATACTTCGTGAATTTCAGCATCCGGATACTGCACCCCGAACAGATCGGAACTCCCTTTTACCTCATCCGTTTCTCCCCACACTACAAGCCCATTGTAAAGACTTCTGCATGCACTTCCACTTCCCAATCTTGCCAAAAAGGAAGCTTTTCTCAAAGATTCTTCCTCAGAAGTTTTTTCTGTAAATGAAGCATCCAAAGCCATAAGACATTTTGCTATCGCTCCAAATCCTGAAGCAGAGCTTGCAATCCCGGAACTGTGCGGAAATGTATTTTCTGTTCTGATGATATATTTACCTTTTAAAATCCATGGAAGGTATTGCGCTATATTTCTGAAATATTTTTCAATTTTTTCGGCAAACCTCACCTCTTCGTTTCCGGCAAGGAAAGTTTGTACTGAAAAAGGTTCATTAGCCACAAATTCCATTGAAGTATTGGTTTTACAATGATTTAAAGTATAACTGATACTTGGGTTGGCTGGCATCTGATCAGCATATTTCCCCCAGTATTTAATCAGGGCAATATTAGACGGGCAGCTCTCTGAAACCGTTTGTGTATGAATGGTGAAATTTTCTTTTCCTGTAAATTCTTGTGTCGTCATATTTCAATTTAAAGGTACTGTTTAGTACATCTTCTCTATAATATCTGCATATTTCTTAATTACCACATTTCTTTTGACCTTCAAAGTAGGGGTTATTTCTCCTGTATTGATATCAAATTCTGCCGGCATTAAGGTAAATTTCTTCACCTTTTCATAATCTGCCAGGTGGCTTTGTAATTCTTTAATTTTCTCCTTGTAAAAGTCTATTACCTTTTCATTTTTTACAGCCTCTTCCCAACTGGTAAAAGGGATATTATTCTTTTTGATATAATCCTGCAAAAACTCAAAGTTAGGAACAATCAACGCTGAAACAAACTGTCTCCCTTCTGCAATCAGCATAATCTGCTGAATAAAATTATTGTTTGTTAAAAGGTTTTCAATCTGTTGCGGAGCGATATATTTTCCGTTGGACGTTTTCATAAGATCTTTGATCCTGTCCGTAATGATCAGGTTTCCTTTATCATCAAACTTCCCTGCATCACCGGTTTTGAACCATCCGTCTTCGGTAAACACTTTCTGGTTTCTTCAGGCTTTTTGTAATATCCTTTCATAATTCCGTTCCCTCTTGCCTGGATCTCGTCATTTTCCCCGATACGCATTTCTACGCCCGGCAATGGTTTTCCGCTGGTACCATGTTCAAAATGAGTTAAAGGAATAGCGTTAATGTAGCGGTAGTTTCAGTTAACCCATAGCCCACAGTTACATGAATTCCCACTGATTCAAAGAAACGGGTAACTTCCGGAGAAAGGGATGCGCCACCGCATGGTAAAAACCAAAGTCTTCCGCCCATTTTTTCTTTAATTTTACTGAAGACCAGGATATCAGCAACAGATTCTTTCAGTTTTAATCCAAAAGGAACCGGTTTTTCATTTCTTCTCAGCTCGGCTGTTTCCCATCCGGTTTTAAGGGCCCAGTCAAAGATTTTCTTTTTCAAAGATGAACCTTCTTCTGCCTTTTCCAGAACTCCGGCATATACTTTCTGGAAAAATCTCGGTACAGCACACATCGCTGTAGGTTTTACTTCTTCCAGTGCTTTAGCTACATTTTTAGGATCTTCCAGGAAATAAACACGCGCCCCGCCATATAAGCAAAGTAAGCTCCAGCTTCTTTCAAACACATGGCTTAACGGTAAAAATGCCAGCGATAATTCTTCTTCAAAGTTTTTAAACTTAAAAAATTCAAAATGAGAATCGAACGCTTTGATAAAATTTCCGTGGGTAAGCATTACTCCTTTCGGAATTCCGGTGGTTCCGGAGGTATAGATTAATGTGGCTGTATCATCATATTCTCTCTTGCAGATCTCCAGCTTTGGTGAAGCTTTTGCGATGAAATCCTCAAGATAAAAGCTGTTGAATTCTTTCTTGATCCATACTGCTTTTTTGGAAATAATAATCGTTTCCAGATTGTTTTCCTCTTTATGTAAAAGTTCCAGGCAGGCGTCATACTGCATCTGGTTTCCTACTAAAACAACTTTAGCACCTGAGTCGTTGATGATATGTTCCGCCTGTTCTGCGTTATTGGTAGAATAAACAGGTACCGTAATAGCTCCGATAGCCATTGAAGCCAGATCCATAATCATCCATTCGGACGAATTATCTGAATAAATAGCGACTCTGTCATTTTCCTGAACACCGGCTTCTTTTAAAGCATTGGCTGTTTTAAAAATAATCTCACTGAATTTTTTCCAGCTCAGCTCTTTCCAGGCTGCATCTTTCTTTTTAAATCCGATAGCCGCTTTTATAGGATGTTTTTCTACATTTTTAAGGATAATTGCCTCTGCAAGATTCATTTCTTCAGCTTTTTGTCGTTAATATAATTATTCAGGTGAAAGTCTATACTTTCATTTACGGGAATAAACTGGTAGTTCAGCTTTTCTTTGACTTTATGATTGGAAATGGTGTTGAATGAAGATATGGCTTCGATATTGGATTTGGTCACCATTCTCAGTTTTGGAATCAGCCATCCGAAAAGGATGTTGGCTATTCTCCCAATGTTTAATTGAGTTGGGGTAAGAATTTTTGCTTCCTTAAGTCCAAGACGGGATCTGATCTGTTTTGCAAGGTCGGCATACCTGTTATTCTCTGCAACAATGATAAACCGCTCTCCAAAAAGATTATTGTCCATGAGCCCGATTGCAGTATTGGCTACATCTCTTACGTCAACATAAGCAGAGCCTCCAGAAAAGGTAAAGCCATTGTCTTCAAAGGTAGAGAAAAGTTCTCCGCTGCTTTGGTTCCAGTTTCCGCTACCTACAATCATTCCCGGATTAATAATAATGACATTCATACCTTCTGCCGAAGCTCTCCATGCTTCCATTTCAGATAAGTGTTTTGAAATAGCATATGCAGAGTGTTCCAGTTTTGGATTAAAGTCAGAATCTTCATCTAATTCTCCTTTTTCATTAAAATTATCAAGAACAGCAACGGAACTTACGTGAAGAAATTTTTTAACGTCAGATCCTTCACAGGCATACAGCAGGTTTTCTGTACCCTTGATGTTGGTATGGTACATCTCTTTTTCATCTTTCGGATGAAAGCTCACTTTGCGGCACAATGATACACCTCATCTACACCCTGCAATGCAGTTTTCAAAGAGTCGAGATCATCAAAATCTACGTTTACCCATTCGATCTTATTAAAAAAATCATCAGGATTCTCCGTATAAAAGCCGTATGAATGCCTTACTTCGTTTAAATTGCTTCCCGGCCTTTTGGAAGCCCGTACATTTTCCCCTTTTTAAGAAGTTCCAGTACAATTACTCTTCCCAGGATTCCGGTAGCACCCGTTACAAAAATCATTAATTATTTACTTGATTGCTGACTAAAATATAACAATATTTTCTATCCGGCAATTCTTCCGGATCTATAAAAACGCCTCAGAAAAACTGCTTCTGCAAATTTGCGATTTTTAAAGCATAATTCAATTTAATTTAACCAATATTATCATTCAGAAATCAATAAACAGAAAAAATTTGATCACAGCTGAGCATTAAAAATAAAAGTCCTGAAAGAATTGACAGCTTTCAGGACTTCTATGATTAAAAATTGCTTTGTTTTTTAAGCCATTACTTCATTATTTCTTCTTGGAGCCTTGTCGCACAAAACGTCTGCAATGCTTTTGGAAATAAGGTTTCCTTCTGTAAGATTATCCAGCCAGAAGAATTCTCCGGCAGCATTGATCTCGATGAAGTAATATTCGTCTTCAGGAGAAACAATCATATCTATGGCTCCGTAGTCTACATTGTAAACATCAAGAAGCTCAAGCAATTTTGCTTCTACATCTGCCGGAAGTTCTGTTCTGTTCCATTTATCAATGAGATTGATTCCATCTTTTCTCCAGTCTATTTTTGCATCTTCAGACTGCTGGGAATCTATTTCAAATGCATAGACATCTCTTCCCACAATGGTAATACGAAGTTCCTTTTTCTTTTGAATCATCTGCTGAAACTGCATAGGGCAATACAGCAGTGAATCCAGCTCTTCCAGTTTATCTTCGCTTACAACATTGGTAAACACAACGTTTTCTACACCGTCTTCATAGATGGCAAAACCGGTCTGCATTTTGGCTACTACATTCTGATGCTTCAGAATAAATTTTCTGGCTTCATCAGGGTTGTTGGTAAGGCAGGTTGCAGGAATTGTCAATCCTAATTTGTCTGCTATTTTCAACTGTTCTTCCTTGCTGTCCAGTCTTCGGTATACACTTGGCTTTCCTAAAGAATAAGCATCCACCGATTCGAAGAAGCCAAAAAGAGTGTTCCTGATCTCTCCCATTGCGGCCCCGTAAAATTTACTGTCCATTTCTTCTTTCAATCCTTTTCCGATATTGTAAGCTCTCCGGTACCAAATGGCAGAAATGTCATCCAAACGGTGCTTTGCTTCAGGAGTTTCAAGAAAACTTACCCATTCTCCATCCTGAAAAATAGTGGAAAGTTTATTTTGTAAGGGGTAAACATCAACATCAAACCGGATGACTTCACAGTTATTTTTTTCAATATATTCTGTTACTTTTTCAATGGAAAAATTATCTGCGGTATGTGTTATAATTAAAATTTTATTCATGGAAATTGATTCTTTTGATAAGATTGTCGGCAATTCTTTCTGCAATGGGAAATCCCAGCTCTTTCTGCAGCATTCCCCATTCTCCCTGCGGATTGACTTCCAGGAAATAGTAAGCTCCGTCTCTCCCTTTGATCATATCGATAGCTCCTATATAAAGCCCCATTTCTTTCATCATGGAACTAAGGTTGGCTTTTACAGTCTCAGGAAGTTCATAGGCTGACCAGAAATACCCTTCACGGGCTACTCTCCAGTCTGCATTTTCACTGTTATTGATCTTTCCTGTGAAGAAATCTCCGTCTACATAGACAATTCTCAGTTCATATTCTTTGTCAATATAAGGCTGGAAAATCATTGGGCAGTATGCAATATCAGAAAGGTGTTCAAGGGATTCTTCCTCAATAACCGTAGTCGAAATCATGTTTTCTCCTGACATTGTTTTCGCGGTTACCCCATGAAGTTTTGCGATGGCTTTTCCCCGACAGTACTGATGGAAAAATGTCGTTATTTTTTCTTCATCATTGGAGAAAATGGTTTTGGGAATGGTTAAGTTATTTCTTTGTGCAATTTTCAGCTGAAATATCTTGTTTCCATCCACTTTCTTTTCGTTTTCATAAGGGTTGATCCACGGAATATTTTCCAAAGCCGTTATCAGATTATACCTCAGGCTTCCATATTCGTTGAGGAAAATCCTTTCATAATCCTGATCCAGCTCTTCAGGAGCACTGATCCTCCATGCTTTTCTGTGCCATACTCCTCTGATATCATCAGAATGGATTGTATTTCCTGATTCATCTGTCAGTTCAAATGAGTTTTCATAGATGCTGATCTTCTGAAGATGGTTAAGGCGGTCGGAATTCAATCTGAAATAAGGAATATTTTTGGAGCTCAGATATTCGAAAAAAATATCAATATTATAAAAATCCTGTGAGTGGGTGATGCAGAGAATCATTTGCCGGTTTTATTAAAAGGGAAACTTAATGTTTAAGTTTCCCTACTATTTTATTTAATATTCTGTCTGATCTTACAGTGGAAGGTTGATAACATCATCATCACCGTCAGATGGATATTTCATGGTTTGCATCATATCATCTTTCGGAGATGTCACCGTGTCTACTGTCGGCTTTGTAATCAGATCTGTTTCAGCAAGTGTTATATCACTTCCTCCTTTTACTGTTTCAGGATCCTTCACCTGTTTTTCCAGGAATGATGCGAAAAACGGCTTCTTCTTTGAGTTGTTGCTTTTCATAATGTTTTAGTTTTGGTTTGAATATAATTTAGCTTATGCTTGTACACATGATCATACTTCTAAAACATCCTCATCACCGTCAGAAGGATATTTCATGGTTACATTATCATTATCAGGTGTAGTAACATTATCCTTAATAGGAGTAGTGATCTGATCCTGAAGGGATGTTGTAATCTGATCTGCAAGCACAGAAGTAATACCTCCTCCTTTTACTGTTTCAGGATCCTTCACCTGTTTTTCCAGGAATGTAGCAAAAAACGGCTTCTTTTTGAATTTTTGTTTTCCATAAGTTAATATTTTTTTGTTTTGAAAATCCAAAGTACAAAAAATTCAAATCATGGAGAAATAATAGCGCGTTTTAATAAAATTTTAACACAATATTTAAAATTAAAGTACAATATTAACTTAAACCAAGAAATTCCTTTACAACATTTGCAAAATCAACAGGATTTTCAGCCTGTACCCAGTGTCCGGCATTCTTTACCGTAACTATTTTAGCTTTAGGAAATTGCTGCCTGATTCCATATTCATCCTGCGGTAGAATATAATTGGATTTTGCCCCTGCTATAAACAGGGTATCTCCTTCAAAAACTCCGAATTTGACAGCGTTGGATACAAATTCATTATATTTTTCAGATAATGTTTTAAGATTAAATCTCCAGCCGAGTTTTTTATTGTCATCCCAATAGAGGTTTTTCGTTAGAAACTGAACGGTAGATCTTTCCGGAATGTATTGGTTCAGAACTGCTTCCACTTCATTTCTTGAAGTTACCGTATTGAAGTCTACGGTTTCCAATGCTTTGATAATCCCCTGATGATGCGGAGGATATGCTTTAGGTGAGATATCCACAACAATCAGTTTTTCAACACGTTCAGGATATTTTATAGCAAACTGCATCACTGCTTTCCCTCCTAATGAATGCCCCAGAACATGCGCTTTCTGAATTCCGTAATGATCCATATAACGGGCAATATCATCAGCCAGGTCATCATGAGACATACTGTCTGAGTGAAAGCTTCTGCCATGGTTTCTAAGGTCAATCAGATGTACCGGAAGATATTCTCCGAGATCTTTTCCAAAGCTTCCCCAGTTGTCAAGCATTCCGAATAATCCGTGAAATACCAGAAGCGGCGTGGTCGTTAAATTTTCGCCGAATATTTTTGAGTTTAAGATTTCCATATTTTTAGAAGTTAGAGGTGAAAAATCAGAAGTTAGATAAATCAAGCATAATCTGTTTATGCTATTTTAATACACTTGAAGTTTTACTAACTTCCAGCATCCAGCTTCTGATTTCTCATAATTTATTACCATTTAGCCAGCCTCTTCAGGTAAGCCTGAACTGTATTTTCCAATCCCATATAAAGTGCTTCAGAAATCAAAGCATGTCCGATAGATACTTCCAACAGATTTGGAATGTTGTCTGCAAAGTATTTCAGATTCTCCAGGCTCAGGTCATGACCTGCATTAATTCCTAATCCGAAATTAGTAGCTTCAACAGCTGTCTCATAATAAGGCTTTATAGCCTGTTCCTTATTGGTCAGATAGTTTTTTGCGTATGCTTCGGTATACAGTTCTATTCTGTCTGCTCCGGTCTTTGCGGCATATTCTACCAATTCCGGTAAAGGATCCAGAAAGATCGAGGTACGGATTCCTGCTTTTTTAAATTCTGCAATAATCTCTGTAAGATAATCAAGGTGATTTTTGTATCCCATCCGGCATTGGAAGTAATAGCATCATCAGCATCCGGAACTAAGGTAACCTGTTCAGGTTTCACGTCCAAAACCATATCGATAAAGCTCTGGTGCGGATTTCCTTCAATATTAAACTCAGTTGTAACCAACGGCTTCAGATCATAAACATCTTTTCTTGTGATATGTCTTTCATCAGGCCTTGGATGGATGGTAATTCCCTGTCCTCCGAATTCCTGAATTTTTACAACAGCTTCTGTAACACTTGGGGTTTCACCTCCTCTTGCATTTCTTAACGTCGCAATTTTATTAATGTTTACGCTTAGTTTTGTCATTTTTATGTTAGATGTTAGATATAAAATGATAGAAGCTGGAAGCCTGGGACTGGAAGTAAATCCAGGCACTGTACTTCCTTGGGTCTTCTGCATTCATGATCATTTAAAAATTTAATTTAAAATTTGTTTTAAAAGGCGCCGAACTTCCTGCTTCCCGCTTTTCTACACTTTCACGCTTACCTGCATTACCTGAAGTTCAAATTCCTTTGAAGCCACCAGCAGATGGTCAAAGATATCTGCCTGAATCTGCTCAAAACGTTCCCATTTGGAATCATTGGCAAAACAGTATACTTCAAGGGGCAGCCCTTGCGGAGTGATGTCCAGCTGACGTACCATCCGGGTTCCGTTTTTGTCAATATCAGGATCGTTTTCAATATATTTCTGTGCGTAATATCTGAACACGCCAATATTGGTAAGCTGTCTTCCGTTTACAATTTTATCTTTATGTACCAGGCTTTCTTTTTCTTTTTTAATTTCGGTGGTCCTTTCTTCAAGATAACCTGAAATCAGGTTAATCTCCTTCAGGCGTTCAATATCTTCATCCGTCAGGAATTTAAAAGAATTGATGTTAAAGTAAATTGATTTTTTTATTCTTCTGGTGTTGGACTCAGACATCACCTGCATATTCCTGATCTCAGTAGTCATCAGGTCATAAGTAGGAATGGTAGAAACTGTCTTATCAAAATTGGTGATTTTGGTGGTCAAAAGATTGATCTCTGTAATGTTTCCCTCAATGCTGTATTTGGGAATGCTTACCCAGTCTCCCACTTTTAAATTTTTGGAAGTGGCCACGTGAAGACCTGTCACGAATCCCAGGATTGTATCCCTGAAAACCAATACCAGCACAGCAGTAATAGCCCCAAGACTTCCTACGATTGTTGTTCCTTTAATCCCGAAAATCACACAGATTCCTACTACTGTAAATATGAAGATTCCTAGTATTTTTACAGTTTCCGAGATAGCATTCAGGGCCATGATCTTATAAAAGTCCTGTTTGATGCTGAAATAATTTCTGAAAGCAGTCAGCGATCTGTACAGCATTCCCGCAAGTATTAATACCAGCCCTAAATTGACACATCTTATAATGAAGATGGTTGTTTTTGGCAGTGCGTTTTCCGGAAATATGGAGCCCTGGATAGCCCCCACCACAATCAACGCAGCAAAGTGGGCCACAGAATTGGTGATTTTCGACTGATAAACAGATTTTAAGACCGGAAATTTCTGTTCATTATGAAATAACCTGAACACAGAATTGATGATGAACTTAAAAGCAAAATCAGTAACCAAAAACAGAATAAGAAGTAAACTCAGTTTTACAATGATATGAAAAACCCAGTCCAGCCCGGCTGGTGAAATCCGGGTAATATAGATATAGAGCTGTTCACTCAGCTCCTGTATAAAGTTTTTGGTTTCTTGTAACTGGTCATTCATTACAGCAAATTTATGAAATTAAGAATCATCATTTTACTATTCACAATCAATTTTCATCCCAAAGGGGACCACCGGAAAAATATTTAATAAAAATTATGGAATGATATCTTAAAAAATATTAATCTACCACAAGCTACCATTACAATTGAAAAATAAACTAAAAATTAAAGATATAAGTGAAAAATATTAAAAAAATTTTCACATTTAATGTTTTAATATTAAAAAATTATTAAATTTGATTAAAACTAAACCAATCAAAATCAAACATATATGAGACAAAATTACTTATTGATCATGCTATGCAGCTTCGTGCTCTTAGTGAACTGTAAAGGAGATGATACTGCTACTCCTGATGAAAATCCTGTAAAAGTGGTTTCCACAGGAAAAGTGGAAGGCAAAGTTTTTGCAAAAAACGGAACCAAACCCATTGGAGGTGCTCTTGTATTCACTACTGACGGCCAGAGCAATGTTTACCATACCTATTCCGATGCTGATGGCAGTTTCAGTTTAACCGCACCTGAGGGCAATACAACGCTTCATATTCAGACTGGTGACGGTAAAAATTTCAGAACCGAAGTTCCTGTTACCATTAAGAAAAATGAAACGGTCACTGTGTCTGCAACCGATTCGAAATTAGACCAGATCGCAAAAATGGCGTATGTAAAGGGAAGTTATGATGAAATTGAAGCGATTATAAGTTCTCTTGGATATACCGCAACTGAAATTACTTATCAGGATTTAAAAAATATGAATACCATCTCCCAATATGATATTATTTTCCTGAATTGCGGCTCCCGTACTTACACCCAAACCGGAACCTCCACGCCATCCAATGACACCAGTGTTTATAACAATCTTTCCACCTTTGTAACCAATGGAGGAAGCCTTTACAGCTCAGACTGGGCTTCGGCTTATCTGGTAGGGGGAAATACAAATACGGTAAGCTGTAATGCCCCGGGAGGTTTTATCAATGACAACCTTCTTTGTCTGCAGGATATTGGTGCAGCCACCACTTATATGGGCTGTAACGTTTCAAACACGGCTTTGGCAACTGCATTAGGATTTAATACATTGGATATTCAGTATGATATGGGTTCGTGGGAAAAAATTCAGAACTATGATCCGGCATTCTGGGATGTTCTGGTACAAAAAGGTAACGAACCTCTGATGATAAGAACAGGACATTATACCAATCCTTCTGCGCCACAGACTCCTGTAGGAACCTCCCTGAACAATAACCACATCACGATCTGCCACCATACGGCCAATGGAAATAATATCACCATTACGATCAACCAAAATGCCTGGAATGCACATCAGGCACATGGAGATACAATGGGACCTTGTACAGGAAACTCCAGCAGCGGAAATATCTATTATACCACATTCCATAACCATGCAAGCGGAAATATCGGTAAAGCAGGACCAATCCTGGAATATGTAATCTTAAATTTGTAATAAAATTTTATAACTCAGTTCTCAAAGTGGCTTTTTATAAGGCCACTTTTTTTATATTGCATCTATATTTTTTAAAAGAATGGATACAACGGTTATTAATATTTTCTGCCTTATTCTGTTATTTGTCGGGATATTGGGAACTTTTCTTCCGGTATTACCCGGTCTTTTGTTAAGCATTTGCGGACTCCTGATCTATAAATTCGGGACAGATGCGGATCTTCCGATGATTTATATCTGGGCATTTGGAATTCTTACTGCTGCTTCTGTAGTACTAAGCTATGTGATTCCGGCAAAGACCAACAGAAAATATGGGGGTACACGCTGGGGAAGTATCGGTTCTGTGGTTGGGACCATTGTTGGAATATTTATTCCAATCCCGTTGGGCTTTCTGATAGGAATGTTTGCAGGGGTATTTATTGGTGAATTGCTTCATGACAGTAAGGATATGAATAAAGCCTTACGATCTACCAAAGGAGCACTGGTTGGATTCATCTACGGAACCGGATTCAGCTTTGTAGTGGGAGTGGCAATGTTTTTGGTAGTACTACTTAATATGTTTAACATCATTTAATTAAATATAAGAAACTATGTTCCATAAAATTGTTCTACTCAGCCTTGGAATATTTGCATTAACAGGATGCGATGCCCAAAAGAAATCAAAGATAAACACAAAAGCCACTGAAATGCCAGCAGGTACAAAATCTACAAGCACCAATAATCAGCAAGATGGTGTTATATACCTTAGTGAAGGGGAAAATAAGTTTTTAAGGGAATACCAGATGAATGTAACATTCAAAGGGGTTTCTGAAGACAGCCGCTGTCCCGAAGGCGTCAATTGTATCTGGGCCGGAGTGGCTCTTGCTCAGGTGGAAGTCATGGGAACTTCTACCCGACCGATGATGCTGAACCTTGCCAGCGGAGATTTTCCTGCAAGAAATTATCACCAGTCAACAGAGTTCAACGGATATACGATTACATTACAGGATATTGCCCCATATCCGAAACAACAGGATGGAGCAAAAGCATTGGCCGGAAAATACAAAATCGGTATTACGATCAAAAAAGCAGATCAATCTGCTGGTTCTACCAGGAAATAGGCTTCTTCCCTTTGGAAACAAGATACTCATTAATTTTTGAGAAAGGTTTGCTTCCAAAAAACCTCTGTGAACAGAAAAAGGGGAAGGATGTGCTGATTTAAGTATAAAATGTTTAGCCGGATCTATAAGTTCGGCTTTTTTTTGTGCAAAAGCGCCCCACAATACAAATACCACATTTTCTTTTTTATCTGAAATTTCTTTAATAATAAAATCAGTGAATTTTTCCCAGCCCAGATCTTTATGAGAATTAGGTGAATGAGCGCGAACCGTTAAAGTAGCATTCAACAACAAAACACCTTGTCTTGCCCAATCATCAAGCTCTTTGGAAGTTCTTACCACTCCTAAGTCATCTTTTAACTCAATAAAAATATTCTTAAGTGAAGGCGGGGCAGCCACCTGCTCGGAAACAGAAAAGCATAATCCATTCGCCTGATAGTCATTATGGTAAGGATCCTGCCCGATAATCACAACCTCAACATCATCAAAAGCAGTCAACTCCAATGCTCTGAAGATCTGATTTTTTGGCGGAAAAACTTTGGTTGTTGCATATTCATTCTTCACTTTATCCCAAAGGGTTTTAAAGTATTCCGTACTTTTATCGGGGCTAAAATTTCTGTCCAGGTCATACTGCAAAAATAATAATATTAAAATAAAACAAGAGCATTAATCATACCTTAAATATCTTCACTTTTCTTTCAATCAGCCTATAAGAAAAGTAAGACAGCAATAATGAAAATGATATTAATAACAGATTATTAAGATGATAATTATGTACAATAACGAAATTCTGCTTCTTCACCATATAATGGATAATATACAACGAATAAGAGATATTGCCTAAAAATATATTGTTTTGGTTTCCAGAAATGCCTTCAGATAGTTTTGTTTTCCTTCATGCAGGCATTTAATCATCAATGCGGATAATAAAGGTATAAACAATGGTCCTTTACCGATAAACAACAAAGAGACAAATATTATAGTAATAATATAAATGATGAGATTTTCTTTTTCCGTTTTAAATGGCTTTAAAAGGGCAATCCCAATCCCAAGAAAATAGGAAGAAACCGTTCTCAGAAGGGAAACAAGGCCATATGGAAGATCAAGATATGCTGTTGATTCACCTTCTTTCAGTGGAATTTCAGAACCTATATATAAATGACCGGGAAGATGGGGAAGCATCCACCTCAAAATCAGACTTGATACAATTAAGATTTCACTGCGAATCTTATAACGCAGGATAATCCATAACATAAAAGGGAAGATCAAATAGCAGATCCATTCTGTGCTTAGCGACCAATAAACTATATTCAGCAGATAATTGGGATTAAAAAAGCATTGTATTAATGTGGCATTGATCAGGAGCCCGGCTATAGAGCTTTTTTCTAAAAACAGTACAATAAAAACAACTGATATGATGTAAACAGGATAAATTCTGTTGATTCTTTTTTTGTAAAAAATATCTATTACTTTATAATTCAGATTTCTAAACTTTTCAGAATAAGAAACCGTTAGTAAAAAGGCACTCAGCACAAAAAAGATATCAACAGCTACATAGCCCTTCCCTACTATATCCTGAATGAATTCATTCCTGAAAAAACTAAAATGAAAAAAAGCAACCCATAATGCGACAACTCCTCTAAGTCCCGTTAAAGATTTTATTTCATTTTTCATAGGTAATTTCAATCAGCGATAAAGATAGAGAAAACCTTTTGGATTTTTAATGATGGCCAGCAGAGAGCCTTTTCAGACTAAAAATAATATTATCAGGGAAATCTTTATCTTCCTTTCCTTCCCATACAATAAAACCATGTTTTAAAAGAATCCCTTTTGAATTTTCATTACATTTATTGGTAATAGCCAGAATTTCTTCTAAATTCAATTCATTAAAACCAAAATCCAAAACCACTTTCAAAGCTTCAGACATAATTCCCTGCCTGTGATATTCCGGCAGCAATTCATAGCCAACTTCTGCTGTTTTGCGGTCTTCAGAAAAATTCCAGAGACAGATGGTTCCGATAAGATTCAGCTGATCTTTTAAAGAAATTCCCAAATAGATGGTTTGGTTATTTTGAGTTCTTTCTTTAATCGTCAGAATAAACTGGAGCGCATCGTAGTTATTTTTAGGAGATTTCCTTATAACGAACCGATTGATCACCTCATTGCTTCGGATTCGCAAAATATCATCAACATGACTTTCGTTGATATCTCTCAGTAATAATCTTTGGGTTTCCAGTTTCATATTTCAAATTTAATAAAAGAATATTATCGGTTTATTTTTTAGCGTAAAAACTTTAAATCCCGGTTAATTTATTCTGTAAATCTCTCAGATATACGTAATAATCAAAATTCTCACTAAATTTGCACTGTGTATATAGATAAAGAAGATTTAGACGAATTAGAGTTTCCGCAATTGCTCGCGGAAATCTCCCCATTTGCGTATTCTCCGAAAACAAGAGAAAAAATTCTTCAACTTCGTCCGATGGAAATAGACGAGGCAGAACTTTCATTAAAGAAAACGTCAGAATACCTGTCGAGTTTCGAAAGTTCAAATGCGATTCCGTTTGATGAATATGAAGATATTGAAAGTGAGCTGAAATTGATGCTGATTGAGAACTACCGTCTGGAAAATTCTGCTTTCATCAAAATAAAAACCATCACGGAACAGATCGGAAAACTGCAGAAGTTCTTCCCTACCATGCCGGAAACGTTTCCTACTTTATTGGAAGAAGCTTCTGTACTGGAATTCAGAAAAGAGATCATTGAGAAAGTAGATAAGGTTTTTAACCGTTTTGGTGAGGTAAAAAATGAAGCTTCCCCAGCTTTGAAAGGGATAAGAACTGAAATACAGCTTGCTAAAAAAGCTATCCAGGAAAACTTCAACCGCGCGCTTACCACATATGGTCAGAGTGACTTTCTGGACGATATACGGGAAACCATTATTGATGACCAGAGGGTCTTGGCTGTAAAATCAGGATTCAAAAAAGGGTTCCGGGAAGAACATTAGGAATTTCCAAAACCGGTTCCATTACTTACATTCAGCCGGACAGTGTTGTAAAGCACTACTTCAAGCTTCGTGAAAGTGAAGAGGAAGAGAAAAAGAGATCGATAAAGTTCTCCGTAAACTTACTGCAGAACTGGCAGAATTTCAACCTCAGTTATGGAGATATCAGGTATATATTTTTGACCTTGACCTTACGAGAGCTAAAGCGAAATTTGGTGAACTGATCAATGGAGTTCTTCCGAAAATCAACCATCATAAAACGCTGAGATTAAGAGATGCCTATCATCCTCTTTTATGGTTAAGAAACAAAATAGAGAATAAAACGATTCATCCACAGACACTGACTTTAACGGAGCACAACAGGATCATCTGTATCTCCGGTCCGAATGCCGGTGGAAAATCGATTACCCTGAAAACGGTAGGATTATTACAATTGATGATTCAGAGTGGCATCCTGGTTCCGGTTCATCCAAAGTCTGAAATGTTTTTCTTTGAGAAAATCATGACTGATATTGGAGATAACCAGTCCATTGAAAATCACTTATCGACCTATTCATCGAGATTGAAAAAATGTCAGGAATCATCCGTGAGGCTGATGCCAATACGCTTTTGCTGATTGATGAATTCGGTACAGGTTCTGATCCTGAGCTGGGAGGTGCGCTGGCAGAAAGTTTCATGGAGTTTTTCTATGACAAAAAGAGTTTTGCTATCATCACTACCCATTACACCAATATCAAACTGGTGATAGAACAGCTCCCTAACGCTCAAAACGCAGCAATGCTCTTCAATGAAGAAACTTTGGAACCAATGTATAAGCTGGAAGTAGGGCAGGCAGGAAGTTCATTTACCTTTGAAGTTGCAGAAAAGAATAAAATTCCAAGGTTTATCATCCATTCTGCCAAGAAAAAGGTAGAACATGATATTGTTAATCTCGATAAAACGATTGTAAAACTGCAGCAGGAAAAATTTGAGGTTGAGAAACTGAAATCCGACCTTGCAGAAAGAAAAGAATCTGTAGAAGATAAACGTGATAACCTTCAGAAACTGAATGACCAGCTTCAGCAGAAACTTTTCAATTTCCAGAAGCTGTATGAAGAGGAACACCGTAAACTTCAGTTCGGAAATAAGATTGAGGCATTCATCGACAGCTATACCAAAGGAAAATCCAGAAAGGATGTTGTAAAAGATTTTGTAAAGCTCCTTGAACAGGAGAAATTCAGGAAATTAGGTACCGATAAGGATGAATCCAAACGTCTTCAGGTTGTTAAGAGAAAAATTACCCAACAGCTGAAAAAAGAGGAAGTGATTGAAAAAATTGCTGAAACCAATGAAAAACTGGAGGAAAAACGTAAAACCGACCGTGCTGTGTGGATGAAAGTCGGGCAGCGTGTTCGTATTACAGGAAGCACCAGTGTGGGTACCATTGAGAAAATCTCACGTAATAAAGTGATTGTCAATTACGGCACTTTCAAAACCACGATTGACGCGGATGAGCTTGAGAGAATTTAATTAGTCTGAGGATTAATGTATGCAAATACAGAGAGCACTTTTCAGTGCTCTCTCTTTTTATTTATTTCTTAATGAATCTTTTAATTTTTCTCTTGTATAAAGGTTTTTAATATATTTGAATTCATAAAGTTGTTTAAACTTTACAAAACCGCAAAAGTCACAAAAGGGTTCATTCTAAATGCTTGAGTTCACTGAAGTAAGTTTAAAATGATACCGCAGAAAAGTTCACATAAGATGAAAATCAAAGATTTTCACAAAACTTAGGTGTACTTATTATGCATAAGGTCTGGTTCTGAAAAAACTGAAGTGTTTAAAACTTTTGTGCCTTTTGTGGTTTAAATAACGATTATAAAAGTTTAAACAACCAACCTCCATATATTTAAATATCGGATACCTATTCTAAAAGTATTGAACATGGTCAGAAACTTTACTATTCTTTGGATTTTTTATAAAAAAACCCTCATTCCTACCTTGCTGTTTTCGTTACTTATTTCTTTTCTGCTCCCCTACAGAACTGAAACATTTGGATTAAGTTTTCTTTTAATTTTACCGGTTCTTCATTACTTTATGTACGAAGTAAGGTTTAAAAGCGAATATTATTTTTACGCTAATTCAGGATTTTCAAGAACTTTTCTTTGGACAGGAACGATATTATCAGGATTTCTTGTAAAAACTATAACACTGTTCTTATGAGTAAGCTTCATATTGATAGTGTAACAAAATCTTTCCATGAAAGGAAAATTCTGCAGGATATTTATATAGGATGCGAAACAGGGCAGGTTATAGGGTTATTAGGCAGAAATGGAAGCGGAAAATCAACATTGATGAACATTATTTTCGGCACTGAATATGGCGATACTCAGTTTATAAAATATGACAACACTATTCTGAAAAACATTTCCGACAGAAAAAACCGGATCTCCTATTTGCCACAGGAGCTGTTTCTACCCCAATATATAAAAATCAAAAACCTGATTCCCCTTTTTTGTAACCAAAAGAATACTGAATTACTTTTTAATTCAGAGTTTGTACAACCTTTTCTTCATGAAAAACCTAAAAACCTTTCCAAGGGTGAGCAGAGAATCATTGAAACCCTGATGATTATTTATTCTGAAGCGGATTTTATTTTACTGGACGAGCCATTTCATAGTCTTTCTCCTAAGGTTACTGAAGAACTAAAGAAAAATATACTTCTGGAGTCAGCCCATAAAGGATTTATTATTTCTGACCATAATTTTAAAGATGTTCTGGATATTTCTGTACTTATGTATCTGCTTTCAGACGGCCATCTGAAACAATTACAAGATTTAAATGAACTGCAGCGGTATAATTATCTTCCGAAAAGCATTTAATTTATATATTTGAAGGAACAAAAAATTTTCATGATGACTTTCATAAACAAAGCATTCTATTTATCTGCTTTCAGTATTTTTCTTTAGCCTTTGTAAAGGGGCAGAATAAAGTTCCTTTCGGAGTGGTAAAAGCTGACGAGGGATATGCCAATGTGCGGGTTCATAAAGACAATTACAGAAAAATTGTAGATAAGATCCGTATGCGCAAAGGTGATGTATTTGTTTATGTAAAGCCTGCTCCGGGAGAAACAGAATGGATCTGGATCAAATATCCCGAGAAACAGGATGATGACAAGCCGTTTGTGCGTTATGAAACTCTTGATAAAGAAGGAATGGTGAATAAAGAGCGTATTGCTTATATTGATCAGCTTCCCGCCTATACCCCTTCCAAATCTAAAAACGGAAGATCACTTATTTTCACCGACAATTCCGATCCTAAAATCCCTACTGCCCAAAGAAGCAAAGTGGTGATTGATATCTATCCTTCCAATGCAGGATACCGTAAAAAGGAAAAAGATGCGGAAGGAAAGCTCCTTACCATTGACAAAGTAAAACCCTGGGGAATCGGAAATGATCTTCCCGAAGGGATGACTGAAATCAAATCAATCAGGGTACAACAACCCGGAAGAGGTTCTGTTTTTGTAAGGGAAGCCATCAAAAACATGTTCCAGCCTACCATGGATTTTGAGAACGTCGGAGTAACTTCCCTTGATAACGATAATATTTTTCTTTATATGATCAACGGTTCAGGAGAAAACAGATATACAACGCTGTGGACCATCAAGAAAGGAAGGGTAATCAGCCAGATTATTTTCCATAATCCGGAATAAATTCATTATTTTTGCATCCGAAAAGTTTTAATACTTATTCATCACAGAAATTGGTTCTGCATCACTGCAGATTAAAAGGGAACCGTGTGAAAATCACGGACTGTCGCGCAACTGTAAGTAACTGAAGTCTTTATCAAAGATCCACTGTGCGAGGCATGGGAAGGAGATAAATGATGTTACAAGTCAGGAGACCTGCCTTTTTCTTAAACATGTAACTTTCGCGATCTGAAGTTGTATTGATCTGATGAATTGTTTCAGGAATTTCCAAAGTTCCTGTCATTGTTCTGTTGTTTTGATATCTCTCATTTCGCTTTAATTAATAATGATATATGACTACAGAAGAAAGAATTGAAGCATCCGAAACCAGAATCTTTAAAGCGGTTTTCCCTAACACAACCAATCATTACGATACCCTTTTCGGTGGTACGGCTATGCAGCTGATGGACGAAGTAGCTTTTATCACAGCAACCCGTTTTGCCAGAAAAAGGGTGGTAACGGTAAGCAGTGACAAAATCGATTTCAAAAAACCTATTCCTGCCGGAACTATTGTGGAACTGATCGGGAAGGTTTCATACGTAGGAAAAACCAGTATGAAAGTAAATGTTGAAATTTACACGGAGCAGATGTATTCCTACGAAAGAGAAAAAGCTATTGTAGGTGATTTTACTTTTGTAGCGATTGATGAATTCAAGAAACCAATTCAGATACTATAAATACTAAAAATTTCGGGCGGCCTCTGGCCGCCCGAAATTTTTCATTGAAATTATTTCAAAACCTTTTCCGTTTCCAGACTTCTGTTCAGTAAAAGTTCAAAGGCCTCACCCATTTCATCTGATGCCCTGCTGATCGCATTTTCAAGCATATTTCTGATTTGTTTTTCTGTGACTCCTGCTTCAGTCCAGCTTTTTCCCGCAGTATGGGAATTTAAGATAAACGGCATGATTCTGTCAATCCCGCAGGCGAAAATAGCATCCGGAGTCTTTTCTTCCTCAAACTCAAGCCATAGATTAAAGAACTCTGTACGTAAAGGTTCATCCAGAATTCCAAAGATCTTCTGGGCAGATGCCTTTTCTCTTTCAAACTTTCCTACCATTGCTTTTTCATCAAAAATAAAAGTATCTCCGGCTTCTATTTCAACCAGGTCATGAATGGAAAGCATCCTTATTACTCTTAGTAAATCAATATCTGCACGGTTTTTGGCATAAGGATAAAGGATCTGAGCCAGGATAATGATCTGCCATGAATGCTCTGCTGTATTCTCTCTCCGGGAATCGTCAGCATTGTAATTTCTTCGCTGCACATTTTTCAGAGCATCCACTGCCAGGATAAAATCGATTTCTTTCTGAATTTTCATCTTACTTTTTATTTTTTGTTATACTGATCTGCCGGATATACCTTGGTTTTGGTAATCCATTTATTATTGATCTTTTCTTTCGTTATTACCCTTACCTGATCCTCATTGGTCATATCTTCCTCTTTTTCAAGCACCCTGTCCAGCCCTTTGTTCGGAATGACAGCATATTCTGTTGTAAAAAGCCTGCAGCAACCGGACTTACCGTAGGAAATAAGACGTTTGCGTTTGGCGTCTGTTTCAAAAAAATCAAAACCACTCGAGCCCAGGTCTGTAAGTTCTTCACTTTTCACAAATGCCATTCTTGTGCTGTTGAATACATACACATCATAAGAAGCCGAGCTGTAATTTCCCATATTCCCGTTTCTTATCGCCACATCTTCGGTTCCGTCAAAATTAAAATCATCTGTAATGACTGAACGCTGGTCATTTGCCAGAGGAATCAGTTTCCCCGGAATCAATTTTTGTCCCTGTTTCGGATTTAAAACAAGGTTATCAGAAACAAAACTCTGTACCTTACTGTTATTATTGTCAAACAATTCTACCGTTCCTTTTCCTCCACATTGGCCATCATTACAATTTTCCACATGGATGATTGCGTTATATTTCTTGGATACATTTTTTATTTCAAACTGATATTGCCCAAAGCATAAAGGGCCCAATAAAAGAAATACCGGCAAGTGTTTATAGCTGTTCAAAATATTCATGGTAATTGTAAATGGATTAAGTGTCTTTTCCTAACAAAAATACGAATCATTATGCCGATCTCAAAATCCCAGGCTCTTTATAATGATAAGTGATAGATGATCAATAGTAAAAATAAAAGATGGAAGTGGCCTATATAGATAATTCTTAAAATTTAAAGTTTTTTTGGTCTTTTTTTGCCAAAATTTATTCTAACAAAAAATCAATACAAAAATTATATAGCTGATTATCAATTAATTAAATTATTTATTTTAAAAATTTCACTACTTTGTATTGCATAATACCATTTTATTTACATATCTTTGTAATGTAAAATTAGAATAGGCTCAGCTAGCTAGGAGCATTTTTCTAAAAATATAACTAATTAACAAAACTTATCAAAGATGAATACTGAAAATACCAAAGCGCAAATGCGAAAAGGAATTCTGGAATTCTGTATTCTAAGTCTCATCAATCACCGTGAAATGTATGTTTCCGATCTGATTGACGAACTGAAAAAAGGGAAACTGGATGTAGTGGAAGGGACCCTCTACCCTCTTCTTACAAGACTTAAAAACGGAGAGTTTCTCTCTTACAGATGGGAAGAATCTACTGGAGGCCCGCCCAGAAAATATTATCAGATCACAGAAAAAGGAAAACTTTTCCTGGATGAACTTCTCAATACATGGAATGAGCTGACAGCCTCAGTAAATCAAATTACCCAACAAAATTAAAAAACAAAGCTATGAACAAGACACTCTCAATAGGACTCGCAGGTTTTTCTTTTACCATAGAAGAACACGCATATATAAAGCTCAGCGATTACCTGAATGCACTGAGAAACTCACTGGAGGCTTCAGAAGCGGATGAGGTAATGCATGACATAGAAATAAGAATGGTGGAAATTTTCAAAGATTCTTTAGGAAAACGTGAAGTGATCAATGACACCGATGTAGAAAAGGTAATTGCACAGATCGGAAGCCCTGAAAAAATCGAAGAGCAGGAAGAGGCTTATTTTTCCGAAAAAACATCTGCCAGAAAAAATAATTCAGGAACTTATTATACAGATAAAAAACAGCTTTTCCGTGATCCGGAAAAACAAAAAGTAGCAGGAGTTTGCGCAGGTTTAGCTCAATATGTGGGAATGGACATCACTACAATGAGAGCAATCTGGCTTGGGATCTTTATCTTAGGAATTTTCACAGCAGCCATTTCCTCTTCATTAATAGGACTTTTATATGTAATCCTTTGGATCGTACTTCCAAAAGCTGAAACAGCAGCAGATTTCCTGAAAATGCAGGGAAAGCCTATGAACTTCGACAATCTTAAGAATGAGTCTAATAAGCTGGTACAATTTGCCAATGAATCTACTCAGAGGGTCGGAGAAATCTACACTGAAAACAAACCTTATATCAACAATGCAGGAAGCGGAATCTGGAATGTATTTAAGTACATCGTAGGAGGATTCTTCGTACTGATGGCTGTAGGAAGCATTATAGGAGTATTTGTATTATTCGGTCTTTTCGGGATGGATACAGACTTCCTGGTGCCAATGAAATCAGATTCTATATGGATGATCAGGGGCTGGATAAAGTACTGGCAGCCATGATGGTCATCGGAAGCTTAATTCCGGCAATCCTTTTCAGCTTATTAAGCATCAAGATCTTCTCTCCAAAAACAAAACTGAGAAATATCGGATGGGTTGTAGGAGGTTTATTTCTTCTTCTGATCGGACTGGGAACTTACTTCGGAATAAGCATGGCTAAGAAGGACATGATCTACAGAGGAAGCAAGGAAGATGTGGAAAATGTTGCCATCAATACTACTTCAGATACAGTGTATGTAGACGTAAAACAGGTTAATATCCCTCAAAACTTCAAAGCTTACAACAATAATATTTATTCAGATAAAAGATCCGTTTATGAAGAAGATTATATCTCTGTAGATGTTACAAGAAAACCGGATATCAAAACGCCTTATCTGATCATCAAAAAAGAAGGAAACGGATATAACTTCCCTATTCAGATGACTGTTCCTGTAGAAGTGGTAAATAATAAAGTATTACTTCCGAACTATATAAAATATCCGTATGAACACAGATTCAGAGACTATAGCCTAGATTATGAACTTGTAGTTCCACAAAAAATGGTGGTTATTTCAATGAAAAAAGACCGCATCAATATGGATGGGGATCTGGATGGAGATGGTATCAATGACAACGATCAGGATAATGACGACGACAATAACAATGTACGAATTGAAAAAAATAAAATCACGGTAAACGGTTCCAGTATCGAATACAACTCTGATGATAAAGACAGTATCATTGTAAACGGTAAAAAAGTTCCGAACAGCCAGGCAAAGAAAGTAATTGATTCTGCAGTGTCTACTATCAAGAAATCAAACAAGGACATGGACATCAAAATCAAAGACGGAAAAAACGAAATTTCCATACAAACTAAATAATTAACTTCAGAGAGTGGTAGAAGGTGTGAGTGGATGGCAACCGTTTGAAATTCACACCCTTCTTCTCTCAGAAAAGTGAAAATAAAACAATATTTAGTTTCCTATATGAAAAAAATGTTTTAATTTCGTAAAGCTAAAAATTTAATAACCAAACAAACAAAAACACAGCTTCATCATGATACAATTTGCAATGGAATTCGTAATGAAAATCGTAGATTTAATTAGCGGTTTGTTTTAAGAGCGATAATATTTCAATATATTTGTAAAGTATAACCAAAGTTTGGTTATACTTTTTTGTTTTTAACCCAAGAAATCTATGAAAAAGCTGATAGGCAAAGCAATGTTAAAGATATTAGGCTGGAAGGTCGTTCTGCAGGGCGATGTCAACAACCTGAACAGATGTATACTGGTAGTGGCTCCACATACCCATAACATGGAATACATTTTAGGAAATTTCGCCTACTGGTCTTTAGAAAAGCCTTTAAAAATTATCATTAAAGATGCCCACACCAAAGCCTGGTATGGAAGTATTGTAAAAGGCCTTGGAGGTATTGGTATCGACAGAAGCCAGAAAAACGATCTTGTCAATTTTGTAGCCAATCAGTTTTCTAAAGAAGACTTCAGTCTCGTAATTACCCCGAAGGAACAAGAAGCTGGGTGCCGAAATGGAGAAAAGGTTTTTACCACATGGCTTTGGCAGCAAAAGTTCCTATTGTACTGGCAGCAGGCGATTTCAAAAGAAAAATTGTTTATCTGGGATATACTATTCCTTACGAAAGAATAGCATCAGTACCTTTTTCAGAGATCATGCAGGAAATCCAGGATTATTATGTAAAAAATGATATTGTCCCGAAAGTTCCGGCCAACTGGAATCCTAATATTATGGGAACCGGGAATGAAACGGACAGCGTAAAACAAAATTAATCAATCATCATTTAGCAATTGAAAAATGAAAGGTCAGACAAAAGAAGAAATATTAGCATTCATCAATAACTGGGGAGATGTAACTCTTGCCAAAACACTTGAAATAAAGTTCATCGATATTGATCTGGAAAATGAAACCCTTACTGCTACAATGCCTGTTCTGCCAAGAACCCACCAGCCGTTTGGGATCATGCATGGAGGAGCGAGCTGTGTTTTAGCAGAGACTTTAGGTTCAAGCCTGTCTAATATCTTTATCGATGGCGAAAAATATTACGGTGTGGGAACCAATATCAATTCCAATCATTTAAGAAGTAAAAAAGATGGTATTGTAACGGCTACAGCGCGTTTTATCAGAAAAGGCAAAACGATGCATGTTTCTGAAATTGAAATCCGTGACGAAAAAGGAATACTTATCAATCATACAACTATGACGAATAATATTATTCACAGATAAGTTGCAACAGCATAAAAAAATAAAGGACTTAAAATAAATTTAAGTCCTTTTTATTTTGACATCTTTAAGACTAGTAATACCTTTGCAGAAAGGAAAACCACATTGGAAATTCTTATACCATTTTCCTCTGATGATTTTCAAAATCCTTCATAACTAATGATTTATTTCAAACTTCCTTTCGACGAAAAGCTCCTGACTGCTGATAAAAAAACACTCAAAATGCAGTCACCTTTTTTCCTACAACGGCTCAGACCAGATCATCTTCCATGGAGATATTATGGATGCATCTACGGAATTTTCTCTCAGTTCCGTTACAAATGAAGATCTTATAAACGATTTAACAAATTTTACCGCTGAAACGGAAGAAGAATACTGCGCAACATTGCAGGAAGTGATTAAAGTGATTAAAGAAAACAATCTGCCTAAGCTTGTTTATTCCAGAAGAAAAATATTTACAGACTTTACAGTAATCGATTATAAAGAAAGTTTTAAAAATGTATGTGATTCTTATCCCAATGCTTTCAGATATCTGTTTAATGACGGGCAAAATGCATGGATGGGAGCTTTTTCGGAAGTATTAGGTAAGTTTAATAAAAGAACCTATGAGTTCGAGACCATGGCTCTTGCAGGTACCTTACCTGTATCAGAAGAGTGGTCTGAAAAAGAAATTGAAGAACAGAAACCGGTTACTACCTACATTCAGGACATTCTTAAAAACTATTCTAAGGATGTAAAGCAATCGGAAACGTATGATCACATTTCAGGAAATATCAAGCATTTACGGACAGATTTTAAAACCAGTATAAAGCCTGAAGATCTAGACAGCATTATCAGTGACCTTCACCCTACTCCCGCTGTCTGTGGAATTCCAAAAGATTTTTGTAACGAGAATATCCGTAAGTATGAAAAATTTCCACGGGAATTCTATGCTGGCTATATTAAGGTTGAAACCGAAGAAAGCATCTTCTACTTTGTGAACCTGCGCTGTGCAAGGCTTTATAAAAACGCTGTGCATATTTTCGTGGGAGGAGGAATTACAGCTCAGAGCACCCCGGAAAAAGAATGGAGAGAAACGGAGCTGAAATCTGAGGCAATATTAAAAAATCTGGTTATTTCATAGAATTTTGTGAGCTTTGCATGATATTCATAAGTTTTGGCTAAAGCCAATTGCATATGTTTTGTTTAAACGGGCTAAAGCCCGTTTCTATTGAATTAATCACATTAATGGCTTGATACAAATCATGTAATTACATTTATATATTGCCCGCAGAATCGCGGATCTTCACAGATGATTGCGCATATTTTTCTTTGTTAAGCAAACACCTTTGCGAACAAATTGTAAAGCTATCAATAAGAACTTTGTGAGCTTTGCATGATATTCATAAGTTTTGGCTAAAGCCAATTGCATATGTTTTGTTTAAACGGGCTAAAGCCCGTTTCTATTGAATTAATCACATTAATGGTTTGATACAAATGAAATCTAATCGCAACCTATTACCTATTACCTATTACCTATTACCTATTACCTATTACCTAATCCCTGCTGCCTAACAAAACAAAAAACCTCCTTCAAAAGAAAGAGGTTTATATCTATATTGAAATATTCAATTTATTTCTTTACACCGATTCTGCTCCATGTATCCATTACAAAAAGCAGGATAAGTCCTAATCCTGCAGCAGCAGCTGAGAATACAAACTTCAGGTTATCTTCATCTCCTAAGATATCTGTTGTCTGCCAGTTGATAGCATAAAGATTGATGGCGATGAATACGATAAACAGTACTAAAAATACTTTATAAAACTTCTTCATGACTCTTAAAAATTAATATAATTCTGCACCAGCTGGGCAAAATTTGCGGTGAATAATTTAATTGAAATTGCCAAAAGGATGATTCCGAAAACTTTCTGCAGGATCATCAAAGTAGCATCCCCGATTTTCTTTCCAACCATTTCGCTGATTTCAGCACCAAATATACGAAAATTGTATTAAGAATAATTCCGCAGATAATATTTATATCATGAAATTCAGCTCTAAGAGACAGTGCGGTAGTCAGGGTTCCTGCCCCTGCAACCAGCGGAAATGCGATGGGTACAATAGATGCGGCCTTTGCTTCAGTTGTTTTATTAATTTCAATTCCCAGAATCATTTCAGGGCTATGACAAAAATCACAAAGGCTCCGGCAATAGCAAAGGAATTTACATCAACCCCGATAAGTTTCAGAATCTTGTTTCCTACGAAAAGGAAAATGATCATAATAGCTCCGGCAGTGATTGCAGCCCTTCCGGCTTCAATCTGTCCGAATTTCTGCTGAAGGCTTACTATAATAGGAACTGAGCCGATAATATCGATAACGGCAAAAAGAACCATAAAGCTGGTAACAATCTCTTTAAAAGAGAAACCATCAAAAATTTCCATCTCTTTGTAATTAAAAATTTCGCAAAAATATGAAAATAAACTGATTATTTGCTAATTTGTGAATATAAATTAACAATTGTTTTCAAAAGTTCTTCAAGAGCTTCAGAAGATTTTACAGGATTGTATTTTTCCATCTGAACTTTTTGCTGCAACTTACCATATTCTTCTGCTATGGAAGACCCTTTATGTGTTTCAAGAAAAGCCCTGAACTCCGAAGCAGAGCCTTTGAAATATTGGCTTCTCACTTCTTCATCCAATTCTTCCAGGGTAACAAAGAACTTCTCATACTCTCCGTTATCTTTAAGATTTTCCAGATATCCGAAATAATCATTGATATCTGTTTTCATCAATTCCCGGATTTCTTTTTCTGTTTCCGCCACTGAGCCTAAGGGTTTTGATGGTACATTTTCCCTAACTAATGTACGTTTTTTTGCCAATTTTTAAATAACAGATAAGCAACAAACAAGCTTATCAGAATAGCAATATTTGTCAGAAGAATATTCCAGTGAAACTTGTTCTTTTCCTTTACCTTGAATGAAGTGGTCTTTAAAACAGGTGTGTTTACCGTCTCGAGAAGGTTATTGGTATATTCATTTACCTTTTCTACGGTAGAACGGGCTTCCAAAATCTGATCGTGAGAAAATGCATTCAGATCCAGTGTTTTTTGTCCCAGATCTACATATTCTTTATTGGCAGGATTGAAGAAGGCAAACTGTTCTGTTTTAATGGATATGGCCCCTGCTTTTTTTGGAATGATAACATAATTAGCTAAGATCTCTCCTTTCATTCCAGCAGTTCCGGGAGCAACGTTAGAAGTAATTTTAGGAGCAAAGACTTCATAATCCGGAGAGGCAGCAATTTTTGGAAGTTCCATATCCGGTAAATTACCTTCACCTGAAACTTTTACTACTACATTCAGAGGTTTTCTTGCTTCCGGCTTTTCTTTGGAAGCGTTATATACGTTTACATTAAAGTTACCCACAGCATTTTTAAAGCATTCAGGAGCTCCTTCAGGAAGCTTTCTTACATTAATCTTAACTTTATTGGAAACAATTTTAGTTTTATTTGAATAGGTGCTTACTGATGCTGTTACTCCCGGAACCTCCACATATCCTGCTTCATTTGGGAATACCATGAACATCGCCAGAACCTGTGAAGGCATATTTCCATATCCTGACGGATCTATCTCAGATTTATCAAAATTGATGGGATGCACATTGATATTATCCTGTTGCGGAAGATGGATATTTTTCACCTTTCTCAGGTTATCTATGTTTTTTGAATATACTCTCAGTACCGCAACAGTTGGCTGATCCTGATATACATCCCTGTCATCAATCTCCATATTGAGGTAAACATCATTGGATGTATTGGCAGCCAATGATCTTTTGTCAACAATATCACGGATATTGACATCAAAAGGTTCTGTTTTATAAATTCTGTTGTTTACCGTAACCAGTACAGAACCGATTTTTATTTTCCCTTTTTCTTAGGTTCAAGGGCAATTCGGGATACTTTTTGGGTAATGAGCGTATTGGTGGCCGGATCGATCACAGTATTGGTAACAGATCCGCTCCCTATGATATTAAATTTTGAAAGATCCGGAAGCTGTAAACCTGTCTGCTGTACAAGATCACTTCCGTTAAGTTCAAGAACAATAGTAAGATTGATGATATCTTTACCCCCATACTCAGATTTATCTGCATCCATAGAAAGATTTACCTGTCCGTAAGTAATTACGGACGCCAGGGTAAGCAATATGTAAATCAATTTGTGCTGCATCACCAATCTTTCTCGTTGCTTTCAGGCATCGAATAAGAATTTTTGTTTAAAATTCTTCTGGCGGTTTCTTTTTCTTTTTCGTTTATTTTATCTAAGATCGCATTTTCAAGATTCTTCGGCATTCTGCCTTCGTTATTCTGATTCTGCTTAGGATTGTCGCCCTGGTCACTTTTGCCTTCATTCTGAGGGCCGTTACCCTGATCCTGTTTTTTGTCTTTGTCGCCTTTCTGATCGTCACCTTTATTCTGATCATTTCCGCCGCCGCCTTTTCCTGAGTTGTTCTGTTCGTTTTTTTGTTGTTGTTTTTCTTTTTCTTTCAGCTTGGCAATCTCATAGTTTTTTCTGGTTACCTCGCTGTAGGGATCCTGCTTCAGGGCCTTCTTATAATAATCAGCAGCTTTTTCCGGCTGGTTCATCTGCATATAAGCATTTCCCAAATTATGAAGGGCAGCAGTCTTATCAGGAAGTGTCTGTGAAAGTTTTTCTGCTTTTTCAAACTCTGCTTTTGCTTCTTCGTATTTTTTACTTTTATATAGAGCATTCCCCATGTTATAATGAGCGGTAAAATCTTTGTCGTTTGATTTTATCGCTTCCATGTATTTGGAAGAAGCTCCGTCATAGTCTTTACCGTCAAATTTCTGGTTCCCTTCATGGATTAAATTTCTGTAGTTTTCCTGCCCAAACAGGAAGCCTGAGAAAGAGAAGGCAACAATAAACGATAAAAATATGATTTTAGTATTCATCACTTGCAAAATTATTCCTTTATATGTTAAGAAACAGAGTTTTATTTGTTAAAATTCGGTTAAAGTACTTGTAGAATTTCTTCTATATAAAGAGGAAATCTACACATTAAAATCCTTTTAGGATTAAAAATATAAATTAAAAGAAAAACAGCATAGATACTGCAAGAAAATATTGATAGTAATGATTCGCATTCTGTGATTTCACCATGGTTTCAGCACCTGCAGATTTCTTATTTACAGCTTCTGCTATTCTGTCCGGGGCTTCATTGATATTATTTCCGTCAATATAAGTCCCGTCTGTAGATTCAGCCATTTTCTTTAAAGCCTCCGTCTGCCTCTTTGAAATTACTGTTCCGCCATTAACATCAGTCTTGTAACCCATCAGCTGTCCAAAAACGTATTCCGGAACCGGCGCACCTTCATCAGTACCAATCCCGACGGAAGTAATGCTCACTCCTTCTTTATTTGCTAATCGTATAGCGGCATTATCATTTCCTTCATTATCCTCACCATCACTTAACAGAACAACTTTTCTGGACCCTTTGCTTACATTTTTAAACTTTTCAACCGCTGCCTGCATTCCCTTCAGAAAATCAGTTCCCTGAATCTGCATGGAGCTTGTCTCAATACCGCTGATATAGGTTTCTGCTGAATTATAATCTGTGGTAAGAGGCATTATCGACATTGCATTTCCGGCAAAAATGACAATACCAATTTTGTCATTATTCATTTTCTTCATGGCAGCCATCATCAGATTTTTAGCTTCTGCAAGACGGCTTGGGTCTATATCCTCTGCGTTCATAGAATTGGATACATCCAGCATAAAAATCACATTGTTCAGTTTCGGTACTTTTCACTTCTTCTGAACCATTCAGAAGATCAATGATAGAGAATATCAGAAATAATGTTGCCAATAAATACAATGCAGGAAAATACTTTGTAAATCCTGATTTCTTTTCAAATAAGTTTTCATGAAACTGACTGGCTGCAAAAATTTCTCTTTTTTTATTTCTCCATTTTAAAAACCGGATCAAAAAGGAAGCTAACAGCGGCAGAAGCAACAGTAAAAATAAATACCAATAATTTCCTAAAGACCAACTCATCAGCTTAAAATTTTATAAAACACCCATCTTAACAATGCATCCAATACCAGCATTCCTAAAGCAATCCAGAGAAATATCTTAAAATATTCTTCATAATTGTAAAGCTTGGAAACTTTCACATCAGATTTTTCCAGCTGGTTAATTTCATCGTATACTTCTTCAAGACTGCTGTTTGAGGTAGCTCTGAAATACTTCCCTCCTGTAGTCTGTGCAATCTCTCAATGTATTTTCATCAATCGTTACCTCTGTTTCAGTAAAGATAAGATCTCCGAAAATGTCCTGCGATGTTGGCATCAGGGCATAACCATTGGTCCCGATTCCGATTGCATATACCTTTATATTATTATTTTTTGCCAGTTCGGCAGCTACCTGCGGAGGAATTGCATTCTGAATATTACTTACTCCATCCGTCATCAGGATGACTACTTTACTTTTAGCCTTACTTTTTACCAGGTGGTTTACGGCAACAGAAAGACCTTCTCCAATCGCTGTACCTGGTTCAAGACCGGCAGAATTAAGATTTTTAATCTCATCAATAACAACCTGATGATCTGAAGTAACAGGAACTTTGGTAAATGCCTCCGCAGCATATGCTACAACTCCTATCCTGTCATTGGGACGTTTCTGAACAAATTTTACAGCAATATCTTTCAATGCAGTGATACGATCGGGACTTAAATCCTTTGCGAGCATACTTAAAGAAACATCAATAGATAACATAATATCTACTCCTTTTGTATCATCCCTGTCCTGCGAAATCGTAAATGTTCTCGGCCTTGCCATTGCAATAATCAAAGCTGAAAGAATAATATACTTCGAGATTTTCAATAAAAAAAGTACACCCTGGATACCACCGCTGTGATCCATGTTTTTTATCGTAGGTACCTTTATGCCTTTTCTTTCTTTTTCCCGATATCTTTAATCAAAAGCGGAATAAACAGCAAAAAAAGCAGTAAAAACCACGGGCTGTAAAACTCAAAATTAAACATCCTTTCTTAAGTTTTCGAATTCAAGATCTTTGGATGATCTTTTCACAAAATCCCTGATATTGGCAAAATCTCTCTCCATGGTCTCCTGATCAGGAAAAGTTTTGGCAAATTTCACAAGATCTCCCCTCTGGAATACATCTTCCACAATTTTTTCGTTGTCCTGGGAGATTGTGTTATTCTTTTTCATGACATCAATAAGATCATCTGTAAGAAGGACATCTGCCGGAAGATGGTATTGTTTTGTAATGAAGTTTCGGGAAATATCAATCAGTTCCACATAAAAGGACCGGAAGTTTCCGCCTTCAATATATTTTTTCTTTTTAAGCGAGTCAAGTTCTTTTAAAGTCTGATTGGTGGCTACAACAGGGGAACTTTTGGATTTCCTGCCCCATTTTACAAACATGATAATGGCAATAATTATTGCAATACCAGCCAATGCTGCCAGAATATAAAACTTATAAAGCTCCCAATAGTCCTGCGGTTCAAGCTTCACCTCCTTATTCTTCATGATATCATTAATCTGATCGGCTTTCTGAGCAGTATTAATGACATCTATTTCATAAGGAATCGTTTTAAGGATTTTATCACCCACTTTGAATTCCAGTTCTGGAATGGTAAATTTTCCTTCGTCAAAAACAGCAAATTCTATTTTTCTTTCATAGCTATTGGCAGATTGCCCGATGCTGTCTTTGATTTCCTCAAAATGAAAAGGGAGCAGCTCATTTTTCGGAGCTGAAGTAACCTGCTGCCCGCTAAGGTTATCAATCTTTATCGTAATATGATTGGTTTCTCCCAGAGCAAGCGTTTTCTTTTCTACGTTAGAGGATAATATCTGTGAAAAAACATTCGCACAGACCAGAAAAGATAATATTAAAAGTATTTTTTTCAATGTTAAAATAATAAAGGCAGCTGCCTCATTTTTTTTAGTTATGGGTCAAACCCGATGTTATTTTTTCTGAAAGTAATTATACAATAATTTTGAATAATCTGAACCGGTAATGATATTCATAAAACCTGCAGAACTGTTGGCAAAGTCTTCCTCCAGAGCTCTCAGTTTTTGTTTCTGAGCTTCCGCGAAGGTATACCGCCATCTTGCACTGGAAGTATTGACCCAGATTTCCTTTCCTGTTTCTGCATCATGTAAAAGAGCATATCCTACGTCAGGAATTTCATTATCCTTTTCATCATAAATCCTCATTCCCAGCAGCTGGTGTTTCTTTGAAGCCACTCTCAGCATTTTGGAATCATAAGCATCTTCAAAGTCTGAAAATAAAAATACCAGAGATTTCCTTTTAAATATCCCCATCATATATTCCATTGCTTTGTCTATTTTAGATTCCGCAGGGACATAATCTGCAGTGAGAATATTACTGATAATGGAAAGAATATGCTTTCTTCCTTTTTGAGGAGGAATTACTTTATATACTTTATCAGCAAATAAGATCAACCCTACTTTATCATTATTACCTGCAGCTGAAAATCCTAAACTGGCGGCAATTTCTGCCACATATTCTCTTTTCAGCTGAACTTTCGTTCCGTAATCCATGGAAGCGGAAATATCAACGAGAATCATCATTGTCAGCTCTCTTTCTTCTTCCATCACTTTTACGAACGGCTCACGGAAACGGGCGGTTTTATTCCAGTCGATTCTTCTGATCTCATCTCCAAACTGATAAGGACGCACTTCAGAAAAAGTCATCCCCTGCCCTTTAAAAGCACTGTGATATTGCCCCATCAAAGCAGCTTCCGTCTTTTTTCTGGTCCGGATTTCAATCTGCTTTACTTTTTTACAATATCTTTTATCTGCATAGACAAGTTTAAGGTTTAACATTCAAAGTTTAATATTCGAGTTTCGGGATCCGGTTTTTGGGTTAATCTTTAAACTCAATGGATACGTTCGACCACTCGTTGTCAAACTTCGTACTGTATTTTTTATAAAAATTGATAGCGGGCTCATTCCAGTTCAGTACCTGGAACACCATTCCGCTGTAATTATTTGATTTTCCATGTTCCAGTGTAGCATCAAACAGTTTCTTTCCGATCTGCTTTCCTCTCAGTCTTTCCGTTACTACAAGGTCTTCAAGATACAGCCTTCTCCTTCCATGTTGAGTATCTGTCATAATACAATGATATCCCGACTATTTCTCCTTTATATTCGGCCACAAAAGCTCCCCAAACCGGAGAAACACCAAAACCATCTTCAATAAATTCGTCCAGCGTCACCGTCACCTCATGCAGCGCTTTTTCATATTCTGCCAGTTCTCTGATTAAATCCAGCATAGGAGCACAGTCAGCTATGACTGCTTTTCTGATAATTACCTCACTCATTACGGCGCCTGGATTTTTGCTAAGATTCTGTTGATAATTTCTTCTGTTGAAATCTCTTCGGCTTCAGCTTCGAATGTTAACCCCATTCTGTGTCTCAATACATCTTTTGCCAACGCCTTTACATCTTCAGGAATTACAAATGCTCTTCCTTTTAAGAATGCATAGGCTCTTGAAGCAATAGCAAGATTAATGGATGCCCTTGGTGAAGCTCCGAAACTGATATAATTTTTAAGTTCGGAAAGACCGTAGTTTTCCGGATAACGTGTAGCAAATACCATATCCAGGATATATTTTTCAATTTTCTCATCCAGATAGATCTGGTTGATCAATTCTTTAGCATCTACAATATCCTGAAGGGAAATAACCGGTTTCACAGTCGGCTGATGTGAAGTTGAAACCATTCTCATCACCTGTCTTTCATCTTCAAAAGCAGGATAATCGATCGTACATTTCAGCATGAAACGGTCGCTCTGTGCTTCAGGGAGCAGATAAGTTCCTTCCTGATCAATCGGGTTTTGGGTTGCCAGTACCAGAAATGGCTTTGGCAGCTTCATGGTTTCATCACCAATGGTTACCTGTTTTTCCTGCATTACTTCCAGAAGTGCCGACTGTACTTTGGCCGGTGCACGGTTAATCTCATCTGCCAGTACGAAGTTCGCGAATACAGGACCTTTTTTATAGAAAAGTCATTGTCTTTGATATTATAAATCATGGTTCCCACTACGTCCGCAGGAAGTAAATCCGGTGTAAACTGAATCCTGAAAACTCTCCGTGAACAGCATCTGCCAATGTTTTTATCGCTAAGGTTTTAGCCAGCCCGGGTACCCCTTCAAGAAGAACGTGCCCGTTTCCTAAAAGCCCAACCAAAAGACGGTCTACCATGTATTCCTGTCCAATAATAACTTTATTGATTTCCTGTCTCAGAAGAGAAAATAAGTAGTTTTTTTCTTTTACTTTTTCCGTCAATTGGCGGATATCTTCAGCTTGATATATCTCTGACATAGCTTGATTTAAAATAAGTGGTAAATTTCTGATAAATACTTGCATTAATCAACATAATAAATGCCATTTTTGAGTTAAAGTTTGTTAAAAATTCCCGTATTGATGCAAGGTAACGAATTGCTGAAGGCTTAAAACTCAATAAGATTATCCTTTTTTCATAAAAATATATAAATTTTGCTTTAATCACCTGTTCAAAAATTGTCATTTCCAGTTTATTAAACTATTTTTGGTGATTAAAAATTCTGCAAAATGAATTATCATTTTCAAGCACACAGGCAGGTAAGAAAAAACCTTTTAGATATCCTCCAGAACACATCCCATGAAGATCTGATTCTGATTCCGGATGGCTTCAACAACAATATTTACTGGAATATTGCACACACGGTTGCCACACAGCAGCTGCTGCACTATTACCTGAGCGGAAATCCGTTCCGTATTGATAAATATTGGATTGAAACCTATAAGAAAGGAACTTTACCCAATTTAAATGTTCAGAAATCAGAAGTGGAAGATCTGGAATTTTTACTTACAGAAACTTCCAAAATTTTAATGAAGGATTATGACAGTGATTTCTTCTCAGATTATACCCCTTACACCACAAGTTTCGGGATGGATCTGAAAAGCATTCAGGATGCCATTATCTTCAACAACATGCATGAAAGCCTTCACTACGGATATGTGATGGCACAGAAAAGAGCAATTTTAGGAGAGAAGTATTAGTTCTTAGTTTAAAGTTTAAGGTTTAAGGTTATGGGAACCATTAATAGATTTGAGGATTTAGAGATACGGAAATTATCCCGACAACTTTATCATGAGATTTATGAAATTATTGAATCTACCAATCTTAAAAACAATTTTAAACTTTGTAATCAAATCGATGGATCTTCAGGACCAGTAATGGATAATATTGCTGAAGGATTTGAAAGAAACGGAAACAAGAATGTATACAATTTCTTTCTATTGCGAAAGCTTTCTGTGGAGAAACCAGATCACAACTGTATCGGGTTTTTGACAGAAGTCTTATTTCGCAGGAAAAATTTGAAACATTAATTGAGCAAACTGAAACGTTAAGTAAAAAGATCAGCTCTTTTATAAAATATTTAAATACAACAGATTTAAAAGGAACAAAGTACAAAAATTGAATTTCAAAACTTTAAACATTAAACTTTGAATTTTGAATTTTAAACATTGATCCTTAAACATAAAATTTTGACAACTCAATGAAAGACGATTTTATTTTCGGGCTGCGTCCCGTGATTGAAGCAATTGAAGCGGGAAAAACGATTGACAAGATCTTTGTGCAGAATGCACTTCAGGGTCCTATTTATGCTGAATTAAAAGCCATTTTAGCGAAAAATAAAATCCGTCCCAATTATGTTCCGGTTGAAAAACTGAACCGTTTTACCAGAAAAAACCACCAGGGTGTGGTTGCTTTTATTTCGGATGTACCGTTTCATAAAGTGGAGGATATTGTTCCGCAGTTATTTGAACAGGGAAAAACACCTTTTCTTTTAATTCTGGACAGACTTACTGATGTAAGAAACTTCGGGGCGATCTGCAGAACTGCGGAGTGTGTGGGTATTGATGCGGTGATCATTCCTGAAAAAGGCGCTGCTCCTATTAATTCTGACGCCATAAAAACTTCAGCAGGCGCTATCTATAATATCAAAATATGTAAGGAAAACAATCTGGCACACACAGTAGATTTCTTTCAGCAAAGCGGTATTTCAGTGTATGCGGCCAGTGAAAAAGCTCAGAAATTAATCTATGATGTGAATATGACTGAGCCTTGTGCTATCGTGATGGGAAATGAAGAAACCGGAATTTCCAAAGAAGTATTGCATCATGCTGATGAAAAAATAAAACTTCCAATTGAAGGCAAAACCCAATCTCTGAATGTTTCTGTAGCTTGTGGAGCGATTTTGTATGAAGCGGTAAGACAGAAAATGGCTGTGATACCCAATCCATAAACTATGAAAATACAATCACTTTTACCCTTATTTTTGCTCCGTTTATTTTTAATGCACAGACCAAAAAAATAGCCACAGATAACCTTCTTACAACTGATCTTGATAAGATGGTTCAGAAAGAAGCTCTCGCGTATATGCAGGATCCTGCACGTGTAGGTCTTTCAATAGGTGTTTTCAAAGATGGTAAAAGTTATTTTTATAATTATGGAACAACGGAAACAGGAAAACAGGAACTTCCAACTTCCAAAAGTCTGTACGAGATTGCATCCATCACCAAAACATTTACCGGAACTCTTCTGGCTCATGCTTTAGTGGATAATAAAATCAAAATGAATGATGATATCCGTAAATATCTGGGCGGAAATTATCCTAATCTTGAATTTGGAAAGCATCCGATAACGATTGGCAACCTTACCAATCACTCTTCGGGGCTGCCACAGTTTTTACCGGATCAGTCACAGACCTTCCAAAAGCCGATGGACTCAGTGGCGATACTGCTGTCCGATTTTTATAAAAACTATTCAAAGGAGAAGTTTTATGAAGATCTGCATCTGGCAAAATTGGATTTTGTTCCGGGCTTAGAGTATAAATATTCCAATACAGGAACGCAAATTGCAGGAGATATCCTGGAAAAAGTATACCATAAAAGCTATACAGATCTCCTTTCAGAGTATATTACGAAGCCTTTGAAAATGAATCAGACTATTGTTGGTACGAATTCTGCACAACGATTGACCGGTTACAACGAAAAAGGAAAGGTAATGCCCAGGAATTTCACCACTATTTTCGCTCCGGCCGGAGGAATTATATCTACTACGGAGGATCTGGTGAAATACATGCAGTACCATCTGGATGAAAGTAATAAGTACGTGAAAACATCCCATACTCCTTTTGTAAAAAATGAAGAAGATGCCATTGGATTATATTGGAGATTACATACCTATGAAGACGGAACCCAAACCGTTTATCATACAGGAGGTACATTTGGCTTTTCAAGTGTGCTTCAGATTTATCCGTCAAAAAACATGGGAGTCGTAGTGCTTTCCAATGAGTCGGATGCAGAATCACAGGAAAACTGCATGATATTGCAGATAATTTATTAAGAAACAGTAGTAAAAAATAAAGTTAAAATTAATGAGAAACATTGCAGCGCTTGCGCTTATATCATCAATAGCTCTTGTATCTTGTAAAAAAGAAACAGCAAAAATAACGAAAGTAGATCCTAAAACAGGAAAAACGGTAACTGTAGAAGTTCCTGCTGATTCAGTAGCGAAAGTTTCAGAAAATCCTGCTATCAAAGATTCTGCAGGTGTTATCACACAGACTTTTAAGCTGGAAAAAGGAAAGACATATCCTCTTACCACATATCAGAGAGATGTAAAAACAATGACAGATCCTCAGGGAAAATCTATCACTGCAACCAGCGAATCCACAGATGAGATGAACTTCGTGGTGGATGATATTAAAGGAAATGTATATGAAATGACCCTTAACCTTGTAGCCAAGAGAAGTTCTCAGTCTGCACAGGGAAAAACTGTAGTAGTGGATACTAAACTGCCTCTTCCTAAAGAAGATGAACTTAAAATGATCTGGAATGTCAACAAAGCACTTACCGGAAACAAACTTCAGATGAAGATGGATACCAAAGGGAATGTAATTTCTATTACAGGATTTGATGCTGTTTACACAAAAGTAGGCAACGCGGTAGGTACACTGATCAAAGACGCCAATGAAAAAGCAAGTGTAGTAGCAAGCCTTAAACAGTCATTCAACGAAAAAGTACTGAAAGATCAATTTCACAAAAACCTGATGATTATTCCTAAAAAAGGAGTAAAAATCGGAGAAAAGTGGTCTACTTCTGAAAATGCTGACGCTAGCGGAGCAGTAAAGGTAACCTCCAATTATGTATTGAAAAGCTTAGGAAACGGAGCTGCAGAAATTGCGGTAACAGGAGGGATTCCCAAGAAGACAGAAAAGAAAGCTCAGGGACCAATTACACACAGTCTGAGCAGTGAACTGGTTCAGAACGGAACCATTAAGTTTGACGAAAGCACAGGATGGATTACCAACCAGAATATCAACGTAAAAACAACTCAGATAGAAACCATTTCAGATGGAAAACAGTCTCAGTCTATGAAAAGCGTTTCCAATTCTTCAGTAATGGTCAACCCATCTGCCAAATAACTTGAATAAACATTCAGTGTTTAAAATATAACATTTAAACACTGAACTTTAAACAAAAAAATTATGAAGTACATTCTTGAGTTAGTACTCACTGCCATTATTATTTTCTTTGTTTGGAATATCCTGAAAAGAATTTTCTTTAAGACATTTTACAGCTATCGCTTCAACAATGAAAACCAGAATAAAAGACAGCAGGACATACACAACTCGAATAAGAATAGCAAACAGAACCTTAACTGGGATGCAGAAACTGTAGACTACGAAGAGGTAAAGGAGAGTAATGACAAAAGGTAAAATTCCAAGAAATAAAAGATAATAACCAGCATGGCAAAAAATAAAAACTTAATTTATATTGCAGTTTCATTAGTAGTATTTATAGTTTTAGCATTTTTATATTCCACTCCTGTATTTTCAGGGAAACAGCTTTTCCAGCATGACATCGTGCAGTACAGAGGAGGCGCAAAAGAACTGCTTGATTATAGAGCCAATACCGGAAATGAAACCTATTGGAGTGACTCCATGTTTGGCGGAATGCCAACTTATCAGATGGGAAGCCAGTTCAAGGGTGATATCATCAAAAAAATTGACAGCAATCTGAATTTCATGCCAAGGCCGGTCAATTATCTCTTCCTGCTGTTTGCAGGTTTTTTCCTTTTGGGAATGGTAGTGGTCAGAAACTGGAAGTACGCTCTCCTGGGAGCTACATTCTTCGGACTTTCGACTTATTTTTATATTATTATCGCAGCCGGACATAATGGTAAAGTAAATACCATTGAATATTTCGCACCGCTGTTGGCCGGAATTTTACTGGTTTATATCAGAAAACAATACATCTGGGGATTCATTGTAACGACCCTTTTTATGGGGCTTCAAATCGCTGCCAATCATCCGCAGATGACGTATTATCTGTTCCTTGCTCTGGGATTCTTATTCCTTTCTGAACTGATCAGAGCCATTCAGAAAAACTCCGATGAAGCACTTCCTTATTTCATCAGGAATTATTGCGGCAGCATGTGTTATAGGAGTGGGTATGAATTCGCAGAGGATTATGGCCAATTCGGAATATGTAAAAGAAACCGTTCGTGGAAAGCAGATCCTGGATAATGACAGCCATACTTCAGGAAAATCCGGAATGGATAAAGAAAGCATGCTGATGTGGAGCTATGGACGACTGGAAACTTTAAACCTATTCATCCCAAGATTAATGGGTGGTGGAAGCCAGGAGCCTGAGGGCAAACAAATCATGAACAGAGTGCAGGAACTGGTTCAGGAAAATGTAGGGTCACAGGCTGAAATGGACAGAATTTCCAAAGGTTTCAGTGGGGTAACTTACTGGGGAGACCAGCCGGGAACATCAGGGCCTGCTTACCAGGGAGCGATTGTGTGTTTCCTTGCTTTATTAGGATTCTTTTTTGCCTGGAAAAAATACCGTTACTGGATTCTAGGAGCTTCTATCCTGACTATTTTACTGGCCTGGGGAAGTAACTTTATGCCGTTGTCTGATTTCTTTATCGACTATGTGCCGTTCTATAATAAGTTCAGAGCTCCTTCTTCAATCTTAGTTGTAGTAGAGTTATTATTCCCATTAATTGCCATTCTGGGATTATACAGATTCTTTACGGATGAAAAACTGACTGAAGAGTACAAACAGAAAATCCTTCTTTACGTAGGAGGAGGAACTTTAGGCTTTTTATTGATTCTTTTAATCTTTGGAAAGTCATTACTGGGCTTTGCTACAGAAAACGAAAAAACATATTTCCCTCCTTTCCTGCTCGATTATCTTGTAGATGAAAGATATAAACTGTTCAGAATAGATGCGATAAAAGCATTCATTTATGTGGCGATTACTGCTGCTGCATTATTCCTGACTTTAAAGAAAAAGCTTAATCAGAATATTGCTTTGGTTATCATCGGAGTTGTAAGTTTATTTGATCTTTGGAGCGTAAACAAGCGTTATTTAAATGATGAAAATTACGTAGATAAAATCTTTGCTGAAAATCCTTTCCAGACAGAGAGCTCAGATCTGCTGGCGGAAAAAGTGCAGGGAAATCCTAATCTGGAATCTATTTTATCCAATGTCAACATCAACAAAACATTGGAAACCATCGCTGAAAAAGATAAAACTCACTACAGAATTTACAACCAGACGCTGGGTGTAACCAGTGAAACCAATACATCTTATTTTAAAGCCTCTATTGGAGGTTACCACGCTGTAAAACTAAGAAGATATGATGACGTACTGAACGAATATATCAATAGCATCGACAGTGTAAAAACACCTAATGTATTAAACTTACTGAATGCTAAGTACATGGTTTTCGGAGGTCCTGACCAGCCACAGGTTGTTCCTAATCCAAAAGCCAACGGAAATGCATGGTTTGTAAGCGATTTAAAGTTTGTGGATAGTCCTAACCAGGAAATTAAATCTATTGGAACAATTGATAACAAAAACAGCTGTCATTGCTTCATCTGACAAATCATATTTTGATAACAAACCGGTTCAGGCAGATTCTGCAGCATATATCAATCTTACTAAATACCAGCCGAACGAACTTGAATTTAAATCTCAGTCGAAGACACCTCAATTGGCAGTATTCTCTGAAGTGTATTATCCTCACGGATGGAAAATGTTTGTAGATGAAAAAGAAGTTCCTTACATCAAGGCAGATTACTTGCTTCGTGCCGTGCATGTTCCTGCAGGAAACCATCATATCAGAATGGTATTTGAACCTGAAGTGATTGAAAAAGGAAAATGGCTTTCTCTTCTTTCATTCGGATTATTTATCCTGTTGGCTGCATTTGGAATTTTCTGGATGAACAAAAACAGGAAAAAAGAAATTGCTGCTGAACAAAACGCTTAAACAATAAAAATAATGTTACGCAATGTCTTTCTGATGAAGCATAGCGTAATGGAGAATCTCAAATGAAAACGTTGGGCACTCATCATTACTACGTTTATATACTGACTGATAAAATAAAAACAGTATTATATACAGGACAGAAAACTTAATTAATGGATTCAATCCGGATTGGAAATTTCTCAATGAAGAGATAGAGTGAGATTCTTCACTGCGCTTCGCTGCGTTCAGAATAACAAAGACCATTAAATTAAAAATGGAACAGAAAAAATACTGATTATCACCTATTACTGGCCTCCTGCGGGAGGTCCTGGTGTTCAAAGATGGCTGAAGTTTGCAAAATATCTGCCGGAATTCGGCTGGAAACCTATCATCTACACCCCGGAAAACCCAAGTTATCCATTGCTGGATGAAACCCTGATGAAAGATGTTCCTGAAAATATTGAGATCGTAAGGACCAAAATATGGGAACCTTATCAGCTTGCCGAAAAGCTGAATAAAAGCAACAAAAAATTTAAGGCCGGACAGTTTGATGTCGGAAAAAACCAAAGCTGGAAATCCAAACTTTCAATCTGGGTAAGAGGTAATTTTTTCATTCCTGATGCCAGGGTTTTCTGGGTAAAACCTTCCGTTAAATTCCTGGAAAAATACCTGAAAGAAAATAATATCGATACGATTGTAACCTCAGGTCCTCCCCACTCTCTTCATCTGATTGGTTTAGGTCTCAAAAATAAACTACCGGATCTTAAATGGATTGCTGATTTTCGTGATCCATGGACAGAGATTTCTTATTATAAGCATTTGAAATTAACCAAAAGTTCGGATAAAAAGCACCGTCAGCTGGAAAGTGCGGTATTTAAGAATGCGGATATTACCTTAGCGACAAGTTATACTGATGCCGAAAACTTCAGGAAAGCGGGAGCCAATGCTGTTTGTATCACCAATGGATTTGATGAAAGTGATTCTGGTAAAAAAGCAGAAGGACAAAATAGCGAAAAGGCAAATTTGCAAATTAGACAAGTATTTACTCTAAGTTATATTGGGGTTCTTGAGCAGCTCCGAAATCCGGAGAACCTTTGGAAAGCACTGGATGAGCTTATCAGGGAAAATGCTGAATTTGCAGCTGACTTCAAATTGAAATTCGTAGGGAGAATAGATGATAAAATATTACATTCTATCGAAAATACAAGCCTTAAAAATCATATTGAGAACCTTGGATATCTTGCTCATGGAAAAGCCGTAGAGGAAATGCAGCATTCTGATATGCTTCTTATTACCAACTTTCCGAATGAGTCTTCAAAAGGTATCATCCCCGGAAAGATATTTGAATACCTGGCTTCCGGAAAGCAGATCCTTTCATTTGGTCCGGACAAGGCTGATGTTGCCAAAATCCTGGAAGAAACCCAGGCAGGAAAACATTTCGGTTATCAGGACACAGAAATAGTCAAGAGATTTATTCAGGAAAAATTCAACCTTTGGAAAAGTGGCGCTCTTCTTGAAAACACTCAGCATATTGATCAGTTCTCAAGAAGAAATCTGACCCGCCAACTGACTGAAGTTTTGAAATAAATAAAAAAGAGGGAGTTAGAAGCTGGAAGCCGGAAGTTTACATGCCACTTCTGACTTCTAACTTCTATACCGTCCACTGGTCATTTATAACAGCAACCAGATAATATTTACCCTGAAATTCTTCAAATACAAAACGTAGTGTTTTCCAATCCATATTACCGGATTTTTCGGTTCCTTTGATATAATTTTCTGTGAAATCATATTTAGGATATATTTCCTTTAAATTATTCAGGGAATTACCACTTCCGATGAATTTATTCAATGAATATTGTGATACTGTAAAATCTTTAGAAAAAACCCATTTACTCAAATAATCATTGATCGTTGCCTTATAAGGATCTCCGGAACCATCGTGCGCTCCCCAGGTAAACAAAGTTTTGGTAGGCTGATATTTTTCAAAATCTGCTTTGGAAAAATGTTTGTCTTCTTTCAGATTAACGAAAGCATACATTGAAAAACGGATTCCTTTCTGTGGGTGAATCAACGAAGCAAAAGCGGTGTAATCTTTATTCTTCAGTGCCTTCAAAGCTTCATCGTTGGTCTGCTTTAAAGCGGCTTCTTTATCAGCACTATTCTGAACCGTACGTGCACTGTCTGTTTTATTTTGTGCGATGGAATCTATTTCGTTCGGAACAGGTTTTCCAGCTTCTTTCTTACAGGCTACAACAATACTCATAACGAATACAGCAATCAGTAATTTTTTCATATTTAAGATTTTGCAATTGGTAGAAAACACCAAATCTGATGCCAAGGAGCAGATGATGTAAAGAGATAAAGACTATGAGAGTTGAGTTGTTTCGGCTTCTCATTTTAAAAATTACATCGTACATTTGTTAGATGGAAATGTTGGATATTCTGATTATCGGGGCCGGACCCATAGGTTTGAACTGCGCCCTTGAAGCTCAAAAAAACAATCTTAATTATGTAATCATAGAAAAAGGAACTATTGTCAATTCTCTTTACAATTATCCTTTGTACATGCGCTTTTTCTCTACTGCTGAAAAGCTGGAGATTGATGAGATTCCTTTTATTTCTACCGCTCCCAAACCAGGAAGGCAGGAAGCACTGGAATACTATCAGGGAATTGCCAGGCAAAAAAACTGAATATCAACCTGTATGAAAAAGTTCTGAATGTCTCGAAAAAAGATGAAATATTTGAAATCAGGACTTCCAAAGCAACCTACCGAGCCAAAAATGTGGTCATCGCTACCGGGTTTTATGATATTCCAAACCTTATAAATATTCCGGGAGAAAGTCTCCCGAAAGTCAAACATTATTATACCGAACCTTACCCTTATGCAAGACAGAAAATTGTGGTGGTGGGATCCAGTAATTCTGCTGTAGATGCAGCGTTGGAAACGTACAGAAAAGGAGCTGAAGTTACCATGATCATCCGTCATGCTGAGATTTCAAAAAGTGTAAAATACTGGGTAAAACCGGATATTGAAAACAGAATTGCAGAGGGCAGCATTAAAGCCCATTTCAATGCAGAAATGATCGAAATTAAAGAAAATACGGTAGTTTTTAAAGATGAAAAGGAAGAAATTCATGAAATTGATAATGATTTTGTTCTGGCCATGACAGGCTATCTTCCCGATTTTGAATTTCTTAAAAACTCAGGAATTGAACTCAACGGAGACTGCCTGAATCCTTTTACAATCCTGAAACCATGGAAACCAATATTTCCAATCTCTATCTTGCGGGAGTTGTTTGCGGAGGGAAAGATACTCATTTATGGTTTATTGAAAACTCCAGAATTCATGCAAATATGATCATCAATACGATTCTTTCAAAATCTTTATCGTAAATGGTTTGTAAATAGTAAAAGATGCGGCAATTTCTACGAAATTGCCCGCATCTTTTGGTTTAAAAATAAAAGCGCTATATCATCTCTTCTTCCTTATTTTTATCTTTAAGCATCCATGGGATAATAAAATAGAAACCAATGGCAATAGCCACGGCCAATACTCCGGTTCCAATCCACAATGCATTGAAGCCTAGTTTTTCCGCTATCAGTGTTCCTATGTAAGGGGTGACGATAAATGCAATGGAAAAAGACATTCCGTTCAGCCCCATATAAGCACCTTTATTGTTCTCCCCTGAACGTAATGCTGTAATGGTTGACATAAAAGGAAGTGTCCATATTTCTCCCACACAAAGTAAGGTCATAGACAGGACAAGTGTAATCATACTGTAATCAAAAGCAAGCATGGCATAAGAAAATCCGCACAGGAAAGTTCCTATCTGCATTGTAAAAGCTAATGTAAAATACTTCTCAGCAATCTGTACCAGCCCCATTTCAAGCAGTACGATCAGAAAACCGCTGTATCCCAGGATATATCCGATATTCTGCTGGCTAAGATGAGCAGTATCCTTATAAAATATTGTCAGTGTGCTGAACAGCTGGAAAAAGCATATGGAAAACAGCATACAGAAGGCACAGTAAATCAAAAATTTACCATCCCGGTATGGAGAGCTTTCTTTTTTAATCACAATTGCCTCTTTTACTTTTTTTGCCTTCTGTTTAGCTAATCTTGCCCGGTCTTTAAAGAACCAGATGTACATCAGCCCTGCCAGCAAAGCGGTCAGTGCATTACTGAAAAACAGAAACTCATAAGAAATAGCCGATAAAATGCCTCCCAATGCGGGTCCGATGGAAAATCCCAGATTGACAGCCATTCGGTTCAGTGAAAAAGCCCTCGTAATATTTTCAGGTTTTGCATATTTTGTAATGGCTACCGAGTTGGCCGGGCGGAATGTTTCACTTACAATACTCTGAGCCAAAATAATTCCTGCCAGACCAGCTTCTGTTGTAAAAAGCGGAATCAGGCAGAATAAAGGAACGCTGAGCAGCAGACTCAGGCTCTGTACCCTGTACTCACCGATTTTATCAGTGATCATTCCCCCAGCCACGATCCGATAACCGAACCTATTCCGAAAAAGCTCAGTACAATTCCTGAATTTTCAATACTGAAATGCAAATGATTCGTCATATAAACTCCCAGAAACGGAAGTACCATAGAACCGGCCCTGTTGATGAGCATTACCAACGCCAGCATCCAACTCTCCTGCGAGAGTCCTTTGAAAGAACTCGTATATACGCTAATTAATCTCACAATAATATTGGGGGTGTAATTTGAAAATGCAAAATTAGATAAAATAACTCAAAAGCCCTTATTTAAACCTTTTTTTAATAAACATATTCATAAAACCATTTAACATGACCGTCTGAAATAATTTTTAGCACATAAAGACCCAAATACTTTTATAAAAACGTAAATTGCAGTAATAACAGAAGTTTTAAACTAAAATTTATTAAAAACACAATAAAAATTTAATCAATACGTAAGAATGCTTACCTACGAAAATTTACATGATACCTTATCTTTTTACAGTATTGATTGCTGCCAATCCTACTATATTTCCTCCGGGAAACCGATTTTCAAATTTCCGAAGTCTCCTTTCAGAATGGATTATTATGCCCTGTGCATTTGTACTGCAGGGGAAATCAATATTGAGATAGACCGCCAGAAATACCGGGTAGATGCTCACAGCTTTTTAATAGCTGCACCTTCTACAATTGTGAAATTTGGAAAGGTAAGTGACGATTTTACGATGAAACTGCTATTCTTTGACAAAAATTTTTTGATTAAAAATATTTCCAATCCTTTTATCATTGAAAAAATGAATCTTTTTTCCAAAGGTTCATACAGCATTGTAAAGACCACTGCAAAAAATTCTTTATTGCTGCAGAACCTTCTGGATTATCTTGACAAAAAATCCAAGAAACAGGGTAAATTCACTGAAGAAATTATCCGTACCATTATTTTCAATCTCCTGCTGGAGACTGCTGAGATTATGGAACAGGAAAATGCTTTAAATCCGGAAAAGGAAGAAGGAAAAAAGACCTTTATCTGAAATTCGGTAAACTGATCCGTGAAAATATCACCAGGGAACGGACGGTTCAGTTTTATGCGGATCAACTTCATGTTTCCAATAAATACCTCATCGAAATCATTAAGAAAGCAAGCGGAAAAACACCTCATGAGGTTATTGATGAAGCGCTGCTGAAAGAAGCTTACGTCATGCTTGGAAATCCTGAGGTCACCATATCGGAGATCGCCTTTGAACTTCAGTTTAATTCAGCATCGGCTTTCGGCCGCTTTTTCAAAAAGCACACTACACTTTCTCCTTCAGAATATAGAATTAAAGAAAATATCCAGTCATAAGAATTTGGGGATAATAATTCTGAACTTGAGGATATATATCGCGTTCTGAATAGAGGTACCTTTATATTGTTAATTAAAAACAATAAAAGATGAGTACGATCAATTCAAAATTTGATAAAGTTTTAAATGCCTCTGACCAGTTTGGAAATGTAAACCACGAACCGGATTCAAGCAAAGAAGTACAGATTAACACTCCTGAAAAAACGATGCCTTTCTCCGATCAGATCGGAAACTATCAACGTAATAAAGGAATTCCTTTACAGTCTTACGAAAACAGTAAAATCTATATTGTAGGAAGCGGAATTGCCGGGATGTCAGCCGCTTACTATTTCATTCGTGATGGCCGTGTACCCGGCAAAAATATCATTTTCCTTGACCAGCTGAATGTTGAAGGCGGATCTCTGGATGGAGCCGGTAACGCAAAAGATGGTTACATCATCCGCGGGGGAAGGGAAATGGACATGACTTATGAAAATTTATGGGATATGTTTCAGGATATTCCTGCTTTGGAGCTTCCTGCACCTTACAGTGTATTGGATGAATACCGTCTTGTTAATGACAATGACCCGAATTATTCTAAAGCAAGACTCATTCATAATCAGGGACAGATCAAGGATTTCAGTAAGTTCGGACTTGAGAAAAAAGATCAGCTGGCCATTGTAAAGCTCCTGTTAAAGAAAAAGAAGAGCTGGACGATCTTACTATTGAAGATTATTTTTCTGAATCTTTCCTGAACAGTAATTTCTGGTTCTTCTGGCGTTCTATGTTTGCCTTCGAAAACTGGCACAGCTTACTGGAACTGAAACTTTATATGCACAGGTTCCTTCATGCCATTGACGGAATGAAAGACTTCTCATGTCTGGTATTTCCAAAATACAACCAGTATGACACGTATGTAACTCCATTAAAAAACTTCCTGATAGAAAAAGGGGTACAGATTCAGTTTAATACCCTTGTAAAAGATCTCGATATTCATATTAACACGGAAGGAAAACCGTAGAAGGAATTATTACTGAGCAAAACGGAGAAGAAGTAAGAATACCGGTTGGTAAAGAGGATTACGTTATTGTAACTACCGGATCTATGACCGAAAGTACCTTCTACGGTGATAACAATACTGTTCCTGAAGTAACAATAGATAACAGCAGTGCAGGACAAAGTGCCGGATGGAAACTATGGAAAAACCTTGCCGCAAAATCTCAAGTATTCGGAAAACCTGAAAAATTCTGTAGCCATATTGAAAAATCTTCCTGGGAATCCGCAACCTTAACATGCCGTCCTTCTGCTTTCACAGAGAAACTGAAAGAACTTTGTGTGAACGATCCTTATTCAGGAAGAACCGCTACAGGAGGTATTATTACCATTACAGATTCCAATTGGGTAATGAGTTTTACCTGCAACAGACAACCACACTTCCCTACTCAGCCTGATGATATCCTTGTAGTTTGGGTGTATGCTTTACTGATGGATAAAGAAGGTAATTATATCAAAAAACTATGCCTCAATGTACCGGAAACGAAATTCTTGCGGAGTTATGTTATCACCTTGGAATAGCAGACCAGCTGGATAATGTTACAGAAAATACAATTGTACGTACAGCATTCATGCCTTATATCACGTCTATGTTTATGCCGAGAGCGATGGGAGACCGCCCGAGAGTGGTTCCTGAAGGATGTACCAATCTGGGTCTTGTAGGACAGTTTGTAGAAACCAATAATGATGTGGTCTTCACGATGGAAAGTTCTGTAAGAACTGCGAGAATAGCCGTTTACAACCTTCTGAACCTTAACAAACAGGTTCCTGACATCAATCCATTACAGTATGATATCCGACATTTATTAAAAGCGACTCAGGCTCTGAATGACTATAAACCTTTCTTAGGAGAAGGAATATTAAGAAAAATATTAAAAGGAACTTATTTTGAACACATTCTGGTAAACCGTCCTGATGAAAAAGAAGAGCATGAATCTTTCTTAACCAGATTTCAGGAATGGGTAAAAGGAATAAAAGACTAAAAATAAATCACATGGATTTCAAAAATATAACGATAGCGGGAAGCGGCGTATTGGGATATCAGATCGCCTTCCAGACTGCCTATCACGGTTTCAAAGTTACCGTATATGATATCAATGATGAAATATTGGAAAAAGCCAAAGGTAAATTCACTGCTCTAAGTGAAGCTTATAAAAAAGACCTGGGTGCAACGCAGGAACAACTTGATGCCACATTTAAAAATATCAGCTATTCATCTGATCTTGCTGAAGCAGTGAAAGATGCCGACCTTCTGATAGAAGCTGTTCCTGAAGATCCAGCCATTAAAACGGAATTCTATCATAAGCTGGCGCAGGTAGCCCCTGAAAAAACCGTATTTGCAACGAATTCTTCCACTCTTCTTCCAAGCCAGTTTGCTGAAGCTACAGGAAGGCCGGAAAAGTTTGTAGCCCTTCATTTTGCCAATGAAATCTGGAAGCACAATACCGGAGAAGTAATGCGTCATCCCGGAACTTCGCAGGAAGTATTTGATTCGCTTATCAACTTTGCAAAAGCGATTGGAATGGTAGCACTGCCTATCCTGAAGGAACAACCGGGATATATTGTCAACTCATTATTGGTTCCGCTGCTTGGCGCTGCAGTCAATCTCTGGGTAGATGAAGTCTCAGATATAGAAACGATCGACAAGACATGGATGGTCGCTACCGGAGCACCAGCCGGCCCGTTTGGAATTCTGGATATTGTAGGAATTACGACGGCTTATCATATTAATAAGATGGAAGCTGAAGAAACTCAGGAACCGCTAAAGATCAAAGCTGTTGAGAAATTAAAAGAAGAGTATATTGATAAAGGAAAGCTGGGAGTACTGGCTGGAGAAGGATTTTATAAATACCCAAACCCCGCCTATCAGGACAAGGATTTCCTGAAATAGAATCTTATTTCAGATTTTAAACTATTAAAATAAAATCAGGACTTCAATGAAGTTCTGATTTTGTTTATCAAATATTTTTAAAGTATTTCAGGTTATCAATTGTATGTTGTAAAATGCAAGGACGCAAGGTTATTTTTTCAACCGCTTTTAAGACGTGAAGATTTTATCTCGATAAAATTGTATACTGCTTTTATTCCTAAAGATAAGAATAGTGATGATAGGCATTACACTTGCTGGAAATCTTCGACTTCCTCGCGCCTTAAAAATAATCACCTACACAAAATTCTTAGCGCCTTTGCGTTTTCCAACAAAAAAGCAGGACTCCAAATGAAGTCCTGCTTTTGGTTTATGATCTTTTCCTGAAGATTATTCAGGTTTATAAGAATCTTTCAATGTTACTGTTCGGTTGAATACCAATGTATCATCTGTAGAATCCTGATCTTTCGTAAAATATCCGATTCTCTGGAACTGTAATGGCTCTCCCACCGCAACATCTTTCAGACCTGGTTCCGCAAATCCTTTTACCGTTGTTACAGATTCCGGGTTGATGAAGTTTAAGAAATCTACGTCTTTTTCCGCATCAGGCTGTTCCACTGTAAACAGTTGGTTGTAGATTCTTACTTCTACAGGAATAGCATGTTTTGCAGATACCCAGTGTAAAGTTCCTTTTACTTTTCTTAAACTTTCCTCTGTTCCGCTTCCTGATTTACTCTTCTCATCATAAGTAGCGTAAATGGTTGTAATCTCCCCATTTTCATCCTTTTCTACCCTCTCCGCTTTAATGATATAAGCAGATTTTAAACGGACTTCCCCACCTAATTTAAGTCTGAAGAATTTATTATTAGCTTCTTCTTTGAAGTCTTCTCTTTCAATATATAACTCCCTTGAGAACGGAATTTCTCTCGTCCCTGCATCTTCCTGTTCCGGATTATTTTCAGTTTCCAACCATTCTTCCTTGCCCTCAGGATAGTTTTCGATCACTAATTTCACCGGATCTACAACAGCCATCACACGCTTGGCAACTTTATTAAGGTCTTCACGTACACAGAAATCAAGCAACTGAATTTCAATAAGGTTCTCTCTTTTTGCCACCCCTACTTTCTCAATGAAGTTTCTGATAGAAGCCGGAGTAAATCCTTTTCTTCTCATTCCGGAAATAGTAGGCATCCTGGGATCATCCCATCCGGTTACAACCCCTTCAGCCACTAATCTCTGCAGCTTTCTTTTGGAAGTAATCATATAGGAAACATTCATCCTTGCAAATTCTCTCTGCTTGGGAGCTACCTTAGATTCATCATATACCTGATCCAGATACCAGTTATAAAGAGGTCTGTGATTTTCAAACTCCAATGAACACAATGAGTGCGAAACCTGCTCTAGGTAATCTGATTCACCATGTGCCCAGTCGTACATCGGATAGATTTTCCAAGCGGTACCTGTTCTGTGGTGCGGTCTTTTCAGAATTCTGTACATCACAGGGTCACGCATATTCATATTGGGAGAAAGCATATCGATTTTGGCACGAAGTGACATTGTTCCTTCTTCAAACTCCCCGTTTTTCATTCTTTCAAACAGGTCCAAAGATTCTTCTACCGGACGGTTTCTGTAAGGTGATTCCACTCCCGGTTCTGTAGGATTTTTTCTTTGCTCGGTAATCACTTCAGAAGGCTGCTCATCTACATACGCCTTTCCTTCTTTAATCAATTGTACTGCCCATTCGTAAAGCTGCTGGAAGTAGTCGGATGCATACAATTCTTTATCCCATTTGAACCCAAGCCATTCAACGTCTTTCTTGATAGAATCTACGAATTCCTGCTCTTCTTTTTCAGGGTTCGTATCGTCGAAACGAAGGTTAACGGGAGCGTTGTATTTTTCGCCCAGACCAAAGTTGATGCAGATCGCTTTTGTATGACCTACATGCAGATAACCATTGGGTTCAGGCGGAAAACGGAAACGGATCTGATCTCTTTTCAGACCGTTTGCCAGATCATCTTCAATAATTTGCTCAATAAAATTGAGGGATTTTTTCTTCTTCCATTAAAGTAGCTTTTGTTTTTAGCAAAAAAGTTTTACAAAGTTACGGAAAAATAAGCTTTTGTAAAAGTCATAGTTTAAAACCGTTATTAGCTGAAATTCAATATTTTTCACTAATTTAGGAAAACTAAAACCGTTATAACCAATAACCATCATGGCTGTTTATATCTTAAGCAACCGGAAAATTATCCGGCATAAAGGTGAAAGAGTAGACTCTTTTTCCAATGAAGAATACTCGATTCCTAATTTCAGAATTGCCAAGTGTGATTTTGAAAATTATACGGAGCCTACAGCGCAGGTTAAAAAGAAAAAAGACTATACCAACAGAAATATTTTAAATTACAAGCTTTTTTCAGAACCCGAAAAGCAGGGATATGAAGAGGTTCTGGAAGTTCTGTTGAGTGAAAAAGGAATTAAAAAATCATCCCTTACTGCCAATAATCTAGGGGGAACCCAAAGGATGTTTTATGAACTGTACAAAAACATGTCTTCCACTAAAGACAGAAGCGACGTCCTGATATTTATCCATGGTTATTTATATGATTTTGATGATGAATTAAAAGCTATTCTCGATCTTAAGAAAATATTCATTGATAATCCGGCATCTCCAGTAGAACATATTTTATTCGTAAGCTGGCCGGCTTCCGGCAGTATGATCCCATTAAGCTATTTTGATGATAAAGCTTCCAGCATCAACTCGGGAACATCTCTGATGAGATTGTTTTATTTCTACACCCAATTTTTAAAAGATATTTTTTCCAACAGGGATCTTGCGCCCTGTAATCAGAGGATACATCTTATGGCCCATTCTATGGGAAACAGAGTGCTTCAAAGTATGTTATACAGCCTTAAAAGGGAAAATATCCTTCGTGTTATCGATCAGGTTCTCCTGTTAAATGCAGATGTGAGCTATAAAGTATTTGAAGATGCTGAAGATTCATTTAATAAACTTCCTTTACTGGCTAACAGAATTTCCATTTATTTAAACAGGCAGGATATTATTCTCGGAGCTTCTCAGTTTACAAAAAATATTCTCACCCCAAGGCTTGGTAAAAATGGCCCGAGCGACATTGAACAGTATAAAGATATTGTTTCTGTTATCGACTGTACGTTTGTAAAAGATGACCTTCTGAACAGCTTAAAGTATGAAATAGGAAACCATTGGGGATATCTTTCCAGCTCTCAGGTTCAAAATGATATCTTCCAGAATTTATACGGAATTGACAGAAGTCTTATTACCGGCAGATCTAAAGAGAGTGAAAACATTTTCACAATTATTTCTTAACAAATAATTAAAATAATCCCTAAAAATGAATTATACGTTAAAAATTCTCTAAAAACCACCAGTATGGCACAATGATTGCTAATTCATTTATTAGGGAATTACAATTTTTAATTATGGGACAGATTAAAAAAGGTTTTCTAATATATTAAACTATATCAAGAAAGCTATTTTCGTAAAGGATGTGATTTAATTGTGTAACAACCTCTAAATCAACAAAATATTCGATCCACTACTGCCAGGTCCTCCTACAGACCGGATTAAAAAAATTCAAATGTTCTGAACAGGAAGGGATTGCAGGTTAAAAACTGAAACCAACCAAATCCATATTTAATACACTAAAAAGATTCGTATTCATTATCATGAAAAATAAATGAAATGAACTAAAATCAAAGAACATACCCGCTTGAATGTTACAAATGGGATCCCGCTGCTATGTGCTGCAGATCATGGGCACCGGACTACTGTGAACAAGCTACATGTCCAGATTCACTCCACCATTATGTTAATTAAACTTTTATCAGCTATATTTTGAACCAAAGCAGCTCATTTCTGAGTTCTAAACCGGATTCAAAATTATTGACAAATAAAGCTCCAGTGCCTAAACCTTGAGGCATTGGATTTTTTTGGTAAAAGTATATTGGGCGATAGCATTCAGCCCAATGTTGCTTTCCAAAGCTGATGTGATCCACCAACCGATATTATGATTCTCAGCAAGGTAGATCCATTCATCCGAACCGGAAAAACCTCCTACCAATGCAGGTTTTAAAATTATATATTGTGGCTTAATTTTTTCTAAAAGCTGTTTCTTTTTTCAGGATCAATAATTCCGATCAGCTCTTCATCCAATGCAATCGGAGTGGGAGTTTTTGCACACAATTCAGCCATATCATTCCAGTTTCCGGCTTTGATAGGTTGTTCAATAGAATGGATATGAAGATCAGAAAGCTGTTCTAAAACAACTACCGCTTCGTTTTTACTGAATCCTCCATTGGCATCAACACGCAGTTCCAACTGATCTTTGGAAAATTTCTCTCTTAATTGCTGAAGGATAATGTGTTCAGATTTCCAATCAACCCCGATTTTTAATTTGATGCAATGAAAACCTTTTTCCAGTTTCTCATGAATTTGTTCTTCCATATACGCTGCATCTCCCATCCATATCAAGCCATTGATGGTAATAGAAGATTTTCCTTCAGTAAAATCACTCGGAAAATAAAGGTTTCCGCCATTTCTAAGGTTCAGAACAGCCTGTTCATAACCAAACCAGATCGATGGAAATTCTTTCAGTTCTTCTTCAGAAAAGCTGCATCCAGGTTGATATTTTCACAAAGCCATTCCAGTTTTTTTTCATAATCAGGTCTGTCATCAAAACTCAATCCTCTGAAAACAGCACATTCACCTATCCCTTTTCTTCCCTCTTCAGAAACAGTCAGGATAAAGGTTTCCTTATCAAGCAAAACGCCGCGAGATGTTCCACTCGGGCGTTTAAATTGTAATAAATATTTCAGATATGTTGCTTCCATTTATTTTACGCTGTCAATTCGCATAAATTCTTCGGCTTTTTCTACCATCTCTACGCTTCCGCAGAAGAACGGGATTCTCTGGTGAAGTTCAGTAGGTTCTATTTCAAGAATTCTTCGGAATCCGTCTGTTGCTTTTCCTCCTGCCTGCTCTGCAAGAAATGCCATAGGATTGCATTCGTATAAAAGTCTCAATTTACCGTTTGGAGCCTGTGAATAAGAAGGGTAAATATAAATTCCTCCTTTCAGCATATTTCTGTGAAAGTCTGCCACCAATGAACCGATATACCTTGAAGTGTAAGGACGGTCACCTTCTTCCATCTGACAGTATTTAAGATAATTCTTTACTCCCTGAGGAAACTTGATGTAATTTCCTTCGTTGATGGAATAAATTTTACCTGTTTTTGGGAACGTCATGTTTGGATGAGAAAGATAGTAAGTTCCTAATGATGGATCTAATGTAAATCCGTTTACCCCATTTCCTGTTGTATAAACAATCATTGTGGATGAACCGTAAATAACATATCCCGCTGCAATCTGATTGATTCCTTTCTGTAAAAAGTCTTCCAGCTGTACAGGTGTTCCGGGTTCTGTAACTCTTCTGTAGATAGAAAATAGTTCCTACCGATACATTAACGTCAATATTGGAAGATCCGTCCAAAGGATCAATAAGTACTACATATTTACTTAAATGTCCGTTCTCACCGCATTTAATATCAATAAAGTCATCATTTTCCTCGGAAGCAATACCACAAACAACCTCTCTCTGAGACAAAGCCGTAATAAAAATTTCGTTGGCGATTACATCAAGTTTCTGCTGTTCTTCTCCCTGAATATTCTGATTTCCTGCAGCTCCTGTTATATCTACAATTCCGGCTTTGTTTACTTCTCTGTTTACCACTTTCGAAGCCAATCTTATTGCACTTAGAAGACGAGAGAATTCACCTGTAGAATACTGAAAATCGTCCTGTTTATCTATAAGAAATTCTCCTAAAGTCTGTAATGGTTGATTTGACATATTTTTCTTTTTACGTTTTGCCCAAATTTCGGAAAATTTATCGCATTAAGAAAATTTAATTACAGCTGTCATTACTAACTGTATTTCAATACAATACAAAACTAAAATATCATAACAGAAGGTTTCTGCCCAAAATTCCAGGCCCAAATTTGTGACATCAGACTCATGAAAAGTCGGATTATTTCATGAATCGTTGATTTTAAGGAAATCTTAATTCTATCTCACCTCCGGGCTATTTCATATCTCGTTGTAAATTTATAATTTTGACGTCCGTAAAAAACTCATGTAATTTTTTATCTAACAATTTTATTTTTAACAATTTAATGAAAATTTTCAAGTTTGGTGGAGCATCTGTAAAAGATGCTGACAGTGTTAAAAACGTGTCCAGGGTTTTACAAAGCCAGGGATTTGCCAAATGTTTGCTGGTGATTTCGGCAATGGGCAAAACGACCAACGAGTTGGAAAAAGTTGTAGAGCTTTATTTCAAAAAAGATAACTATCAAACTGAAATTGAAAAGATAAAACGAAAACATATTGAGATTGCGGAGGGACTTTTCTCTGAAAACCATGCGGTTTTTGCTGAAATCAATCTCTTTTTTGATGATATTGATTCTTTTTTAAGAAGAAACAAGTCTCCCAACTACAACTTTGTATACGATCAGGTAGTAAGCTGCGGAGAAATGATTTCTACGAAAATCGTAAGTGAGTACCTGAATGAGATCCAGTTTACCAATCAATGGTTAGATGCCAGAGATTATATAAAAACAGATAATTCATACAGAGAAGGTACAGTAGACTGGACAAGAACTGAAGAATTTATTTCAAATCTTAATCCTGAAATCTGCTATGTAACTCAGGGATTCATTGGGTCTGACGAGAATAATTTTACGGTAACATTAGGCAGAGAAGGCTCTGACTACTCCGCTGCCATTTTTGCCTATTGCTTAAATGCAGAAGCGATGACCATCTGGAAAGATGTCCCGGGAGTAATGACGGGAGATCCAAGAAAGTTCAGTGATGTAAAGCTGCTGTCCAATATCTCCTACGAGGAAGCGATTGAGATGGCTTATTACGGTGCAAGTGTTATTCACCCGAAGACATTGCAGCCGCTGCAGCAGAAAAATATTCCTTTTTATGTAAAATCTTTCGTAGATCCTGCCAAAGAGGGAACAAAAGTAGGTGCTTCTGAAAAAACCAACAAGAGGAAACTTATATTCTGAAAGAAAACCAGGACCTTCTGAAAATCTCCACAAGAGACTTTTCCTTCATTGCGGAGGACCATATGAGTTTGATTTTCGGATATTTATCCAAATATAAAATCAAAGTTTCCTTAATGCAGAATTCTGCAATCTCCCTGGCATTGTGCCTGGAAGATAAGTTTAATCATATTGATGAGCTCAACGAAGAGCTTCAAAAAATTTTTAAAACCGAAGCAATTAAAAATGTATCTTTATTCACAGTAAGAAATGCGAAGAAGGATCACATTGATCAATTTTACCATGAAAAATGTATTATTGGAACAAATTTCCAAGAATACTCTTCAAATGGTAACACAATAATATTAATTGCGACTAAACACACATGAGTTTAATTTCGAAAAACGATCTGATCAAAGCTTCCGGCTTAAATAAAATCGGGTTCCTTAAGAACCCGGTAGCATCTGCTGTGATGAGCATTGCTAAAATAAATGAAGTAAATAAATTATACGATAAATTAAAAGATAAGGAAGGCAAAGACTTTTTCGACTCATTTGTGAGAGAAAGAAACCTAAGCTATGTAGCTTTTGAAGAGGACCTGGCAAAGATTCCGAAAACGGGGCCGTTTATTCTGGTTTCCAATCACCCGCTGGGTGCTATTGACGGAATCCTGATGTGCAAGATCCTGACAGAGGTTCGCCCGGATTTCAAGGTAATGGGTAATTTCCTTTTGGAAAAGATCAAACCGATGGAACCGTATGTAATCGCTGTAAATCCTTTTGAAAACAGAAAAGAAGCTTACAGCAGCTCTTCGGGAATGCGTGAAACGCTCAAACACCTGCAAAACGGAGGTTGCGTAGGTATTTTTCCGGCAGGAGAAGTTTCCAACAAGAATAATCCTTACGGAGAAATTTTAGATAAAGAATGGGAAAAACAGCACTTAAGCTTATCAGAATGGCTAAGGTCCCTGTAGTTCCGATGTATTTCCATGCCAAAAACAGCCGGCTTTTTTATCAGGTAGCCAAACTTCACCCGAATTTACAGACTCTGATGCTTCCCGCAGAAATGATGAATGACAGGGAAAAACCTATCAGAATCAGAATTGGGCGGCCTATCACCGTAAAGGCAATGGATGATATGGAAACAATAGAGGAATTGGGCGAGTTTCTGAAACGTAAGGTTTATATGATGAAATCTTATTATGAAAAAGAAAATCTCTTGCTCAGAGTATCAATCTTCAGAATTTATCGGTAAAATTCCCTTTGCTGAAAGAAGAAAATATTGTTCAGAATATTATAGATGAAACGCCTCTTGAAGATATCATCAAGGATGTTGATAAACTGAGAGGGACAGATAAAATGCTGTTCAGTAACGGAAATTATGAGATTTACTTTACGACTTATGAGGAAATTCCTTCTATCATGAGGGAAATCGGACGTCAGAGAGAGCTTACATTCCATGCTGTGGGTGAAGGAAGTAATCTTCCTTTTGACCTTGATGAGTATGATAAACATTACCATCATCTTTTCCTTTGGGATAATGGTGAGAAAAACTGGTTGGAGCCTATAGAATGGCACTGGGTAGAGAGGTCATGAAGAAATATGGCATCAAAGGCTTTTATACGAGTTCTTTATTTGAATTTGAGCAGGACATCCATCCTTTCTTTAAAAAGGTAATTGAAATGGGCCGTGCCTACATCTGCCAGGAATATCAGCAGAAACCTCTTCCTCTTTTCCTTTTATGGAGGGGAATTGTCCATGTATGCCTGAGAAATCCTGACCATAAATTTCTTATGGGGGGTGTAAGTATCTCCAATAAATTCTCAGAATTCTCAAAATCACTGATGATCGAATTTATGCGCTCCAATTATTTTGATTCTGCAGTTGCTCAATATATCACTCCAAGGAATGAATACAAGGTAAAGCTTCGTGACAGGGATAAAAACATCTTCTTTGAGGAAATGGAATCTGACCTCAACAAGCTGGATAAGATTATTGATGATCTTGAACCTGAATTGAGACTTCCTGTCCTGATCAAAAAATACATCAAACAGAATGCAAAAGTAATTGCTTTTAATGTGGATCCAAACTTTAATGATGCGATCGATGGATTGATGTATATCCGAATCAGTGATCTTCCGGAAAACACGATAAAACCGGTATTGGAAGAGATGAGCGAACAGATCAGAAAGGAGCAGGAAAATAATCCGGCTGATAATCAGTAAGTTTTTAACTTTATTCAAAAAAAGTACGATGAATACTTGCTTTGTATACTAAAACTTACTACTTTTGCATCACTTTAAAACAACGAAGTAAGTCAAACAAAAATATAATGGTTTCTTAGCTCAGTTGGTAGAGCAATGGATTGAAAATCCATGTGTCCCTGGTTCGATTCCTGGAGAAACCACTTTAAAACCTCTGATTAGTCAGAGGTTTTTTTGTTTTTAAGAGATTGAAATGTTCTGTTGAAAAAGCACAGCCATTTCTGACTGTGCTTTTCTTTTTATTTTTTAGGATGCTGTTTTCTCCATTCTGTAATATTCATGGGCTGATTATCCGGACCGCAAGTACCATTGTATTCACATTCTTCAACAAAATATTCGTCATAGTCTGCATTGTCCCACCACTCTTTAAACTTTGGAAGGTTAAAGTAATTATTTTTCTGCAAGATTTCTTTGGAACTATCCCCCAAAAAAGCGTAACCTGCCCATCATTTTTGTTCCGTCATTATAAGAAGGATTATATTTATACTGTTCTGCAAAATAAGCGAGATTAGCCATTATTTTTATCTTTTCAGCTTCTTTTAAAACTTTTGATTCAGGATTATCATTATTCCCCAGATACTCTAAATAGGATTTAATATTATCCAGAATAAATCTGTTCTCAGAAGAATCATTGGGAAGATACAGTTTTTGGAGTACCTTAAACGTATTGGCATGAAGCCTTATATTTTCATCACAATCTTTTATCCAGAATAATTTACCGTAGTCAGATGGATCTTTTTTATCAAATTTTGTTCTTTCAATAACCCAGCTCAGCAAGTCAGTATCTTGTGTATAACCAAAAGTCTTTACCAAAGCATCCATAAAATATGAATCATTAAGGGTAAGCCATTTATACTGAGCTTTGTTTTCATTAAATAGATATAAGTTTCGGGCGATTAATGTTTGCAAATTCTTTTTTCTCTGTTCTTTCAGATTGGAAACGTCTTTCCATAAATATTTCTTTACTTCATTTCCACTTGCGTCTTTATAGCTTCCGGGAGCTGAATTCTCTTCCCGGGCTGTTTCTGAATATGTTTTTTGATAATCAATAATTGCGGGAAGCGGATAAAGATCAGTGATGAAGTTCTGATTTTTGACTACGAATATCCCATTATTCTCTGCATTATTTGGAAAGAAATGCAGCTCCTTATCACACTTATCAATAAAATTGACATACAGAAACTTATTGCTGGAATTTTTATCAATAATGCGGTTAAAAATCTGTTTAATTTTGTTGTTAAATTCTTCATTACTTAAGGATTTATATCCGTTATCCAATAACAATTGATTAAGTATTGGGGTAGTTACTTCCAGATCTTTTTCAGAATACAGATATGGATTATCAAAAGAAGGTTTTCCGTATTCTAACTGTTTTTTTAGCATAGCATTAACATCTTGATTAAATTGCAGACCTGCTGAACTTTCTGTAATAGCTGTCACATTCTTATTGCTTTCAGCCTTTTTATCTTGACATGATACTAAAGCAGATGAAATAAAAAGCAGGCTCATTAAAATTCTATGTTTCATTTTCTTTTTTTATTTAAAGTTCAGATCCTTTTGCACCAGGATTTCCTTTATATTCCGGTAAATTATAATCTGCGTCTGTAATTTCGTAATTTGTTGGGACTACATAGGCATAATAATCAGAAATTTCATAAGCTACGCAATACAATTTCTGTGATTGATTACCTCCTAAAATAACGACTTTATTTCCTTTTTTTCCAGCAACAAAACCTACATGCCCGCCTCCGGTTCTTGTTTTCACAGCAATTGCCCCGTAAACAGGCTTTTTCAGGTCTTTCCCTTCTGCCCACGTTGCCCATTTTAACGCCCTTACGGCATCATATCCTTTTTCAGTAGTAACTCCTTCGTAACCGTAGTGTTTCATAATCCAGTTAACAAAAGCCGCACACCATGCAATAGTCGTTTCATTTTCTGTACCATTATTCATTGCATTTTCATAAGGGGTTCCATCAAAAAACTTCTGGATTTCTTTATTAGTTCCCGTTTCTACAAGATTTTTAGCTTCCTCCTTCCAAACCAGTTCCATCCATGGGGCCCTTCCTTCAAGATTTGGCATGGCCACATCTCCATCACATACTTTTTTATCGTACTTAAACCATTTTTTTAACTTCTAAAGCTTTTTTACGGCCTTCCCATCCTATTGGAGGTTTTTCCAGTCTATGTTCAGGAGAGTATCCATTTAAAATTTTTCCTTGCAGGAAAAAATATTTCTCTTCCTCCTCTTCCATCAGAATTCCAAGTTCTGTAAGGTTTTTTCCCAGTCCCTTACTAAAGTATGTACGCTTCCATGCAAGGGTTTCTGTTAATTCTTTAGAATATGGTTTTTTAGGATTAAGCTCCCATAAAGGAACTTTTTAAAATTAAAAATCCAGCCTCCTACATCTACAGCATTATGAAGGTCTTTAGAAATAAGATCTGCATTATCATCCAAAAATTTGTTTTCATCAGCATATTTATCTTTTCCATAGTTTTTATAGGGTCCGGGATTATTGTAATATCCTGTTCCGTCATCAGTTCCTGTAATCTGAAGTATCCCTCTTCCTTTATAAGTACTCTGGCTGGAAAGATATTTACTTTTTTCTTCTTTACTCTGGACAAAAAAGCCGGTTTCTTCGGATACATTTGCCAGAAATGACATTTTCTGCATGCAGCGGTTGATTCCGTTACTCGCAAACATTGCATTTACTTCACTTGTTAAGCTTTTGATGGTTTTATCCGTAATATCACAGCTTTCCTTTATTCCCTGCCAGATTTCAGTACCTCCTGTCATTGTTTTAATGAGGTCTTCCATTTCTTTTTCTGTAAAACCGCGGTTGCAATAACATGTTTTCTGCTTTCTCACCTCTGCCATTTCCACAACCACCGGCATCACATCATTCTCAATAGCTTCAGGAGTCTCTTTCTGAGATACTTTAAGGCAGCCGCTTTCGTAAAAAATAAATTGTTTTCTCAGTTCCAGCATTTCTTCTTTTGTAAAAGGGGTTCCATCTTTCTTTTTTGCATGAATCCCCAGTTTTTCCATATCCTCTGTCCGGACAAGATCTGCAGGAAGTGTACTGTTAATTGTAAACTGGCTTTTTTCTATTTTCCAGACTTTCTTTTGGGATCAGCAGGATCCTGAACCTGACGTGAGACCTGTGCTATGTAGTAATCAAAGTTTTTAGGCGGATTTTTCCATTCTTCTTTTACGGTGAAGGAAACTTCCAGCAAACCGTCTTTTCCTGTTTTTTCTTCGTTATAGCTTTGTTTGCTTTCATGAGTATAAGTAATATGGTCTTTCTCATTTAATCCTTCTTTGGGAATCTCTTTCAGAACATCAATTTTCAGGACTTCTTCAGTCATATTAACGGTATGTACCCAAAGTTTATGGGTTTTACCATAGAAAGTCTGCATCCGCTGAATATCTTTTCCGTCTTCCGTGGAGAACATAATGGAGACAATTTTCTGTTCGGAGGTGATCACCAGCTCTTCATTGGAATCTAAAACTTCCAGATAAGTTGTAGTGTTGTCTACCACCACAGGTTTAGTTCCCTGAATGGTAATATTCCCCGGAAGCACAATATCCGCAGACGAGCTTGCCTGAAGCTCTACCGTAAATACCAGACGGTAAGACGGATTGGGATTTTCAGTTGTTTTAGGAATGGCAGCCACCATTTTTTTCTTGTAATCCTCATTAGTCGTAATAAGGAAAGATGCTTTACCCTCACTGTTAAGCGTGACGGTTTTTTCCTCCAGCATGTATTTGTCTTTCTCTTTATAGAAATCATCACCTTCTCCTTTAACCCAGATTTTAATCTTTAAAGCCTGATTCTGAAGTCCGTCAATTTCAAGGAATCCATAGGTCTCTTCTCCAAATCCGGTTTCGGTACGTTTCACACCGGTTCCATAAGCCCAAAGCGCTCTTTTGACAGTAGGTTCTGAAACTTTTACTTTGGCTTCAATTTTTTTACTGTCTGTATAATCTCCGGTTAAATATGCTGAAATAGTATATTCACCAAGGTCGTTAAATGTTATGGTTCCGTCTCCGTTATTGATAACTTTATCCGGAGCTTCTATTTTTATAGCTTCATTACCTACAAGCGTAGCAATTCTTGCCGTTGCGGTATATTTTATTTTTGTTCCTTTCGGAATATTGGCAGCCGGAAGGGTGAATTTATCAATAACATTTTGGATCACCTCAAAATTGAAACAGTCTGATCCGGAAAACCCGGGCTGTTTTCCAGCTCCAACCGGATTGGCATAAGCCTCCAGCACATATTTTCCAAAATACTGATCACTGGTTAATTTTGCATCATTATACAAAAGTTCAGCGACTTTTTTATTGATTATGCCAGTGTTGAAGGAGGGTGAACCTTCAAATAATGCCACTCTCCCAATCCCCTCTTTTTTAAGATACCAATATACTGAAGTTCCCGAAGGCATATAAGCAACATTAAACTTCGAAGCCTGCACTTTGATTGTATCATTGAATCTTACCAGTCCGGGCTCTCCTTTTACTCCCATTACGCCAAGACTGTTTTCAATTTTAACTTCTACAGACTGCGGTTTGGGATCTGTAGGATCTGTAAATGCTTCTACAGTATATTTACCCGCATTTTTAAAAGTAAGAATAACACGGTCACCAACACCTGTCACGGAAACAAGATGCGAAGAAGATGCTCCGGAAGAACTGTTATACAAGACTGCTGCTCCTTGTTTTACCGTCCATTGAACGGTATTTACAGGCATAAAGAATCCTTTGTTCAGTATTTTTGTCTGATCTGTTGTAATGTTGAGTTTCCGCTCAATTGATAATGGTAGTGGAATATTAATCAATGTTGAAGCTCCCGGACTAACAATTTTTTTAACGAAATCCTGTATGATTTCTATATTGATTGAGCATTTGGCGTCACCAGCCTTTTTACCATAAGCTTCCAGTCTGTACTTCCCTTCTGTGAGACCATCAAATATCTTACTCATAGATTGGCTGAAATTGCTGCCCAGCCCGATAAACGTTTTTATTTTATCTTTTGTTCCTTCTCCTTTGAACAGCGCCCAGATAATCTTCTTTTCATCTCCTTTGAACTGAGCTTTCAATTCCAGGTTATCATTATGATCAAAAGGGTTTGTAACAGGAAACAAAGGACCATTCATTCCTTTGATATAGTAATAATTTCCGGCAGGTTTGTCTGCCAATACAGGTTTTGCCATCGAAATGGAAGATACAGCAATACTTGTCTCCGCGGCAGAGGATGTTGGCCATTGCGGTGAAGCATTAGCTACAGAAAATTCGTCAGCTTCTTTCACTTCAATTTGTGAAACATTATTGGCCTGCCCGGTGGTTGCAAAAGCGATGGTTCCGGGAACTCCATATCCTGGACAATTTCCTGTGGAAGCATCCAACAGTATTTTCATACTCTTGTTGAATTCTACATTTTCGTAATAGTCTTTATATTTGATATTGCACTTGCCTTTACATGGGTAAGTTTTCCCATCTGAGCCTTTACAGTTTCCAAATCCGTTTCCCCCTCCGAAGCTGTCTGCTTTATCATCAAGGTAAGTGGCTACAGGCTTGTTTTGCGCAAAATATTTGTTTTTGCCCAGCTTCTTTTTCTGGCTTTTCACTTCCATCGGAACGGCTGTCCCACTGGAGTTATTGGTTACAGAACTGCTGCAGTATGCAGTGGCTCCTTCTATAATGATGTATCCTTTATCCGCCATGTCATTTGTTCATAAAGTTTAAGTCATTGTGATCGTTTCCCGGTATACTGTTTTTTCTCCATCTGACAATATAAAGTCAGCCTTCTTTTGGAATACTGTTTTTTTGAGGAACTGTATTCCATTTCTATATATAATTTCGCCTGATATTGTCCCACCAGATAAGGGTATTTTTTAGCTAATTCTTCTTTTACATGATCTTGAACATGGGACTCTGAAGTAAAAAAAGCTTCAAAACCATATTCTCTCTGCTCTGCATGAATAATTCCTATACATTCTACATTACCGATTCCTTTGATATTCCATATGATGGATTCATTATTTTTCCCTCCGTTATCTACATAGTAGGGTGCAAACAACAACAGGTTCCAGAATGGTTCTTTCAATTTATTTTTATAAAAAGCGGCTTCGTCTTCAAACGCAGCCAGATACTGATTTCTGAAAACATCAGCATTCTGATATTTTTCCTGAAGACCAGCTGTTTTCAATTTCCAGTTCTCTATATTTTTCTGATGATCTGCGGCCCCAAGAAAATTCCCTCTTTCATCTACTTTTATTTCTAAAGGATAAGAGCTTTGTTCCAGAATATGGAGAATTTCCATGAATTTATTTTCAGAAGGAAAAGAAGGATCATCAATCTTTCGTATCAGCCAGTTTTTTGTATGGTCTTCGTTTATTTTTTCCTCCAGCATGATTTTATAGGATGAATAAAAACCTTTTGCTTCTCCAAAATGTATTTCAAGGGCATTCTCTACCTGGTAATTGTGAATGCCTGATATATATTTCTGGAAAGGTTTTACTCTCGTTTCTACCATACTGTTTTGTTATTACCATTGTTTAAAAGTCATTCCATTCACGGTACAGCTCATTTATTTTATGAATCATTAAACTTATTATCCATCCTGAGACCCCACCAATCAACAGATATACGAATGTTTTCATACTAAAAACCGAATGGAAAATAAATCCGGCTAAATGATCCTCTGATAAAGCGGAATCTGCTTTATCAATCACTGAATCCCATATTGAGAATAATATTCCTATAAATCCTCCTGCAGTTACTATTCTTTTCTTCATATTTCCGGAATAAAAATTGTATTAATTGTATTACTACTGATCCAAAGCTTTATTTCTTTTCAGCTATTTCATCCGGGATATTAGTAATTTCATATGATGTTTGTAAATCATTGTATATCCTTTTTGAGTCAGACAAAAGCTTAACATCTGCTTCATTATATTGTTTTTTAAAAATCGGATAGTGAAGATCTGAAGTAAACTTGTTAATGGTCTTATTTTTATCATTTATGATATAAAACCTTAAACTTGCGTAATAAGGCTGATCATAGCCAACATTGACTGCTATATCCTGATGATAATCTCCAAAATAAATATTTTCATTTTCCAAAGTAATTAATATCCTGTTTCCTTTCAGGTCAATACCGTCTGAATGGTTTATTTTAAAGGTTATTTTTTTGCTCAGCTGATGTACATTTTTATTAAATGATCGGGGAATCTCTCCTACAAAATTTTTAAATGCGGTTGTATCAATAATGGCAGAACCACTTTCTAAACTATAATTTTCCCTGTATCCGCCCAAATCCTTACTTTTATTACAGCTTATTAAGATTAGGGCTGTAAAAATTAATGTGAGAAGAGTTTTTATTTTCATAATATTATTTTGGTAAAAATTTTTCATAAGTTGCCGGTACACCAACGGGCCAGGTACCTGCTTTTACATCCAAATATGCCCCATCCGGATTCCAGATTGCTTTATCTAATTTTATTTCTTTTTTTCTGTATTTATTATAAGTATCCATATCTTTTGGATCCGACTGATACGTGTCTTTTAAATCTGTTTTAAAGTTTTCCCAGGCTGATCCTCCTTCATCATGATCTGATGCATAAGTATCCCTATGGTTCTGTGTTCCCCATGCATCTTCATACAGTGATCTCCTCATATATCCATAGACTGTTAATTTACCATGATTAGCCATTTTTTGTGCCAAGCTTTTATCTTTAAAAGCATTTGTAGTGGTCTCCGAACTTGTTCCGATACCTGTTCTGCACGCATAAGAATAAAATACAGATGCATTTCCATCTAAAAACAGCCGGATTAACTTTTGAAAAGCTTTTGGCATCAAGTTCTTGTTTATCCGCATTTTTACCCTCATACCCAAATGCTATTACTCCCTCATTGGTTGCGTTTCTTACATAACCATGAGAGTATGCAAAAATTTCCTTTACTCTTCTTTTATTATCAAAAGCTGCACTATCCCTGTTTCCAGAATTAATAATATTAATAACATCATCTATCGTAGTAACTCTTATTACTGTTAAGCCATTATTATGCTTAATTAAATCATTGGTTATTGTTGATAACTGATTTTCAGAATATCCGTCGGTAAACAGGGCTACTTTTACAAAGGGGTAATTAGGATATTGGGTACGGACTTTTCTGACTGCTTCTCCTGGAAACATCAGTTTATTTGCAATATTTGTTGAGTGCTGCTCAGTACCTATAATGATTACTATCTCTTCTTTTATTAAATATACTTCTGCTTTTACATTCGGGCTATATTCTTTAAAAAAGGCATATACTCTCAGTTTGGTTATATTTCTTTCTTTCGGTACTGCATAAGAAATCTTTTCTTCACCGGTTACCTGTGGTGCATTGGCTATATTTGTATCATCATACTGTATAGCCCATTTAAGTCTTTTCAATTCTGATTTTGTTGGCGTTCTGTTGTATTGAATGGCTTTAAAAAAATAGCTTTTCCCTTTTTCTATAATTTTAATCTCTTTTGTACATGCAAAATCTTCATAGCATTTTACCGCTTTTACCTGTAGCGGTTTTGTTTGCTCTTTCGCCTGGTATTCATCAAATTTCTTCCCTCCTTTTTTTCCATAAAAGGTATTTTCCTGAGGGGATTTAAAATCCAGAGTTCCTTTGGAAGCATCTTTCATGATATGTTCTGCTTCTTTATAGGATTTCCCAAAAACATTCCTAACAATATTTCCGCCTTCGCCTGCCATATTACTGCATTTTTACCTGTTTACCACTATTGATAAGCACTTCCCTGGCACTTTCTACATTAATCGCATCTTTTGTACTGATGTAAGAGCCGGATTCCATATTTTCCGTAATATTTTTGGCTGTAGATTTTCTTCCCGCTTCTGCCGTTTCGATGATATTACTTGCCGTTAGACTGTAGTCATCATTGGCTGTTTCTGTGATATCTTCTCCGGCCATAATATTGACATTTCTCTGAGCAGAAGCAATGATATTTTTACCTGCATTGATCTGTACATTTTCTCCGGCAGTGAAGGTGATGTTTTTGGGAGCATTGACAACAATATTTCCTTTTCCGTCCATGAGATAAGTATTTCCGCTAGGGTCTTCAATGAAAATACTTCCTTCCTGATCGTTAAAGATCACCTTATTTCCACTTCTTGTCTGGATAGATTTAAGATGGTTGTTGATACTTCCTCCCAGTGCCACCTGCCCATGGAACATACCTCCCATGGCAAACGGAAAATCAGGATGATGATATTCAAACCCAACCATTACCTGGTCCCCCACTTCAGGAACCGCCACAAAACCTCTGTTCTGTGTAATAACATCTGTTCCTCCTGCATCGGGGCTCATCATTCTGATAAAATGAGTGGTATCAGGATGTTGCTGCCAGTCAAATCTTACCTGTATTCTCCCCTGATTAAGGGGATCAGTATTGGAAATAACGGTAGCAACCTGTGGTTCGGCTTTAGGCTGTATAAAATCCGGTTTGGGCATAAAACCTGTTCCGTCAGCAATAGCTTCAAAGCTTCCGCTGTAGTACCCTCTTGCATTAACTTCATGCAAGACTTCGGTAACCGTAAGTTTTGTAAAGTAAGACGTCTGGCTGGTATCGGGCTTACGCATTTCCATATCGGCAAGACATCCCGGGTACAAAAATGGAACAGTTGTATTTCCTGAAACCGTAAATACTTCTACGGCAGCACTTCCTGCAGCACTTTTCTGGGAATCACTTACATCCACAAACATATTGGCATTGATAGGTGCCGGAGAAAGTGAACGGGTTTTAAAGATCGTACTGCTCAGTTCATAAGCCTTGGACGGAATTTCCCCTAAGTGTCTGATATTATTTTCAGAACCCAGCATTTTTGTATGGCTGCTGCTGTTATATCCAAAAACTCAGGATGGGTATGTACAGCATTCAGTTCTACCTGAACATCCGTTGCATTGCTCCCATATACAAGCCTGATCGGTTTCTCAGAAGGCGGAAGCTTTCCGAAATGAAGAACTTCACCATCGTAATAAAATTGTTCTCCATATGCTTCTGCTGTTCTTGCAAGATAATTGTAATGGGTTTCATTATATTGTGAGCTGTAATTGATATAGCTTTTATTCTGGGTATCTACTCTGAAATCGAATTTCTCCGATCCCAGTGCTTCTTTAAGTATTTTGTTGGCAATAATTCCTGTATTAACAGCCTGATCTCCTCCAAAACTCTGAGTATGGGGAGCAGCGTCCATGAGAATGGTTGGGCTTTGCCCTCTCAGTACAATATTTCCCAGACTCATTTTTTCCTGGCTGAAAGCGGCTTTAGTAATAACTCCTACAAAAGTTCTTTCCGGGCTTTCACTTTCATAATCTTTGTATTTGAAAACAATGGTAATTCTTTTTCCAAGAAACTGGCGTGCCTGTTCCAGTGTATGGTTCTGGGCTTCTCCAAGAGAATCGTGAGCCAGGATGAGTTCAAAATTGTGATGCCGCCTTGCACTTTGCTGCAGACGGAAATGTTTGAAGTGTTTGATAATTTTCCCTTCAATCACAATATCCAGCTTCACCACACGGTTGATTCCGGGAATATGATTCTCAGAAATCTTATCGGAATTCGAGATATTTTTATTCATAGTGATTAGGTGTTTTTCAGAACTTTATCTAATAACCAAGAGTTCTATAAGGTTAGAAAAGGCAGAACAGTATCCCCTGAAACGGGTGTACTATTCTGCCCTGATATTTAAATTCTGAATATTTTTAGGAAGGCCACGCTCCGAAATAAGAAGAATTTCCAAGATCTATCTGTTCTGCACTTACCACAAAGCTGATATACATACTGTTGTCATCTACCGCATCAAAGTCTACTTCGTGCTGGATAACATAACCGTTGTTCCACTTTAATGTTGTTAAAGTTCCCTCTTCATGAGATTTGTTGAAAGTGATTTCTCCTACGGTAGGTTTGTATTTACCGTTCAGTAAGCTTTCAAGGATGTCTGATTTTTCAGTAGCTTCTACCGTGATTTTGATAAGTGCATTGGAAGGATCTGATGCTACACGCCCTGATACGTCTGTAGATCTTGATACGCTATAGTTAAGTTTTAACAGCTTTTGTCCTTCACCGTTGTTGAATTTTAAAATTCCTCTTGAATTTCTTTCTGCCATGATAGTAAATTTTAATGGTTAATATATTGTGATTGTTCGTTTTATATATCACCAAATATAGACGTATTTACAAAAAGCAAGTGATATTTATTATTAAATTTCAAAAACTGTAGTAATAGTACGACTAACACTTGTTAGGATTATTAGGTATTATAAATCAGTTGTTTGCCAGTTCTCTCTATTGAAAATCAACTTATTTTGTTCCCTGTTTAAAATACAGCGGGAAATTATTCCCATCTGAAAAAGTAAAGTGTAGGAAAAAACGAAAAAATAAGAATCTATCAAAACACTGATGAACAGCACATTGAAATCAAAAACAAGTTGCATCAGGATATTTCTTCAAAAAAATAAACAAAATATTTGCGCGGTATCATAAAATGTTATACTTTTGCATCACTTTAAAACAACGAAGTAATAAACAAAAACATAAATGGTTTCTTAGCTCAGTTGGTAGAGCAATGGATTGAAAATCCATGTGTCCCTAGTTCGATTCCTGGAGAAACCACTTCAAAACCTCTAATTTATTTTAGAGGTTTTTTTGTATATACTTTTCAACTGAATATTGATTAAAAGTAATAATTAATCCAAAAAGTTAATATTTTAAGTTAAATGACTACAATCAGCTGTTCAGCCAGCCAAGACATTCAGCAATCTGGGGTTTACTGATAAAAACGTCTGTGCTCACTTCAGGTTCGGGAGAAAGTTTCAATTCTACCTTCTGGCTTGAATGCTTGATGATTTCCGTAACTGCATTTTTATTAACAATAAATTTCCGGTTAATTTTAAAGAAAATTTCCGGATTCAGCTTCTGGATAATATCTTTAATGGTATCATCATAAATATAAGTCTGATGATCTTTTGTAGTCAGGAAAAGGTATTTCCCTGAGGCAAAAAAATAAGCTGTGTTATGTTCGTCTATTGATTTAAGCTTGTTCCCTTCTCTCACCATAAAACGTTTCATCACCCCACCTTCTGTCTGGCGTAATGAGGACATAGATTTAAGGACCGGTTCAGGATCAAAATTGTTTCTTATGGATATAAATTTCTGTAAAGCTTTATGCAGGTCTTCTTCTTCAAAAGGCTTGAGAAGGTAGTCAATCGTAAAATGCCTGAAGACCCTCATGGCATATTCATCAAATGCGGTAATGAAAACAACCGGGGTAAAAAGTTCCACCTGTTCGAAAATTTCAAGGCTCATTCCGTCACCAAGATGGATATCCATAAAGATAAGATCTGCTGAATCTTTCTCAAAAAAATCAATTGCCTGCTTTTTGGAACGAAGAATAACAGTCTCTGTAACAGGGACTATGCTCTGTATATCCAAAAGGTTTTTCAGATAATTAACAGCCAGCAGTTCATCTTCTATAATGGCAATTTTCATAACGGTGCAAAAGTACAAAAAACCGCTGAAACAATTAAGTTCAAGCGGTTTCCTCTGTATTGAATTTGATATGAAGTTCTATAGATTAGGATTATTCTTCTTCGCGCTCATTGGATATTCGATGGTATATCGCGGATCATTCTGCTGAAGAATATATTCTTTGCCACTGATGGTGTGGCTTATTTTTTCTGATTGGCTCTTCTTAAATCAAACCATCTTTGCCCTTCAAGAGCAAATTCTCTGAATCTCTCATCCAGGATAAACTTCATAAATGCTGTAGAATCCATTGAGTTCACCGCATTCTGTACTGAAGTAAATCCTTCCGGAGTGTATCTGTTTTTTACTACTTTAAGAACTGTTTCTTTTGCCTCATTAAGTTTATTCAATTTTAATAATGCTTCAGATTTTATAAAGTACTGTTCTGCTGTTCTGAAAGACACTTTGAATTCTAAGCTCCCTCCTTTAATTACCTTATACTTATTCCCATTTTTTTCAAAGTATATGCCAAACCTTTTATCTGCAGCATTATTGTATGAAGAAATCAGTTCTGGAGATGCAAAAGACAAATTCTTTATAGAATTGTCCCATGTATTGTCCAAAGCCATAATAGATTCCGGGGAAGCATAATGGTTGGGCGGAGTATTTACGGTATTTAAGTTCACTAAGTCTCCTTTTACCGCCAGCACCTGATCGGCGTAATTCAATGCTTTGTTCCAATCTCCTTCGTAAAGAGCTGTTCTGGCTTCAAAAGCCAGCAATGCTGTTTTTGAGAACCTGTAATTGACTCCCAGCACCTGTTTCTGCTCTACCATCAGATCTTCTGCTTTTTTCATATCTGCATGAATCTGATTGTACACTTCCTGTACTGACGATGGTTTCAATACCGCCTCAAGGTCAATTTCAAGGTTGATGGGAACTCCTTTGTCTGTAGAAGCCGTAGCACTGTTGTATGGTTTTCCGTATAAATTCACCATATCAAAATACAGGTAAGCACGAAGGGCATAAGCTTCTGCTAAAATCTGATTCTTCTCCGGAGAATCCTGCATGGTTTTGCTTCCTTCATTGATAATCTGGTTCAGGTAGAAGTTTACAGAATAAAACCTCAGCCATGGAAATTCCGTAGATGTAGGATCATTATTCGAATCCTTCCACATTGCCATTTCACGATAAGAAACAAAATCTACTCCATTGTCATCAATATTTACCTCATCGGTACGAAGTGCTACCAGAGACTTGTGAACGGGGTATTTTGAATAGGCTGATGTAAGTACCTGTCGATAATCTTCGGCAGTAACAGGAATTACTTTTCCTTCTGGCTGAATATCTAAAAACCTGTCACATCCTATATTGACAAAGCTAATTGCAGCAAATGCTATGATTGTTGTAATTTTTCTCATTTTTCTCAAGTTTTAAAAAGAAACATTAAATCCTACGGTTACCGACTTGGTGATAGGTTGTGCATAAATATTACCATATGTTTCCGGATCAAAATATCCTTTGTATCCGTTACTGAATACAAACAGGTTACGTCCTTCAACACTCAGTCTCAGGCTGGAAATTCCCATAGGATTTGTAAATTCTTTAGGCAGTGTATATCCTAAACGGATACTGCTGATTCTGATATAACTGATCTCTTTTGCCCACACATCCAATAAACTGTATGCATTGGAACTGTTTCCGGCAAACCATTTATTCGCCATCCATCCGTACGGATTAGCCTCCATATCAGGGCTTGTAATTCCCGGAAGTGCGCCTCCTGCCTCGTAAATATCCCTTGTATAGTTTCTTCCTCTATCCAGATCCATACCTCTGTAAGAAGGTGATCTCATTACGGTCTGCTTCAGGTTGAATGTCGCAGAAATTGTAAGATCAAAGTTATTTACTTTAAAGGTGTTGATAATCCCTCCGGTAAATTTCGGATCTCTGTCTCCCACATAGGTAAACAGGCTTCTCAACTCAGCATTTGAAAGTTTCGTATCTACGAGCTGCCCCGGAAGGAAATCTGCATACACATCATATAATTTAAAGAACTCAGCAGCTGAAATCTTTTGGTCTCCTTTCCAGAATAGCGGATTTCCGTACTGATCCATTCCTGCGGTTTTCAAAGCAAAAACAGCATTTACCGGAAGCCCCTCTCTTGAAGGAAGGAAAGCGTTGTCACGAGGCTGCTCGCTTAACACCCTGCTTTTATTGTGAGCAAAGTTGATGGTAGTAGTCCATTTGAAGTTATCATGGTTGATGTTTCTGGTTGATAATGCCAGTTCAAAACCTTTGTTGGTCAAACTTCCCCAGTTCATCATGGTATATTCGAACCCTGTTTCCAGAGGGGTTTCTTTCATGCTGATCATATCTGTCCCTTTTCTGCTGTAAACATCGGCAGTAAGACTAATACGGTTATTGAACAATCCTAAATCAAAACCAACGTTGGTATTGGTTGTTTTTTCCCATCTCAGTTTATCATTCGGTGGGCTTATTACAGTAATAATATCTTCTTTTACACCTGGAAGAATTGTTGCATCATTATATTCTCCGATAAAAAACGGTGATGTGTTTCTGTCTATATTTCCCTGAAGACCATAAGATGCTCTCAGCCTAAGGTTAGATATGGCAGAGATATTTTTCATGAAATCTTCCTTCGTTACCAGCCATGATCCTGAAACTGCCCAGATCGGAAGATATTTATACTTTTTATTCACACCAAAAAGATTGGTTCCGTCATATCTTACACTTCCGAAGAATGTATACTTCTGATCATAAGTATAAGATGCCGTAGCAAACATGGAAGCATAAGCATTCTCTATTGGTGGGTTTTCACGATAAGTTTCATATTTTTTATCTGATGCAAAATCTGAATTCGGGAAAACAATTGGTGTACCTCTTCTGGTCTTCGGATCATATCCGAAAGCCCTGGTGACCGTTGTATTATCTTCTGTTTTACGGATTTCTGTACCGGCCATCAAATCAATTTCATGTTTTGAACTGATCTTTGTGCTGTACGCAGCCTGCAATTTCCAGTTGTACTGGAAGAAATCATTATCCCAGTTTTGTTTTACAGCACCTGCGGGTAGAAAATAATTATACTTACCGTCTTTGTAGTAACGGGTACCCTGTCTCATTTTCCTTGTGGAATAGGTATTTTCTGCTGCAAATTTCTCTGCTTTGTTGGCGTCATACTGGATTCCTAACTGAGAGGTAAATCTTAAACTTTTTGAAGCTTTATATTCTAAATCTAAAATGGCTTTCAAAGAATTATTTTTAAGCGTATAGCTTGTATTTTCTCTCTCTCCAGAAAGTTAAAAGGCACATACAAGTCCTCAAAACCGTCTATATCTTTATCATAATTGTAGCTTCCGTCTGCGTTGAATGGCTTAAGATAAGGATTGGCATTTCTTGAATAGTTAACCGGGTTTATTGAAGCATCAGCATCCGTTACAAAAGATGTACGTTCACTTTGTGTTCCGAAAATAGAGATTCCTGCATTTAACTTATCACTTAATCTGTAATTGTTTTTTAAGGTCAGGTTATATCGTTTAAAACCTGTACCGATAGTTGTTCCTTCTTCATCATAATATCCAAGAGAGAAATAATAATCTGCACGGTCACTTCCTCCGGAAACACTTAATCCGTATTGTTTGTTGATGGCATTTCTATACAACAGTTTACCCCAATCTGTATTGTTGTTTCTTAAACCGTTAATTTGCTGGCGTGTGAATGAATTCAACGCGTCAAAACCTCCGTTCCTGAATGCATCAAGCTGGTTATTCTGAGTCAGAATTCTCATGACTTCTCCTTTATCTGCACGGTAAGTAAGATCTGCTCGTTTGGCAAGCATCAGTTCCAGATCTACTTTTTCAGAAGCATTTAAAAGATTCAGTTTATCAAAATCAGGACGTGCTGTAACGAAGGTATCTGCAGAGAAATTCAGTTTTAAACTTCCTTTTTTCCTTTTTTTGTTGTGATGGAAATTACTCCGTTTGCAGCTCTTGCTCCGTAAATTGCCGTTGCAGCCGCATCTTTAAGGATGGTAATATCTTCAATATCATTAGGGTTCAAACCTGCGATAGAGAAATTCTGAAGCTGGTCAATATTATCTTTATCCGTAAAATTAGGCACATCATTTCCTTCCAACGGAAGACCGTCGATTACCCATAGCGGATCCTGGGGACCGGAAAGAGAAGCTGTTCCCCTGATTCTGATCTTTGCAGGGCTACCAGGAGCACCGGTTTCGGGAGTTACTGCCACACCAGCAATCTGCCCTGCCAGCATCTGGTCTACACTGGCAACACCAGCCTGGCTGATGTTGTCCATTTTCACAGTAGAAACCGCTGAAGTCTGCTTACGCTTTTCAATTTTCTGGTAACCGGTGATGATTACTTCCTGGATTTTATTTTTATCTGAAACCTCAGAAGTCAGTCTGATAGTATAATTCGTTTGTCCTTCATTAAGCTGAATGACTCTGGATTCATAGCCTGGAAAACTTACCAGTACGGATTTTGTATCGGCAGGGATTTCCAGTATGAATTTTCCGTCCTTATCGGTTACAGTACCCACTGACACACTTTCGATAATTCCTTCCAGTTCTGTTTTTGTAGACACCGACTGGGTCTCGATTTTTATAGATGCACCGCTGATAGTCTGGGAAGTATTTCCATCTTCTATTTTTCCGGTGATGGTTTTCTTTTGCTGGGCCATTGCTATATTAGCAGCCAAAAGAGGTAAAAGTATTAGAGTTTTTTTCATTGCCGTTTATTTGTTTAAAGCCTCTTGTATACGAATGATTAAATCTGTGTAATGTGCTCTGGAAGCATCATCACCTCTGTATCTTGTCCTGTTCAGTAATTCCAGAACCTTCTGAAGTTCCGCTCGCTTATACGTAGTGACCTCAGATACTCTTTTCATGGATGAATAATTGATATTCCTCAAACCGTGATCATCTTCATGGAAGTTACAAATGGTCGGAATTTTCAGGGTATCCTCTGTTTTCAATCCTTTCACTGCCGTTTTCTCAAATAATTTGTTCACCGAGACAATTAAGGCATCCACATAATTTTTCTGAGTCATCTTTTCAAGCATTGTAAGGCTTCCTTTTTTACTGAAAATGGCTGTTCTCACCTGATCAAATAAATTCTCAACCGTATAGATCTCTTCTTTTGAGCCGGACATCTGATGTTTCAACTCATTTTCAAGCAGCCTAAGCAACCGGTCATCCATAAATAAAGAATAGATATTCGCATACTGCATTCCTCTTGCAAGGGTATACGGTGTCTGCTCGAATGGTCCCATTGGCGAATCTTTTACCGGATACGTTTTTTCTGTAATCGGATTAAAGAATAACCATTCCGGAAGATTGATGGCATTTTTAACAAGATAATCAACCGCTCTTCTCTGAATTTCTGCAGGAACCGCTTCGTAAGCTTTCTTTTTGTTTCCAAAAACTGTATTGTTCAGGTAAATCCCGCCTACATTGGCCATTACGTGACCTGTGTACAGATCCCACTGCCCGATTACTCCCAGATACAGTTTTCCGGCATCTGTATAATCCTTACCATCTTCATAAGTCCATTGTAAAAGATTATTGATAACCACTTTCAGGTTTTTCATCCCGTATTCGCTGGCTTTCATGGCATCATCTCCCAAATCTTCAGATTGTGAGCGAGGATCAATGGTTTCAAGGTAGCTTTGCTGCTCACCGTAGAAATACATAGGATCATCTTCATGTTTTTCAATCAGGTTTTTCAGCGCTTTTTTCTGTGAATTCATCCGGATACCAACGGTAGCCCCACTCAATGGCATATTTATCGTAAATCCCAATTTTCGGAGTGATGGCTGTAACGCCATCTTCCGGCTGAGCTACGTAATTGTAACGGGCATAATCCATAATGGAAGGTGCTGTACCACCCATTTTGTCTGTAAACGCTTTGGAACGAAGCGATTCTACAGGAAATGCAAAGGATGCTCCCATATTATGCTTCAATCCGAAAGTGTGACCCACCTCATGCGATGAAACAAAACGAATGGCTTCTCCCATATGTTCATCACTGAATTTATTTCCTCTTGCTTTAGGATCAATAGGTCCTGTCTGAATTCTCATCCAGTCATGAAGGGAAGTCATCACATTATGCCACCAGATAATATCTGCTTCAATAATTTCACCACTTCTCGGGTCTACTACTGATGGCCCCATGGCATTTGACTTTGGCGATGCGGCGTAAGTAATTACAGAATATCTTACATCATCAATATCAAAATCTTCATCTTTTTCATCCGGCATTTTCGCAATCACTGCATTTTTAAATCCTGCCTGCTCAAACGCCGCCTGCCAGTCATGTACTCCGGCAATGATCTTTTCACGCCATTGTTTTGGTGTCGCCGGATCGATATAATAAACAATCGGTTTCTTAGGCTCTACCAGCTCACCTCTTAAATATTTTTCTTTATCTTCATCTTTGGGTTCAAGATTCCATTTGGTAATGAAAAACTTTTCATCCATTTTCTGCTGGTTATCATTAAACGACCAGTGTTTTTCGGAGAAAAATCCTACTCTTGAATCGGCTACTCTTGGCTTCATCGGTATTTTAGAAAGCAGTACCAGATTGGTAGTAACGCCCAATGTTACCGGAAGATCTACCCCGCCTTCATTGACAGAAGTAGACAATTGAGACTTCACTACCAAGTTCTTTGGAAATGTCTTCACTCCTTCTATATAAGAAAGGCTTGATTTCACAGAACCTCCCAATCCTACATTGGCCAAAACGTCGTTAAAGCTTTTCTGATTTCCATCAAAAACTTTATTGACTTTAATCGCTACAGCAGTAGAGTCATTATTCTGTGCTTCAATGTCAAATACTTCAATAACAGATTCTGAAAAATTATCTTTTACAGATTTTGTAATGGCATCATTTTTTGGGGATGACACCTTAGGCACAACAGTTTTCACCCATACTTTTTTAGCTACAGGATCGCGGTAAAAGGAAATGACCTTATTTTCATAATTCATCCCTTTGTTCAAACCGGCTTCATTCACCTGCATGGGTACCTGAGAAAGTTTGTTGACCACCAAAAACTGGCGCCCCATTAAGCTGTCCGGAATTTCAAAATAAATATCCGTTTTTACCTGAATGGTATTAAAAAGCCCCTTTTTATAGGTTCCTTTTTTGATCAGGTCCTCAATTTTCTTGGTTTTCTTTGAGGAAGAGGTCTCTGTCTTATCCGTTTTTTCTTTGTTGACCTTTACCGTATCCTTATCTTTCTTCTGCGCTACAGCCATTGGTGAGGCCATAGCAAGACCGAGATACAGTGCGAGCCTGTAATTCTTCATTAAAATAGTCCGATTCATTCCAAATAGTAAATATCTTAGTTTCAGCCGCAAAGCTATAGGTATCATGAATCATATAAATAATATTAGGGAGTGAATGGTGATTTTTCGGGAGTGAATGGATTTTTATTTTCACTTCAATAAAGGCAAAAAACATATGAAATATTCACCATCTACAGAAATATGAAGAAGATTATTCTTAAAATACCCGTAAATCTGATTCAAATAATCAATTCCAAACTTCTCACCCTGTACCGGATCTGCTTTAGGCTGCCAGGTGTTCTTTACCGTAATCCCGTCTTCATCGACAATAATGATAATTTCCAGAGGCTGGTCTATCGTTGCTATATTATGTTTGGTTGCATTTTCTGTGGCGATCTGAAGGGATAAATACGGAATTCTTTTTTCCATACTTTCAGGAGCATTAATAATCAGTTCAAACTTCATCTCTTCATCAAACCTGCTTTTCAGAAGCTCCATATACTGCTGTATAAATTTGATTTCCTGCGAAACCGGAACAATATTTTCTTTAGGAGGCACTATCAGATACCGGTAAATCCTGGAAAGATTCATGGTAAATTTCTGTGCATTTTCCTTATTGATCCCAATCAGCATATAAAGGGAATTCAGTGAATTGAAAAGAAAATGTGGGTTGATATTATTTTTAAGCTGCTGAAGCTGATTGATCACTTCGGCTTTGTGCATTTTCTCATTCTCTATCAACAGTAAATTCTTCTCTGACTGTATTTTCTCTTTTTCCTGATAAGCCAGACCGGTTGCCCTCTGAAATAAAATAAAAACAGTTACAATAAGGAATAACGCTGCCAGGAAAATATAAACAGTATAGGTTTTTATCTTACTGATATTTTCATCAATGATAAAATTCACATGATTCACGACTGTGTATCCGTCAAAATTATCGGTCTTCAACGGTTTTATGAATCTTGTCACCTCCACACCAAGGTATTCAGAGACAGCTGTTCCTTTGGTGTACCCTGTTTCCGTTTTACTCACCAGTGTATCGTCAGGCTTAATATCTGTAAAATCAAAAATATTCTTCCCGATATATTTCTTCTCAGGATGGGTGATACAGATTCCTTCTTTGGTAAAAACGTAGGCATATGTATTGGAACTTTTGTCAACATTGATAAAATATTGATGAAGATCGTCAAGACTTACAGTAGAACCATAATATAATCTGCTTTTATCGGGTAGCACCAAAGAATCATAGCTTACCCAATACATACTGTCTTTTTGAGTCGTCAGAAGATCTTTGAAGTGTCCTGAACCATTATTTTTAAGAACAATGGGTTGTTCCTTATCCTTTATACCCTTAAAAATACCGGATAAAGGATTATTACTCTCTGTTTTTCCGGAAGCGGTATTTTCATAATAATACCAGCTGTAAGGGAGCAGATTTCTTTTTTGTTCAGGTCATTTAAAACCGAAGAGTACTCTTTATAATTCTTCAATCCGTCTTTCCGGATCAATGCACGAAGGAGATACTGATAATCTTCAATATTTCTGAATTCATGTTCTATAGATTCATACTTTCGGAAGAATGTTTTCTTGGCAAAATCATCGGTATTCTTACGGCTGTCTTCGGTAATCAGAAGACTCAAAACGGCAAATGCTGCCACTGCAATGAAGCAGGCAGATAAAGCGGTAATATAAATGGATTTTTTGGATAAAGCGTGCTTAAAATTAATAATCAAATTCTATAAATTACGGATTCCTCTACATATAAATTATTCGTTTGCAAAGATATAACAAAGATTCCAGGACTGTAAAGTGAATTATTTATATATCATACGTATCGTTTACTTTATAAGAAGGCATGAAATATCAGAAAATATCTGTAAGTCTTAAAATTAGTTAATATCATGGTTTAACCCGCAGATTCGGCCCGCTATATTTTGAAAATTAATTATCTTCGCCTACAAATCTTATTTGAAAATGAAGAAGATCATCTCCGGGATATCTATTTTTTGTGCCATCGCTGTCTCTGCTCAGGAATCTATCCAGTTTCAGGAACTGCCGTTCAAAGATATCATTGCAAAAGCCAAGAAAGAAAAAAACTGGTTTTTATTGATGCCTATGCTTCCTGGTGCGGACCGTGCAAAATGATGGAAAAAAATGTCTTCACCCAAAAGTCCGTGAGTGATTACTACAATACCAACTTCATTAATGCAAGATTTGACATGGAAAAAGGAGAAGGCAGGGATATTGCTTCTAAATTCGGAGTACGGTCCTATCCTACTTATCTTTTCCTGAACGGTGAAGGTGAGCTGGTTTCCAGAAATACAGGGTATATGGAAGAGAGCCTGTTTGTAGCAATGGCTCAGGATATCAATTCGCCAGGAAATAAAAAAGGATCTCTTAAAGACCGCTTTGCCGGTGGTGAAAAAGACCCTGAATTTCTTATCAATATCATGAAGCTTAATGCCAACTCAGATTATGAATTCGCCAAAAAAGCTTCGGAAAGATATTTCCAGAATAAAAAGAAAACAGAAGAACTCACAAAGGACGAGATTGGTTTTCTTCTTTATTTCGTAAAATCATCTGAAGATGTCAATTATCCTGTTTTTACATCCAGGAAAGCAGAGATTATTAAATTCCTTCCTGAAGAAACTTACAATGAATTTGATGCCCAGCTAAAATTGGGAAAAATAGTAGAGCAGTCCATTGATGATAAAAATAAAAAAATCAATGATGACTATTTCATGAAAGCTGCCGAACCATTGGTCGGAAAAGAAGCTGCTGTTAAAAAACTTAATCAGACCAAGCTGAGCTATTATGAGCAAAACAGCAATTTCCTGAGTACGAAAAAGCAGCTTTAGAGTATTATAAAAACTCAGATACTTTTGATCCGAATGAACTTCTGAGAGCAGCCTGGATATTTGCAGATCATGTGAAAACACCATCTTCATTGAAAAAAGCAACTGAATGGGCAGAAAAATCTGTTATGAGGGGAGAAACTTCCGAAAACACTTATATTCTTGCCAAACTCTATTACCTTACCGGAAATAAAGAAACAGCAAAAAACTATGCTGAGATGTCTAAAAATATGGCCGTTCAGGGGAATAAGGATTCTCAGCTGGCAGACGAATTATTAAAGCAAATAAAATAATACCGGATGAAATATAAATTATTAGCAGCAGGCATTTTAGCTTTCCTGTCAGTAAGTACATTCAGTGCTCAGGAACAGGAACAAGGAGGACAGGATAAAAGTTTATACATAAAAGGAAATGCTTTATTTGCTCCGATAGGTATTTTAAACCTTGGGCTGGAAAAACAGATTAGTCCCAGATATACCCTTCAGGGAGATGTTTTCATTTCGCCATGGAAATCTTTTGCGGGACATGAATTACAGATCTACTCTCTTTCTGTGGAAGGAAGGTATTATTTTAAAGAAGCTTTTAAAAACTGGTATTTAGGAGTAAATATTGGTGCCGCAGCTTATAATCTCCAAAAATGGAGTTATTGGAATGATAAAAGTTTTGAGAACTGGAACGGAGAAACCCTTATCAATTCTAATCTGTACCAAAGAGGTTTATCAATCATGCTGGGGGTAACAGCAGGGTATCAGTTCCAGTTATCCGAACGATGGAATCTTGATATTTATGGAACTGTTGGAACTTCACAGGGATTTTACAAAGGATATGACCGTACTACCGGGAAGCGCTATGATGCTGCAAAAGACTTTAATAAAAGTGGTGAAATTATTCCGTACAGAGGAGGCGTAATGATCTCTTATAAATTAAAATAAGACAATGAAGCTATTCGGAAAAAATCATATGATTATTTTAGTGATCACTTTTGTGATCCTTTTTTTAATGAATTATATCGGGAATGATCTGCCCGATAAATTAGAAAGGGCATTAATGACTGCTTTTGCAGGTGTTATCGGCTTGACTATTGGCTTGTTTATATTAAATAAGGGCAGAAATGATAAAAATCCGCCCCAGAATTTTGATTAATTAATCTTCATAGACCACATATCTGGTTCTGATCTTTTCGAAATTTTCCAGATCTTTTTTCATGAATTTCTGATTTCCGGAATTGATTTTCCAGCGATGATCTGTTTTCTCAATTCATCAGTTCCGGATAAGGTATCAAACCATAGGTTTTTCAGAAAGAAATCCTGCTGGGGATTTTTGTAATTCTTATATGCTTTGATCACCCATTCAAGATTAAGTTCCCTTAAATCTTTAGGATAATTAGACAGGTTTTCACCATAGCATAATTTCCCGTTCAGGAATGGATCTTTAGCACCATAGCTTGGTTTTGGTGTAAACTGATAAGGAAGATTCTCCGTCCATGGAGAACCATAAATCTGAAACGGAAGATCTGTCCCCCTTCCTACAGAAACTTGTGTTCCTTCAAAAAAGCAAAGGCTTGGGTATAAATTGATGGCTTTATCATTGGGTAAATTAGGAGAAGGCTTATCAAGCATCGGATAGCGCTGTTTTTTATGATAATTCTTCATCGGGATAAGCGTATATTTAGCCTGAACACCATTTTTCAGCCACTTTTCACCGTTGACCATTTTCCCATACTCTCCTATGGTAAGTCCGTATACTACAGGAACTTCATGCAGCCCAACAAAACTTGACCATTTTTCCTTAATACCGGCCCGTCAGTATATCCGTCATGGGGATTGGGACGATCCAGCACCATAATCTCAACATTATTTTCTGCACCGGCTTCCATCAGGTATGACAAGGTGGAAATATAAGTATAGAACCTCACTCCTACATCCTGTATATCAAAAACGACGATATCAATTCCGGCAAGTTGCTCCGGCTTTGGTTTTTTATTATTGCCATACAGAGAAACAATAGGAATGCCTGTTTTTACATCAACTCCGTTTTTCACTTTTGCCCCCGCATCAGCATCACCTCTGAACCCGTGTTCAGGAGCAAAAATAGACTTTATTTTAATTCCTTTTTTTACCAGAAAATCCACCAGATGAGTTCTGTCATTCATTAAGCCGGTCTGATTGGTTACGATCCCTATTGTTTTGTTTTTCAGCAATGGCAAATAAATTTCAGGCTGATCCGCACCGGTTTTAAAATCCGGTTGAACTTGAGTCTGAGAATAATATTGGTTGAATACTCCTAAAAAAATTAGGCAAATCAGAAGTAAATTTTTAATTTTGAAATCTAAATTCATAAGCTTGAAATTTCCTTTATATTTCTCTAGAAAAATAGCATTTTCCAAAGATAACAAAAATAACCTTTCAAGGGTTATCATCTTCATTGGCAGGCTTTCCGTAGCATTAGGAATCATCGTTTCCTTAATTACCGTGGCCACCGGTTTTGGGTCCAAAAAAGCTATCAAAGAGAGGCTGGCAGATTTCAGCGGACACATTACGGTAAGATCTACCCGGTCAAACTCTTCCTACAATACTTCTGTTCTCGATAATCAGGGACTGAACATTGCAAAAATAAAAGAGCTGCCGGATGTAGAAAGTATCCAGAAGTATGTAACAGTAACCGGAATTATGCGTAATGAGCACAATTTTGCCGGAATCATATTTAAAGGGATCGGAAAAGATTTTGACAGTTTAAGGTTCAAAAAATTCCTTATTGCCGGTACTACTCCAAAAGTGACGGAGAAAGGATTCAACAATGATGTTGCGATTTCACAGAAAGTAGCCAATGATCTTCATCTAAAAGTAAATGACAGTATTGTTACCGTATTTTTAAAAGCCGATCAAAAACCGCTTTACCGTAAATTCAGAGTGATCGGAATTTACAGAACTGATATCAAGCTCATTGACGAACAGTTTGTTATCGGCGGTATCAATCACGCAAGAAAAATTCAGGATATGAAGCCTGATGAAATCGGTGGTATAGATATCTTCCTGAAGAATGTTAATGATATCGACAAAGATTTTCCCGACATTGAGAAGCTGATCGGTTACAAAAATTATGCTGAAAAAGCGACTGAGAAATTCCCGCAGATTACAGACTGGATCAGTATTTTTGATACCAATATTGCTTTAATCATCATCATTATGCTGATTGTAGTGGTTATCAATATCATTATGGTTCTTCTGATCCTTATTATCGAAAGAACAAATTCTATTGGTCTTCTGAAAACATTAGGCGCAAGCAATTCACAGATAAGAGCAACTTTCATCAATTATACCCTGATTATTATGATTCCTGGGCTTTTGTATGGAAATGCTATCGGATTGGGACTGATTTTAATCCAGAAATTCTTTGGAATCATTAAGCTTAATCCGGAAAACTATTATGTAAGCACCGTTCCGGTAGACCTTAATCCAATTGCCATTATTTCTATTTCAGTCGGAATTCTTATTATCTCAGGACTGGCTTTGATTATTCCGAGCTACCTGATCAGTAAGATTTCTCCGGTGAAGGCGATTAAGTACAACTAACATTATAATTGATAATTGATAATTGATAATTGATAATTGATAATTGAAAGTTATTCATTGTCTTTCAGGTGATTTCAGCATTATCCACAACTTATCCACATGTTATCCACAGCGCAGATAATTTTAAAAGCCTTATCTTTGCGCCGCATATAAAACATTATGAAATACGCAAACAATATCCTTGAAACGATAGGTAATACGCCGCTGGTAAAGCTTAACAAAGTGTTAGGTGAAGATTTCCCGGCATTAGTATTGGCGAAAGTAGAGACCTTCAATCCCGGAAACTCCGTAAAGGACAGAATGGCTCTTAAAATGATAGAAGATGCCGAAAAAGACGGCAGATTAAAACCTGGAGGAACCATTATTGAAGGGACTTCAGGAAATACAGGAATGGGACTGGCTCTGGCAGCAATCATCAAAGGCTACAAATGTATTTTTGTAACCAATTCAAAACAGTCAAAAGAAAAATGTGATATTCTTCGTGCCGTAGGTGCTGAAGTAATCGTTTGTCCTACCGATGTAAAACCTACTGATCCGCGTTCCTATTATTCAGTTTCAAAAAGACTGGCTAAAGAAACGGAAAACGGATGGTATGTCAACCAATATGACAACCTTTCCAACAGAGCAGCTCATTATGAATCTACAGCACCGGAAATCTGGGAACAGACTGAAGGGAAACTTACACATTTTGTAGTGGGAGCCGGAACAGGAGGTACTATTACAGGATGCGGAACTTTCTTCAAAGAAAAAAATCCGGAGATTAAAGTAATCGGGGTTGACACTTACGGTTCTATTCTGAAAGAATTCCATGAAACGGGTGAACTGCATTACGATCATGCCTACACTTATATTACAGAAGGAATCGGAGAGGATATTATTCCTGAAAACTATGATATGTCTGTTATTGATCACTTTGAAAAAGTAACAGACAAAGACGGCGCTATCTATGCAAGAAAACTGGCTAAAGAAGAAGGTATTTTCTGTGGATATTCTGCCGGAAGTGCCATTGCTTCACTGGTCCAGATGAAAGATCAGTTCACTAAAGATGATGTAATTGTAGTTTTACTTCATGACCACGGTTCAAGATATGTAGGAAAAATCTACAATGATGAGTGGATGAAGGAAATGGGATGGCTGGAAGAAAATAAATAAGCAAGATTGCTAAAAGGCTAAAAGCTATTTATAAATAATAAACGGAGCAAAATTATTTGCTCCGTTTTTATTTTATGGATTCATATTTACTTTCTCGTTCAATGTATTTTTGAGAAGGCTGTATTCTCTTTCGCTCATTGCTTTTCTGGGAAACATATAACTGTATTTTCCTTCAAGGGAAATAAATTCATGAGTGCTGTCAAAGTACTCAAAATCTTTCCATTCACTTGTTTCTTTTTCTCCATCGATATTTACCGTAAAAAAGTTCTTATCAAACCGGATTTCATACACCTGGCATTTTTCCAGGTTATTCAAATAATGATTCACCTGTTTTTTCCATCTTGATACTTTATTAACACTTACCGACAGAAAAACAGCACAAAGCAATAATATAAAGCTTAAAAAGTATAAAATACCCGTACTTTCTTTAGTCAGATGATCTTTTAAAAGAAATACAATAAATACGATCACAGCTGCTGCAATAGTGGTAATGGTTTTTCCTTTCGTTGTCGGTGAAAAAAGCAAGCTTCCCTGATTACCGTTAAAATAAATAGCTTCAAAAATCTTTCTGTCCGGTTTTAGGGTAATGACCTTTTCATTCATAATGGTAGGATTTGCTTTAAAAAGCTACAAAACTACACTAAATATCTTCATATTGGTCACTTATTGCAGAAAGTTTATTCATCAGTTCCCTGTTTTTGCGGTTCAGAGCATCAAGTTTTTTCAGCATATGATGAATCACTTCAAGACCAGGAAGATTTATTTCAAGATCATAATGCCAGTTGGCGAATTTTTCCAGATCAGGAAGGTCTTCATACATCAGATAATGAATATTATTTTCAATCTGAATGTTCAACAGTCCATAATCTACAAGTTCATCAAAAAAAGTGACTTCTATATTATATATTTTTACGAGTTCTTCCCGTGATATTCTTTCACTCATAGCTTATGAATTTTTTAATTGTTCAAAAAGTTCTTTCTGCTTTTCAGTAAGGTTCGTTGGCAGTTTCACTTCATAGGTTACAAAAAGATCTCCGTGTTCACCTTCTTTTTTATAGACAGGAAAACCTTTTCCTTTCAATCTTACGGTAATTCCGTTTTGGGTTTCCGGCTTCACTTTAAGATTTACACTTCCTGTAAGGGTATGTACTTTTACATCACCACCTAAAACAGCGGTGTATAAATCAATCACAACTTTTGTTTTCAGATCATCTCCGATTCTTTCAAAATCCGGATCTGCCGGGATATTGAAGGTGATATACAGATCTCCGTCAGGGCCTCCGTTTACGCCGGGGCTTCCATGTCCTTTCAGTTTGATCTGCTGTCCGTCATACACTCCGGCCGGAATGGTGATTCTGACTTTTTTGCCATTGATATCAAAAGTCTGCTGATGGGTGACTGCAGCATCTCTTAAGCTTAAGTTCAGTTCAGCCTGTATATCCTGTCCTTTGAATTTTCCGGAGGCCCTTCCTCTTGAACTTCTGCCAAATCCTCCACCTGCTCCACCAAACATACTCTGGAAGAAATCTGAGAAATCTTCTCCTTCGCCAAAATCAGCACCGGAAAATCCTCCATTATAGTTTTGCTGCTGATACTGTCTTTGCTGTTGCTGCTGGGCTTTTTCATATTCCTCGCCATGTTTCCAGTGTTCCCCGTATTTATCATATTTAGCACGGTTTTCGGGATTACTGAGGACTTCATTGGCTTCGTTCAGCTCTTTGAATTTTTTTCCGCTTCTTTATCGCCGGGATTTAAATCAGGATGATGTTTTCTGGCCAGTTTCCGGTAGGCCTTTTTGATATCATCCTGTGTTGCGTTTTTATCTACGCCTAAAATTTTATAATAATCTATATAAGCCATAGAAATGAGGTTTACTCAAATTTATGAAATTTAGGTTTGAAAATTGTATAACAAAATGTTAAAAATAAACCTATCTTTGATAAAATGCTCTACATGAAAGATGTATTGAAAAACTACTCCGGAATCATATTTTTACTTTTAGGAATCATTGTTGGAAGCATCATTGGAATTGTTGCTCCCGGCTTTGTGCAATACATAAAGCCTTTAGGTGATATCTTTCTTAATCTTCTTTTTGTAAGTGTAGTTCCCTTGGTATTTTTTGCAGTATCCAATTCCATTGCTTCCTGGAGCAGCAATCCAAATTCGGAAAGATCATCCTTGTGATGGCGCTTACTTTCTTATTCTTTATTCTAACAGCAGCTATTTTCACAATATGTGCGGTCTATCTTTTCCCGGTTTCAGGGGTCTCCGGAAGTTCTGAGATTATTTCTGAAGCAGCTAATGAGGATACATGGGGCAACAGAATCGTAAGTTTCTTTACAGTAGGGGAATTCACAGAGCTTTTTTCAAGAAGAAATATGCTGGCTCTTTTGGTATTTGCTTTTCTGACAGGATTTGCAGCCAGGAAAACAGGAGAAAAGGGACAGCCTTTCAGGGTTTTTATCGCATCGGGATATGAAGTGATGAAAGAGCTTCTTCTTCTCGTTATGAAGCTTGCACCAGTAGGTTTGGGAGCTTACTTTGCTTATCAGGTAGCCACTTTGGGGCCGCAGCTTTTTGGATTTTATGGTAAACCTTTGGGACTATATTATATTGCGGGGGTTATTTATTTTCTTGTATTCTTCTCTATTTATGCTTTTATGGCAAATGGACAAAAAGGAGTGAAAAGCTTCTGGACGAATGCGATCTATCCTACCCTTACCGCTATCAGTACCTGCAGCAGCTTTGCAACGATGCCGGCCAATTTACAGGCCGCTTCAAAAATCGGGATTCCGAATTCTATTGCCAATCTGGTAATTCCCATTGGGACCACCCTGCATAAAAACGGTTCTTCCATGTCATCTATCATTAAGATCTATGTGGCTTTCCTGATCATCGGAAGAGATTTCTTTGACCCTGCCAACCTGCTTTTAGCTTTGGGAATAACTGTTTTTGTGAGTATTGTAGCGGGCGGAATTCCTAATGGTGGATATATCGGGGAAATGCTGATGATATCTGTGTATAAGCTGCCTCAGGAAGCCATTCCTGCTGTGATGATCATTGGAACTCTCGTAGATCCTTTGGCAACAGTACTGAATGCTGTGGGAGATATAGTCGCGGCTATGTTTGTCAGCAGGTTTGTAAAAGTCTGATTGCATTTAACTATTTTCTATTAACCCATGAATTCATTTTTCAAAAGCATCGGCTTATATAGCAGTCTCACTGTTGATCTCAATATCAACAGCACTGAACTCATACAGAGATTAATGAAAGTCACTTATAAAACCGATACTACTTTCATATCACTGGAAAAAGATACTACAATTCCCACACGGTTTGAATACCGGGGAATGATTGATGGCAACAGCTTTACAATCAAAAGAAGAGCAAGACTATTTGACATGAACAGGAGTAATCCTGTATTTCACGGAACTATTTCTGACAAGAACGGTAAATCATCCGTAGTTATAGAATTTTTCCCATCAGGATTTCAGATCTTTAACTGGATCGTTATCCTGTGTTTCTGCTTTGGACTGCTTTTTTCCAATATACAAGGAAGCAGGCAGGACCATATGTTTACATTAGTCGCTTTGATAATAGGAATTACCCAATATTTCATTTTAAAAAGAGGAATTTCAAGAGGCAAATATGAATTTGAAAGAGAGCTTATCTATATTGCTCAAAAGTCTTAAATCTTTATCTTATTCACTACGCTTTACGGGCTCCAGGTTTTCATATTCGTCCGGAGTGAAAAGTCTGTAATGAACCTTAAAGGTTTTTCCTAACGGAGTTTCCAGAGAGAATCCCCCGGGCCCGAAGCCATCTGTCACATCCAGGGTAAAATGTGAGTATTTCCAGTATTCAAAAAGATCACGGTCTATCCAGAACTCATGTCCATTGACAGTTCCAATCATTGCATCGTTCATTCTGGGAAAGAACCCTCCTTTTTCAAAACATTGCGGCTGAGTACCTTCACAGCATCCTCCTGCCTGATAAAACATAAGAGGTCCGTATTGATCTTCAAGTGTACGAATTACTTCAAGCGCCTGCTCGGTTGCTGAAAGTCTTGATATTTTTGTTTTCATTTTTATTTAATTTGATAAAGGCAAAAAAGCCTTGAAACTGTATAAAAAATCCCGGTAAAATATTTACCGGGATCCACAACACCTCATCATTTAATTTGAGCCGGCAATATCCAGAACGATTCTGCCATCTATCTGCCCTTTTTTCATTTTATCGAATACATCATTGATATCTTCCAGTTTTGCAGGAGTAACGGTAGCTTTTACCAATCCTTCATTGGCAAAATCCAAAGCTTCCTGTAAATCTTTCCTGGTTCCTACAATAGAACCTCTCACTGTGATCCTTTTTAAGACCGTTTCGAAAATCGGAAGTTCAAAAGAGCCGGGAGGCAGCCCATTCAGAGCAATGGTTCCTTTTCTTCTCAGCACATCTATTCCCTGCTTGAAAGCAATAGGTGAAACCGCTGTAATTAATGCGCCGTGCATTCCGCCGACTTCTTTATGCAAATATTCTCCGGGATCTGTGTTTTTTGCATTAACTACGAGGTCTGCGCCTAATTTTTTTGCCAGTTCCAGCTTATCATCTGCTACATCAATGGCAGCAACATGCATTCCCATTGCCTTTGCATACTGAACCGCCACATGCCCCAGTCCACCGATTCCTGAAATGGCTACCCATTCGCCGGGTTTCGTTTCTGTTTCTTTTAATCCTTTATAAACTGTTACTCCAGCGCATAAAATAGGAGCAATTTCCAGAAAGTTGGCATCCGGTTTCAGATGTCCCACATATCTTGAATCTGCAATAACGTATTCTGCAAACCCGCCATCTACACTGTATCCTCCGTTTTTCTGCGCTTCACAAAGGGTTTCCCATCCGGTGATACAGTAATCACAGCATCCGCATGCACTGTACAGCCACGGAACTCCTACCGCATCTCCTTCTTTTACAAAAGCTTCGGGTCCGCATGCCACTACAATACCTACTCCTTCATGTCCCGGGATAAGAGGCATCTTCGGTTTTGCAGGCCAGTCGCCATCTACAGCATGTAAGTCTGTATGGCAGACACCACAGGCAATCACTTTAACCAAAACTTCATATCTGCCGGGTTCTCTTACGGGTACTTCTTCTATTTTCAGGGGTTGACCGTAGCCTTGCACTACCGCCGCTTTCATTGTTTTTGGGATCATATTTTATTTTTTGGATTGAGTTTATTTTTTTAGTATTAGCTTTTATCTCTATAGCTGACGGTTTCAGTTGGTTTCTTATGAGAGTCAATATCATATCAAAGGCTAATGTTCCCTGCGTGAGGGATAGTAAGGGCGGCGAGGAACGAGCCGGTGCGGAATGAAACGGAGCACCGAAACGGAGTGCAGCCCTGCATAGCCCGACCGTTTCGCCCCGGGAAAAGCCAGGGCAATCGGGCACGTCCTAAATAATATTAAAAGAAACCTAACTTATTCTTGTTATAAGAAATCAGCATGTTTTTGGTTTGGCGGTAATGGTCGAGCATCATTTTATGATTTTCTCTTCCGATTCCTGACTGTTTATAGCCTCCGAAAGGCGCTCCTGCAGGGTAAGAATGATACTGGTTCACCCATACTCTTCCTGCTTCAATCTGACGCGGAATATTATACAGCTGATGAGCGTCTCTTGTCCAGACTCCTGCGCCCAGTCCGTAGATGGTATCATTGGCAATTTTCACAGCTTCTTCCTCATCTTTGAAAGTGGTAAATGCCAGTACCGGACCGAAAATTTCTTCCTGGAAGATTCTCATTCTGTTGTTTCCTTTGAAGATGGTAGGCTGAATATAGTATCCGTCTTCCAGATCTTCTCCGAGGTGATTAACATCTCCACCTACAAGCACTTCTGCCCCTTCTTCTTTTCCCAGCTGGATATAGGAAAGGATTTTATCTTTCTGAATCTGTGAAGCCTGTGCACCCATCATCACGGTTTTGTCCAATGGATTTCCTACTTTGATTGCTTTTACCCTTTCAATCACTCTTTCAATAAAGGCATCTGCAATACCTTCCTGGACCAGTAACCTTGAAGGACACGTACAGATTTCTCCCTGATTAAGGGCGAAAAGAACAGCTCCCTCTATAGCTTTATCTAAAAACTCATCATCTGCATCCATTACTGAATTGAAGAAAACATTAGGGGATTTTCCTCCCAATTCCAGGGTTACAGGAATGATGTTTTCTGTTGCGTACTGCATTACCAGACGTCCTGTCGCAGTAGATCCGGTAAACGCTGCTTTGGCTACTTTCGGATTGGTCACCAGGGCCCTTCCAAGTTCTGCTCCAAATCCGTTGACAATATTAACAACTCCTGACGGTAAAAGATCTCCGATGAGTTCCATTAAAACCATAATGGAAACAGGGGTACTTTCTGCCGGTTTTAAAACTACGCAGTTTCCTGCTGCCAATGCGGGAGCCAGCTTCCACACAGCCATTAGTATCGGGAAATTCCATGGGATGATCTGTGCGATTACTCCAAGAGGTTCATGAACAATCAAAGATACTGTATCTTTGTCCAGCTCGTTATGGGATCCCTCTTCGGCGCGGATCACAGAAGCGAAATATCTGAAATGGTCTATTGCCAGAGGTAAGTCTGCCGCCAGCGTTTCTCTTACAGCTTTACCGTTATCAATGGTTTCTACTGTTGCAAGGTATTCCAGGTTCTGTTCCATCCTGTCTGCAATTTTATTCAGGATGATACTTCTTTCTGTAGATGAAGTATTCTTCCATGTCTGAAATGCTTTTGAAGCCGCATCTACTGCCAATTCCAAATCTTCTCTGGAAGAATGGGCCACCTGAGTAAAATTTTTCCCGTCCACCGGAGAGACTACATCAAAGTACTGTCCTTTAACGGGGGCGTAAACTTTCCATCGATGTAGTTATCGTATCTGTTTTTAAACTGAGGACGCTGTAAAAGTGTCGTAGATCTTGGTTCTGTAATAGTGCTCATATTAGTTTGTTTTTATTTTTTCGTTAATGCCAAATTACACTGAGAAGCCTGAAAGAGTATAGCACAATCGTATAAAAAAAGTGTAAAATAGTGCAGAGGGTTTAATTTTAGTATTTTATTAACAGCAACGTACTGTCAAATTTTCTATATTTGAGTTACCTCCTTCAGAAAAAAATTTAGAAATGAATAACAATAGTAAGATTTTATTAAATACTCCTGAATTACGTAAGGAAAGCCAGCTATTGAGTCTTGTTGAACACCAGACAAAATTCAATCTAAACAATTGTGAATTCAGCATTTATGAGACCCATAAGGCTGCTTTTGATGTAAAACTGCATTTTGAAAATATTGCATTCACAGCAATGCTGAGAGGGAAAAAACATATGAAACTGGATAATAAGACCAGTTATTTTGATTATTATCCGGGAGAAAGCATTCTGGTAGCACCGGGGAAACCATGGTCATTGATTTTCCGGAGGCTGATGAGATACCTACACAATGTATTTCTTTAAGCCTTAATCCCGATTTTATTGAAGATTCTCTCAACTATCTGAATTATCATCTCCCCAAAGTGGATGAAGCCTCACAATGGAATATTCAGCTGGATGAATATTTTCTGTTTAATAATAAAGCTCTTGCTTCTGCTACCCACAATATTATGAGAATTGCAATGGATGATAATTCTCAAAAGGATATCATGGCCGATTTTGCACTGAAGGAGCTCCTGATCAGACTGATGCAGACCCAGGCAAGAAGCATGGTAGAAAAAAATATTGTTAAGAATAAATCCAGAATAGGTTTTGTAGTGGATTATATTAAAAGGAATCTGCACCAGAAATTGTCGATCGACAGTATCGCCAAGCTGGCTTATGTAAGCAAATCCAATTTCTTTAAAATGTTCAAAGATGAGTTGGGAACTTCTCCGAATGATTTTATTTTACAGGAAAGAATCAATAGGGCAAAAGAGCTGCTGGCCAGCCAGACCAGCATCAAGGAGACCGCATTTCAGACCGGATTTTCAGATACAAATTATTTTACAAGGGTATTTAAGCAGCTGGAAGGTGTAACTCCGAAAAGTTATCAAGACAGGATACTTGTGAGGTAACATCGAATGAAGAATGGAGGCCTGTCTCTTCAGGCAGATAAATTCTGATCTTATTTTATGATATATCGAGAAGATTCTTATCCTTAAAAACGAATCTTTCTTACCTTCATGAGCAGACCTCCAATCCAACAGCATCCATTACAAGGTGTCATAGTTTTTCATCACATACTCAAAGTAGTGTATCATTTTCAGATAATTTTCAATACTAAGGTATTCGTTGGTACTGTGGATACTTTGCTGCTCTGCGCTATTGGTTTTCACGGGTAAAAACCGGTAGATATTTTTACTTAGCCTTTCATATTTCACGGCATCTGTGCCAGCCATGGTAAGATAGGGTGTTATAACCACATCGGGGTATATTTCTTTTACCCCTGCTTCTATTATTCTGAAAGCCTTTGTGTCAACAGGAGATACTGCGGATGCCTCTCTTGCCGTATCAATATCCTCTATTTCTACATCAAAACCCCTTACCGCCTTTGTAATATGGTCTCTGACATCATGAATATTGTTTCCGGGAAGAAGTCTGAAATTAACTACAAATTCAACTTCCGGTGAAAGAATGTTGGACCGGCTGCTACCTTTCATCATGGTTAAAGCAGTGGTGGTTCTTACCAATGAATTGGTTATATTATTTTGAGAGAGCTTTGACATCAACATCGACTTTAGGAGCCACTGATTGGCGATAATGAATCTCTCAGCCCAAGGCATCTGACCTCCGGTATTTTTGAGAAACCCCTGTATCAAAGGGGTGATCACCGGCTTCATCTGTTGGTCTTCCAGACGCTTCATAATGACTGCAGCTTTTCCCATTGCACTTTCCGCAGGAGGCATAGAAGAATGTCCTCCAAGTCCTTTCACCTTTATTCTGACTGAAAGAAAACCCTTTTCAGCACATCCTACAACAGCAAGATCTGTATTGACCCCTGGAATGTTGCCTTTTCTCATTATCAGGCCTCCTTCATCATAAACAGCATCAAATTTCAGCTTTTGTTTCCCGAAGTACTCTGCAATCTGTGCGGCTCCATTTTTACCGCCCAATTCTTCATCAAACCCGAAAGCCAAATAAATATCCCGTTGAGGAATTTGCCTGTTTTTAATCAGATTGTTCACTGATTCCATTAAAGAAAAAAGCATCCCTTTCATATCTATTGCTCCCCTCCCATAGATTCTACCGTTGGCAACGGCTCCTGAAAAAGGAGCATAATCCCAATTTTCAGCAACCTTGGAAACGGGATTTAGTGGTTGATCATCCACTCTGAATATATTTTTTTCATTATTCTTTATACCTGCATCTCCGGGAGGTACTACATCCATATGAGAAAGGAATAAAATGGGTTGTAATCCCGGATTCGTTCCTTTAAGTATGAATACCAAACCGTACTGATTTACCTCTACATATTCGGTATTATGATAAACAAGAGGATACCTTACTTTTAAATACTGTTTAAACTGTTCAAATGCATTTTCCTGACCTCCCCGGAAATTGTTGGGATCTTTAAACCTCCTGAAAAACGCATGACTGCCGAATCATTTTTTAGGGGTTTCCACCCTTGTGCTACAGTTTGAATCTCATGACCCCTGAAATTGTAGGTATAGGTTTTGAATAACATGACGCTACCAAGCGCCACTACAAGAACTGGAATAATTAAAATATTTTTTTCATAATAGGGAATTTGTATCGTATAATGTGCTAAAAACATTCTGAAAGTGAAAATTTCTTAAACTGCATCGTGTTTTCTGTGATTATTTCCGGCCTATAACTTTTGCCGCAGGTCTTGACATCTAAACACCAAGCATTGTAAATAACATATCATAATTAAAGGTGAATAATGATTTTGTTTTAATATCCGGGGTTTTGTTTTACCTTTGGGTTATTGATTAACTGCCAGGCCGGAATTGGCCATAAATCCATTCTCTGACTAAAATAAGGACGTCCCTTGCTTTCAATCACCTGTTTTGCTTTTCCTGATCTTTTCACAGAGAACCATCTGTCTGCCTCACCATACAACTCTTTTCTGCGTTCCAGTAAAATATCTTCCAGTGTTACCGTTGTTAATGGTGCAATTCCAGCTCTTGCTCTAACCATATTAACCGGAGCTAAGGCATCACCGGAGGTTTTCAATCTGCATTCTGCCAAAGAAAGCAATACATCAGCATATCTTATAACCGGAACATTATCAGCTCCGCTTCCGGGATTACTATATTTTGTAAAATAGTTTCTTCCCTGGGCAGCTGCAAACATTCTTCGCTTGTCATCTGCGCTGAAAATAGTAATGAAAGTATCCCTCAAAGAGACTTCTCCAATTCCTCCCACAGCAGCGGGATAGAAAAAGAAGCCTGTTTTCCGCCGTCCGTATTGGTAAAATTAATTTTGAAAATATCTTCTTCCGGTGAACCTGAGACGGAAAATAATGTTGGATAGCTGGGAGCGAGTGAGTAGCCTTTAATGGATTCGAGTAATAATTTTGCTTCATCAAATAATTTCATTTCCATATACACTTTAGCCAGTAAGACCTGGGCGGCATCCAGATTTAAAAAAGTTTTAGACTTATGATCATTTTGTTTGAAAAATTCAACTGATTTTTTCAGATCTTTCACAATAGACTCATACACCAGATGCTGGGAATCTCTTGCAGGAGTTATCACTTCATCAGCTTTATAAACCGGAGTTGTAACATAAGCCACATCTCCAAACAAGCGTGTTAAATTAAAATGCATTAATGCTCTTCCTGCATACGCTTCTCCTAAAACCTGTTTTTTCACAGGTTCTGTAATTGCAGTTTCCGGAACAGGTCTGGTTTCTACCTGATCAATAATAATATTACATGTTCTTATTACTGCATAATGACCGCCAAATATGCGTCTCAGAGACAAATTGATATCCAGAAAATTACTGGCTCCTGCTTCAGCAAATTCGGGATAGGTACCTGTATGTATAAAATCATCAGCAAAAAGACCTTCAAAGAAGTGCATTTCGCCTCCATACACATACCGGCTTTGCATGGCATTATAGATTCCTACTGCAGCAGCTCTGGCGACTGCATCATTATGTATGAATGTTTCCCCTTCGAGCCTTCCGTTATCCAATGTTTCAACACCCACCATATCTCTTCCACAGCTTACCGTTGTAAACAAAACCGAAGACAGCCACATATATTTTACTATTTTTTTCATTTGTACGTTAAAAGTTTAAATTAATACCGAACTTGACAGTCCTGTTCATTCCTTGTGTAAAAAAGTCGGTTCCTGTTGCTACATTCGACTGTCCAAAAGCATTCACTTCGGGTTCCGGTCCGCTATAATTCGTCCAGGTCCATAGATTATCTGCTGAAATGAAGAATCTCAGGGTCATGTCACCTATATCCAGCGTTTTTTGGGTATTGTATATCCTAGCTGAATTTCCCGTAATCTGATATAAGAGGATCTTTCTACAAAGCGTGACGAAGGCTGATTATTCCAGGACTGCACAAATCCTCTAACGGGGCGAGGCAGCTCTGCATCAGGATTATCCGGAGTCCAATATCCTGCCTGGTCCGATAATTTTCCATAGAGAGGATTTCCGGAAATCCCGGCAAATCTTTTGGAAGCATTAAACATATCTTGTCCAAATACGAATATCACATTGGCGGAAAAGTCCAGGTTTCTGTATCTGAAAGAATTACGGAAATTACCAAAGAAGTCAGGTTGTGCTTTTCCTAAAAACACCCTGTCATTGGAATCAATCTTTCCATCCCCGTTTACGTCTTCATACGCTACGTCCCCGGCTCTGATTCCCTGATCGTATAAATACTGAGGAATCTCCTGATCCAATCTGTATATGCCTGTAGCTTTAAGCCCGAAAAAAGCACCTACCGGTTGTCCCACGTCAATTCTGGTAGAGAAGCCAAAATCAATGGGAACCGGTTGATTTCCCAAAAGTCTGGTCACCTCATTTTTATTGAAAGTAATATTGAACTGGGAATTCCAGTCAAGATCTGAAGTTTTAAGTACCACTGCATTAATACCAATTTCATGTCCTCTGTTGTACATCTCGGCAGCATTTGAGTTATAGAACTCAACCCCATTGTCTAGGGAGGTTGTAGCACCTACAAGGAGTTTCTTTGATCTTTTATCATAAAAATCATAGGTGATACTGATTCTATTGTTTAAAAAACCTATTTCAAGACCAGTATCTGTTTGTGAAGTTCTTTCCCAGACCAGGTTAGGGTTGGCAAGAAAGCCTGAATCGTAGAGGGGATTTACGTTGTAAGCAGGAAGCAGACCATACGCATACACTTGTGCTGACGGAGAGAAGTCAAAATCTCCCAATCCTGACTGATTTCCCAATTCTCCCCAGCCAGCCTTTACCTTAAGAAAATTAACTATTTTATTTTTAAACCATTTATTATCGGAAACAATATATCCTGCAGAAACTGAAGGAAAAAATTCAGTCCTGTTAGCGTAGGAAAGCTTTGAGGAAGAGTCTGCCCTGAAGGTACCATCTATAAACAATTTGTTGAATAATTCCAGACTCAGTCTTGAGAAATAGGAAAATGTCCTGTTTCCCAACGAGGGATAATAGGAAGCGATTGTCTTGACAGCACCGGCATCCGCTGAAGTCCCCCTAAAGGCAGACTTTGGGTTTGGATATCAGTAAAAGTTGTTTTTCTGTTAAAGTATTCCAGCCCTCCCATAAGGGTATATCTGAACTGAGCACTTACCTTTCCTTTATAGGTCAGCGTATTAAATACGGTAAAAGTATTGTATAAACGTGCATTGTAATCGGCCTTTCCATTTGCTCCTCTTCCCTGATAAGTATCCAATGGGAACAGGCGTGATTCGTCATAATTTATCCTTTCAAGGTTGAACCTTGTCTCCATACTAAATTTGGAAGAAAATCTTGATTCCAGGCCGAGTGAGGTATTTACTCCAAAAGTTTTGGTTAAACTTTTAATATCTGTTGCACTTTGTAAAGGATTGGAGAAGAGCCATGTTTTGGTATTATAACTTCCATCAGGGTTCCACAGGTTCTGTCCCGGTGCTTCAGCCGCAGCTGCAGTTAAAGGGGCATATCTGTCATTATCACCATTTATTCTTCTATTGGTTTCATTGGAGATTCTCACCGAAGAAACCACTTTAAAGATCTCGTGTAATTTTTGGCTGAGATTTAATGTAAACGTCTGCCTGTTATATTCCTGACCTATAATTGCTCCGGACTGATCAAAATTGGAAAAACCAAGATAAAAATTTCCGCGCTCATTTCCGCCGGAAGCACTGGCGCTTAATTCATAGACAGGCTGATTATTTCTATAAATTTTCTTCAGATAGTCATCTCCGAAATCTGATGTATAAAAATCTTCAATACGCTGTCCGGAACCGGGTTTCCATACTCCATTGGCAAGAGACCAGTAGTTTTTGCCATGAGAAGGATTTGTATTAAATTCTGCAATATCAAGCATTCGATAATATTCTCCTGCTTTCATTTTTTCAAATTTCTTAATGGGGTTTTGAAAACCTATTACCGAATTAAGATTAAAGTTTACTCTTCCTTTTTTCCCTTTTTTAGTGGTGATAAGGACTACTCCGTTTGCCGCTCTGGAACCATATATAGCAGCTGCAGCCGCATCCTTCAGGACCTCTATACTTTCTACATCGGCTAAATTCAGCTGAGACAACAGGTTGACTGTTTGTCCTCCATAGCCTGTAGTACCGGTGGGGGAATTTGAAGAAACAGGAATTCCATCTACTACATACAGAGGATCATTGCTTGAGCTGATACTTGAAACACCTCTTAGTCTTACATTGAAACCTGCACCGGGAGCTCCTGAGGTAGGAGAAACCTGCAAGCCTGTAGCAGCACCTTGTAGTAAGGCATCTGCCCCGGCAGCAGAAACCTTGGTTAGTTCTTCTGCCTTTATCCGGGACACGGAAGTGGTCACTTTTTTTACTGATTTTGTACCGTATCCTACGACGACAATTCCTTCAATATCTTTGGTGGAAGCTGTATCTTTTTTTAGTGTTTGTGCCGATACAGCCTGGCCGATAAAAAACACAGCCCCAATACTTAGCACGTTTAATTTCAGATTCATATTGTATGTTCTGCAAACAAAAATGCCAATAAAAAACACTTAAACAAAAGAATCAAAACCACTAATCAACAACCACTTAGAGTATAATTTCCGTTTATAATGGCTAATAATGATCTAAAAATAATGACATTTCAAAATAAATTAAAAAAATAAAACTCAATATCTTAATAAGAAGAATTCTATCTTACTAAAAAAACATCCGGCATGTCATTGTAATTACAGAAAAACAAAAAAAATAATAATAAAGAAAATTATTCTTGATTAAAAAAATCAAGAATAACAACACCGTAAAATTGCATTATTGTATTGAAATCCTAAGCTTTTTATCATAAAATATCAGTTCCAATCATGGATAAATACTTGTATTTCAGGAGAGCATAAACGAAAAAAAGGATGAGCCAGACCGGCATCAAAGAAATTGCTTTTCAGACCGGGGTTTCAGATACGAATTATTTCACTAGAATATTTAAGCAGCTGGAAGGAGTAACTCCGAAAAGTTATCAGGACAGAATGGTGATGAGATCGTTCAGTAATAATATAAAAAAGAGCCCCATTTTTGGGACTCTTCTTAAAAAATATATTAAAATTAAATCTTAATAATTGGCATTCTGCTTAATATTTGGGTTTGCAGAAATTTCTCTGATTGGAATAGGTAATGTATATCTGTAATCACCATTTGGAAGGTTTTTCACATCGATAATATCATCCGTAGGGTTTCTGTCCATACTTACATTAGCTAACACAGCAAGTCTCTTCAAGTCGATGAAACGGTGACCTTCAAGCGCCAATTCAATTCTACGCTCTTTCAAAATATCAGCATAAGCAAACTGTGCAGATGTGTAAGCAGGTGTTGTTGCTGTTCCAAGATAATTTCTTGCTGCTCTTACCTGTTGAATCAAATCATGAGCTACTGTAAGATTTCCTGCTGCTACCTCGGCTTCTGCCAAGATGAAATACATTTCCGATAACCTGAAGACTTTTACGTCGTTTCTTGTAGCTGTACTTGTTTTGCCAGGGTATTTGTCAATAACTAATGCATCATTTCTGGTATTTCCTGCCGTAGCACTTGCATAGTTAGGATTTTCTTTAGATGTAGGATCTACATAAGCATACCTTCTGATATCTCCTGGAGTACTCTTGAATAAATTATATAAGTTTCTTCCCCAGAACCACATTGGAGAACCTGTGATGTTTGACTGGTTGGTATTCCATCTTGAGCCAATTGCCCCTCCGGCACCTAGAGGAAGTCTGTTTAGAGAGAAGATTATTTCTCCTCTTGAAGAGTCATTCCAAAGGTTTCTATATGGATTGAAAGAACCTGCAACACCATAAAATGCGGCATTCCAATCATCAGATCCAACAGCAAAATCATTAACAGTAGATGGAGTCGCCTGAGTTAATGATAGAGTTGAATTTGTTATTACTTCCTGTGCGTATTGTTTCGCTAAAGTAGTATTTCCTCTATACAAATTGAAACGTGCAGAAACAGCGTTTACAAAAATTTTATCTGTCAAATATCTTCCTTCGGCAGGATAACCTGTTTGACCTGGATATAATAAAATATTTCTTGCGTAATCCAAATCAGCGTTGATGAAATCATACACCTCCTGATTCTTAGCTCTTGGTAACTGAGCATCTGTAGCAGGAACATCTTTTAGAAGAATCACTCCTAATGCATTAGGATCCTTCATATCAGAAGAAAAATAAGCTTCTAACTGTACATAACAATACGCTCTGATTGCTCTTGCCTGGGCAAGAATCGCATTGTATTGCGCTTGTTCCTTTGCATTAGAAGGCGTAATATTTTTTGCTCCTTCAAGAAGTCTGTTAACTCTGTTAATTACTTTATAATTATTCATCCAGATTCCGTCACTTGAAGCTGTACTTACAGTTCCTCCTGTTACAACAGCACTGGATGGATCAAGAAAAATCTGTGTAGAGAATATTCCTGTCCTCCACTACCAGATCCAGGTTTTACCTCATCTGTAAAAACAGCTGTGAAGTAAACCTCATCAATCGGATCTAACTGAGCATAAACGGATCCATTTAAAACTTCACCTAAATTAGCAACACTTGTATACAGATCCTGTTCCTGTAATTCTCCCGGCTGCTTTATATCTAATGCGTCCTGACAGCTGTTCAGCGTAAATGCAGCAGATGATAAGGTTGCTACAACTAATATTGTATTTATAATTCTTTTCATAATTCTTCTCTATTAAAAATCAACATTTAAACCTACAGATACGGTTTTTGGGTTAGGGTAAACATTTAGTGAATACGAAGTAATTGGCTCCGGATCAAATCCTTTCCAATCTGTCCAAGTATACAAGTTTTCTGCCTGAATAAATATCTTGATTCCTTTTACCGGCAGTTTACCTAACTGACTTTTGCTGAAATTATATCCTACAGAAATATTCTTAAGTCTGATAAAGTCTGATCGGTGTAAGAATCTGTCTGAAGAACCTAAGCTTAGGTTACTTGCTTTCAATCCAGGTACATCAGTATCTCTATTGTCAGGAGTCCAGGCGTTTAATAAGTCAGCTGAAAGGTTTCTGGTTGCCGCAGCACTTGGGTCCATAATCCATGATTGTAGGTTATCATAGATCCATCCTCCTTGTTGGAAAGAGAACAAAGTATCAAGGAACCAGCCTTTGTGTTGTAAATTGAATCCAAAACCTCCTGTAAACTTAGCATATCTTGATTTTCCAGTCAATACTCTGTCTGCAGACGTTGGAGCTTCAGTGATGTTTCCGTTTTTATCAAGGAACTGTAAGTTTCCGTTATCGCGGTTTACTCCTACATATGAATATAGCTGATACTGACCAGCTGGCCCACCAATAGCGTTTACTACGTCCCCTGCAAGATTTTCGCTATTCATAGAAACAATCTTGTTAGAGTTGTATGCTGCGTTTGCGAAAACGGATAATTTTGTATTTTCGTTTCTGATCACATTATATCTGATCGTTCCTTCAATACCTTTATTATCTAGAACACCGTCATTACCTCTGATTGAGTAGTAACCGGTAACAGATGATCTTTGAAGGTCATTGAACATTCTCGATGTTCTTTTCTGGTAGTAATCAACACTACCTTCGATCAATCCTTTAAAGTTAAAGTCTAATCCAATGTTACTTTGTTTTACCTGCTCCCATTCTAGGTAAGGGTTTGATAAATTAACAAAGTTATATCCTAATAAGTTCTGATATCCTGAGAAGCCATTATAAAGATCAAGGAAGTTATTCGGAAGAAGAGCCAACGGATTGGCATTATCAGTTGCAATTCCTAAGTTCTGGTTACCAGTAGTACCGATTGAAGCTCTTAATTTAAGCAATCTGAATCCTGCATCAGCCATGAATTCTTCTTTGTCGATATTCCATCTTGCTGCAACTGACCAAAAAGTCTCCCATCTGTTGGTAGGAAGGAAACGGTAAGAGCCATCTCTTCTCACAACTCCACTTACTCCATATTTATCTTTGTAATCGTAGTCAGCTGTTGCAAAATAAGCTAAAGTACCTGCAGTTACTTTTGTAGCACTGTTAGAAGGTCTGTAGATGTTTGGAGTATCCGGGTTAAAAGGAATATAACCGGTTCCGGCACCGAATTCCCATTGTAATGGGTTCAGACCATTCTGTCTTTGAGTGGTTGAGCTCACATGAGCTTTGATATAATCTAAGTAGGCGCCGGCACTAATCGTGTGATCTCCAAAAGATTTATTGAATGTAATATTCGTAATACTATTGAAAGTCAGATCTCTTGTGGTTGAGAAGTCTTCGAATCCACCATATTTTGATCCATCTCCTTTTGCTACACTGATTGAAAGATATCCCAGTGGTGATCTTGCAAAGTTTCTTTCGTACTGTTTGTACTCAATCCCAGTCCTGTTTCCAACGCTTAAATAATCTGTAATTTTATAATTTACGTTAGCATTAGCAGAGATGCTTAGTTCTGTAAATCTGTTTCTGATTCCTCCATTGATATTATCCTGAAGGATCCATTGTCTGTTATTTGATGCATCTGCTCCGATAGCATTATATAACTCTTGCCCGTTTGCATATGGAGAAGGTCCGATATACGGTCTTGAAAGAACACCTCCGAATAATGGATTCTGAAGAGTATTGTTTGCAATACCTGTATTTGTTTCATCATCAAGCTGGTTTCTTCTGGAATATCCTAACCCCATGATAGCCCCAAAAGATAATTTCCCGTCCTTGGATTTACCATTAAGATTGTTTCTCATTGTAAATCTCTTAAAATCTGTAGATTTTACAGTACCTTCGCTATCAAGGTATCCTAAAGATAAGAAATTATTGATATTTTCTCCACCACCTGTGATTGACAGGTTGTGCTGCTGGGAAATTCCAATACGGGTAAATTGCTTATTCCAGTCTGTATTAGTAGCCCAGTTGTCAATCTCTTGTTGTGATAAACTACCACCTTTACCAGTTTGTAAATTCTTTTGAATCTGTAAAAGTTGTCTACCATCTGACATGTTATAGTCAGAAGTAGGTAATTTACTGAACGAAGTCAATGCATCGTAAGAAACCTTCAAACCAGAGTTGAATTTTCCTCCTTTAGTAGTAATTACAACAACTCCATTAGCAGCTCTGTTACCATAGATCGCAGTTGCCTGAGCATCTTTCAGAATACTGAAGGTATCAATATCATAAGAGTTCAGGTTTCTGAACTGAGAACCGGAAGTAATTACTCCATCCACAACGTATAGAGGATCTGTAGAACCATTAAGGGAGCTAGCACCTCTGATCAAAATATTGAATTTTCCGGAACCTGGAGATCCTGATGCCGAATTTACTACAATCCCGGGAGCGGTACCCTGAATCGAGTTTAGTACCGAGATATTAGGTCTGTTTTCTAAGGTTTCAGAACCAACAGTTACTGATGATGTAGTAGTTTTAGCTTTAGTAGCAGTTTTACTATACCCTAAAACAACAACTTCCTCAAGTTTTGTCTCTTTGTCCTTACTGTTCTTAGAGTCCTTTTCCTGAGCTAGTACAGTCTGTCCTGTAAAAAACAGAACTCCGACTGTCAAAACGCTTAATTTCACATTCATATTAACAGATTTTAATATATTCAAGCGACAAATATGTCAATAAATATTTGTAACATCAATTCATTAAACTCTGAAAACAGGCTTCCACAAAGGAGAGATTCACATTGATACTTAAAAAATGATGGAGAATCATTTTAATTGTATTTAAAAAATTAACAAAAAATAAGTCAATTTATGTATTAACAGAATTTTAATAAATTTTAAAATTAAAATCAACTTTCATTCATTTGAAATAAATAATTAAAAAAATTAATACTAAAACTAATTTTAGTGAAAAATATAAATAAAAACAATTCTTAATTTTAGCGAAAACAGAGAAAAAATCAGCCTTTTTTCTTAAATTTATATTAAAAACACAATCTAAAAAGCAGAAAACCCTCTTGAAAGAGGGTCCTCCTTATATTAAAATTAAAAAAAACGTTAACGTACTATATCTCCTAATCTGTTTATACCTTTTAATTTTTTCATAAATATTATTAAATTTTTTCTACTGTTTCATTATTATTCATACAATAATATATCTGCTTTATCGGGTAGTTATATTGACTGCTACCAGCCTGGATTTTGTTGGGCTGCAAGCGTTGGGTTATTGATTACTTCTTCATTAGGAATCGGCCATAAAATCCTGAAATCTGTTTTGGGAATCAAAGGAACGCCCAATGGTCCTGTATAGGGGGATCCCAAGGTAAAAGCTGATCCTGCAGGGGTAGCATTGGCCATTTTTGCAGGAATCCCGGGAGTAGGTACCCAATCATCATACAGTAATCGGTGAATATCTCCCCATCTCATTCCTTCTCCCAGAAACTCAATCCGTCTTTCTGTTATAATAGCATCTAACAAAGATGCCACATTATTAAATGAAGCAGCAGTATATTGTTGTGAGGCAACATTGCTTAAAGATCTGTTTCTGACCTTGTTTAAATCATTAATCGAATTTGCAGTATGACCAAGCCTCGCATTAGCTTCTGCCATTGATAAAAGAATTTCTGCATATCTTATAATGGGCGTACCATCGGCCAGGTTTGTGACATCTTTATATTTATTGACATATTTAACCCCAGAACTGGAAGTTCTCACCATAGCCGGATTTCTTCTCTTATCATCCGGCAACCACTTAGGGTTTCTCCAGATAACAGGACTAATACATACTAATAATCTGTTATTGTACATAGCTGCTAATCCTGCATTGGTTCCGGGATTTGTATTCTTCGAATTTTCAATGGAAAAAATTGATTCAGGATTATTATAATTACTGGCTAATTCAAACGGTGTATCCGGAGATGAAGTAAGTGAATAAGCTGATTTGAGTTTTATGCCTTCGTCAAGTACTTTGGTCCAGTTTCTCATATTCAGATATGCTCTAACCTTCAAAGCTACGGCTGCTTCCTTAGATGCTCGTGTAATTTTGCTATTACCGCTTCTGACGGCCGCACTTTCACATAATTGCTCCGCCTTATCTAAATCCAAAAGAATTTTGGTATATGTTTCTGCTACTGTTCCTCTTCCTACTTTGAGCGCTTCCTCAATCTTGCCTGGACTATTAATAGCTGTTATACGGTAAGGAAGTCCCGCATGATTGGCATTGGCCGTAAAATTATAGGGTTGTGAAAAATGCTTTAGCAGCTCCAGATGTGCCAATCCACGTAAGAAAAACATTTCTCCTAAATATTGATCCCGCACAGCTGTACTAATTACGCCATTATTTCCTGCCTGGTTTAGTCCTTCAATAGCAATATTGGCTTTATTAATCAACCCGTATGCATTCATCCAGTAATAAACATTATTTGCTGTTCCCCCGTCATATGTTGCTGTATAGGTAAGCTGATAAAAAGTAGCTGTATTCACCATATCCTCACCCCTCAAGTCATTTTGTTCTACATAAGCTGCTCCAAACACATATCCTCTAGGAGTATTACCTGCAGAAGGTGAAGTATTGTAAAACCCATTTTGTGCTGCATTGTAAACCCCCATTATAGAGAGGTCAATATTCATAGCAGTAGAAAAAGCTAAATTTTCATCTATGCTGTTAAAAGGCCGTAAATCCAAGACCTCAGCTTCTGAACAGGAATAAACTATTGTCAATAATGACAGGGAGAGAATTGAAACTCCTCTTTGTATTATTTTATTTTTTTCATTGTTATATTATTTTATAATGAAACGTTAATGCCCATACTGAATACCCTCTGGCGTGGTGTGCCATTCAAGTCTACTCCGGAAGATTCCATCTCAGGGTCCAGTCCTCTATATCTGGTAATAATAAAAGCATTCTGAGCCTGACAATAAATTCTTGCACTTTTCACTCCAATTGAATTAAGAATATTCTTTGGAAAATTATACCCTAAACTTATGATATCGAACTTAATAAAACTTGCGTCTTCAAGGAATCTGGATGAAGCATTACTGGTTAAATTGCTAAGAGTATTATCTGCAAAAAACAGTTTAGGAGTATTCCCATCCCCTGGGTTAGAAGGACTTTGCCATCTTCCTAAAATTTCTGTTGAATTATTATTAAAGTTCAAAGTCATTAAATCTCTTCTCGTGGCATTAAATATTTTATTACCCCCGCTGAATCTTATAGTGGTGCCAAAATCAAAATCATAAAATCTAAATTTTACATTAAATGCTCCAAAATACTTTGGTAAAGAGTTTCCTAATATCTTTCGGTCTTTAAGGTTGTCTAAAACAGCTGCCTTTGATACATTTTCGGGATCAGAAGGATTAAACACCGCATACTTTCCGACTCCTACAAGCCCCTGGACCAGGCTGCCGTCTGCTTTATAATATACAGGATTACCATTGGCTCTATTCACCCCCAGTATTCGAATCCATAAATTGATCTTAAAGATTCGCCAACCCGTATTATCGTATTCGTTGAAAGCATATCTGCATTATTATTTGCCAGGGCAAGAACTTTATTTTTCATCAGCGTGAGATTGGCATTTATCTCTAAACCGAAATTTTTGGCATTAAAAAGTTCATAGTCAACAGAAAACTCCAGTCCCGTATTGTTCATATCTCCAATATTCCGGGAAATACTATTACCGGGAACTCCGAGTGAAGAGGCTAAAGGGGCGTCCAGAATCATATCTGAAATCTTATTTTCAAAATAATCAAAAGTAATTTTCAACTTATTTTTGAACAGGGCCATATCTGCTCCATAATCAGTCTTTGCACTTGTTTCCCAGATTAATTCATCATTCCCTATCTGTGAAAAGGTAATACCATTATAATCGGCATATTTTGAATTGCTATACAGTCCCATATAAGGATAATTTCCAATATTCGTATTTCCTACTTTTGCATAAGAGACTCTTAATTTAAGATCCGGTATAACATCACGAAATGCATGCATGAAGTTTTCTTTACTTAGTGTCCAGCCTGCAGATATTCCCGGAAAATTACCCCATTTATTTTTTAATGGGAGTGCAGATAGCCCGTCCCTTCTTAAGGACGCTTGTAAAAAGTACTTGCCTTGATAGTTATAATTCAATCGACCACCATATGATAATATTGCCTGCTCTGATATACTGCCTCCCGCCTGCATGGTCCCTATAGATCCTGCTATGATTCCATTGTTAAAAAAGGATGTGATAAATCTCTTCCTCCACCGTAGAAACTTTGTATTTTTTGCTTTTGATACTCATTAACCAATACAAAGGTGACATTGTGTTTTTCAGCAAATGTTCTGTTAAATGTCAGGATATTTTGAAGATTGTTTCGTAAAAGATCTGAAAAATCATTTCTTATCTCTCCATTCCCTCTTTCTCCGTCACCATGCACCGGATTATAATAATAAAACCCTTTGGTCTGGGCCTGATCCATACTGAACTGCACTCTGTAACTAAGAAAAGGAAACAGCCTGACATCAGAAAATACAGCTCCGATAAACCTATTGACATTGGATTGTAATTTATTATGGTCAAGTACATATTTGATATTCGTAATATTATCTCCCGCCTGTAATGCGTTCTGCCATCTTCCTACAATTCTGGGATCAATCAGATCAATATTGTATCCTGTGGGATGATTGGTATTATAAATGGGGGTATTAGGCAATTGCCGGGCTGCATTGAAAATATTCCCGGAAAGTGAGTTTGTTCCGGTATTCAACCCGGCGTAATCTGTTTTTGTAAAGCTTAAATTCGTTCCAATCTTCAGCCAATCAAAAGCCTGATGATCTACGTTGGCCCTGATAGACAATCTCTTCATCTCGTTGGGAATAGCAACTCCTTCCTGACTTGTATATCCTACTGAAGTATAATAATTAGATTTTCCAAATGCACCTGAGGCGGACAGCACATTATCGGTCTGAAAAGCAGCAGATCTTAGAACAGCTTTTTGCCAATTGGTATTATATTCTGTCCCAAATGCTATAGGAGATTGGTTGGCATTCGCTCTCTTTTCATTGGAAATCATTATAAATTCCGGAGTCTGCAGCAAGTTATATAATCCTACGGGCAATGCGTATCCTCCGTAATGATTAAAATTAACACTTAATCTCCCTCCTTTTCCTTTTTTCGTTGTAATCAGGATGACTCCATTTGCAGCCCTTGATCCATAAATTGCTGTAGCAGCACCATCTTTTAAAACTTCAAAAGATTCAATATCATTCGGATTAATATCAGCCAATCCATTTGTAGAGGTTTGCCTCCTATATCTCCTGAAAAAATTGGAATACCATCCACAATATAAAGCGGAGCAGTTCCTGAATTTATAGAGGCTATTCCTCTGATCCTGACCCTTGGAGCTTCACCCAAAATACCTGTATTACTGGTAATCTGAACACCCGCAGCCCTTCCTGCTAATTGTTGCTCAAAACTTGGTGCTGCAATATTAGATATTTCTGAAGCCTTCACAGATGACAAAGAACCTGTAACTTCTTTTTCTTTTGGGTACCATATCCTATCAATACAACTTCATCAATCTTAGTCTCTTTAACCAATGTATCGTTATTCACCTTCTGTGCCGAGATTGCCTGTCCTAAAAAAAACAGGGCTCCGACCCCTAATGCACTTCGTTTCATATCCATTTTAAGAGTTTTTTAATTATCAGAAGTAAATCTGTTAATAAAAACTAAAAAACAAATCTTTAAAAACCTGTAAAACAACCAATTAAACAGCAATTATTTCACTTAAAGAACAAATTATCAACTGCATCTCCAAGCAATATGATTTAAAAAATTAAAATATTCAACAAATAAGTGGCATCACAGGAATATTAACAAGCATTGAAAAATATCAGCAACACAAATAAAAGTCTTATAATCATAGAACAATATTTATTCATATTGCATTTTATATAAATAACATGAATAGCACAAAAGGATTGTTCTGCCAAAAAAGGGTAAAACAAATAAAAAAATCCTCTGCAGATCTCAAAAATAAAGCATCCCGGGTTGAGATGCTTTTATTTTGCCAGTGAATGTATAAAGGATCTTACGGATGTAGCGGGAGTATCCGAATCTGTTGACTGGCAGAAGTACTGGTATAAAATAGCGTATATAAACCTATCCTATCAAACAGATTTGATTCTATCACGAAATCATTTGAACCTTTTTCGACCCTGATCTCCTTTTCATAAACTTTAATCCGGTTATCATTGAAGATTACAATTTTTCCTTTTTCTGCCTTATCAGAAACCACTTTTACAATATAATCTCCGTTTTTAGAAGAAGGGTATATCATTCTGACAGAAAGACCGGGAATTTCCGGGGCTGCTTTTCTTCTCATTTCACCATGCCTCAGATCTGTTATAGAAAAGTTGATTACATCCGGATTCACACGGGGATCAGTATCATAGACATTCAGAGTGCTGAACAGGCTGGATTTTGTATTGATCCGGTCAGTGATCCTGTCAGCCTGGCCTTTGGTAAAAAGCCATCTGCAGGGTCCGTAGTCCATAATATTTTCTACCTGCCTTCTGGTTCCGCTGCATGAGGGAAAGTTCTGGCAGGGATTATCAATTCCCCTTTCATTGGGGGTGCCAGCATCCAACATGTACCACATTCCATCTTCAGCAGGAGGGGTATCTGCCACCTGATCTCCACCATTCCTTTGGGAGCAGCCACCTCCGAACGTATGATACAGACTGAAATAATGTCCGAATTCATGAGCCACAGTAAGCCCAAAGGATCCATACACCTGACTGTTATCACTCCATCTGCTGTAGGAACAAACAGTATAATCTGAATTCTGAATCAGGGTTTCCAAATTTGTTGAATATCCACGTATCACCCGGGTATTGGTAGTACCGGGCGGATAAAATATTGAAAAAGAATGGATAAACAGAAGCTGCATTGTCTCACCATCATTATTGTTTACCCCGGCATCTGACTCCAAAAGATTATTTTCTGCCGGTACCTCACGATTGTAGTTTTCCCTGCTTGCCTTCTTAATAATCAAATCAACATTTTTAAAAAGAATTCTTGGATTACCCACTTCCGCATTCATCAGAGGATGTTTAACATTTCCTGTTTTTGCTGAGTAATACCGGTTGGTTTCTTTGAGCTGGTCTTCCACCATCTCTTTATAAAAAGCTACTGATTTACTGTCATTAGGTGATTCTAAAATGGTAACCTTAAGCTTTTTGATTATTTTGTATTCCTCCAGCCTTTTTAAATTAAATGCAACATTATTTGCTATTCCAGGGATTTTATAATCATATAAAGTAGCATCTTTAATGGTAATTTTTAAAATGACAGGCTGCTTTCCCGTTCGGAACTTTGTGACCACCTCATTGCAGGCGTCCGGCACCTCCCAGAACAGAGACTTTATATTCCATGCCATCCATGAAAAATACCTTACAGGCAGCCAGCTACAGGCAGTTGAGCTCCACCAGCTGTTTTGAGAAGTTCCTCCCAATAGTTTTATATTATTAGAGGTCGTATTTTTGAGTACCTTGAATCTTCTGTCGTTATTCGCATCAAAGCCATACGGTACATTAATCGTTTTTTCGATGTATTTATTAACATTGCTTTCATCACTATACGCACTGTATACTATTTTTTTACGATTCAAAATTTGATCCAGAGACACCAGTTTCTGGAATCCATCTGCCTCATTACCATCATAAGGATAGACTTCCACTGTAATTTTTCCGCCGGGTTTATCAATGGTTCCTTTAATTCCCCCTGACAAATCCGCACCTAAAGCAAGCAGGCTGCTGTAGTTAAGGTGTACCATATCATCCTCAGAAGTTCCGGAATCGGTTTTGGCATTAACAGAATAGAATACTTTTCCCCGGTTACCTTCATCTTTTTACTGGTATATACCCGGGGAACATCCGCAAAGCCCCGGATCTCATTAAAAGGAGCTTCCAGAATATATTTCGGACTATAATAAAACCCAATTTTCTGCAATTCGTTTTCTAATCTCTGAACATCCGGATCAGTAGCATTAAATCCATATATAATAATTTTTCCAAGCCCGTCTTTCCGGATCATTCTGCCCATTTCCTCTGCAGTGTTTTGCCGAATACCCACGCCCATCAAAGTAATAGCACTTACTTTATCATCTGCAATATACTTTGAAAGATTTAAATAATTGTAGTCCTTAACAGGTATCCTGTTGGGTATTTTGCGGTTTTTATCAGGCCCGTCACTGTTTACCAGTCGATATTGATGATTAATGTTATAAGCATTTTTGAAGCCTGTAGTCACAGACCCATGTACGATTCGTCCTTCCCCGTAAAAATCAATAAGGTCAATGAATGAAGACTGAACAGGTATTTGGATTACAGCTCCCTCTGAATATTCTTGATTGGAACAGGCATAGGCCAGATTAATATTATCAGTATAATTCGGACCGCTGGCCGCCAGCCACTGCGCTCTTTGCTGTGAAAAAAAGCGTTGCACTTACCAGCATGAGCATTAAAAATAAACACTTTTTCATTATGCCTTATTTATTTTTTGTTTTCTATCCTCTCCAGCTTCTCTTCGAGCTTTTTTATTTTCTCATGCAAAGAAATAGTATGTAAAGTGAGCTCTTCTATTTTCTCCATAAAGATCATATTCATCTGATGCGCTGTATACCCTTTCTCTTTTATGACTTTCTCTGAAGGAACACCAGGTAAGTGTTTATGATGTTTAATATGCTCCCTGAGGTCCTCCAGATTCATCAGAGGATATTCCGGATCCAATACTTCATCCTTCCAGGCAGCGACATTGGCAAAGGCAAAATCCTCAGAAACGACCCCTTTTTCTACCCACAGGCTGTACCTGTCGAGATATTCGGATTTAAATTTAGAGAGCGCACCTGCAGCAGCAAGATCTGCCTTCGGGCCGATATAGGTAGCTCCTGCTACAGTAAGTACCGCATGATCGACTTGTTTATCCGTATTCATTGAAATCTGTGCAAGATCAGTATCTCTACCATTATCCAGGACTACTTTCTGGATATCCGTTTTAAAAACTGTGTTTGTCAGGGTTAGTTCATGCTTTGAATCACCGTTGGCATCGAAGCGCAGATGCTGATACCCTTTCAGTTCATCGATATTCACAATATCCGATTCTGTAATAGTCCCACCTTTTTGACCCAGAGTAATCGTTCCATTTTCTGAGATGTGCAATGCGGACTGCCCGACAGAGTTAGTTGTAGAATTTACAAATATTTGAAATGATCCACCCCCCATTGCCAGTAATCCTTGCTGAGGAGTCAAAATGTCCGGTATACCAGGTTGGCTGGGTGCTGAATACGCTCCAAACAGATGTATCCAACTATAGCTGTTTCTAGGATTGCTGTTATAAAAAATCCCAAAACCTTTGGGTATTAAAGCATTAAAAACAAGATTGCCTGTAACATTCTGGTTTACAAGCCGTATCTGAGCAATGGTAAGTGAAAATGATAACAGGAAAAAAACATTAATAAAAACTGTAATTTTGTTTTGCTATTTTTCATATGATTTGTTTTTATGTTAGTATTGTCAATCATCTGCGTCAGCTCTTCCCCGAAGGCCTGATATATAAAAACAGAAGGACATCAATGGGGATAATTATCAGACTATCATGGCCTCCACATGAATATCACCATAAAGATGTAAATAAAAACCAACAAATAAAACACCCAAAACACTATAAAACAGCATTTTAAAACTTAATGATTTTATTAAAAAATAAAAAAACGATACATCTCAGTAAGTGATATATTATTAAAAATTAAACTATTTAATGAAAAAATAGTCCGGTCGGAATTTCCGCAGGTATTAAAAATATTGTAACATCACATAAAAGTTTTAAAATCAAAGTACAATATTTTACTGATACATTATTTCAGATTAAAAATATGAACAGCTGCAGGAGATCATGTCCTACAAAAACGATAAAATCCACAACAAAATCAACAGAAAAATACAAAAAAAGCATCCCGGATGAGATGCTTTACAATGATGATGCTTTCAATCATTTTATTTCTGATAGCTATAATATCTTGCTCCGGTTAAAACAGGATTTTCCGCTTCTACAGAGACAAGCCCGAAGCCTTTGTAATCTTTGTTTACAGACGCGTTCAACTGCTTTCTGTGGAGTTTTTCATAAGTTTCAAAATCAACAGCTGTTCTTTGTTTCAAACTTTCGAATAAATCCCATTTTTCCACTACCTTTTTCCAGTTCGCCGAGACTTTCCCTGCAAAAACCTTTGATTTCGAACCACTTCCGTACCCTACAAAACCAATTTCTTTCCCTGAAAGGTCATCATTTTCATTAAAAGCAATCTCCAACGCAGAAAGAAGTGCCATAAATATAGATGCCGTGTACATATTTCCTATTTCGGAAGAAGCTCTCTGAGTTTTTTCTATCTTCTCATTAATTAATTTCAGATAGTTTTCAGATTTGGCAACCGCTTTCTGCTCATCTGCTGTTTCATAGGAAAGATTGTTCTCAAGGCTGTAAATTTCAGTAAAGACCCTTTTCCCGTGGAAAGCATAGGGAAGATGGAAAATAATATATTCCCAGTTTTCATAAGGCTTTTCCTTTCCTGTTATCTCCTTATAATGATTATAAGCTTCTCTTATTCTGTCCTGATAGCATTGGTTGGAATATTGTCCGTCAAAAACCGGTTCATCTGTAAAAATTTCAATTTTTTCGGGATATGTTTCGGAGCTCCGTTCAGGTCCTCCTTTTTATATAATCTTCTGGGTTTGAAAAAGTCAAAGACACTTTCTGAAGCCACCCCAGTTATTTTCAATTTCAAGAAGATCTGGTTTTGATGAAACCAAAAGAGCTACTGCTCCGCCTCCCTGCGTATATTCGCCAGAAGAAGCCAGTTCATATTTTGCGTAATCACTGGCAATGACTACTGCTTTTTTATCAGGGTTTACTCTTATAAAATCCAGAGCATTATGCAATGCATCTACTCCTCCTACACAGGCAAAAGTCATATCAAGAACATCACAGTTTCTGAAACATCTGGATCCAAATTCTTCTTCCAGGACTTTTTCCACCATCTGTACAGCATAGGAAGCTGTAGGTTTTGCAGCATCCAAAGCACTTTCTGTTCCCAGATACACTCTTGCTATTTCTTTCGGATTGATATGATAATCTTGTATAAGCTTCAGTAATGCTTCTGCTGCAAAGGTTGCAGCATCCTCATGGACATCAGAAAGTCCCATTTTATGAAGACCTAAGCCTTTCTCCAATTTTGCCGGTTCTATTCCTCTTTTCTCTGCTAAATCCTTAATCTCCAAATATAAACCAGGCACATAATAGCCCGCTGCCTCAATTCCAAAACTCATAATTGTCTAAATTTTGAACGAATTTATGAAAGATAACGCAAAAAACAGCAGGAAAAAGTACTGATTTTTATAACATCGTTAAAAATCAATATATTTTAAATGATAATCCGCCAATTTAATGTCAAGCAATAAAAATAAAGCCGGTAATTTACCGGCTTCTTTATTTATTTATAGTTTTCAATAGCTTTATTGAGAACATCTATCTGCTTGTTGATGCTTGCTGCGTTCTGCGGATTCTGTTTCAGCAGTTCCATTTTTTTGCTTAAGCCATCTTTCAGCATCTGAACCATCATCATTTTAGCCTGTGGATTATCTGCCATCTGATTTTTGGCATATCCTGCTATTTTCGTGATGCTTTCCGTAGCTTTCAGATTATCGGAAGTCATGATCCAGTTGAAACCGTCTTCCGCTGCTTTTCCCAATTCCGGGTTCTGGAATTTAATAAACGGATAAAAAGTAGCAAGAGGCGCAATATTTTCTATCTGGGAAGTAATTCTGTTCTTCACAATCACAGGAAGCAATTGTGCCTGCAATTCTTCTGAAGCTCCTTTCATATCAATTTTATCAGCCAGGCTGTTTGCCCTTGATGGATCGATGGTAAGAATTGCACTCATTGAACTTCCTCTCACTGCATTGGAAACGGCATTTATTCCTTTTTCAAATAATGGAAGGTATTTTTTGTCTTTTGTCTTCCCTAAAGCTGTAATAGCGGCAGCCTGGGTTAAAGTTTTCGGATCATTGGAAGCCAGTTTTTCAACTTCAGCACCCAATACTTTCATCTGTTCAGGGTTGGTAAGGTCTATTAAGTTCAAAGCTTTTATTCTTACTCTGAAGAAAGGATCTTTCAGTGCAGCAGCCAATAATTTTGTCGCAGCAGGGCTTTTTCCAGCCTGATCTTTAATTCCGGTTAAAGCAAGGTACCTGCTTTTAAACTCCTTAGCATTGGTAAACTGCATCAGATTCTGTTCCGGAGTTTTAGTATCGGTAATATCAGCCAGTAAAACTCCATCTGCATTGATGTTAACGAGATCCGGTGTTTTAGAAACATCAAAACTGAATGTGTTTTTCGCTTCTGCATTTACCCAGACATTGTATCTTTTAGGTTTTCCATTGTCATATACATCTATAGCCAGAGGAAATTCAAATGGTTTTTCCTGAGTTTGATTAATGGTTACGGCAACCTGTTTTTTTACCGGCTCAAATGTAGATGAGTAATTAATCTTCGGGTTTCCGCTTCCAAAATACCATTGGTTAAAGAACCAGTTTAAGTCTTTACCCGATACTTTTTCAAAAGATAATCTTAATTGATGTGCTTCTGCATTCTGATATTCATTGGTTTTCAGATAATCATTCATTCCGGCAAAGAAGGCATCATCGCCAAGATAATTTCTCAGCATATTCAGAATTCCTCCTCCTTTCTGGTATGTTACGAGGTCAAAAACATCTTCACGGGATTCGTAATTGAATCTTACCAGGTTCTTATTAAAATCGGTTGGGTTATGAAGATAATTATTCACATCAGTCATCAGGTGATAATCTGCCTGGTCTTTTCCGTATTTGTATTCATTCCAAAGGTATTCGGAATAGTTGGCAAAGGACTCGTTCACTGTAAGATTACTCCAGCTTTCTGCCGTAACCAGGTCTCCAAACCAATGGTGGAACAATTCGTGAGCAATGGTATCTTCCCATGTATTCTCATCGATAAGCTGTCCCGGCTTTTGAAGAATATCGCTTCCGTGAAGTGTTGCAGTCGTATTTTCCATCGCTCCGCTTACATAATCTCTTCCGGAAATCTGAGCATATTTTGCCCACGGATAATCATAGTTCAGTTTTTTGGAGAAAAAGTCGATCATTTCCGGAGTATTTCCGTAGATCTGCTTAGCATACGGCTCATATTCTTTTTCAATATAATAATCAACCGGAATATTTTTCCATTTGTCTTTTACAACGGCATATTCTCCTACTCCCATAAAGAACAGATAGGTAGAATGCCTTTTATCCATCATCCAGTGATCGGTTCTAAGTCCGTTGGATTCTTTTTTGGATTCTTTCAGAATACCATTGGAAAGGGTAACGTATTTATCAGGAACTGTCATGTAAATTTCCTGTGTGGTCTTTTGATTAGGCTTATCGATAGTTGGAAACCATGCAGAAGAAGATTCTGTTTCTCCCTGTGTCCATATCTGTGTCGGCACATCCGGGTCTGTTCCCTGAGCATTAATGAAATACAGTCCTTTTGCATCATTGATCGCCATACTTCCCTGTTGTTTTACTTCATTGGGCCGGGCTGTGTATTTGATATAAACTGTATAATCCTGATTTCTCTGGTATGTCTTATCCAGAGTAATTTTCAGAATATCGTCTTTGTATTCGTATTTTAAAGGAGATTTTTTGCCGTTATTATCGAGAGACACTTCATGGATCAGCATTCCTTTTGCGTCAAGAGTAAGTTCGTTGGTTGCATAGAAGTAAGGTGAGGCGGTAAGCCATTCTTCTCCGTTCATCTGTTCTTTCTGGTAATCGAAATTTACTTTCAGTTTGGTATGCTTCAGTTCTGTTACTTTGGTATGGGTAGCTCTGTATACTTTTTCCCTTCCTGAAGTTTCAGTTTGTGCTGATACATTTGCGGAAAATAAAATTCCAAGTACAGCAATTGATAAAATGGCCTTTCTCATCGGTCTACTTTATTTTTTTAGAATTATTTTTTAATGATTATATCGAAAATATCATTGACTAAAGTTTCATAATCTCCTTTTTAAGCTGTTCCTTTGTTTTTGCGAAGGCTTTTTTGAGCTCGCTTTCAGGGTTTTCGTCATCCACTATTTCTGCTGAAGCAACTCCTTTCAACTGCTGTACAGCATTTTTCAGCGCTTCAATATCTGCATGTTCTTCTATATTGATTTTTAAATACCTCATGATTTATGTTTAAGCATTTGAATTGATGATCTCCTATCGGTCAATGGATTTATCGAATGAACCGGGTTTGTTTCTTTCAAATTTAAGAAACAATTGCGAAAAGAAGGTATGCTGAAGTATTTATATTCTGATTTCCCAGCTTATGGGCACAGATAATGCCTCTATTAATGTTAAAATAACAGAAGTAATAAAAAATTAAAGTGAGATAAGAATATTAAATGGCTACAGGAGCTTTAATCCCTGGATGGGGATCATAATTTTCTAAGGTAAAATCTTCGAAATCGAAATCAAAAATATTTTTAACATCAGGATTCAGTTTCATTGTCGGAAGAACTCTCGGTTCTCTGGCAAGTTGTCTGTTTACCTGCTCAAAGTGATTGTTATAGATATGGACATCTCCAAAGCTGTGAACATAATCTCCAACTTCCAGATCACAAACCTGTGCTACCATCATCAGCAGCAATGCATAGCTTGCAATATTGAACGGTACCCCAAGGAAAACATCAGCACTTCTCTGATACAGCTGTAAGG